>JBGQJU010000024.1:0-57749 GCA_041499185.1 Pyrinomonadaceae bacterium | reverse complement strand
GATGCTAGTAAAGCCGCCTTCACCGCGGGCGACGTGGCTAATCTGGATTCCGTCCGACAGCGGCTCACTCTCTTCTACGAGCTGCCCTTGCAGTTTGGAGAAGAAACGCGATTGGATGCGCTGCTGCAACTGATCGTCGGGCGAGTGATCAGTGTAATCCCCGGCGCTGAACGCGGAGCAGTGCTGGTTAAAGACAAAAATGGGAAGCTCGCGCTGAAGGCTCATCTACCTGTCGGCCGTCCCGCCGTGAGCCTGACCATGGCCCAGAGGGCGATGGACCAGCGCAGCGCATTTATTTGGCCGCCCATCTCTCTTAGCAAACAAACAATTCCCGACAGCGTCGGTGTATACCGAATCGAATCTGCGATGTACGCTCCGCTGCTCTGGCGAGGCCAAACGTTCGGCGCAGTCTGTGTGGACAATGACACCGGTGGTGGGTTTAGTGCCGATGATCTGCGATTGCTGCAGGCGGTTGCGCATCATGCCGCGATGGCCGTGGCTAATCTCGAATTGCACGAAGAGCGGCAGCAGCAAATGGAAGTTCTAAACAACATGCTCAAACTGGTTTCACCCCAGATCGGAGAGCGTCTAAAGCAGCGCGGGCAAGTGCGTCTCGGCGGCGAGTTCCGCGAAGTCACGATTCTGCTCGCGGATATACGCGGCTTCACAAACCTCTCAGCGACCATGAGTCCGCACGATGTAACGCAGATGCTCGAAGATTACTTCGGGTGCTTAGTGCCCGTGATCTTTAAGCATCAGGGCACGATTGATAAATTTGTCGGCGACGCGATCCTGGCGGTGTTCGGCAGCCCCGACGCAGACGAGCAACAACATCTCCACGCGATCCAATCCGCGTTGGACATGCAGGCTGCCATGAAGGAAGTCAACACAAAACGCGCTGCTAACGACAAGCGCACCGGCGAACTGGGCATCGGCATCCATTACGGCGAGGTCGTACACGGCCTCATCGGCACAGCGGAGCGCATGGAGTACACGGTCATCGGCGATACCGTCAACCGCGCGTCACGCTACTGCGACGGCGCGGACGGCGGTGAAGTTCTGATCAGCTCAGAACTATACCAATGGGTCTGGAACCTGGTTGAGGCAGAACAGACAATCATTGCGACGAAGCACGAAGGCAATCTCACGGCGTACCGCATTAAAGGTTTGAGAGAATATCACCCTCGCACGTAGTCGATTGAGATCTCGGCTTGCCTGATCTAGATTCTGAAGGCGTCTACCTAACTAAGTTTACCGTTACTAAGTTGGGCCAAGGCCACAGTCCTTAGAAGGTCCGTCCAACTAGAAGAATGAGCAGCTCACATCGCTAGAGCCTGTATCCAGGTGCCATGGTTTGTAACCCGATTGACCATTCTGAACTGAGTGCTCGTCGAAGGTTGCCGATCTATCTGTTACTCGACTGTTCTAGTTCCATGACTGGAGAACCAATCGAAGCTATCCGCAACGGAGTGACGGCTCTAATCGCAGATTTGAAGAGCAATCCTCAGACGCTAGAAACGGCATGGATTAGCATTATTGTTTTCGGGGCAGACGCATGGCAGATCGTGCCATTGACCGAACTAATTTCATTTCCATTGATCTTTCCGATCATCGACTTGGCAGACGAATCGGCACTCGGCGCTGCTCTAATGGTCTTGGATAGGGCTATTGACCGTGAGCTAATTCGAAGAACCGCCACCAACCCGGGTGATTATTGTCCGCTTGTGGTTATTCTGATTGATGGAATGCCAAGCGATGATTGGGAGTCCGCTGCAACCCTTTTGATACGCCGTCATAAGTTAGGTGGGATGCTTCTTTATGGAGCGGGGCCGCAGGTCACTCCCGCCAAATTGGCGGCATCAATTCCCGGAATGGTTGGAGTTGAGCTAGCGAGCGCTCGACCAGAGGTACTGACATCATTCTTAAGCTGGCTTGACCAAGATGATGTGACGGTTTGACGTTTTCTGTTAATCAATGATTGACTGGCGGCGAGATTTGTCATATCGTTTGCCGACATCACAAGGGTTATAGGCTGGTCCTCAGAGCCTGCGACTACCGTATTCCCTGTACCAGCCTTTGGAACTTATCGATCCACAGAACTTCAAGACGCAGTCGTCTTAACTCTCGCCGCTAGCGAGGGATTGGAGGAGCGATGGAGAACACCGATGCGGCCAAGGGAGCCGTTGCGGAAGAGCCCACTTCTTTCAGAGATCGCTTTGCATTACGGAGGTTGGACGTTGGAATCATCCTCATCGTGGCCCTCGGAGTCGGGTTTTGGGTTTATCTGCGCGGCAATCGCGCCTACGAGGGAATGCTCGGGCGTCCACTCCGCGTCGGCATTGTCGCCTGGTCCGGTTATGCTGGCGGGCTGGTCGCCAACAACGGTCTGCGACCGAATAAGGACTCGTATTTCTGGAGCAAACACAAGCTGCTGGTGGAGTTTGTGGAGCAGGAAGACGAGTCCCAACTGCTCAGCGACTTCGCGAACGGCAAACTCGACATCATTTGGTCGACGGTAGACTCGCTGGCGCTGCAGGCTCCGGAGCTCCAGAAGAAGGGCGTCCAGCCCCGAGCTTTCATGCAAGTGGATTGGTCTCGCGGGGGCGACGCGATCGTCGCCAGTGCCGACATTGAGCGAATCGAGGACCTCAAGGGAAAGCGCGTCGCTGTCTCCCTGACTGCCTCTCAGTGGCTGCTGGAGGACAGCCTGGAGCACTGCAAGTTGACAGATCCCGAGAGGGACGCAATTCGGCAGAGTCGCATCACGACGAATGGATCGCAGGAGGCCGGTAACCTTTTCGTCAGCAAGAACGTCGACGCCGCAGCCCTCTGGGAACCGGATGTCACACACGCGCTCGAGGCGCGAACCGGTGCGCACCGCTTGATCGACACGTCCACAGCGACCAAATTGATCGCCGACGTGATGGTTGCGAAGAAAGAGTTCATCGAACAACATCATGATGTCATTGTCGCTTTCGTTGACGGCTGGCTGTTATATGGAACAACGGAAGCAATCAAAGACCCGATGCTGGCTGCGAAAGTTCTGCAGAACGAGCAAGGCTTCGCAAACCTGGGAGAGCAAAAGACGCAGGAGTTGCTCGGGAGAACGGCGTGGGCGACGTTGAACGATAATGTGGAGATGTTCGGCTTGTCGGGCGGTAAAGCATTTTTTGACGACCTTTTCAGCCAGGCCAGTCACCTCTGGTTGAAGCAGGGTTACATGACGAATTCAGTGGCCGCAGACCAGGCCCGCGACATCAAACCCCTCAAGGAGGTTTATCGCGCAAAAAGTTTGTTGCCGGGACCAAATTGCGGCAAGGAGACTCCGATGCAGACGATCGAACTGGCAATCGCATTCCATCCGAACAAGGCAGATCTCAGTCAAGATGCAAAGAGCATCCTCGACAACCAGGACGCCTTGTTCATACTCCAAACTCACACCGGGGCTTGCTTCTGCGTTCAGTCTGATCGAGTCACAGGAGATGCTTCCCAAACCGCCCTCCAAATCGGTCGGGCTCGCGAGAAGGAAGTCATTGACTATTTAGTTGAGCACTACGGTCGTCCACGAGAGCAATTCGCTTCAGCGAGCGCCGACGCGGCGCCACAAACGCTCAATGTCGGAACACGCACGTTCATCCGCCTGCAGTTGAATGCCGGTCGCAATCAACAATGAACGAAGACACTGCATTCGTTACAGAGTTAAGCAGACTGGAGGTTGAGAAAGTATTATGGCCCGTTCTAAATTCTGGAAGCGTTTTTTCGAGGGACTCAAGAGGACCGCTAATATTATCGCAGTCACTGTCCTGCTTGTCGCGTCCGTACTCACCTTCGATTGGATGCTCTTAGTCGTAGGCGCGGCGATCGAGTTAGTGTATCTGGCGGGGTATATTCTTTGGCCGTCACTTCCCGCAAGTTTTCTCGCGAAGTCTGCGCTGCTCTGCGAGTATGGTGATAGTAGCGCCGAATCGTCGAATCGTGGAGCCATCAATCGCCTCCCTCAGTATCTTTTGGCCGCGCCAGCCCGACGCAGCGTTACCTTCCTGGATGGCGTACTGCTTGTGGTGACCGTGATCGGGTTCGTTGTAATCCTTTTTTTCGGATTCGGAAAGCACATGCTGGATCATCCGTGGCCCTATTTAACTCACGCGGAAGGTTGGGATGCTGGAGCGATTATCTGGACCAGCTTCTTTCTTTTGTACTACACGGTAAAGTTTCCGTTTACAAAAGATCGTAAGGTTGACAAAGCTATCGTCATTATCATCGCCTGGGGTAGCTCGCCTCTCTTGTACCTAGCCGGTGTCTCAACGGACAGGCCGATTAAACACGTCCTCTACGTTTGGCTTATCGGCGTCTGCTTTTTTGTCATCGATCTGCTCATTTGGAAGAGACACCCCGAACAAGAAGAGCAGGATCTGTCCAAAAGATACTCCGATGGTGGTTGCATTCGTCGTACTCCTCGGTTATTTGTGGTACCACCGCGACGCCGAGCACCCCGACGTTTTCGTCTCCGGCGTGGTCTCGTGCCAGCTCCTCATGTCGAACGCGGTTTTCATAGTCATGGAGTTCGGATTGCTGCAGCCCCGCAGAACGGCAACCCGCACTCGTAATACATCTCTCGCGCGCGCTAAATCTAAATCAATTACTCTTGGAGTTAGTTCACCAGCAACTCAAGTCAAACCAACGCTTTCAGCAGCCCGCGCGAGAAGCAAACAATGTGACTAGGGTAGGAGTACGGATGAACGGTTCAGGAAAAGAAACCCGGTGTCACGAAACTTTCCAGAGGCGGACCTTATTGTCCCAGCTTCCCGACGCGATGCTCCTGCCGTCAGGCGAGAAGGCCACGGTTGAAACAACGTCTTCACACGATCCGACAATGCGCATCTCTGCGGTTTGAATATCCCAGACTCGCACGCTGTTATCATCGCTTCCCGAGGCGAGGAGCTTGCCATCGGGAGAGAAAGCGACAGAGCGCACCACGCCGTCACACTTTCCCAGAATCCGCATCACTCCCGTCGCCACTTCCCAGACGCGGACCTGTTGATCCCAACTTCCCGAGGCCAGGTACATTCCGTCTGAAGAGAACGCGACCGACCAGACGTCGTTATCGTTAGTTTCCAGTGCGCGCATCCGGCCCGACTCAATGTCCCAAAGCTGAATAGCTCTGTTCCCACTCTCTGAGGCAATACTTTTCCCGTCAGGCGAGAAGGCCACCGCCCAGACTACGCTGTCGCACTCTCCCAGCAGACGTGGCTTGCCTGTTTGGACATCCCAGACATGTATGCTGCCATCGTTACTCCCGGAAGCAATGCTCTTCCCGCTCGGTGAAAAAGCCACAGCGCAAACCGAATCATCGCATCTTCCCAGAATACGCATCTCGTCAACGTGAACATCCCAGACGCGGACGGTCTGATCGCTACTGCCCGAAGCGATGTATCTGCCACAGGACGAAAAGCTAACTGAAGCAACATAGGAAAAACCCGACTCACTGAAATCACACTGTCCGAGAACGCGCACGTCCCCCGTTTGCACGTTCCATAGGCGCACTGCGTTGTCGTTGCTTCCCGAAGCAAGGTGCCTGCCGTCCGGCGAAAAGGCCACCGATCGAACTGAGCTTTCGCATTTTCCCAGTTCTCCATACTTCATTGCCAGGAGAGTCGGCGCCGAAACCGGTATCGCCGACTTCCGCGTGCCGTCGGCTGATGAGACATCGATTGGAGACGGCTGAGAAAGAATTGTCTCTCTTTCAATTTCCACAGACTGCCGTGCCTGGCGCAGCGCTTCTCGCATGTCGACGGCTGACGGAAAGCGATCATCGCGTCGTAAGGCCATCGCTCGCGCCAAAACATCCGCCACGACTGGTGTGACTTGCAAATTAAGTTCGTTGGCTGACACCAGTGGATCTGGCTGCCCGGCCCAAATGTGCGCCGCCCGCGTTGCCGCTTCAGGAGGACAACTGCCGGTGATCAAATGATAGAGCGTCGCGCCCAGCGAAAACAGATCACTGCGTGGTTCGGTCCCTTCTCGCAAAATGCGCCCTGCCTTCTCAGCGCTAATCGCAGCGAGCAGGTTGTACCAGCGCACGTCCGCCCTCAAAGCTTGTTCGAGGGGAGCGTAGTTTGGCGAATAGCCGAGAACAGGAAAACTCGTATTGAGGCTGGACATCAGTCCGGCCTTGCCCTTGGCCAGGCCAAAGTCCAGCAGGAATATCGTCTGCTCCGCCGAGAGTTTCAGATTAGCGGGCTTAATGTCGCCGTGAACTATCGGCTTATCGCCGCGATGCAGATAGATCATGACGTCGAGCAGTACATCCGCCCAGGACAATACTTCTTTCGGAGAGAATGGACTGTTCCTACGCTCGAGCAACATCTCCGCGAGGTTTTTCCCAGAGATGAACTCCATGACGAGGAACTGTCCGTCTTTCAGGGAAAAGTGGTGCATCACTTTTGGCAGGGCGGGATGATGCAGGTTCGCCAGCAGCTTGGCCTCGCGCGTAAAGGCGTAACGAAGCTCCTCTGTAAGAGCAAGATTCTCTTTTATCGCTACGGTGCAACTGAGGTCGCGATCAACGGCTTCATAGATTGCTCCCATGCCTCCTTTTCCCAGGAGGCCAATGATGCGGTAGCGATCGTTTAGAATCGTATCGGGAGCCAACATTTATTTGTTCTCGCCGGAACTTAGCAATCTCGCTGCCCAGTAGACGCAAGGCAACTCTGATCAGAAAGCCAATCTCAATTCTAAAACAGACGGCGCAAGCCGCGCGCTGACACGCACGATAAACCCAGAGAGTGAGCGGGTTCCGCGCTAGATATTACGCCGCTCTAAAGTTGAGTCAAGGATAATTGGCCACTCCGTGCTCATTTTTCCGAACCAGGAACGTTAGAAAGTAGAATTGCCTCGCGGCTAAAACCAACCGCAACGCGGTTGCATCCTCCAGCCCAACGCTAGCACCCCACGCGGGCTGCCCGCGCGGGGACCCCGCCGTTGCCGTCGCGGCTACGTTGGGATCCCCATCGAAGAAACAATCTCCAACCGCAACGCGGTTGCGCCTCTTGTGAATAGCGTTTGTATTCGCCATTCATCGACGCCACCGCAACGGCCGCAACCCCGTTGGGGTTGGAATTCAATTCCCAGGGTAGCCGCGACCGGCAACCCTGGGCTGGAGGATGCAACCGCGTTGCGGTTGAAGAACTTGAATCCGCGAATGACTATTCCCAACCGTACCCACTCGTTTGGAATTGGTTGACTCATTACTTGAGACGGATATAATTCTTCCGCCTGCCAAAGCCTTTGCAGCCACGTAGTGATGGGGAAACGGTTTATCGTGACTCTTTGCTATCGCCTCTCTCTTACATTCATCGGGAGGTTTCGATTGACATGAAAAGCCGGCGCTTGGTCTACTTTATGCCGGCCGCAATCAGTCGCTAGTTTCAGCCAGGTTTCCGCGGTGTTCATGCCAGGCAGCCGCACCAGCTTCTTAGTCCGAAGGAGTCCGCGAATGTTACTGAATGAGGGAGACGCGATACGCGAAAGTTACCAGGTCGAGCGCTTTCTCGGCGAGGGAGCGTTTGCTGAAGTTTATCGGGTCAAGCATCGCGTCCTGGGACGCCTGGCAATGAAGGTTTTCAAGTTGCTGGGAACCATGGATGAGACGCAGCAAGCCCTCAAAGAACCGATCATGCTGTCGAAGATTGGACACCGAAACGTGATTCGTGTTTTCGACGCCGACATCATCGAGACCGCCGAAGGGACTCGCGGGTTTTTCACGATGGAGTATGTGGCGGGAGGAAGCTTGCAGGACTTCTGGCGCGGGTACGGCAACGAGTTCGTTCCTATAGATGTCGGCGTCGATATCGTCAAGCAGGTGTGCGACGGACTCAACGTCGCTCACTGTGACAATCCACCAATCGTTCACCGTGACATCAAGCCGCAGAATATTCTCGTCGGTTACGACGCCCAGGGGTTGCGCGCGTGCGTCAGCGATTTCGGTCTTGCTAAGCAAGTCAACCCATTGATGCTCAAGGCGAGTGCCCGCGGCACGTTATGCTTCAAAGCCCCGGAGACATTTGTCGATCCGATGAGCGATTCCTGCGCCGGAGACGTTTGGGCGGCGGGTGTTACTCTTTATTTGCTGCTGACCGACCGCTTCCCTTTCGAGCCTCCGGAGGGAGATTGTAAGAATCTAGATTACAAGTGTTTCCAGCGGCCTTTGATTCCTCCGAGTCGCTTGAACATTCAGGTCGACTCCGCGCTGGACCAGATTCTCTATCGCGCTCTGGCCGTGAACAAAGACGAACGCTACCAGAACGCCAGAGAATTGCTCGACGATCTCAAACGCTGGCAACCGCGTCCGCTCAGTAGTATCGGTGAAATCAAGGAGAATACTTCGTCCGAGAATTCAAAGAGTATCTTTGGCGCGCCCACACCGGTTGACGAAACCAAGACCCGCGAAATGGTGGCCCAGGCGATTCAGCTTTCCCGGCAACGCGGCCGACTGCCGGAAGCGGCAGACTTGATGGAACAGGCCTTGAACAAATGGCCTGCTCTACGCGAGGAGTACGAACAGCAGCTTAAACGCTGGCGTTCTGGTGTGATTTTCTAGTTGTGCTTTGGAAATCTCAGGATATAGAGGATGAGTCGTAAGAAGAGGTTGAAAAATCGAGGTATGGTTGGTCCCAAGATGCGGGCCGCGGCGGCGCGAGAGCCAGGGCTCGCACGCGACGGAATAGCCACGGGCTTTCGATCTTCTGAGAAAGCCGCGTTGTTCGAAGAATTGGCTCAGTCGTTGGCCGGCAAAATCTCACCGGCATCCCTACCGGACGCGAACGCGAGATCAGAAGATGAAGCGGCTGAAGGGAACCTGGCGGCAGAACTCATCAAGCTGCTTGCCGATGTCGGAACCGGATTGTGGCGATTACGCTCAAAGATGCTTCCCGCCGGCGCTAAACAGCCGTCAGAGGAGAACCGACGATCCTACAAGCAGCTTGAATCGATCCTGGATACTCTCAAGCAGGCGGGCGTGCAAATCCGCGATCATTCAGGAGAGGCTGTTCCGCGTGGCGGTATCTACACCCTGAAAGCCCTGGCTTACGAGCCGACCTCCGGCCTCAAGAGAGAACAAGTGATTGAGACGATTAAGCCGACAATCTATTTCAAAGATCGAGTAATCCAAATAGGCGAGGTGATCATCGGCACACCTGAAGCATCCGGCGATTGACGGTCTACTCGCAGCGGACAAAGATTCGCGCTTCGGATTTGGTAATGAACGCAAGCGACGCGCAGAAATGATCTCGCGTGCTCGGCAAACCGATTTGACTTGCAGCATGGCAGAGTAATCCCGTGTCTGATGAATCCACTTGCAGCTTAGATAACCTGCTCGAGTTTCTACTGGAGCTCGCCGGACCCGGTCTTTTTCGCGCCAATGCCTTTCGTGTCGTCGGTCTGTCGGCTCACGCGGCTGAAAAGGAGATTAGAAAACAGGTCGATAAGCTTCAGTTTATGGTGCGAAATCCTGGTAACGCGGGACCAACGCCTGGCCCACTGCCGCTCGATCCGCCGCCGGGTGACGAGACTGTCGGCGAAGCGGCGCAACAACTACGCGATCCCGAGCGAAGGTTCATCGACGAGTTTTTCTGGTTCTGGCCCCAACCCGGTTTGGGAAACAAAGACCCAGCCCTTGCCGCGCTCAGTAATCGAGACGTCGAGGTCGCAATTGAAATCTGGACCGGAGAGGCGAGACGCAAAGACGACCACGGCCGCTCAGCTCACAATTTGGCCGTGATGTTTCATACTCTGGCTCTCGACATTGAATGTGCCAAGCAGACTGAAACAATCTCGAAGAAGTTGGGAAAGGTTCAATACACCTACTGGCACAAAGGCCTCGCGCAGTGGCAGGCTGTGCTGGCTGACGAGGAATTCTGGAACCAGTTGAACGCACGTGTACTTGAGTTGAACGATCCGCGGCTAACAAGCGTTACAGCACGGCAACTGAGAATGGCGCTGCCGCTGATTCTGCTCATGATCAACGCGCAGATCGTCGCGCAATGTTCCGCCAGAGGCGCCGGCGCGGAGGCCAAGCAATACAGACGCCTGATGCAGGAATCAGGTTTTGCGGAGGACCTCGTAGAGGAAGCCTGCGGGCGGGCAGCGCGGCAACTCCGAGATCTCATCAGCACGATCTGCAAGACTGCGGAACAGGAAGCTGATCGGGATCCCGCAACCGCGGACGAAGGTGCAGCTCGGTTGCTCCAGCAGTCAGGGCCTTTGCTCGTCGCGATTG
Source organism: Pyrinomonadaceae bacterium (assembly GCA_041499185.1). GTDB lineage: Bacteria > Acidobacteriota > Blastocatellia > Pyrinomonadales > Pyrinomonadaceae > JAOAPY01. The sequence continues at coordinate 47,473 of JBGQJU010000024.1, read as the reverse complement.
ATATGCTGATGCCAAGCGGCGTCGCAATGGGTGACGAAGCGCGCGACGAAGTGGCCACAGCCGCGACCAACTGCCTTTTACTGCTGCGCGACGAGCTGGCGAAGTCGGAGGTGGCGCGCAAGCTCCTGGAGCAGACGCGACCTTACGCCGTCAGCCTCGCCGTGCGTGAGCGAATAGATTTCCTTCGCGCCGAGTTTCTCCGCTCTGCGTACAAAGTTGGCAAGTCGTAAGCGAATCGATCGGACTTTGAGCGGGTCACAGCGACGGACACCAATGGGAGATAACAATATGAACCGGATGACGGTTGATTTCGGCATTGATCTGGGCACCACGAACAGCGCTATCGCGTTGCTGAAAGGTACCGAGGTCGAGATCATCAAGAACAACGAGGGGCACGAATACACTCCGTCCGCGGTCTTTGTAGATAAAAACAACGCGCTCATTGTTGGCAGCCGCGCCAAAGAACGGCTGGAAAGCGATCCGAAGAATGCCTTCGCGGAGTTCAAACTTCAGATGGGCACCGACGCCGAGTATGTCTTTGCCAGAAATGGACGGAAGATGAAACCTGAAGATCTTTCGGCCGAGGTGCTCAAGTCGCTCAAGTCCGACGTGCGGCAACATCTGGGCGAAGAGGTCAGCGCAGCGGTGATTACCGTGCCCGCGGCCTTCGAGCTGCCGCAGTGCGACGCCACCAACAAGGCTGCGCAACTCGCTGGTGTAGACTTCAGCCTTCTGGTCACCGAACCTGCCGCGGCCGCGTTTGCCTATGGTTTTCAGAACGAGAACCGCAACGCGTTTTGGCTCGTCTACGATTTCGGTGGCGGTACTTTCGACGCGGCGGTGATCAAGGTGCGTGACGGAGTCATTCAAGTAGTGAATCACGAAGGAGACAATCACCTCGGCGGGAAGCTTATCGATTGGGCCATCGTCGAGCAGTTGCTGATCCCGGCGTTGACGCGCGAGCATCCTTTGACAGACTTCCGACGGGGAAATCCGAAGTGCCAGAAAGCGATTGCGAAACTGAAACAAGCGGCGGAACAAGCGAAGATCGCGGTCTCGCGTCTCGAATCGGCTGAGATTTCCATTGATGGTCTTTGCCAGGATGACGAAGGTGAGACGATTGATTTCGAATGCGATCTGAAGAAGAGCGAAGTAGAAAGAATTGCCCGGCCATTCATTCTGCGCTCCGTAAATATCTGTCGCCAGGTCCTGGCCGACCGGCGCTTGAATATTGGGAATATCGAAAGAGTGTTACTGGTGGGCGGGCCAACGTTGGCGCCTTACTTCAGAGAGTCTCTCGCCGACTCGAAGGAAGGACTAGGCATCCCTCTGGAATTCAGTCTCGATCCGCTGACCGTGGTGGCGCGCGGCGCGGCGCGTTTTGCGGGCACGCAAAGAAACGAGAGTGTGGCAATGCAGACCGCGTCCGCAGGACAGTACGTAGTTGAACTGGATTATAAACCGGTGGGCAACGATGCCGAACCTTTCGTTGGCGGCCGCGTGGTGGCCTGTGACGGTGAAGATGTTTCCGGATTCACGATCGAGTTTGTCAACGCCGAGGCCCGCACTGCGTGGCGCAGCGGCAAGATTTCACTTTCACCCAACGGCTCCTTTTCGGCTTCGCTTTGGGCTGAGGCAGGAAGAACCAATACTTTTCAAATCGAGCTTCAGGATGCGGCGGGCGCGGTGCGTGAAACCGTCCCCGGCTGGATTCCTTACACCATCGGCATGGAGCCGGACGACCCAATGCTGATTCATTCCGTCGGTCTGGCGCTGGCCAATAACGAGGTCCGACTGTTCTTTGAAAAAGGCACGCAACTACCGGCGCGGAAGCGGTTCATCCAAAAGTTGGCATACCGCGTAAGAAAAGGCGAGGCCGGCGAGGCTATCCGTCTTCCGGTCGTCGAGGGCGATCATAAGAAAGCGGATCGCAATAAGCTGATCGGCTACCTGGAGATTCCCGCCACGGAAATCAAGCGCGACCTACCCGCCGGCGCCGAAATCGAGATCACCATCGAGATAGACCAATCGCGCCTGGTGCGCACTGAAGCCTACATCACCATGGTGAACACCGAATTCGAAAAAGTGCTCACGATGAAGAAGACGATTCCGGACACCGCGGAGCTAAAGGAGGACGTCGAGCGCGAGAAGAAGCGCCTGGAGGCGGCGCGCGAAAAGTTGTACGTGACCGGCGATCAAAAAGCCACGCCGATTCTGGCGAGAATCGAAGGCGAGCGAATCCTTGAAGACGTGGAAAGTAGTCTTGACGCAGCCGCGGTGGACCGAGACGCAGCGGATAAAGCGCAGAACCGTTTGCTCGAGCTCAAGGCAACGGTGGACGAACTGGAAGACGCTCTGGAAATCCCCACGCTGCTGGCCGAAGCAAATCAGATCATCGAATGGACCGAGGAGGTCGTCAACAAATGGGGCAAACCCAATGATCAACCGAAGTTCAGAATGCTGCTTGCTGAGCTGAAAACGACGATGGAGGCGCGCGTGCTGAACCCTTTCGATTTGAACCGAAGAATCGAAAACCTGGACGAATTACGAGTCGGGATTCTGCGTTCCAAGGATGAATGGTGGCTGGACTACCTGGCTCGTTTGGAAGAGCGCAAGGAGGACATGACCAATCCGGCGTTGGTCGAACAACTGTTTGCGCAAGCCAGAAGGTCAATCAACAACAACGACATCGATGGCGTAAAGTCCGCCTGTCATCAGCTCTATCAACTGCTTCCCGTGCGCCAGCAACAAACGGTGGGGCGCTTCCGCAGCTCGGTGACCTAAGACTGTTTTTCGCAAGCACCATGACGCAAGGTTTGAAGGAGATTAACGTCCACCCGTCGGTTCATTTGGCGATGAACATGGCCAACGGCGAAGCTTGCCTCTCGGGCAGCCAATACGTCGAGCCGTTTCATGTGCTGCTGGCCATTCTCAATATTGTCGATGACAATTACGATCAAGCCGGCGAATCCATGGACCTGTCACCCGAAGAGATCAAGTCTGTAGGCGAGATGGCCGTTCAGTGCCGCGCGCTGCTTAAGATCTCGGACAAGGAAGTTACTACCGTGCGTCGCACGCTGCACAAAATTTTGCGAGGGCGTGACGATCCCGCGCCCATCCGCAGCCTCAGCAATTCGAACGAAACAACTTATCTCTTTCAGAAGGCAGCCCGCCGGACATTCAAATATGGCGACGATGAACTGAATCTGGTGCGCTTACTTGAAGAGCTTTTGACGATCTTGCCGGAAGAAATTGCACCGTTCTTCAAAACTTGATTGCTCCGTCTGGCTCGCGAAACTTCAAACGCCGATGTCCTGTGAACGCAAGGTCAGAATGCCGGCGCCGACCAGTCCGAAAAACATCAGCAAGAGCATCGCTGGATTAAGCCAGACGCCTCCCCACGGATGCAAGAAATCCACGTACCCGCTCAAATCGTCAGGAATGGGCACCGCACTGGATACCTTAGGAGTCGTGTCCAGCGCTGGAGGCGTAGGCTTCGCGGGCGCAGTTGCGATTTGACCCGTCTTGTACTTCTCCATCTCGGCCTGGTATTGGTCCATATCTCTTTTGAAGTCTTCTATGCGTTTCTCGGCGTCTGACTTGTAGCTATCGATCTTAGTTTGGGCGTCAGCGATATTCAGATCGTTCTGATGTCCAACTTGTTTGTAGAGACCGCGGCCCTCATTCGCGCGCGCTGACTGCGCCTGTTCGTCCTTTCCGCGTAAGACATCCAGCGAGGACAATCTTTTCATCTCGTCGAATGACCAGGTAGCCGGCATCGCCAGGCCCACCACCCTCGAGATACTCTTGGGAACGCCCACCAGGCCACAGAAGAGGATCTGCGGAATCAGTATTAGCGGCACAAGACTGGTCGCCATCTCTGAAGTCCGCACGATTGCCGAGACGAATAGACCGAGCGCGATGCCGACCATGGCAGTCATAATCATCACCCCTAGCTGCGTAATGCCGTGGTGTTGACCGGGCATTTTCATGCCGGCAAATTGGAATAATTTGAGCGAAGCAAAAAGCAGCACACATTGGAGTCCTACGATCAGGGATAGGACGACGAGCTTTGAGCAGATGTAAGGAAGAATGCCTAAATTGACCATCCGTTCGCGGCTGTAAACCGCTCGTTCACGAATGATTTCACGCGCGGCAATTGAAGTGCCGAACCAGACCGCCACCAGCGCCAACACAAAGTATGGGAAGTCGCGCGGATCTTTGGCGCCAACTACTAAGTAGGTTAAAACAGCGATTACCGGAGCCTGGCCGAATAGAATTAAGAGGTTGAGCCGATCGCGAGACAGGACCTCGAAATACCGCTGCGCCAGAGTCTTCCACTGCCGCAAAGAATCCGTCACCGTTGGACGACGCCTGGCGGGAGCAGCCGCCTTCGCCTGGCTGGGAACTTTTTCCAGAGGCTGTTTGATGTAGCGCTTGTACTGTTCCGTCCGTTGGAATCTAAGCTTCCACTCGTCAGCGACGTCTTCGCTGATTTGTTCTTTCTGAAGTTTGCGATCCCGCTGCTGCTGCGCAGTCGCGTTGGCCGGTAAGGGCGCAAGTTTCTTGATTCGGTCGTAGATTGGCGCTTCGAGTTTGTCGTAGAGATCCTTGAAGCTACTAGCTTTGACATGAGCCAGCGCTTCCTGCGGTGCGCCGTAAAAAACAAGCTTGCCGCGCATCAGCACGACAATTTTGTCAAAGAGCTTGACGTTCTCCATTGCGTGCGTGGTCAGGATCACCGTTCGGCCACTCTCCGCAATCTGACGGAAGAGCTTCATGATCTTCTCTTCCGTGCCGGGGTCGAGTCCCGACGTCGGCTCGTCCAAAAAGATTACTGAAGGTTTGGTAATCAACTCGACGGCGATTGAGACGCGCTTGCGCTGGCCGCCGGAGAGCTGACTGACAGGGATGTCTCGCCGCTCCGATAATCCCGTTACGTCCATGACCTCGCTGACAATTTGATCTATCTCCTGCTCGGACACGTCGCGCGAGAGGCGCAAGCGCGCGACATAGTAAAGCGTGCGATAGACGGTTAGTTCGCGATGGATGATGTCGTCTTGGGGGACATAGCCGATAGACTGTTTGAGTGAATCAATATGCTCGTAGAGATTCAGATTGTTGATTAACACCTGGCCGCTCGTCGCGGGACGCATGCCATTGAGCGCGTCCATCAAAGTTGACTTGCCGGCGCCCGAAGGGCCGAGCAGGCCGACAAACTCGTTTGGCTGAATGGAAAGATCAACGTTATCGACCAACTTGAGTGAGCCGCCACCTGACCGGTTAGGCACGCTCTTTACGATCTTCATAACGTCTATGCGCGTCTTCGAACGCGCGTCGAATACAGAGACGCCGGACTGCGCATCGATCTCAAAGCGAAAGGGTCCAATCTGGATCACATCCTGGCTTCGAATCAGAGTCTTGGCTGTGAGGCGCGTGCCGTTGACGTAGACGCCGTTGGTAGATCTGATGTCCTCGACATAAACACCCGCCAACTCTTTGGAAATGCGCGCGTGGTAATTGGAGACTTGCAGTCCATCAAGATGTATGTCGTTATTCGGCGCTCGGCCTACGGAAAGTAAGGATTTATGATCGAACGAGTGGTGCTGAATGAGTTCGAGGTGCGCGGTTCCGGTAGTCGGTGGTTGCGGTGCCGGTGCGCTACTCCCCGAGGTAACTACGATCGTCGGCAAGGGCGGAGCCGGACCGTCTGCCGGTGGAATCACATTCGGCAACTGCACTTGCGGCGATGGGGATTTTGGGTGCGCCGGATCGCGGAAGAGACAAACAAGGCCGCCCGTTCCAAGCTGAATCTGATCGCCATCATAAAGTAGAGTTGGCTCCGTAATGCGACGGTTATTGTGAAACGTGCCATTGAAACTGTTCAGATCGACAAGCACGAATTGATCATTCTGGCGCCTGATCTCCGCATGGCGACGAGAAACGATTGCCGCATCGGCATCGATCTGCAAGTCAATACCGGCATCGCGCCCCAAACACACCACGTCCTTATTGATCTGGAATCGCTGTAGACGACCGGTCTTCTTATCGATCAGTTCGAGAGACGCAGGATTCAAGGCGGGAGGAGTTTGCGGTCGAGGCGCTGGACTCGGCGGCTTTTGAGCCGGAGGAGACGGCGGCGGCGATGGCGGCTGAACTTGCACCGGCGGAGACGCGGGTTTAGGCGGCTGAACTTGCACCGGCGGAGACGCGGGTTTGGGCGGCTTAACCTGGACCGGTGGAGGGGCGGGGCTGGGAGTCTGTTGGTTTACGTTAGGCTGCGGTGGAGGCGCAGTAGGGCCCGAACTCTTTTGCGGCTCCGGCTCGATGCGCGCGACGCGCAGTACCGGCCCATTCGTGCCAAATTGCAGACGCGCTCCGGGATGAAGCTCTGTCGGCTTTGAAATGCGCTGCCCGTCGACGTATGTGCCGAGTGTTGACTGGAGATCAGCGAGCAGGTAGCGCGAATTCTCCAGCCGCAGTTCGGCGTGCTTACGCGAGACCATTGGCCATTTAGCATCGTCAAAAATGACCTGGCATTCTTTCTTGTCGCGTCCGATCCTGATCACTGGGCGCTCAAATCCGTGTGCGGATTGTTGTTGGCCATCGCGTTCCTCTGCAAGAAATATCTTCATAGGTCACCTATTCGCCGTTTGAAAGAGTGGGACATCCGCGAATTCAGTGCGATTTGTAGATTTCGATTTGCGTATTAGAGCACAATCCTTCGAACTGGTCACACCCTAAAAACACTGCCGGCGTTCGCGAGTCTGAACGAATGCAAGTGATCCGCTATTCTTGGAAACACACACGGAGAACTATTACTGTGGAGGTACAGCCGAGGCTCCCGAGCGGTAAAATCACGCGATTGCCAGTAGACACCCGAGCGCGCGCCCTCTTTAGCTGCTGACAACCCGCCTTCCTTTGGCTGTCTTTCGTGATATTACCGCTGGCGCGTGAATCGTCATTACGATGCTCCCTGTTGTACGAGTCTTATGTCGCGAAGCGACCGGCCCCAACGTGCTTGGAACACAACTGTATTTCTCGGGCGTTGTTGTATGGTGAGCGAGAGCAAGTTCAAAGACTTGAGTAAGGTCAAAAAGATAATAACCGCGAAACCGATTAGTATGACCTTGCGCAACCAATTCATCGTCAGCCGGTCGCAGCGGGGGCAAACCTCATGACAAGATGGATAGGAACTACTTGAAGGTATAAAGGCTTGTTGCGGACTCGCTGGCCGGTCGGCTCTTACCGCCGCATTCGATCCGTTAAGCGGCTGGCGCCGCTTTTAAATAATATTTCCCCTCGATGGCTCGCACGAGCGAGAGAAGTCGCGCTGCTCGCGCAGCGTCGCCGGTTAGAATACACGGCACGGGCAAATTGTCCCGCAAGTCTGGCGGCACCAGGGGCGCTTCCCTCTTATGGATAAGCCATACTTCTTCCGCAGGCAATGAAGCGTGTTCAATTATGTTGATTTCTAGAGACTCCATCGGAACTCCTCTCTTGCTCAAGTTACATCAGCAGGTCTGAACACTGGATCGGTAGTGAGTTTGTTGGAGTTTCCTCTGGCAGCGCGTCCTGCAGTACTTCTTCCAGCAACTCGGCTGTGACATTAAGGAAGGTGAGTAACGGGCGCAAAGCTGCCTGCGCGGAGTGCTCACTGACGGAACGCTTCGCCACGTCTTGGGCCAAAGCCAAGGCTACGTAAGCGCGAGACAGTTTGCGGACGTAAACTTTTTCAAGCGACAGTTCGGTCATAGCGTGTGCACTCATAAGTTCCATTACTCTGTAATAGATGGCTAAAGCAGAGGGCATTCCATAACTAACGGCGGTCGCATTCCTCTTTCCAAAGTGACAGCACAAATTTTGTTATCGGTTAAATCACTCGCTGCTGGAATTCCCGAGACAAGTGGACGATCAGTCCCGGCACGACAACGTTGATTTGGCCTAAGGACGGTGTCCTATATCCGTAAGAGGCTGACGATCGGAAGTGTGTAGGTGTAATTCTTCAGACGGCCCCAACCGCACGGGTGGCCGGCGTGATCGCGTAAACGTCTTCAACTGTCGCCCGCAAGAGTTCGGCAACGCTCCAGGCTTGCGCGACACAGCCGCGCGGAGTGTGCGGCGCATCGCCATCAAAGATTTCTGAGACCTGGCCGAGGCAGGCTTCGTTGAGGTGCTCCTGAAAGTTTCCGAGCCATTCCTCGGCGACTTCGCGGCCGACTTTTTCTCCGAATGTTTTCACGTACGCGGTGATGTATGGACCCATCAACCACGGCCAGACGGTACCCTGGTGATACGCGCCATCGCGGCTGCGCGGATCGCCTTCGTACCGCCCAATGTAGCGCGGATCGTTTGGTGAGAGTGTGCGCAACCCGCGCGGCGTTAGTAGATTGTGTTCGACCACGCGCAGGATGCTCTTGGCTCGCTGCTTCGTCACCATAGAATTCGCCAGGCTCACTGCGAAGATCTGATTTGGCCTGATCGAAGCATCGCGATCATCGCCGTTCACCACGTCGTAAAGGCAGCCCGCCGCTTCATTCCAGAAGAGTTCATTGAAGCTCTTGCGCGCGCGATCGGCCATAGCCTTGTATTGCTTGTGATCGGCTTTTGCGCCGAAGTTTTCAGCGAGTTGCTCCATCACACGCAGCGCGTTGTACCAAAGCGCCTGAATCTCGACCGGTTTGCCGTGACGCGGTGTGACCACCCAGTCGCCGACCTTCGCGTCCATCCATGTGAGTTGTGCGCCGGGCTCGCCTGAAAAGAGCAGACCATCAGTGTCAACGTGGATATTGTAGCGCGTGCCCTTCACGTGCCAGGCGATGATATCGACCAGAACGCCGTAAAGATTTTCCCTCACGAATTCGTAATCATTCGTGTATTGCAGCAGCGCACGGACGGCCTCGAAGAACCATAGCGTAGCGTCGACAGTGTTGTACTCCGGTGTCTCACCGGCATCGGGAAAACGATTGGGCAACATGCCTTGATCGACGTGCCGGGCGAACTCCGCAAGGATACTGCGGGCCATATTCGGCTGCCCAGTGGCGAGAGTCAGACCCGGAAGGGCAATCATCGTATCGCGACCCCAATCGCTGAACCAGTGATAGCCGGCGATAATCGTCTTGCCCGCTGCCCGCGCCGCGATGAATTGATCGGCGGCAACGTTAAGGGAGCAAACCAGGTCATTCTCCACGCTCACGCCGGCAGCGATTGCTTTGCGACGTTTAATCTCCACCTCGCGATAATGATCGGCAGTGCGGATGTCCGAGCGCTCGGTGGCCGCGATGATCCTGGCTCTTGCATAACGAATAAGATCAAACGTAATTAAGAAGGGACTGAAGAGATCTTCGGCAAAGTCCAATCCGCGTTCTTGCTCGACCTGGTATTGAAAGTTGCGATACCAAAAGCCGTTTGTATCGATATCGCAGACGTCATGAGCGAAGTGAAGCGCGGGCAGATCGCCGTAGGGATTGATTGTTGTGATCCCGTCTTCAGTATCAACCTTCGGATTGAGCGCGCTGTTTTCGTGCGTGGTGCTGTGATAGTCGCGAAAAGCGATGAGTGGCCGAACTTCGAGTTTTACCGACTCGTGTTCCGCGTTCGTTGATTGCAGTTCGTAATGGACGACGGTTGTGTTTTGTCCCTGGACCATAAACACTGACTTTTCGAGCTGCAGTCCCTCGACTTCATAAGTGAACACGGGAAAAGGATCGAGCCGAAAACCAGTCTGGTACTGGAAACCCCTTGGATGAACTGCGCCCGGATATTGGTTCGCGGAAAGCTCGTAACGGCGCCCGTCAATCACGAGCGTCTCCTCCAGCTTCGAGAGCATGACGATTCTGCCGACCGGCGGCTTGGTGGCCGCGGTAAGCAGACCGTGATAGCGGCGCGTGTTGAGACCGATGATGGTTGAGGACGAGAAGCCACCAAGGCCGTTAGTCTCCAGCCATTCGCGGGAGGTAGAGGCCGCGAAATCTTTCAGAGTGTCGTTCGTGAATTCGATCATGACGATTCTCCTCGTCAGCCCCAACGGGGCTGTGTCCTGCAGCCCAAGGTTGCGCCGAGGCGCTACCTTGGGTAAGGCATCGATTTGCAAAACATCAACCCGAAGCGGGTTGCGCCGCTTTACCCGAGCGTTCTGCGCCCATTTTCTTGAGGGTCGCAACCGCTGTGCGGTTGATCATCATCCACCGTCCCTGTTCCCAGGGTAGCCGCGCGACGGCAACCCTGGGCTGGAGGACAAAACCGCTTTGCGGTTGAGGTCCATGGCTACAGCTCAGCCACCTCGCAGAACACCTTGATCGCGCCGTTCGAATGGGTCAGCTTGTCGAACAGCTCCCGATAATTCTCGAGCCCTTTGACGGGATTCGTTAGCAGCCGCTTTAGCCAGCCCGGATATGCCGCTTCGGCCTGCGCCAAATCTTTCACGCCCATCTCAAAGTATTCGCGATTCGCGTTGACGGTGCCGACCATCACCTTGTTGCCCAGCACGAATTCGAGATTGATCTTGTCGGCCGGCACTTCGATCTTTCGGTCGCCACCCGTCACACTCGAAAGCACCAGCACACCATTCTCGCCCAACGCTTGCATACTTTCAAACACAACTGGCGAGAAACCCGTGGCCTCGAAGATGATGTCGAATGGTCCAAACTGCTTCGCACCGTCGAGGATCGACAAATCCTGAGTTGACTGATACGTCGCGCCGAGGGCCTCGATCAAGTCAGAGTTCAGATACGGCTTTGGCGTCTTGCCAAATGTCGTTACCTGCAAGCCGCGCAACCGCAGCGCCAGCGTTGCCAGCAGTCCGATAGTGCCCGCACCCATCACGGCCGCCCGCCGCGGATGCCAAACGCGAAGGCGGCGCTGAATCTCGTAAGCTTGAGCAATGCCTTTTTCAACTACGGTCGTCGGCTCAAGCAGCACCCCAACTTCCTTCAGGCCCTGCGGAATTTTCACAATGAACTCGGCGGCGTCAACGTAGTATTCGCTCATGTAACCATGACGCAAATTGATGCCGCGCTCAAAGCTGCGTCGCATAATCTTGCTTCCTTCGTAAGACTCGCCCGCCTTGTTCATGCTAATAGTCGCGGTGACCGGTCGTTCCTTACACGAAGTTGTGATGTGAATGAGAATTTAAGTGTCGTTTAGTCCAATCGAGCTGGACTTGGAATCTCGTGTCGTTTGGTTGAGCGGATAGGCGGAGCAGGCGCAAGCATAGAGCCTGGGGTGAACCTTGATTAACTCGCAGCTTCACCTGAGCGGTCTTTGTGGCTCTGCCTGGCGAAGTGATTTGGCGATGCGTTCGCGAGCATCGACGGTGAGCGCGACTCGCGCTGGGTTGTCTTTGGCAGGCATTGAGGTGCGGAGCCGGACGAGCCGTCTCAGGAATTTGATCTGTTTGAAATATCGCGCACACCAGGTGCAGACCAGCAGGTGCAATCTTAGTTTCAGATACTCAAGCGGGCCGAGCCCCCGTTCCAGCGACTCGGACATCAGCGGAACCATTTGCCGGCAGGGCTCGAGCGTGCGCAATAGCCGGTGCCTAATCGCTTTCTTGGTGTTAAGGTAAGCTTTCAATTCGTTACGTCTGCCTGATCTGCCGGTGGGCTCTATTCCAGCAGTGAATGATCCAGCAATTTTCCTTTCTCAGTCGATCACGAGGACCGAATTCAGTCCGCCATAGTTGTCCGGCACTTTCATTCCGTTGCCCGGATCTTCGATCCAGTCGCCATCAACGATGAACTTGTAGTGGTAGCGTCCAGGCGGCGGCGCGTCAAGCTCTACCCGCCACAGTCCTTGCCCATCGCGCAACAGCCTCGTCCGGCTGCCATCCCAGCCGTTGAAATCTCCGGCCACCGAGACGCTGTTGGCATGGTCGTCATGAAAAAGAAAAACCACTTTGCCATTTTCAATTCTCGGCGGGCCGCATCCGACCGTCTCCAAATGATGTGTTTCACTCTTTGCCAGCGCGACGGCTTGCCGAGCGTCAACCACTCCATAGCCCTGACGAATGATCGAAGCTTTGGCAATGCGATCAGCCGTCGAAATAAGAATGCTCTTAATCGCTCCCGGACTAAGTTTGGGATTGGCCTCGATCATCTGCCCCACGATCGAAGTAACTATGGGCGCGGCGAACGAAGTGCCGTCTACGTGTTGATAATGCGTGGCAACGATCTTTTCCTCGTTCACTACGGCTTCCAAAAACGCGCGGATTGTGGCCGGTTCCGCGTGTAGTAGGGTAGCCGGCAGCGCGGCCTTCACCGCCAACTCCCGTGCCAGTTTCCGCAGCTCGTAATCAGGCGCGGCTAACATCCGGCACAGCGCTTCCGCTCTCTCATACAACTCTCCGGGAAGAATGGGTGCCGCTACCCACATGGCGGGCGCAATGATCTCGGGCTTGACGGTTCCGTCAGCGGTGGGACCAAAGTTCGAGTGATAGAGGTCAATGGTCGTCGGATCAAGATCGTTCTTGTCGTCATAACCACCGACCGTAATCACCGAAGGAGAGTTAGCTGGCGGGATCGAATGCCTGCCCTCCGCGCCGGAGTTTCCGGCGGCTGCCACGACTACAATTCCCTGACTGATGGCTTCCTCGGCAGCCTGGTTGATTATGCTTCGCGAGCAGGCAACGTCTTCGTCTCCGCCAAGAGAGATATTCAGCACTCGAATGTCGTAGCGCTGGCGATTCGCGATAACCCACTCGATACCCCGCGCGATATTTTCTTCGGTGATACGTCCCTGCGCGCTGACCTTAACCAGGACGAGTTGAGCATCCGCTGCCAGCCCGCGGTACACGCCGTCTGAAAACGCGCCGTTTCCTGCGGCCACAACCGATGTTTGAGTGCCGTGCCATTGCCATGTCTCGACCTTGTCGTGCGGACTCAGCGACGGGCGCTCCGCCGCCAAATCCTCGTACGCAAGAATGCGGCTCTCCGGCTCGATCAGATCCGCATGTGGGTAAAAACCAGAATCAAGAAAGGCGATCGTCACTCCCTTGCCCGTGTAATTCGGATCGGCATCCAGCCGAATGTGCGTTGGCACCACCGCAAAACGGTTGGGTGAGTGCTCATGATCGTGGGTTGAAGAGTTAAGCTTCATCTGCGCTGAACGTCTGCCAGTGTATTTTCTTATCCGCAAGCTTACCTTTGAAAGCAGCCGGTCCCAACTGATCTACTCGCAAAACTTGCAGCCTGGACCCCGCCGTGGGCTAAGGACAAACTACCGCCCACGAGAGTTTGTCGCGCGGAAACGGCGAACCTTACACACCTTCATTATTGGCGGCGAGTTGACGTTTTATTCGCTCGCGCGCTTCCGCTGAGAGATTGGTTCCGGGGCTCAGGACCAGGTCAGCATCCTCCGCCACTTTTGCGCGCACCGAATCTCGGATCAGTTGCAGATGTTCGAAGTACCACAGACACCACGCGCAGATCCATAAATGAATTTTGACAAGAACGCGTTCGCGAAGCGTGGGCGGGCGCTCCATCGATCGTGAAATCGTCGCTACGGTCTGCTCGCAAGTTGGCAGCCTGCGTAAGAGCCAGTAACGGATAGCATGCTTCAGTTTGTCGTAAACTTTGAGTGCCATTCTTATCGTTCGGCGCCTTTGAATCAATTCATCTCGAGACCAGCCAGGTGCGCTCAGATCCACGGCGCTGAAATCTTTCGTAGGCCTTAAGCGCCGCAAGAAAAGTTTCCCGAACGGCGTCCTCGGCTGCCGAAGAGTCACGCAGGCGAAATAGTGCGTATCGGAAAAGATAATCTCCATGCTGATCTACCCAGACGCCAGCATCGAAGGATTGGTTGGGGGCCTTGCGTTGTGCCTCGCTCATAAGGAACCGGGGACTAGCTCAGGTCGGGAAACGCCTTCGATTTTTATTGAGCCTTCCGAAAATCGTTTATCCAGCTTGTCAGAGCCCACATCGACCAGTTAATTATGCTCGGTTTCAAAACTGCTTGAGCCGTAGGTTAATTCAACGTGGTGCTAACATCAACTCAAAACCTCTTTGGCCCCTATTCGGCGAAACGCGGAGTGTGACTGGAGGAAAGATCAAGACCATCGGTGATGCTTACATGGCTGTTGGCGGAGTGCCCCTAAAGAGCCGCACGCATGCAGTTGACTGTGTGCTCGCCGCACTGAAGATTGAACAGTTGGTTTCTCGCTTGCGAGAGAATGAGATGCTCCGGAGCCGACGCTACTGGGAGATTCGCGTCAGTATTCATTCAGGCGATCTGGTTGCCGGCGTTGTTGGCCGCGAAAAGTTCTCCTATGACGTCTGGGGCGATACTGTCAACACCGCCAGTCGCCTTGAGTCGTCCGGTGTCGCTGGGCGCATCAACATTTCCGATGCGACTTACGAATTGGTTAAGGATTTCTTTGACTGCGAGTTTCGCGGGAAGGTCGCAGCTAAGAACAAAGGCGAAATCGATATGTACTTTGTGAATCGCATTCGGAGCGAACTGTCCGCCGATGCCGAAGGGCGCACACCCAACGAAGGATTCTTCGAACTCCATAGTCGACTGCGACAGGGGGAACCGTTCGGGGAAAGTATTACCATTGTGGAAACAGAGAAGCGCCAGACTGAGGACTTGGCGGCGGAGAATACTTGACCAACAGGCGAAAGCGCCGTAACTAATTGCATGTTGGGCTTAATTGGTCGGGGCGAGTGGATTCGAACCACCGACCTCACGGTCCCGAACCGTGCGCTCTACCAGGCTGAGCCACGCCCCGACAAGACTGAAGTCTAACACTTCAAAGCAGGCAACGATTCTAGGGGAGCATCAGGAGACTGTCAAACCAATGCGCACATAACCCAGATAAGCCCCCTTTGTCAGAACGAGCGCAGATGAATTCGAGAGAAGGCTTCAGATACGAACAATTTATCAAACCAAGGACAGTCTTACAGGCGGCCAATCTTAGCGTCATACTATTGACCATCTGCTACGCGCTCACGCTTTCCATCTCTCAATTGCCTGACGTGTCGCCAGACCCACCAGGAAATCGCCAGAATGCCGACGATGCCGATTATGAAGTCAAAGCGATGAAACAAGGTCCTGAGCGTTTCGTCTTTGTTCCACTGTTCGCCGAGCTTCTGGCCCACATAGGCCAGACCCAGGCACCATGGCAACGACCCGGCAAACGTGTACAGGACAAAGCGCGTCCGATTCATCCGCGCGACGCCCGCGGGAAATGCAATGAAAGTGCGGATGACGGGCAACAAGCGGCTGGTGAAAACGATCAGTTAGCCGTAACGAGCAAACCAACGATCAGCAAGATCGAGATCGTGATGGGAGATTAGAACGTAGCGACCGTATTTCTCGATCAGTGGGCGGCCACCATACATGCCGACCCAATAGGCCACAAGCGATCCGACAACACAACCAAAGGCGCCGGCAACGCCAACCGCCCAAAGATTGAAGCGGCCGATGGAAACAAGGTAACCGGAGAAAGGCATGATAATCTCAGACGGCAAAGGTATGCAGGCAGATTCGATCGCCATCAAAAGGACGATACCCGAATAGCCGAGGGCCGAAATTGTGGCAACGATAAAGGCGGAAAGTATTTCGATTATTCTGGCAATCATTTCAAATAAGTGACCAGGGACTAGTGACAAGCAAAAGGTAGGAGCCGCGAACAAAGAAAACCAGGGGACACTTTCCTTTTAGTCAATTCGCACAAGTAGTCACTTGTCACCGGTTTTGCGTCCAGCCGTGCTGTCCCACCAAGGGGACAAACGCGCACGCGCCATGGTCCTCTTCCCTGTACCCTTTCTCCGACTTGATTATGCGAATCAGTCGTTGCGCTTCGCGTGACGCTCCCACCGGGATCACCAATCGTCCACCAACCTTCAGTTGCGCGATCAACGGTTCGGGAATGTCCGGTCCGCCCGCGCCCACGAGAATTGCATCGTAGGGTGCGTGCGCGCTCCAACCGAGCGTGCCGTCAAAACATTTAACGGTCGCGTTGTAAATACCTAACTGGCGAATTCGCGCCTGGGCCTCGCGAGCAAGATCGGCGATGCGCTCGATCGCATAGACCTGCGCTGCGAGTTTTGCGAGCACCGCAGTTTGATATCCGGACCCAGCGCCGATCTCCAGCACTCGACTGTTATCGTCAAGCTCCAACAACTCGCTCATGCGCGCGACAATGTAGGGCTGCGAGATCGTTTGGTTAGCGCTGATAGGCAAGGCATGATCGCCGTAAGCGCGGCCCTGTAGCGCTTCGGGAACAAAAAGATGGCGCAACACAGTGCCCATCGCCTCAAGCACCTTTCCCTCTCGGACGCCGTAATGGTCACGCAGTCGAGCGACCATTCGCTCTCGTGGAATGGCAAATTGCTGGGCCGAATCGGATTGCTTTTGAGTTGTTGATTGCAACTGCTGTTCGTCCTGCTACTAAGCTTTCTGCAGGACCTCTGTGGCAGTAATGTAGTTCCACGAGTCGATGTTCGCTAGTGCCTGGTGATCTGTCATGTCGCTCTTGAGTGGTGTAACCGAAACGTAGCCTTGCTCGATCGCGTTGTAGTCGGTGCCGCCGGCAGAATTAGAATTGAAATACTCTTCGCCGATCCAAAAATATGGCTTGCCGCGCGGATCGATGTGCTCGGTAATGACAGGTCGCGCGTTCTTGATGCCCTGACGCGTTACGCGTACACCTTTGATTTCGCCCGGCGGAATATTTATGTTCAGCAACGTGCCTTCCGGCAAACCTTCACTCAAGACCTTGCGCACGGCGGTTAAGGCGAAACCCGCAGCTTCGGTGAAATCAAAATGTTCTCGCGCTACCAGGCTGAACGCCAGACCGGGAACGCCCAGGATCGTCGCTTCAAGCGCGCCGGCGACAGTACCGGAGTAGGTAGCATCGTCGCCCAGATTACCCCCGTGGTTGATGCCGGAGACGCAGATATGCGGAAGTTCCTCCGTCGGAAGGATCTTGTTCAGCGCCAGCGTCACGCAATCGGTGGGTGTGCCATCAACCGTCCAGTGTCGTTCGTCGAGCTGGCGAATCCGCAACGGTCTGGCGAGCGTCAAACTGTGCGACGCACCGCTCATCTCTGCAGCCGGAGCGACCACATAGACGTCGCCCACACCGGAAAGCGCCGCTTCCAGCTTTGCGAGGCCATCAGAGTGGATGCCATCGTCGTTTGTCAGCAGAATGCGAGTCATAAGACAACGTCAATTCGCTTTCGCCGCATAAGCGCCACACGTCCATTCGGGTTGGCTCGCTCTCTCGCGAGCGTCCACTTCCCTCTTGCTCAACTGTAGACGACTGGTGAGATAAGAGCGTGCGGCCGCGTGCTGCGACTGTCGGAGGGATCCTGTCAATCGCGAAAACTGCGCGTGCGGCTTTTCTTCTTATTCCGTTTCCGCGCAAGAGCTGACTTGAGTTTCGCCTTTTGACCTGGCGGAATAAAGAACGCGTGTTTCTTCGCGTCCTTAATGATTTCTTCGGTCATCACCTTGCGCTTGAAGCGCCGCAACGCGCTCTCGATCGATTCGCCTGGGTTAATCGTAACTATTGCCATTCTTTCTCCGTCTCTCGTCTCTAACAATCTCTGCTACCGAATTGGACCAGTCTATTTAACACGCCCTAAATGCCGACGGTCAAGTAGACAAGGTGACTGCAGCGCCAAAGAGGACATTCTAACTCTAACCTTGGGACAGAATTGAACCCCGCGAATCGAAGTCATCCTCGCGGGGTCCCAAAAAGTTAACACTGCTGCTGAACCCAATTGCTTACAGGCACGATCACCTGAGCTTTTGGTTTCAGACCGAAACCGTCTCAGCGACGGGCGTTGATTTTTTCGCGCTCAAGCCCTTAATCTGAACCGGCTTATCCGCTTCCTTTGTGTTGAGCTGTTGCTTGAGCACCATTTCCTGATAAAGCTTGCGCATCATCACGGCCTCTTCGTGCGCGGTCTTGGGACCTTCCATCTCTGGCTTGTTCGGCCGCGCCAGGTCAACCGGATTCAGCACCAGGTTGTGCGCCGCATCATTGAGCGGGACGGCTTTTCCGCGCGCGAAGATCTCGTGGCGACCATGGTCCTCATACCACTTTGCGACGGTCGCATTCTGGTGCATGTTCTCGATGATGTTCCGCCAACCGATTCCGGTGTTGTATGCGCAGAAGGAAATCTCGCCTTCCTGAGTGCCATAAGGAATGATGCACATTTCAGTGCGGCGGAAGTCGTAGTTGAAAAGATCCTGGAACCACATGCCCGCGATGAAAAGGAAGTTCCAACGATCGGCTCGTCGTCTCTCTATGTCGTCCTTGGTTCGATCGCCGCTGACCTTGCCGTAATCCTTGCCGGTCAGACCAAACGACTTGTCAAACTTCTTGAAGAGTTCATATAGGGTGAACGCCGTCGGCGACTTATAGGGATTGTAGTGCTTCAGCAGCGCCAGCGCCATCATGATATTGGACGCCCACTTACCACGGGCTGCATCCGTAATCTTCCGCATATCCTTAACTAGACCAGGAATGCTCAGAAACTCCGGCACCGGGCTCATCTCTCTCGTTTCTTTATCGACCATCACGGCCGTGCCGACGCCGCAGTTGGGATGGCAACCGCAAGAAACCTGGCCCCACTCGGCCTCGGGACCGTGAACTAGATCGGCAAAGTCAGCGAAAGCGCCCATCAATGAAAGAGGAAACCAGTCGCGGGTTGGTTCCGTGATGCCGACTTGATTTTTCACATCGTGCGCCAGGTGCGAAAGCGTGTAGCGTTGTTGCAGCCGACGCTGCTCCGTGATCTCTTCGTCACGGCCAGTGAATGAGACCGGCTGAAACGAAAGGAACGCAATCTTCTTTGGGTTGTCCAGCGCGAACCGGATGATCGAGCCAACCTGATCGTTGTTGATGCCATTCACCAAAGTCGTAACCAAAACGATCTCGACACCAGCTTCGTGCAGGTTGTTAATCGCGCGCAACTTAACATCAAACAGATTTCCGACTTGACGGTGGCTGTTAGCGTCGTTGCCGATTCCGTCGAACTGGAAGTAAACGTATCGCAAACCAGCTTCGGCGGCCTCGCGGCAAAACTCTTTGCTCTTCGCAAACTCAATGCCGTTTGTCGCCGCCTGGACGCTGTTGTAGCCAACCTTGCGAGAGTATCTGATCGCTTCAATGAAGTGCGGCGAGATCGTTGGCTCACCGCCCGAAAACTGCACCGACATCTGCCGCCGCGGCTTAATCGAAATCGCGTTGTCCAGAATCTCCTTGATATCTTCCATGCTCAACTCATGGACGAAACCAACCTGATTGGCGTCCATGAAGCATGGGTCACACATCATGTTGCAGCGGTTAGTCAGGTCAACCGTCAATACCGCGCCGCGGCCATACTTGATCGTGCTGGAACCATGGTTGTGGAGTTTCTCATCGCTGTGTGCCTGAATATCGCGACCGGGGAACATTGCCTCGATGTGCGTCAGGAACTTCGAGTCAATCGCCATCATGTCTTCGAAATGTCCGTGAGTCGCACAGTCCTTGACCATCCAGATCTCGCCGTTGCGCTCAATGATCTGAGCTTTGATCTCGCCAACCTTTTCATTGATCAGAACAGTGACATCTTTCTTGCCACTAAGAATTGCTTCCCTCGCCTCGATCACGCAGTTCGGACATAACGAGTCGGTCGTCCGCGGGTAGCCCAAGGTAGGCTTTGTCTTCTGCCACGATTTGAGCAAGGGCTTGTCCGACCACTTTGGCGTAAAGGACGGATTTGGTTTGTACTTATTTACTACTTGAATTCCATCGAAAAGCGCCCCAGCTACAAGGGTAAGACCCTTCTCAGCATGTTTAATCGGTCGCATCTTTTGTCCTCGTCGGTTAAATTTGAATTATGAACTGCGGGTCGCAAGCTTGGCAGTTGGCACACGAATGCTTGCTGATCGACCCTTCGAGGCTTGGCAATGACCGTGCCGCCGACGGACTATAAGGATTAAGTGAAGAAATAGCAAGCTTTAGGTCGAAACATATCGCGCTGAGTCTTCCTTGCGCGTAGACGCGGTGTGTGTCACATGAACTCAGACAGGCGCTCCGAGCGAAGCGCGTGGCGTTTTGTCCTCAACGCCGAGGGGCGTTGATGCCTTCGTGGCAGTTCTTGATCCAACAGATTTTTGAGCCCGGTTTGATCGATGTGGAGATCCGGGACCACTCTACTTCGGAGCGTAGTAACCCACACGTGCTGACACGCGGTAAATTGGCTCGGTCTCCACCCGCACACTTCGGAACCGGCCATCGCGCGTTTTGTTGAGCGGCGCGTAGTAGAGAGCGTACTGATGGCGCAGTTCGTTAGCGACCTCAGCATAGGTGCTTTCCAGATCGCGAAACGATCTTGGCTTATACAGTCGTCCACCAGTCGCGGTCGTCAGATGATCGAGATTAGTTTCGCTCACATCAAGCGCTTCAAGACCCATTCTGAGATCATCGATCTGAATCTGACTAAAGCGCACGGTTGCGGTGGTTGCGCCGAGAAGATTCCCGAGTTGTGCTTGTTTCTTTGCCCGCTCGATCTGCGTGTTGCTGACTACATACACGGTTGCCTGGGTTTCCAATGCCGCGCGCAGGGCCACATCAAACGTTGTCCCGCGCCCACTGTCGATACCGTCGGTCAGCACGATGATCGCTCGTCGTGCGTTGCCGTGAGCGAGTTCTTCACGCGCCGCCAGCACGATGGCGTCATTGAACCGAGTAAACATGCCCGGGGCCACGCGTCGCAGAGAGCGCCGGAACTGCACTCTGTTTTTCGTCCAATCCTGAAGCAGCAGCACACGATCGTCGAATTGGATCAGACTGATTCGATCATCTGAAGCAAGGTATTGCGCAAACCCTTCAGCAGCGCTGCGAAAGTCATCGAGGTTATCCGCCACGGACGATGAAGCGTCGACCATCAACACAACATCAACTGGAACCTGGCGCAAGCTGAGGTCACTGAGAGGTTGTTCCACTCCGTCTTCGAAAACGCGAAAGCTCTTGCGCGTGAGATCTGTAACGAGTTGACCAGTGTGATCGCGTACGGTGACCGGCAACAATACCTCAGTTGTGTTTACTGAAATGACGTCGCCGGGATCGATGTCCTGTTCGCCCGGTTTTTGAGACGAAACGGTCTTGCGATCCTGAGCTAGAGCGACGTGCGAACAAATTGGTCCTGACGAAAGAAGACAAACTACGGCAACCTGAAAGAGCGCTAGCACAACACAGGACGGTCCCGCTCGCCTGGAAAGCATCACGCTAGTTCTCCTTCGGTTTACCGGGCGTGCTGGTCTTTGAACTGGAGTCGTCGCTCATCGCAGTCGTCATTGCCACGATGATCTGATCGCTCACGCGATGCTTGCGGAGGTCGGCGAGTTTCGTCGGAGACAGATCAAAATCAACCGGCGAATCCTCGATGCGTTTGATAATCGTGCCTTCCGAGAACCCGGCTTCGACTAGTTTGACGACGGAATCGTTGTCCAGCGTTGGGGTCTTCTCGAGTTTGACCGAGCCGCGGCCTTCTTCCGCAGGGGATCGCATAATTCGCACAGTTGCGCTACCGGTCGTCAGCGTATCGCCCTCGCTTGAGCCGTTCATGCCCTGGCCGCGAGTCTGCCCCTTTGACGATCCACTTGAGCCGAAAATATCCGTGCCGCTCGCTTGCGGATTGTCACCGTTTTTCTCCTGGGCAGGCTTTTGTCCTCCTCTGAAGAACGCGTCATCGCTCACATCATCGCCAGTCGATAAAGGCGACTCATCCTGTGCAAGCATCGCGAGGATGATGTTTTCGCTCACACCCTTGCGCTTCATCTCAATCAAGCGATCCGGCTCCAAGTCAAATCTGTTGGGACGCGAGTGGATAATTGCGATCACGGTTTTCTCTTTGAAGCCTGCCCGGACCAGCTTAATTACAGAGACGTTTGTTAGCAGGTCGTTGCGCTGCTGAGCAGAAACCAAAGGCAACGCAGAGACGTTGCACAGCGCGATTATCGTTGCGATTCTAAGAAAGATGTTTCTCATTCAGTTTCGCGCTTCGTAATCTAAGGAATTGTGCGGGCCCGAGATCAGGTCCCTCCCGCACTCGTTGCACTGTTTGGCGCGCGAACGATTGGCGCCTTTGCGCGACGGTAGCGGTAACTTATTCGCTTCACGTAGTCGCGGGTCTCCTTGTACGGCGGGACCTTGCTGCCGTACCTGATCACGGTTCCCTCCCCGGCGTTGTAACTGGCCAGAACCAAATCGACACGACCGTTGAATTGCTCGATCAGCTTCTTCAAATAGCGTGTACCGGCGGAAATGTTTTCTGCGGGACTAAAGGGATGCCGCACACCGAAACGTGCGCTTGTGCCCGGCATTAACTGCATTAAGCCGCGAGCGCCTTTGGGAGAAACCGATCGCGTGCTGAAGTGTGATTCCTGTTCCATTACGCAAAATATCAAGTACGGGTCGACGCCGTGCTTTGCGCCGTTCTGCTTGATTAACGAGTCGATCTTTGCGCTGCCCGTACTCCAACCCCTCTCTTTAGAAGAAGAGTCAGAAGCCGCAACACTTTTCAGTTCCTCGCGTTCAATGTGATCTATTCGGCTGCGCTCAATGAAAAGCGAGAGCGGACCTCGGCGGCACCACACGCCCGCGCTGGACTCGTCCGCGCTATCGGTTTCGAGGCGCGCTCCTCCAACCAGATAGATCCAAACGGGCTGATTCGTCGGACCGATCTCTTTGGCGCTCCGAAGGGTGGACTTGGCAACTTGTGGTTCGGATCTTGGTTCAACAGCCGAGCTACGCTCGATCGCCTTGACGCGCTCGCGCGGTACCAGGTAACTCACGCCACGTTGCTTGTACCAGATCCCCTGTTGACTCTCCCACGCCTCATCTACTGGGATGCGCGTGCCATCGCTAAGTTGCAACTGGACCTTGTTTGGAGAGTCCGACGTTGATTCTGTTTGTTGGTTTGCGGGGGAGGAAGGTACTTTGCTTGTAACACTGTTCCTGGCTGAGCGAGAGCGTTTCCTGGTCTGCGAGTAAGCAGCGCCTGCTAACAGAAGAAGCGCCAGAGTGAGCGAAAGACCGCGGAACGTTGGAGCGTTGGTTATCATTGTTCGATTACGTGAGAAGCAGCGCAAAGTTGGCAACCCGAACTACTACAACTCAAGCGGATCAGCCAAGGTCCGCTCAATCATGGTCTCCTGCGTGGGTACCGGCGCGAAGGTGTGCGAGGTGCCGAAGTAGTTTCGCCAGGCAACGTCGATTACCTCCGGCGTGAGTCTCAGTAGGCTTCCTTCGAACATGCAGATGTCAGTTGCCCGGTCAAGCAAATCACGAGGCTCGCATCCTTTCATCTGCCGTCTTTCAATCCGGTACTTGTTGAGCACATGGTCCAGGCACGCTTGCTCGCAAGCGACCCCTCGAGCATATGCAGCACGTTTGAAGATCTCGACATACGCCGCCGGTGTTGGCGGCTCGACGCGCGCACGATAACCCATGCGGCGCAGGAACGCCTGATCCGTAAGATCGTTTTCGTTAAGGTTCGTCGAGAAGACTACGAGCTGCTCAAACGGCACTTCGATCTTCTTGCCCGTGTGTAGCGCGAGATAGTCAACCCGCCGCTCAAGTGGAACGATCCAGCGATTCAAAAGATCCTGAGGCGGCACTCGCTGACGGCCAAAGTCGTCAATCACCAGCGTGCCACCGTTCGACTTCATTTGAAACGGCGCTTCGTAGAATTTGGCCGCTTCACTCCACGTTAGGTCCGTGTTCTCAAGAGTCAGTTCGCCGCCCACAACAACCAGCGGCCGACGAATCAACACCCAGCGGCGATCGTATTCTGTGGGTGTAACGTCTTCCGAAGCGAGCTGGTGGCAATGTGCGTCGAACACACGAATGACCTGACCATCGATTTCCACGGCAAAGGGAATCCAGATCGCGCCTGGCAGAGCCCCGTTGATGCGCTCGGCCACGGCAGTTTTTCCCGTGCCTGGCAATCCGGTCAGAAACAACGATCTTCTTGAATTGATCACACAACCGAGTGTTTGCAGTAGTGAGTTTGGCAACACCAGATCGTGGAACGCCGCACGTACCGTGTCCATCGCCGCGGGAACCGAAGGTATAGATTGCAGACGCATCATGTGCGCGTAGTCAGCAAGCGAGACCGGCACCGCTCCGGTGTAACCAGAGACCGAAAGCAGACGCGAAAGGCGATCCCAACCATGGTCAAGCATCGCGTACCGAGTCGCTCCGACCGTGTTCTGCACTCGCACTTCGATCAGCTTCTCGCGATAAAGCTTCTGTAGCAGATCTTCAGTAAGCGTGCGCGGCAGACAAAGCCGTTCGGCAACGGCGTTGGTGGTCGGCTCAGCCAACATCGCAACATGCTTCAACGCCAGGTCGCAGAGGAAGCCCTCCGCAACCCCCGTCTCTGACAACTCTTCCGGGACGGGCGGTCCCATCGTCTCGATTTCGGGCCGCGTGAGTATTGCGGTTTGCGACGTCATGGCTCTTCCCTTTCGACTCTGCAGAATTATTTCTCCGCGATCGCCGAACTCGTTTCGCTTGGCTTGGTGGAAACTGTCGGCGCAACATGCGCGGTCTTTCCGGTTCGTTGATAAAGATCTGTCAGACGCTTCGCGGCGATCGAGTTGTTCGGATCGATGCGACGAGCGGCTTCGTAATACTTGATAGCTTCTTCGTCGCGGCCGAATCTTTCCAGCATCGTCGCTGTGTTTAGTCTGCCAGTGACTTCGCCGCCGGCGCGGGCAAAATGCTTGTACGCCTCTTCAAACTTGCCAACGCGGCATAGCGCCAGTGCCAGATTATTCAAGATCCGGTCGTCGTTGGGCGCGAGTTTGACGGCGCGCTTCAACCGATCGATCGCCGCGCGATAGTTGCCGCTCTGATACAGCGAAAAGCCCAAATTGTTTAGCGTTTGGGCATCTTCCGGTTCGGCGCGCACAGCCTTTTCGTAAGACTCTTTGGCGCGGTCACGCAGTCCTTTCTGATCGAAAGCAACGCCCAGCAAGCTGTGCGCTGCCGCGAGTTTCGGGTCCAGCGAAACCGCAGTTGAGAGTTCCGCGATCGCTTCGTTGATTCGTCCGCTCTGCAAGAATGCGCGGCCAGCAGCGAGATGCTCTTTCGCGGACCCTGTACTCCCTCTCTGTTGCTCGCCAGAGCGGTTATTTTCAAACCGCGTGACAGCGGCGCTCTCAAACTTTTCGGCATCTTTTTCGGTCATCCGTTCAAGCTTGTGTTCCTTGTGCCCAAAGAGCTTGCCGATAGCTTTGAACGGAGCCGCCAAAACACGGGCGACCTTGTTGCCCTTCTTCGTTTCGGGAGCGGCGCCGGCGGTCGATCCGGAATCTTCGATAACATTTGCGTCCGGGTCGCCGTCGCGCTCGATTGTCGATGCGCTCCACATTGCGGTAGCGGCGATTGTCAGCACCAGGGCGATAAAGATTGCGATAATGGTACGTTTGCGCATGGTCCAGCTCCTTTACATCTTGCCGAGAACGTC
The DNA here is from genome assembly GCA_041499185.1 of Pyrinomonadaceae bacterium. Classification (GTDB taxonomy): domain Bacteria; phylum Acidobacteriota; class Blastocatellia; order Pyrinomonadales; family Pyrinomonadaceae; genus JAOAPY01. The sequence goes on along the minus strand of JBGQJU010000024.1, from coordinate 22,001 downwards.
GATCAGATTGAGGGCTGCGGGGCCAAGAATGGCGATGAACAAAGTCGGAAAGAGAAAACACGCCAGCGGAAACAAGAGTTTGACTGCTGCTTTTTGGGCCGCCTGCTCAGCGCGCTGGCGCCGCTTGGTGCGCAGTGAATCCGAGAAGACGCGGAGTGCCTTGGCGATCGAAGTACCGAACCGATCTGTCTGGATCAACATGGCAACGAGGCTATGAAGATCATCAACGCCGGTTCGCTCCGCCAGATTCCGCAACGCTTCGTCGCGCTCGCGACCGACGCGGATCTCCAGATTCGCAATCTGAAACTCGTCGCTGACGTCTGGATGAACGTCTTTCAGCTCGCTGCTCACCTTCATCATGGCCGCGTTCAAACCCAAGCCCGCCTCAACCGAGACAACCATCAAGTCGAGCGCGTCGGCTAGTCCCCAGCGAATGAGTTGTTGGCGCGAGCGGATCAGTCGTCCGAGCCCGTAGCGCGGCAGGAAAAAACCGACGACAAAGGCAAACAGGATCCAAAGGATGGCGGAGTTTAGTGGCCGCCCCAACCCCGCGCAGACCAATGCCACGATGAATGGGAAGCCCACCATCGTTGCCAGATGAACGGCCCGAAAGATAAACGGCGCCTCGTTTGACCGAAAGCCCGCCTGCATCAACTGCTTCTGCAGCTTTCGCACTTCAGCCGCCGACGCGGGCACGAGCCGGTTCAACGGCGAAGCAAGGCGCTCGGCAAAATCCGCTACTCCGCCTTCGTCGCCTATTGACAGAGATACCGAAGCAGGACCAGCACTCTTCTCACCGAGTTTCTTGAGACGTTCGGTCGCAGCACTTTGCGGCCGCGCAAGCAACCAGTAAGCGCCCATCATCACGAGCGAGATGCAAACAAATGTCGAGAGTGCGATTAGTAACAGCATGTCAGTAGTCAGTAGTCAGCGGTCAGTAGCCAGTTGGTTAATAGCCGGTCGCATGCAACTGACTATTGACAATTGACTACTAGCCAATCAAATCTTGATATTCAAAATCTTCCTCACGATTAGCATGCCAGAGACCTGCATGAACATGGCAGTGGCAATCAGCCAGTGACCGCGCGGGTCTTTCCAGAGCACGCTCATGTATTCCGGATTCAATACGGTGACGGCGATAGCCACAAAGATTGGCAAACCGCAAAGGAGCCACGCCGACATCCGCGAACTCGTCGTCAATGTCTTCAGGTCGCCCATGATCCGGAAACGCTCGCGGATCGTGTAGGCTACCTTTTCGAGTAACTCAGCAAGGTTGCCGCCGGTTTCGCGCTGGATCAAGACTGCGGTGACGCACATCCGCAAATCCAGCAGTGGCATTCGCTGCGTGAGATTCTCAAGAGCAAGCTTGAGCGACAGACCGAGGTTCTGCTCCTCGTAGGTCTTGCGAAACTCACCGGCAATCGGTTCCGGCATTTCGCTGGAGACCATGTGTAGGCTTTCGGAAAACGCGTGGCCCGCCGTTAGGGCGCGACTCATTAGATCGAGCGCGTCAGGCAAATGTTCGAGGAACGCCGCGAAGCGTTTCTTTCGTTTCCACCAAACGTGCACAAACGGGAGCGACGCTGCAATCAGGCCGGCAGCGATCATCAACAGAATCCAGGCGTTGAGAACCGAGACGGCCAGGGCCGCCAGGATGCCCGCCATCACCGAGAACATCACCAGACGGGAAGGCGTGATATGCAGGTCCGCCTGGTCCAGCATCCGCTTCAACTGCGTGGCGGCCTGCACGCGAACCAGCCAGCGATTCACCCATGGTATCTCGCTCATCAGCTCGTTGCGCGCGAGCACCACCTCTATATCCTCGGTGTGAGCCGAATGAAGCAGGGCTTCCGCCAAACGCTTTTGCAAACGAGCGCGCTTTGCGTCCGTCCCGTGCGTCGCCAACAGATAGGCGCCGAACACGAGAAAAAGCGCGAACAGAAATACCAGGAAGGAGATCAGCATATAGCTTACATGTCCTCAAAAAAGACTCGTGGTAACTGCATCCCGGAAGCTTTGAGCCGTTCGGCAAAGCGCGGACGAATACCGGTCGGTCGGAAGCGGCCAATGACCTGGCCCTGCGAATCGACGCCCGCACGCTCGTACAAGAAAATCTCCTGCATCGTAATCGTCTCTCCTTCCATTCCGGTGATCTCGGAGATGGAAGTAACCCGCCGCGAGCCGTCTGAGAGACGCGCGACCTGCAGAACCAGATCAAGTGCCGACGCGATCTGTTGGCGCATCGCGCGTTCCGAGAGTCGCATGCCGGTCATCTGGATCATCGTTTCCAGTCGCGCGAGTGCATCGCGTGTGGTGTTGGCGTGAACTGTCGTCAAACTGCCATCGTGACCGGTGTTCATTGCCTGCAGCATGTCGATCGCTTCGCCGCCGCGCACCTCACCAATAATGATGCGGTCAGGACGCATGCGCAGAGCGTTTTTGACGAGATCACGTTGAGTTACTTCGCCGCGGCCTTCGATGTTCGGCGGGCGAGTCTCCAAACGGACCACATGCGGTTGCTGTAGCTGCAGTTCCGCCGAGTCTTCAATCGTCACGATGCGTTCGTATTCGGGAATGTAGGCGGAAAGCGCGTTCAGCAATGTAGTTTTGCCGGCGCCGGTGCCGCCCGAGATCAGAACGTTGAGCCGCGCTTTGATGCACATTTCCAGCATCTCGGCAATATCTTTCGTCAGAGCTTTGTTCTCGACAAGGGCATCCATGCGCAGCGGCTCGGTGCCGAAGCGGCGAATCGAGAGCACTGGTCCATCAATTGAAAGCGGCGGGATGATGGCGTTGACGCGGGAGCCGTCGCGCAGACGAGCATCGACCATCGGCGAGGATTCGTCGATGCGCCGGCCGACTGACGAGACGATTCGTTCGATTACGCGCATCAGATGCTCGTCGTCTTTGAAAGCAACGTCGGTCAACTCAAGCTTGCCTCGGCGCTCGATATAGATCGTATGGTGCGAGTTGACGAGGATGTCCGAGATGGTTCCGTCTTTCAGCAAGGGCTCGATGGGTCCCAGCCCAAACAATTCATGCTGGACATCGTTGACCAGCCGTTCGCGCTCGGATGCGGACAGCGGCATCGCCTCCTGGGCGAGCACGCTTTCAGCCAGGCGCGAGACTTCCGCATGAACCTGGTCAGCCTGGAGCGATGCCAGCTTGGTCAAGTCCATCCGGTTGATGAGTGCGCGATGAAGACGCGACTTCATCTCCTGAAACGTGGGCTGCCCGTTACCGTCGCCGTTGCCGCCACTGAGCGAGCCAGGAATAGTTTCTTTTATTAGTCGTTCACGTAATGCCATGATGAATGCCGGGTCCTGTCAATCTTCTAAACCTTCTCCATTGTGGTTTGAAAATCGAATTGCGGTTGAATTGGCTCGCGCCGGAAGAGCGAACCCCAAAAAGCGCGTCGCGGTTTTGTTTCTTCCACGGTCACCTTACCGCCGGCGATTGTGCGCGCTATTCGTTTGATCTCCTGGGCAATCTTTGAATTCGTCTCAGACTGAACCAACGGCCGTCCGAGATTTATCGACTCTACCGCTGTCTGGTAATCGCTCGGAATAAAACCGGCAACCGGCTCGCCGAGAAACTTTTCCACCTGGCGCAAATCGAGATCGATCTGCTTACTCCAGCGATTAACGACGATACGAATTTTCTTGCGTGGGTAACCAAGCCGGTCAAATATTTCGAGCGCGCGCTGCGTGCTGCGAATTGCCGGAATGTCGAGCGTCAACACCAGCACGATCTGATCAGACTGATCCAGCGCCTGTAACGTGATCGAGTCAAATGTGTGTTGCGGATCAAGCACCACGTAATCAAAGGATTCGCGCAGACGCTCGAGCACCTCGAAGACGTGCTCAGGCTCGATGTCGTCAGCGGAGTCGGCCTCTCTCGGGGCTGCCAGCAACGAAAGATGCGACGAATAGGGTGTGAGCAGACTGTTGATGAGGGGCCCGTCCAAACGCGAACGATTCTCAGCCATGTCGGCAATCGAATACTTTGGATCGACGCCGAGAAAGAGCGGTAGATCACCAGCCTGTAAATTCAGATCGACTAGCACCGTTGGCGCAAAGGTTGCCGCAGCAAGATTGGTGGCGATGAACGATGTGCCACAGCCGCCCTTGCTGGAAAAGACCGCAATCATGCGCCCTTTTTTCTTTGGGGCCGCAACTTGTACGGCGCAAAATTCCGCGGTGCGATCCAGCACGGTCTTCAGCTCGTCGACGCTGATCGGCAGTCGAAGAAAATCGCGAGCGCCGGCGCGCAAGCTGCGCAGGATCAGATCCGGAGAAGTGTCGTGACCGGCCGAAATGAATGCCGTTGACGGGCATTCGACACCGAGCCGCTTGATCAATGTAATGGCTTGCTCGGCGTTGGCCCCAATCGTGATGATCGCCGACGCGGGCTTCAAACGCAGAATCTCTTCGTAGACCTGTTCGGCATCATTACCACCAGCAAGCAAGCGTGCGCGACTGTCGGCAGCCAGAGCCGTGCGTATCTCCTTGAAGTTATCGAGACCGGTGCTCAGAACTACAAATGTCAGTGGAGTCGTCATTGATATTTCCAGGGGCCTTGGTTTGTGTCTATATATTCGGCGGAACGAGACCAGCGCTCTCGCCCGTTAGCGTAGTAGTGTAAGCAGGCATTTGAATCGTTGTGCCGATTAGCGGCACAACGAATTGAAATTGATAGTTAGTGATACTCACCGAAACGGTTCCGCCCTCCAGTCCGAAATTTGAATAGGTGACAATGACATTGGCGGTAGTCAGGTTGTTGACCACCGGCTGCGTGCCATTCGCTGGATTCGGATCTCCATAGACGACCACGTTCTTTACCGAAGCAGCATCAGTGGCGGCGTGGATCACTGCATAACGCGCACCGCGACGAGCGGCATCGGTCAGCGCATTGTGTACCCAGAGTGCGCGGCCAAACTCGAGCACCGCAAACATTACGGTTAGAAAGACAGTCGCTCCAATGGCAAACTCCAGCAGGGTGGAACCGCGTTCGTTGCTTTTGATTGAACTGATGCGAATCATAGTCTCGGCTTTTCTAGATCGGCGGCTGTGTCAGTAAATAGCGCATGGTCACGCTGGGTTTCACGTCAATGTTCATCGAGAGCGTCGGGGTTTTAGTGATCGCTCCCAGATCGAAAATCGGCTGATGCTTGAAGTCGGTTATCTGTACCGTGACCGTTTGCGGCAAAACGGGAACTCCGCCGCTGCGCGTTATGCTTACGTTTGCCGTTGATAGACCGCTCAGGATCGGGTTGCCGGTCCCGGCGGAGTTACCGTACACGACAATGTTCTTCGCAGTAGTATCTTCCGTGCTGTTGACTGCGGCCGTGGCCAGATATCTGGCGCCCGCGCGGGCTGACTTTGCGAGCGTCGTGTATTCGTAGAAATACCGTCCAAACTCAGCCGTGGCGCCAAAGAGAAGAATGAAAATCGGCAGCACAATCGCCAGTTCAACTAGTTGGACCCCGCGCTCATCCCCGCGAAAACGACTTAACCTGAATAATCTTCGCAGGCGGCGTATTTTTGTGACTCGCGGATGCATCGCCGCCTCCTATTTGTAGAGAACCGGAACTGCCAGCAGATTGTTTGCTGCTCCCCCGTTCGGATCGTAACCACCTTTGCCCGCAACCACGATGTCACTAATGTATTCAGCCTGAATATCACCATTGCCGGCTACTTTTGATCGCAGAAAAAACACACCGAAGCGATTGAACATAACGGTATTCCGGCCCTGGTCGTATTCCGAAAGCTTGACGATCGGAATGATAACGACGCGCCGTCCCGCTACACCTGTGTGCGTTGGCGCCTGTGAAGGAGAGCCATCGCGGTATTGCGAGTAGGTTATGCTCTCTTTGATGTTGGTATCCGGTGGCTGATCATTTGGATTCACTTGGCTGGTCTGATAATCATCAAACCGCGTGTTGACACCCTGTTTCACTGGACCAGTGTTGCTGCCCGGCTTGGTGTCCACTGAGTACGTAGCGCCAGCTTCTGCACAATCATTTACCCCACTCGCAAGACCGACGCGCACGTCCTGGCCGCCGCGTCCCGCCACCGCCAGGATCTGCACATTGCCTGCAGAGACCTGCTGCTGGTTGTCAGCCCTGAACGTATACGTGTTACCCGGCGTCAACGGATCGCCGTAATCAATCACCGAAACCGGAAGCCAATTGCAGAAGACATTAATGGGCACCGAATAGCCTGCCGTTGCAGTTGCGGAAAGACTCTTGCTGCTCCCCAAAACCGTCGCGGCGAACGAAACACCAACCGGTGAGGCCGGCGTTGTGACCTTAACGAACCGAACATTCGGCTGCCCTTGAGCTGAAGCCTCACTCATGTAAGGACCATCAAGATTCACCGCGAAAAGAACATTCGCTCTGGGAAAGGAGACTCCTGTGTGATTGAAGTCGTAATTGTTCATTGCCTGCACGGCCCGGTTCGTCGCTTCCGTAATGCCCGCGGCCGACGAATTCAGCGCGGACACTGCCGCGAGTGCCGCAGCGTCAGCCGCGTTTTGCAGCTCGGCCTGCGCCGTGTAGAAACGGCTTATGTCGACGGCTAGACCGGTGGCCAATAGAAACGCCAGCATGCCAAGCGTGCTAGCAGCTAAGACGGAACCGCGTTCACTTTTTCTGTTGTCTTTGTTCATCTCTCCCTCCCTCATCCTATCGAGGACAGCGGGGCGGTTCACTGTGGCTTTACCCACCCGAAATAAAAGTCGGGGGCCAGTGCCCTCGCCAGCGGAAGCGGCGCGTTCACATGGACGGGTTCTGCCACGGGCTCGGTACCGTTGACCGATACGGTTCCCGTTCCGGTGGTGGCCTTCGCTTTTGGATCAGAGCCTTGTGGGACCGCGACCGGAGCACTCCCAGACGCTTTGGGAGCAGACGCAGGCGTGGCTTCATTGTTTTCGCCGGTAGAAAAACCAGTTCTGCCCTTGATGCCTTCGCCTTTCGGCTCGATACCCAGGGGCGAACCATTTTTCAGTCCGTCAACGCCGCGCATCTGTGGTAGGTCGTCGCGATTAATCGGTTTGACCATCTGCGCGGTGACGATGAACATCAGCTCAGTTTCGTTCTTTTGATACGACTTAGATTTGAAGAGCGCGCCGAGCACCGGCACGTCGCCGAGTACTGGCACCTTTGACAGCGAACGTGTCTCGCTGTTGTCGAGCAAACCCGCAAGCGCGAAGCTCTGTCCATCGCGCAATTCGACACCGGTCTTGGCCCGACGAGTTTTCAGCGCCGGAATCAGGAAGCCATCAAATTTCACTCCGTTTGCGAAGTCGATGGTTGAAACTTCGGGCTCCAACTCAAGACGAATGTGATCTTCATCGATGATCGTCGGTTTGAAATTCAGTCGAACGCCGTACTCCTTAAAGACAATTGTTACCGTGGTCTTGTCTGAGCCACCTTGCACTATTGGCACGGGAAACTCGCCGCCAGCCAGGAAGCTCGCCTGTTCGCCATCCATCGCGATCAGGTTTGGCTCGGCCAGCTCACGTAGCGCTCCCTGCGTCTGTAACGCATGAATCATGCTCAAGGTATTACCGCCCATCACAAACAGATTAAGCGCGCTCGATAGCGTTCCCGATAACACGCCGCTGGTTGCGTTTGTTAGCGCGCTGGGACCACTGCCGCTGTTCGCATACACGCCCGATCTGCCGACGCCTCCCTGATATGCGTAAGAAGTGCCGAGATCCTTCAGCCGGTTACGGCTAACTTCAGCGACACGCACTTGCAGTTGGACCTGCGCCATGTTCTTTACCGGCGACGCGAGCATGTTTACGGTCTTGAAGCCCGCGGCCTCGACCACGCTCTGTACCTGAGCCGACGTCTTTGGATCCGTGACGCTGCCGGAAAGCACGACCGAACCATTGGCCTGGCTCACTCGAATGTCGTCTTTGGGAAACAGCGCGCGGATCTGCGAGTCGATCAACGACAGATTAGTCCGCACGTAAACGTCGAAGACAAGGTACTGTCCACCCGACTGCTCCCAGGCAATGAAGTTGACCTGCCCAAAGGCCTTGCCGTTGACCAGCACCTGATCAGGGGTGACGAGTATCGCTTCGGCAATTTCCGGATTGGAAACTGAGAACCGCCCGACGGGCCGGTCGAAATTGATCACTCGCGACTGGCCGACTAGCACGTTAACGGCAATCGGTTCTTTGTTTTGCTTGAACGACGCCTTGTACGACGTCTCCTGGGCCTGCGCGGAGGAACTGATTAGAACGAGAATCAAGGACGTTGCTATCAGACTCACTCGGCGTGCGATCACGGAACAGCTATGCATGATGTGTAGCTCCTTTTTGCTGATCAATTTCGGTAGTCATCAACAACGAAGCCTGACCACAGACTCGGCGTGCTGATGAGAATCTGCTCTTTAATCAAATCACGGAAAATCAACGTTTCGCTTCTTCGCGCCTTCAATCATCTCGACGGAGGCACGCGGCGCCTGCGGAGCCGGCGAAGCAGCCGGCTTCGCTTCTGCTTTTGTGTGCACCGGGCGCGGGGCAGGTTTGTTAGTCTTCGGTTGTTCACTCTTCAACGAACCGGGCTCCGGCGCAGGTGTCGCCCGTTCACCGTTAAGCAGACCTCGTTTGTTAACGCCGGGAGTTTTTTCGTCTCCCTGGTCGACGGAGTTGCGCATCACGAGCTGCAGTTTGCCTTCGCTGGAGGCGAGCGCGAGTTTCTCTGCTTGTTCTGGTGTTACCTGGAGCGTGACCGCCTTGACGCTGTTCGCTTCGCGCTGGTTATCTGGCTTGTCAATATTCTGGCCGTTCGCCAGAACCTTGATGTTTTGCAACACGATCTTTGAAATGGGATCCTGCATGCCCGCGTGATCGGCCGGATCGATCACTACGACCACGTCGACAAGTGTGCCCGGCATGATGAAACCCGAGATGCCCACGACGTCATCGACCTTAACCGTCATTGCGCGGTAACCCTCGGGAATAACGGCAGACAAGCCGCCGGCGGTTCCTTCGGGCGCAAGCCGGGACTCGGTGATCGGTTCGCGCGGGGCGATATTGGCTATTGCCACGCGTCCAGCCAGCTTCTCCGCGCTATCGAACGTTCCATCCGGTGTTGATTCCTTCGGAAACTGAACCACCATCACTTGTTCAGGAATGATCTTGGTGCCCACTGGAATCGCGACCTTGGCGACCGCAACGCGGCTTAGATTTTTTGTGTAAGCTTGTGCGCTCGATAGGTACCGACTAACCGAAACAGCCGCGAGCAGACCAAACAGGAGCGCTCCGGCCAGTACAAAAAAGAAGCGTTTGTTACGCATGATTCACTCTCCAGTTTTGATCGGATCACACCGATCTAATTCGCGCTTTCTCTCAAGCGCGGAAGATTGCTGTTGAAATAATGCTTCCGATCGTGATTGCCACACCGTAAGGAATCGTGTGAGAGCGGTCCGTGGGAACGGCGAATTTGGGCATCTGCCATCCCGGCAAGAGTCCCACCAGGATCTGGAGCACGCGCTGCATCGTGGTCCTGACTGCCCCGGATCGCACAATCGAGACAAGGGCGAGCACGCCGCCGGTTAAGATCACAACCAGGAACGTCGGTAATACAAGATGCGCTCCGGTAACGGAACCGATGGCGGCGAAAAGTTTGACGTCACCTGCACCCATCGCTCCGAAAAGATGCAGTATGAACATCAGGATGAAAGCGAGAGCGCACCCGCCCAGACTACTCAGCGCGCCGCTAACTCCACCGAAAAAGACGTTCATGCAGATACCGCTAATAAGCGCGGCAAGCACAAACGGATTCGGAATGCGACGAAAGCGTACGTCGTAATAAATGATGACGATCGCCAGCGGAACGAGAAAAACCTCGTATGCGATTAAGGCTGGATTAAACATGCAGCAACCGCTCCTTGCGAAACCGTCCTTGGATGCTCACCCATGGCCCGGCCCGTTCTCACCGTTAAGACCCGTGGAGCAGTGGCGCGCCTTTGCGGTCGGTTTCCGACAAAGCGCGCCATGCTCAGGTCATCACTGGGCAACTACTTGACGTTGTTAGCCAGGTCGGTGATCTTGCTGGTGATGTTGGTTCCGAGAAGCTGGAAGGCGGCGACTGTAGCCAACGCAATCAAAGCTGCCGCAACCGCGTACTCAGACAGCTCGAGACCTCTTTCATCACTCAAGAACTTCCTGATCATTTCAGTTTCTCCTATTCAAGGTTGGTTCGAGTATTCACTTCAGACTTCAACAGCATAAGCGGCAACTGTCGTTGCCGCCCTGACTATTGCGACTGAGCGAGCTACTTAACCGTGTTCGCCAAGCTTGTGATCTTGCCCGTGATGTTCGTTCCCAGAAGTTGGAACGCAGTGACCGTCGCCAGCGCTATCAACGCTGCGGCCACGGCATACTCCGAAAGCTCAAGCCCAGTTTCATCTCGAAAGAACTTCTTAATCATGATCGTTTGCTCCTTTTTGCTATCGTTCAGGTAATGGCCGGTCTCTTTTCCGCCCGCCTCAGGCGCGCGCGGTTGGAGGTTCCGGAAGAGTTAACGGCTGGGCTCATGAAGAAAGAGTGGCTTGGGTGCCAGTCTCGTTCGCCGGTCCACGCGAACTCGGCCTTGGGCCCTGCGGTGACCAAAGCCGTTGAGTCCGCTAATGACGGCTCCACCAAAAGCGAGTGCGAGCAGCAGCAGATCATTCCCTGCCACTCCAGCGGCGCGTGCGCTTACCACTATCGCTAATGCAAATAACGGCACTGCAAGCGCGATTCCTGCAAGCGATACAACCTCTTTGGTGGTGATGCTCTTCATGAATTCTTTGCCGTGTCTTAATCGACGGTGCATGCGAAGCACTGTCTGCCTCGCGACATTCCCCTTAACAAGGTTTGTGCCGCACCTAACCAAAGGTCCGAAACTCAATCAATATTGACTTTCTCTTTTTCTTGGCGCTCTTCACTTGTCGCCCAGGGTTGTCAAACCAGTTGAGTGGATCAGCAGGCCCAAGCCAATAGCGAGGTCGCTAGACGCCACTTCAAATGGCTTTTTCGATTGTAGCCACCAGTTGACATCACTCATCACCTTTTTCAACCAGCGGCAACTTCTCCTTTTGAGCAAAAGAAAAGCACTCGAGATCCCTCTCGAATGCTTGTCTCGCACGTTGCCTGTGGTGCAACCTATTGGCGCTCGGCCCGGAACTGCAGTCCTGGTTCTGTGTCCTCTTGCAAGAACTGGCTAATATCGATCGCCAACCGCTTGAGCTTCTTGTAAAGGGTCTGCCGTGAGCCCAGTCCCAAAGCAGCACTCGCTCGCGCCACGTTGCAATCATGCTGTTTCAGTGCCTGCGTGATGACCCTCCGTTCATAGTCTTCAAGCAGCGTGTCCAAATTTCCACCAGCGGGGTCGGTATTGGCTCGAAGCGGAGAGTCTTCGGGTAGGATCCGGGGACTGATCTGCTCGATCGTTATGTAGCTGTTCTCTTCGGCGTACAGGACAAGCCGCTCAATCTCAGCTGCTAACTCACGCACGTTGCCCGGCCACGAATACGCTTCGAGTGCGCGAATCGCATCCCACGTTATCCCAGCAATCGCTCGGTCATTCCGCCGGGCGTAATGCGACAGGAAGTGCGAGATTAGCGCCGCCGTGTCTTCGGGACGTTCTCGGAGCGGTGGTACGCCAATCTGAAGCGTTGCGATCCGGTAGTAGAGATCTTGTCTAAAGGCACTCTGACGAACCAAGGCTTCAAGCTTCTTGTGCGTTGCTGCAAGGACCCGAACGTTGACCTTTCGCGGAGCCCGATCTCCAAGCGTGTGTACCTCAGCCTCTTGGAGAAAACGAAGCAGCTTGGGTTGCAACGGTAATGGCAGGTCGCCGACTTCATCGAGAAAAAGTGTCCCATTCTCGGCGGCACGAATCAGTCCCTCATTCTCTGACAGGGCACCAGTAAAACTTCCTTTACGGTGACCGAATAACATACTCTCGATTAAATCGGCCGGCGCGGCCGAGCAATTAAAAGGAATAAACTCTCGGTCCGACCTTCTGCTCAGCCGATGAATCGCGCGCGCAATCAGCTCCTTACCGGTGCCGGACTCGCCGGTGATAAGAACCGTCGACTCCGAATCCTTGATCCGCTCCACCGCTTGAGCTACTTCGGACATCGCGCGACTGGTGAAGACCATACTGGGGAGAGTTGAACACGCTACACTGCTTTGTGCATTAGCCCGACCTCTCATTACTTGGCCTGCCCGCGTGGAGGCATGATCCCGTGCTAGCTGCGCTACATCAACAAAAGCCCTGAGATCCCTCGCCTGCTGCTCAGTCAGAGGACGTACGCACCGTGCATAGAGGGCTGCCCCCTCTTGGTTGAAACCTGGAGCGGCCAGTATCAGACAGATTGCCACATCGCCGGTGTTGATCTCCTTAGCTGCGCTCTTTGCGGCGAGCGTGGTCACGACCAGTTCTTCGCCGTTATCAATTTCTTCCTCGTTGAGACCCTCCGCCCATTTCACTCGCGGAGATTCGCCGCTCTTTAGCGCCCAAATGGACAAACCATAGGTTGGGGCCGCCGCCTCCACCATAAGGCTCAGTTTGAGCATTACTTCGTGCAGCACTTCCGGACCAGCATCTGCAGCTTTACAGACTGCACGGACGAGCGCACTCAACGGCAGATTGCTTTGATCCTTGGCCACTGTCTTCGCTATTCCTTCATCGGGCAAGCCAGAGATTAAAGCGTCCTTCGTCGAATTGACCGGATAAGTCAACATTAAAATTCAGCGCGGCAGCAGAGGGGATGGTCATTTGCAACCTAGGCTTTTTGAGGGACAAGACCGACAAATGAAGCGGCTGGGCCCAATCGGATGGGGACAATTGACCAGCGCTGACGAGTCTAGAACCGAACTGGTCTGGTGTCAACAGAATTTAACACGATACCGCTTAAGCCATAATTTCCGTTCGCCTGCTGTTCGCCGTTTTTGCCGATTAAGCGAGCTTACTTCATGTAAATGTTGAAGTTAGCTTCCTCAATCAGTGCAAAGAAAAATCTTTACAGGCCGAAACACGAATGTTACATTCCGGCGACCTTGCCCCTAAAGTATTGATTGGCAATGGATTGGCAATAAAGAAGACCCACAATATTGGGTCCCTTGGTCACAAACACCAACTATCTTGTGGTTTTGATGGCGGGTTTGATTAAGCAGCTCCTTAATTATTAGGACATGTCAATTCACTTCGGCACTTCAGGATGGCGCGCGGTGATTGCGGATGAGTTCACCTTCGCTCAGGTTCGCACAGTCACCACCGCGATCTGCAGACACTTCCGTTCGACTGTTCCCGAGCAGGACGCGATTATAGTTGGTCACGACACCAGGTTCTTGGGGGAGCAATTTGCCACCGAATGCGCTGGGCTCCTAACGCTTAATGGTTTTCGCTCTCTTCTGTGTGATAAGCCAACTCCGACCCCAACGATTTCCCATGCGATCCGGACCGAAAGAGCTGTATGTGGTATCAACTTCACTGCCTCCCACAATCCGCCCCAGTACAGCGGTATGAAACTCTCCACTGCCGATGGGGCACCCGCGTTGCCCGAGCTAACCCGCCAGATCGAACGGTTGATTGCTGACAGTCAATCAGAATCATCGGAGACAGGGAATGATCCGATGGCGGCCTATGGAACCGACCGCCCTCGTTTTGGCTATTTGTCAGACCTTAAGGAGAAGATCAACTTCACTGCGATTGCGCGTGCTGGGGGTCGGTACGCGTACGATCCTCTATGGGGAACAGGCAGGGGGTATCTCGACCAAATCCTCAAGATGCACGGGCTCGACGTCCACACGATCCATGATTGGCGTGATGTTCTATTTGGAGGCAGGTCACCCGAACCCGAGGCGGGTCATCTCGACGACTTGCGTCAAGTCGTATTAACCAAAGGTTGCGTGCTCGGACTCGCAACCGATGGAGACGGAGACCGCTTCGGCGTAATTGATTCAAACGGTACTTTCATCACGCCAAACCACCTTATCGCACTTTTGTTTGATTATCTGGCTGAGTCGAGGGGATGGATTGGGGGTGTAGCTCGCTCGGTTGCAACTTCGCATCTCGTCGACCGCGTGGCCCAGGCACGACGCCTGCCGGTTTATGAGACTCCAGTAGGTTTCAAGTACATCGGAGAACTAATCAATGAAGACAGGATCATTCTCGGTGGTGAAGAGTCGGCGGGACTCTCGATCAAAGGTCACTATCCGGAGAAAGATGGCATCCTTGCGTGTTTGCTTGCAGCGGAGGCAGTTGCGGCGCGCGGCGCGAGTTTGAGTGAACAGCTGGAGGCCATGTATGCGCGTGTGGGAAAGCTTGAGAACGCCCGAATCGGCGTGCGACTGACGCCACAACTCATGGCGTCACTCAGCGATATACTGGGCCGAGATCAGAGCGACATTGGCGGACGGCGCGTCGAGCGCATAAACCGCATGGACGGTGTCAAGTTCATTTTCGCGGACGGTTCCTGGTTGCTGATGCGCCCTTCTGGCACCGAACCACTCGTTCGCATCTACGCAGAATCAGAATCAGCAGAGGACTTGGAGGTGCTTCTTGAGCAGGGTCGCAAATACCTACTGGGTTGATGAACGAATTAGTTCGCAGCGCGTGCTTCCGCGAACAGCTTCAACTCTTCCATCTGTGAGGGAACTCTCACTCGATCTAATCGGCACGCGCACCGAGGTTCGTCGCCGTGGCGGTGTAATACCGTCGTGGGTGATCTTTGGCATGATTATTCTTGCTACATTCGCTCTTTGCGTTACTGTGACGATACGTACTCACGCACAGATGCGAACGGCCTCAGAGCAATACTTGAAGATTCAACATGACGTAGACGCATTGCGCAGAGGCAATGCCGCGTTGGAACGTGACATTCAGCGTCTGCAGAGCGACCCTCGATCTATTGAGTTGGCCGCTCGTTCGCTCAACATGGCGCGTGCTAATGAGATTGTTGTGCCCGTCGAATGAGCGCCAGGGGAGGCTCGTTCGCACGAATGGCTGGCTCTAATGTTTTCTTCCGCCCGTTGCCTGCCCTATGTTCCGCTGCTTGATAGTCCACGCTTCCCGGGTCCTGCCGTTGTGGCGCGGCTGTGATGAGAATCACGGCCGCGCTCCCCTCTCGCTGAACAAGAAATGCCGAGGTTGAGGTAGTCGCGGTTGACACTCAAATAACCGTCAACTAATATCCACCTCTGCCCTAATGAGAGTAAAACCGAGAGGATATGCCGGAAACTAGACAGATCACCTCGCCGGAACAAGTCGAGCTTGAACGTTGGGAACGGGAAACTCTTGTCCCGGCACTTCAGAAGATTCCCGAGGCAAAGAAGCGTTTTGAAAGTGTTTCGCTGGAAGAGGTCCGTCGGCTCTACACTCCTGCAGATCTCCTGGACACAGAATTCGAACGAGACATCTCCTTTCCAGGCGAGTTTCCTTTCACGCGGGGGATTCATCCTACAGGTTATCGCGGCAAGCTCTGGACGATGCGCCAGTTTGCCGGTTTTAGTACTCCCGAAGAAACCAACGCTCGTTTCGAATACTTGTTGGAAGAGGGCCAGACTGGTCTTTCGGTCGCTTACGACTTGCCTACGCTGATGGGCTATGACGCCGATTCTCCTTTGTCAGAAGGCGAGGTTGGCAAGTGCGGCGTTGCGGTTTCGTCGCTGGCCGACATGGAAGTGCTGTTCGACGGTATTCCGCTGGAAAAGGTAACAGTATCGCAGACAATCAATGCCCCCGCTTCGGTGCTTCTGGCAATGTACCTCGTGGTGGCGGAAAAACAGGGAGCCGATTGGAAAAAGATCTCCGGAACACTTCAGAACGACATTCTGAAAGAATACATTGCGCAGAAGGAATGGATCTATCCGATCCGGCCAGCGATGAAGCTGGTGACGGACACCTTCGAGTTTTGCACTAAACACGTGCCTCGTTACAACCCGGTTTCCGTTAGTGGCTATCACATTCGCGAAGCGGGTGCGACCGCAATTCAGGAGCTTGCTTTCACGCTGCGCGATGGAATCGAATATGTCGACTGGGGCGTAAAGGCTGGCTTGGATATCGATCAATTTGTGCCGCGAATCTCTTTTTTCTTCAACGCGCACAACGATTTCTTTGAAGAGGTCGCCAAGTATCGCGCGGCCCGGCGCATTTGGGCACGCGCGATGCGCGATCGTTTCGGCACCATTAACGAACGCACTCTCAAGTTGCGTTTTCACACTCAAACGGCCGGTGTTTCGCTGACTGTGCAGCAGCCCCTGAACAACATCGTGCGCGTTGCGATTCAAGCGCTCGCCGGCGTCTTAGGCGGAACTCAGAGTTTGCACACGGACTCGTACGACGAAGCGCTGGCGCTGCCAACCGATCGCGCGGCGCTGATTGCTCTGCGGACGCAGCAAATAATCGCCGAAGAGACTGGGGTAGTAAACACGATCGATCCGCTGGGTGGCTCGTATTTTGTCGAGGCTTTGACTAACAAGATGGAAGCCAGCGCCCTCGATTACTTTCAGAAGATCGACGCGATGGGCGGGATGGTGGCGGCGATTGAAAACGGTTTTCCGCAGCGCGAGATTCAGGACTCTGCTTACAGATATCAGAAAGCTGTGGAGCGCGGCGAGCAAACGATTGTCGGAGTTAACAAGTACGAGATGGAGGATGAGCCCGCCGAAATCCAGACTCTCGTGATTGATGAGGCGGTGCGCGAACATCAGATCGAAAGGTTGGTGATGACTCGTGACCGGCGCGATGCAGGCGCCGTAGCAAACGCCCTCGAGAAGCTGCGCCAAGCCGCGAAGAGCGATCAAAATACGATGCCTGCTACGATCGAAGCGGTTCGGGCCTATGCAACGCTGGGCGAGATCTGCGCTGCGCTGCGCGACGTTTACGGCATCTACGAGGAGCCGGCGTTTTGAAAGTCCTCATGTAGACGAAGGGAACTCAGGCCGGCCGCGAGACACCAGCGTTGCAATCCATCTATGCCTGAACGAAAGATTCGAGTAATCGTAGCAAAGCCCGGCCTCGACGGACACGATCGCGGGGCGAAGGTGATTGCCCGCGCTTTACGCGACGCCGGCATGGAAGTGATCTATACCGGCCTCCGCCAAACGCCCGAGATGATTGCGGCAGCCGCGCTTCAGGAAGATGTCGATGCCGTCGGCGTTTCGATCCTCAGCGGCGCGCACAATACACTGTGCCCGCGCATCGTTCAACTACTTCGCGAACAAGGAATGAATGACTGTCTTGTCCTTGTCGGTGGAATTGTGCCGCAGGAGGACATCCTGCGTTTGAAGCAACAGGGCGTTGCTGAGATCTTTCTTCCCGGGACGTCAACCGAAGAGATCGTTAAGTTTCTCCGCCAAAACGTAAAGCCGCGCAAATGAGTGTGGGGAATGATGCGCGTGAAGTTATTGTAGAAGTCAATGACTCGGTAGCGATCATGCGCATCAGGCCCGAACGCGATTCCCTATCCATTGCGTTGTCAGCCCTTATAAAAAGGGCGCCGGACTGAAGCCCGGCGCCTTGATGGAAAGCACCAAACGAGTTGGATCAGAACTCTACGCGCCCACCAATCTGGACTGTGAACGGCAGGCCAACCGGAGGACCAAAGCCCGGCCCATAGAGAGCAACCGGCTGCAAGAAGAGGCTCGAACTGAGGCTGCTCAGGCCTAATCGGCCGCCAAATGACAGATTCTCGCGGTTGAAGAGATTAAAGAAATTAATGTATCCCTTTACCTTCACCCTTTCGCCTATGTTGAAAGTCTTGGCGGCTCGCAGGTCGACGTTGAAGAAGCGGCCGCTCCGTTCCTCGATCTTGCCGCCGTTAACTACAAAGCCTGTTCGCTGGCTGTTCACGCTGAGCTGCGTACATCCCAGGGCAGTGGCGCCCGGCGGCACTGACGGAGGCGTGGTCAGCCTAGCTTGTAGCAACGCTCGTGGATCAAAACCGACACACACTCGATCCACGGTTGAACGCCCGTCGCCATCAATGTCGGATCCGGTATTGACTTGATATGGCCGCGCCGTTGCGAACTGGATGATCGGCGCAAGCTGAAAGCCGTGCGGGAAATCAAATACACCACCAGCCACGATTCTGTGTCGCTCGTCGATCCGTGTAGGGCCAAACTCTCCTGCTTTAAACTGGTTCTCCAAAGCTATCGCGATACCGTTGCCACTGTAAGAGGCCGTGGGCTGTCCACCCCAGGATCTTGAACTAGAGAGCACGTAGCTTGCTGAAAACAGAGCATGACGGGTGCGACGGCGAAGTGTCGTGACCCAACTGTCATAGAGTGAACGATTGGTGGCGGTGAACATGTTGATCTGCTCGAGCCGTCCCGCGCCAAGACCTGCGTCGACAAATGCCTTGTCGAAGAATCGCGTGTCAGCTCCTCTTACGCAGAGCGGCGAGGCAGGCGTGGACCCAGGAAAACCTGCATCACAGATGTTCCGGATGCGCGGATTGATGTTCGCCACTCGATTCTCATGGGTGCCAAGCGTGTGAACGTAATCGCTGGAGAGAACGTAATTCCGGCCCAGCTTTGTCTCGACACCCAGCGACCACTTCTGAACATAGGGGTCTTTCAAAGTCGGGTCGTTGATTCGACCGAAACCGCCAACCTCGAGTTGAGTATTGTTGACAGTTGCGGGTTGGGGCAGCGGATCCACACCAAACCGAAAGGTTGCAAGCTGGCCCACACCAACCGAGTTGTTCACAAGATCCAGCACCGTCTGGTAGATGGTGGGATTTGATTGTTGCTTGGCAAACAACGTCAGATTTTGAAAGATCTGATCAAAGAAAATCCCGTAACCTCCCCGGATCACAGTTCGCCCTGTCCCATTAACGTCCCACGCGAATCCGATGCGTGGCTGAAACTCCCTGTAGCTTGTGGTTGTCTTGGCCAAATCCGCGCCAGTAATTGCCTGGGCTCGCGCATTGTTCAGTTTGCCAAGTAACAGCATCGTGCGGTTATTGGTCTGATCCACCAGCATCTTTATATTAGCGTCCCAGCGAAGACCAAGGTTAAAAGTCAGCCTCGGGGTTACCTTGTAATCATCCTGGAAATAGAGAGCTAGTTGATGGAACGGTGGTTGACTGGTGTCACCAGCACCGGTATTAAAGGTTATTTCCTTAACGGCACCGGGAGTGGCAAAACCTTGCGGATAACATCCTGCTGGCGCAGGAACCGTGGGGCAGTTAGTTGTTCGCTGGTTGTTCTTGATTGCCAGTGGATCGTCGAAGAAGAAAACCTGATAGCCGTTGGCGCCAAAGAAGAAGAAGCCTGTGAGTAGGGTGTGAATGTAATTCACACCAAACTTCATGGCGTGTTTGCCACGCAACACCGAGATGTCGTCGCGAAACTGAAACTTTCTTTCTTTCGTCTGTTGCGGCACGTTGACGTTTGCACCGCTCTGCACTTGCGGAAACACAATGTTTGGCTTGTCGGTTACACCCAATATCTCGTTCGTGAAGTCCTGAAACTGAAACGAAAACTGATTCACCACTCGCGGACTTAAAGTGTACGTATGATTGACGACAAAGCTAGTTAGCTTGTTGTTATCCGTGTTCCCGCCGAGGAGGTCGGCTGGCTGACCACCATCGAACTGATCGTTCGGCGAGTCGTTCTTCTGGAACGCGTAGCGATAAAACATCGTCTGCTTATCACTGATGTGGTGATCAATTTTCACAGTAAGCAGAGTGTCGTTGTAGGGAAGCGGAATCGTCGGCGATGCCGTGACGCCTGGGATGGCAGCAATTTGTGGAAGCAACGCAGGGTTTACCAAAAGGTTTTGGCGTTCCCGAAACCTTTCTAACGCTCCAAAGAAGAAGAGCTTGTCTCTGACTATGCGACCCCCCAATGACCCACCAAACTCTTCGCGGTCATACGTGGGCTTCGGATCGGTTGTTTGCTTTTCAAAGAAATCCTTGGCGCGCAACGACTGATTGCGAAAGTTGAAAAAGCCCGACCCATGAAGGTCGTTGGTTCCAGACTTGCTGACGACGTTGACCACACCACCAACGGATCGACCGCTCTCCGCCGTCCACCGATGCTGCAACACCTGGAACTCCTGGATCGACTCATAGGCAAAATTCTGGAGCAGACTGCCGACCACGTTGTCCTTATTGTCGCCACCGTCCACGTTAACATCGACTTGTCGGCCATCGCCACCGCTGAAGGCAACGTTGCCGACGTGCGTCTTGGTCGGGTCGAAAGTGCCAACCGGACGCCCCTCCGGGGCGATGAGCGAGAGACTGGCGAAAGTCCGATTAAGCAAAGGAAGATTCTGAACTTCAGTCGGCGTGATGTTCCTGCCGATCTCAGAGGTAGTCGTTTCAACCAAAGTCCCCTCGGATGTCACCTGGACAGTCGCCGTAACTTCACCTGGTTTCAACTCGAAGTTCTGCGTTACCTTTGCTCCGACGTTCAGCTCAAAGTCCTGAGCAAGCGACTTGCTGAAGTTCTTCGCCTCGACGGTTAAATCATACTTTCCGGGAGGCAGTTGCGTGATCGTGTACTCACCTGCGTCGTTCGTGGTAGCCGTGCGAGCTGCTCCCGTGCCCTTATTGGTCGCCGTGACAGTAGCACCCGCCACAACGCGTGCCTGCGCGTCTGTAACACGACCAGTAATGTCACCCGTATTGACTTGCGCCCAAACTGGGACGATGCAGAGAGCACCTAGTGTGAATAGCATCGCAAAAGCTCTTGAAAGAACCAGGAAGTATTGATTCATGCTGACACCTCCTTTAGGTTGTCGGTCAGAAAGGTTCATGTTCGGAAAAACATCGCGAGCAAAAAATCCCGTTGCTAATACGTCTAAGCAACCCATGTTCCGACGCGTACGGCCAAGTGGACGGCGGCCATTATAGAGCAAAAACCGCGGCAACGTGGAGAATTCTTGGCCGAGCAAAGACGATCAGATTCAAAATCCTGAATTTCCTATCGTTTTTTGGATTTTCCCGGCCGTGCGAAAGGCTAAGTCAGTTCTTCCTTAAAAAATACTCAATTCCTTTTTGGCAGTCTTCGGTCATGCGCGCGATGACGTTCACATCGACGCCGCATTCGAGTGCTCCGATGAACGAGAGGCCATCCATCTGATAGAGGAGTTTTTTTGAAAGGGCCACCGCGGATGCGCTGACCTTCTCGAACGCGCGGGCGTAAGCTTCCACTTCGCGGTCAAACATTTCGTCGCTGAATACCTGATTGACTAAACCGATTCGTTCCGCCTCGGCAGCGTTGATCTCCGCGCCACGTGTGATCAATTCAAACGCGCGTTTTTCTGAAACGTTGCGACGCAAGATGGCCATGACCATCGCCGGCACGAAGCCAATCTTCACTTCCGGATAACCGAAACGAGCGGAACTCGAGGCAAGCACGATGTCGCAAGCCGTCGCGAGCCCGCATCCGCCAGCCAGTGCCCTGCCCCGCACTGCGGCGATCACTGGCAAGCGCATGTTTCGCATCATCACGAACAGTTCCATCAAAGAGCGCGCATCGTCAACGTTCTCTTTTACCGAAGCGCCAGAGATCTTTTGCAGCGCGGAAAGGTCTGCTCCTGAACAAAAGTCAGGGCCGGCGCCCGAGATAACGACGACACGGATTGGCTTGTCGCTGTCTGCCTGTCGCAGCCCTTGCTTGAGGCCATCGATCACGGTGTCATTCAGCGCGTTTCGCTTTTCGGGGCGATTGAGAGTCAGGCGAGCCATCGCGCCATCGACCGCATAAAGAACACTCTTGGTTTCGTCTGTCATCTCAGGCTCTTTCGTTCGCAGGTGTTGCCTTGAAGTCGTCCCTCAGGAATTCCAGCAAGGCCGTGTTCACCTCGTCGATTGCCTCGTTCTGTACCCAGTGCGCGCTGTCCGGAATTCGCACTTCGCGATATGGTGCGTTTATGAACCGGCCCAAGTCCCGCACTGTTTCCGGAATGACGGCGAAGTCGTGTTCGCCGTAAATGAAAAGTGTCGGCACCCGGATGCGGCCATCAAGTTTCTTCTTGTCTC
>JBGQJU010000023.1:0-58320 GCA_041499185.1 Pyrinomonadaceae bacterium | reverse complement strand
TGCGCATGCGTGCCCGTGTTGTCGCTGTTGCGGAAGCGGACGTTGACTACCGATTGCGTTGCCGGACAGTAAGTTGATATTCCTCGCGTCGCAGTGATGTTGTAGCGAATGGTTCCTGTCCCGATTTGACCATTGACAAAACGAGCCGTGAAGTTCTGCACCGCAATCTTGCTAAGACTGTCTTCGTCGATGGTGCCGGTTGAGCCCGCGGAGGTCCAGGCCTGTGACTTGACTGATGCCAGGAGGCCCTCACACGACCCTCCGCCGTCAATTGACGCTGCCCGCAGGCCAGAAACCTTCACGCTGTAGGGTGTGGATGGCGTCCCGGCATTAACCTCCATTACAACGACGACCATAGTTCCACCCGCGGGGACGTCTACCTGCCACGACACGTCGCCATTAGCACTGCCACCTGGATCGCCCAGGTAGTTAACACAAAAAGTGGTATCCGCCGGATTGTAACTTCCCAGATAGGTCGAACCGATCAGGTTGATGCCGCCAGTCGAGGAAAGCGTAATGGTGACGCACGACTGCGTACCCGGATTAGTGAACGAGTATTGATCGAAAGATCGGCCACCAACACCGAGCGCTCCCGGACACGCCTTGGCAACGCCACAAGCGCTCGTGATGCCGTTGCGACCGATGCGGCCGGCGGTCGAGTCGGGATCGGCAGAATCAAGACTGCCATTGACAATCACATCTGGCAGCGTCTCAGTACATGTTGGCAAGGAGAAGTTAATTACGTTACTACCGCCGGTGAAGGATACCGTCAAGGTAAAATTGATCGTAGTGCCGCATACGAAGCTAGGCGAGGTGCTCACCGAGAACGGCACTGTGTTCGTTCCGCTACTTCCTACCGCTGTGTTCGGATACGGCGAGTTAGGTTGCGTGATAGTCACGTTCGGAGTGCTTGTAGAAAGCACGGCGGAAACATTACTGGCGGTCAGACAACCAACGCTCTTAATGGTCACGTTGAGGTTGTTGCATTCGTCAAAATCGATGATGCCGTTACCGTTGCCGCCCGAAACCGCGGACGATACGAAGGCGAAACTTGTTGTTCCCGTAAGACACGTGTTAAGCGTCGTGGTCCCGCCGTTAGTAATGGTCACGTTGAACGGGCCAGCAGTAGCACAACCATGCGGCGCGGAGGCAACGGTGACCGAGTAGTTTCCCGGCGCGAGATTCATTGAGTACGTGCCATTGGCGATCGTAGTGGTCGAGAATCCGCCCGAAGGCCCGCCAGATACAGTGACCGTTGCCTGGTCGAGTGGGACGCCACTGTCGCAAGCCGTAATCGTGCCGGCAAGCGTTCCCTGTTGCGGCGCGTTGCAAGTGGCGAATTTGAA
This sequence comes from Pyrinomonadaceae bacterium, assembly GCA_041499185.1. Taxonomy (GTDB): domain Bacteria; phylum Acidobacteriota; class Blastocatellia; order Pyrinomonadales; family Pyrinomonadaceae; genus JAOAPY01. The sequence continues at coordinate 56,974 of JBGQJU010000023.1, read as the reverse complement.
CGTCCCGATTCTGGTCTGCCAATTAAAGGTCAGAGCCGTACTCGTATAGTATTCGCTGGTGAACCAGAAGGTGCAGTCATCTGTCGGATCAACTTGCAGAACGCTATAGTCGCCCCAGCGGTTGCTCGTGCCGCGCTGCACGCCGGTGCCGGCGAACAACGTGCCCTCACCCTGGAACAAGCCGCCGGGCGGATCGTTGAAGGCGCGCGCCGCATAGTTGAGTGATGGGAAATGGCCGGCTGTGACACCGGATATGCTGTAGCCGACGGCCAGATTATCCTGGCTGTCAATAGCCGCACTGCCCAACCAGCGGTTGTCGCCAGTGGCGCCATTCCCCGCCCCGGGCGCGAAGGTCGCTTGTTCGGCAACAGTATAAGCACCGCCCGGAGAGGACTTCCGCAACTCGAAGTAGCGAAAGCCGGCTTGATAGTTGGCGGCACTGGTTGGGGACACTCCGCTCACGTTGACTGTAAAGTTGCCGACCAGCGACTCGGTGCCGGCGCGATTGAAATATTGGAGCCGGTACATCGTGTCGATTGAGATCGAATCCAGTCTGTCGGTAGAGTCATTTCCAGCCGGGGGTGGTTGCTCGATGTCGCCACGCCCATTAGGATTTCCAGCGTCAAATGCGGCCAGGGCCAACGGAACCGCATAGGTGCTTTCAGCTCTCTCAGTAAACGTAGAATTTGCAGGAGTATTGAAGTCCGCGTGGAAATCAAACAATCTCAAGCCGTCTGCGGGATCACCGAAATTATCGTCTGTGAAATAAAGGAACGTGTTAGGCGCGCCTGCCGGTGGTGGCAGCAGTCCATCGTGGTCAGAGGGCAACATGCCGAAAATGCCCTCGGGGTGCGAAGCCAGGTTCAGGTTGAAGTAGATCGCGATCGCCGTCGGATCGCCAACGAGCATCTTCGAGCGCTGGAAAGAAAAAACGCCACCTCCGTCGAATGGCCCGCCGTTGTTGAACTGGTTGGTTGTCATGTAGTAGCCATCCGGCCACACGCCCAACTTTGGATAATCGGGAAACTCGGTGCCCGGTAATACGAAGTCGTAGAGAAAGTATGATCCAGTTGGATCTGGAGACTTCGAGATGGCTATGCACTCGTGATACGGCGGAACTGTGCCTGTACCGGTAAAGGCGAATTGGCTGATCAGCCAGCGATTGGCAAGCCGGTCATAGAGCACAATCGGATCGCCATCATTAACGGTCGAGCAGATTCCGCCCAAAGCCCCGAACAAACTGCTCTGCGTGAATGGCGCTCCGCGCGGGTTACCAGCCTTGTCCCAGACGCGCACGCGATTGTTAACCGTTTGCACGTAATCATTGGGACCGACATCCCCATTGGTATCCGGCGGGGCAACGGAATTGCCCTCGTCAGTGGCGTCGATTCCCTCGAACGTAAGTGAAGGAGCAGGAAGAGCGGCTGCCTTAAGCGCTCCCCTTTTCGGTTTGAAAGAAGACTGCAATGCCCCATCCACAGAAAGTCCGGGCAGGTTTGCTTTCACGTCCATACTGTTCCGCGGGTTGATCTCGTGCCCCTCAGACTGTCCTCCTTCTATCTCTGGTGGGCCAGGTTGATTGTTAGCGACGATACGCTGAGGGGCTGGAAAGGTGCGAGCGGGTGCGCTTTCGGCGAACCCGGCAAGCTGAACGGTCTCAGGAGCCGGCGCCGATCCTTGCTGCGGCTTCACACGTTTGGCTTTTAGGCCAGAGTCGTCCTCGTCTCTGACGATTGACTCATTGTTTACTGGTTTCTGAACCCTCTTACTCTTTTGCGCTTCGCTGCGTTGCGAGAAGAGCGTTGAAACCAGCAGTGCCAGAACCGCAATGACGACAAGTACCCTATACCGACTCATGGTCCAGCCTCCTAAACTTGTAGAAGTGCGTTAATGAGATTGTTCATCTCATGAAGCCAATGCATGGCATGGAAGCGCGAACTCCGCCGCTCGTGGAATTTCCCGAGATTACCTACACTCGCCGCTTTGTAAACCGCCGTGGCAAACCAGACAAAAGATATCGCCTCATCCGGGCAAAACTAAGGCGCAGTCTGGTTCTTGATCGAAAGGCGGGCGAAGCTTAGTAGATTCAGGGCATACCGTCAATGACTTTTCCTTGGTTTTGACTGGGACCTCTTGACTGGAGATGGCGGTTACAATGCCGCTTCCCTTGCAAGGCGGTCAAGAATCATTCTGCAAGCCAGCGACCCAAGGCCGATTCGTGGACAATGATAGTCTGCGAACGCTCAGGACCCGTCGAAACCAATCCAATCTCGACGCCAATTTGTTGTGAGAGAAAGTCCACGTAGCGACGTGCTTCGGTTGGCAGTGCATTCATGTTGGTAATGCCGACAGTCGAACTTTTCCAGCCGGACAGTCGCGCGTAGACCGGTTCGATACGTCGCAGATCCTGCGAGACGGAAGGAAGGGATTCGCATTCGTGACCGTCCAGTTTGTAACCGATGCAGACTTTGATTTCGTCAAGCGCGTCGAGTACATCGAGCTTGGTCAGCGCCACAGATGAGAAGCCGTTAATCTCCGCGGCATAGCGCGTGGCGAATGCGTCGAACCAGCCGCAGCGACGCGGGCGCCCGGTTGAAGCGCCATACTCACGGCCGCGCTCGCGGATCAGTTGGCCCAGTTCGGCCTCGCCTTCAACCATCTCAGTCGGGAATGGACCCTCGCCTACCCGCGTTGTGTAGGTGCGCACAATCCCGAGCACGCCGGTCAGGCGATGAGGCGCGAGGCCGGTGCCGATGATCGCACCGCCGGCGATCGTATTTGAGGAAGTCACAAATGGATACGTTCCGTGGTCCACATCGAGCAAAGTTGCCTGTGCGCCCTCAAGCAGTATCGATCGTCCCTCAACGGCGGCCACGTTGAGGTAATGAGTAGTGTCGGCAATGAAGGGCGCGAGGCGTTCGGTTAGTCGCGACATCTCGATGAAGATCTCGTCGGCGCTCAACTCCTGTCCGCCGTAGGCCATGATGATCCGGTTGGCATCTTCGAGATTACGCTCAATGCGCGAGCGCAACACCTCTGGCGCTAACGCATCCGCGGTGCGTATCCCACGCCGGCCGGCTTTGTCTTCGTACGCCGGACCGATGCCGCGCAGCGTCGTGCCGACGCGTTCGTTACCCAGTCGTTCCTCGCTCGTATGATCGAGCGCGCGATGGTAGGGAAGTATCAAATGCGCGCGCGAGCTGACACGCACACGTTCGGGCGAAACCTCCAGACCTTGCGCCGTTAACCGGTCGGCCTCTTCAAAAAAGGCTTTCGGATCGATCACCATACCGTTGCCGAGCACACAGGTCTTGCCGGGATGAATGATGCCGGAGGGAATCAGATGCAGCACAAACGAGCGGTCTCCGACATAGACGGAATGGCCGGCGTTGTGCCCGCCCTGATAGCGAACGACAATGTCGAAGCGTTCGGCGAGTAGATCGACAATCTTCCCCTTGCCTTCATCGCCCCACTGGGCGCCGATTACGACGACGACTTTGGACATGACAAAATCTGATCTTTGATCCTTGAACTTTGATCTTTGAAAAACCAAACGAAACGATACTCAAGAGGCGGACACGAAACAAAGATCAAAGACGAAAGATCAAAGTTCTCTTTTCCCGGAATTCGAGCTACCGAAATGATCGGCGAGCGGTTGTCCTGAACACGGAAGTGGCGCGGGCAGAGCTTGCACACTTCGTGTCCGCGCCATCAAGCCTGAAACTAATTACGCAGCGGCCACGCCGCCAAGGTGTTTGTCGATTAGGCGCGAGATTGACTCTTTGGAGGTGGCGCCCACAACGCGTTCCTCTTCCCTGCCACCTTTGAAAAGAATCAGGGTCGGGATGCCTTTAATGCCATAGCGCTGAGACACGGATGGGTTGTCGTCGACATTCAATTTAACTACGCGAGCGCTTGAGGCGTACTTCTCGGCCACCGCCTCAACCGTGGGCGCGAGCATGCGACACGGGGCACACCATTCGGCCCAGAAATCGACCAGAACCGGCCGGTCTGATCCCAAAACATCTCGTTCAAAGGTGCTGTCGCTGACTTCGGTTACGTGTTCGCTCATTAACTCGGGTCTCCTTTTTTGAAAACGGTGGTGATAGTCAATCTACTTTGCAGCGGCTGCCGAATGATTGGCCTGATTCCGAATTCAAGTTGTCCACAGCTTAACTACCCGCTCGTAGAGTTTTGTGTACTTTCGGGCAGCGGCTTCCCATGAGTTATCCATGCTCATGCCGTTCCGCTGAATCGCACGCCACGCATCGGGCTTGCTATAAAAGTAAAGGGCTTCGCGAATTTTATCAAGCAAAGCGCCCGCTGAATAGGGTTGGAACCTGAACCCATTCCCCGTGCCGCGCGCTTCATCGAAGTTTTCGACCGTATCGTCCAGTCCGCCTGTGGCGCGCACAATGGGCACCGTGCCGTAGCGCATGCTGTACATCTGATTCAACCCGCAAGGCTCATAAAGCGAGGGCATCAGAAACATGTCCGCGCCAGCCTCGATCTGATGGGCCAGCGGCTCGCCCGCGTAGCCTTTGTAAATGCCTACTTGCCGGGGCGCGCTGTCGTGCCAGCGTTGCAAAAAATCTTCATATTCTTTGGCGCCGGCGCCCAGCGCGATAAAGCAGGCGCCAGCAGAAACAATCGCTCCGGCGACCTGGCGAATTAAGTCGTAACCCTTCTGTGCGACGAGCCGAGAGATGGTCGCGATGACGGGCGTGCCCGCATCCTGCGGCAGCCCAAACCGCCGCAGCAGATCAAGTTTGCAAACTCGCTTTCCACTCAGATCGTCGCTGTCGAAGTGTGCTGCAATGTGCGGATCAGTCGCCGGATTCCACAGGTCGTAATCCACCCCGTTGGTGATTCCCGTCAGACGATCGCGGCGGCTTTGCAACAACCAGTCGAGACCGTAGCCCTGCGCTGGCGTTTGAATCTCCAACGCGTATCGGGGGCTAACCGCGGACAATGCGTCGCTGGCTATCAAGCCGGCTTTGAGGGCCGAGGCCACGCCGCCGAGCATAAAGTCGTTGCGATCGGGCTGCTCGCCAAACCCAAGCCACCACAGGTCACCCGGATCAAACGCCCCCTGGTAAGCCATGTTGTGAATGCAGAAAAGAGTCCTTGTTGTTGAAAAGAACGGATCGTACTTTCGTCGCGCGCGCAGTTCCACCATCGCAAAGCCACACGGCCAATCGTTTCCGTGAATGACGTCGGGTGGCCACTTGAGATGTTTGAATAGGGCAAGCGCGGCCCGACAGAAAAAAGCAAAACGTTCATGATCGTCGCCGAAGCCGTAGATCGAAGCTCGCGAGAAATATTCTGGTGCATCGATCAAGTATGCGGGCGCGCCTGACGCCGCGCTTTGAAAAACGCGCGTCGGGCGGATCCCGCCACGCCACTCGACGCCTACATTTTCAATGATCTCTTCGCTTAGTAACTGCTGATCAACCTGCCGGTAGAGTGGCAGGACGACGATGGCTTTCACTCCCTGTCGTCTAAGTGCCTTAGGCAGCGCGCCGGCAACATCAGCCAACCCACCTGTCTTGGCGAACGGCACAGCTTCAGACGAAAGTAGCCCTACGCGCATGAAGATCAAAGGATGAAGGATGAAGGCGGAAGGATGAAAGGCGTACTGCGAGGGATGAAGCAGGAGATGAAAGACGAGCTATTCAAGACAATGAATCACTCTTTCATCCTTCATCCTTCATCCTTTCGCCCTCATCCTTGCTTTCTAGCTCTGCATCGAGGCGAGAAACTCCGCGTTGGATTTCGTCTTCTCGAGCCGCTCGAGCACAACTTCCATCTGCTCGACCGGAGACAGGGGATTCAAGACGCGACGCATCACCCAGATGCGCGCCAGGTCTTCCTTGCTAATCAGCAGCTCTTCCTTGCGCGTGCCGGAACGTTGCAAGTCGATAGCGGGAAACAGTCTCTTATCACTGAGTCGACGGTCCAGGTGAATTTCGCTGTTGCCGGTCCCCTTGAACTCTTCAAAAATAACGTCGTCCATACGCGATCCGGTATCGATTAGCGCCGTAGCGATGATGGTCAGCGAACCGCCCTCTTCGATGTTGCGGGCCGCGCCAAAGAATCGCTTCGGACGCTGCAGCGCGTTTGAATCGATACCGCCCGACAGAATCTTGCCACTCGGCGGCACGACGGCGTTGTGCGCACGCGCCAGACGGGTTATGGAATCGAGCAGGATAACCACGTCACGCTTGTGCTCGACGAGGCGCTTCGCTTTCTCGATGACCATGTCCGCAACCTGCACGTGGCGCGTCGGCGGCTCGTCGAAAGTGGACGAGATCACTTCGCCCTGAACCGATCGCTGCATGTCCGTAACTTCCTCGGGCCGCTCATCAATCAGTAGCACGATGAGCGTGGTTTCCGGATGATTCTGCGTGATCGAGTTAGCGATCGCCTGCAACAACATCGTCTTGCCGGTGCGCGGCGGCGATACGATCAAGCCGCGTTGGCCCTTGCCGAGCGGCGTGACGAGATCGATGACGCGCGCGGACAAGTTCTCTGGCGTTGTCTCACAGTTCAGCATCTCGTCGGGGTAAAGCGGCGTCAGGTTATCGAAGAAAACCTTTTCGCGCGCTTGGTCAGGAGACTCGAAATTGATCGCTTCGACCTTGATCAGCGCGAAGTAACGCTCGCCCTCTTTTGGCGGTCTGATCTGTCCGCTGACCGTGTCGCCCGTACGCAGATCAAACTTGCGAATCTGCGAAGGCGAAACGTAGATGTCGTCCGGTCCGGGCAGATAGTTGTATTCCGGAGCCCGCAGGAAACCGAAACCGTCGGGCAGAGTCTCAAGCACGCCCTCGGAAAAGATGAGACCGCTCTTTTCGGTTTGCGCCGCCAGCACTTTGAAAATCAGCTCCTGCTTGCGCATGCCGGTGGCGCCCGGGACGTCCATCCCCTTCGCAATCGACGTGAGCTTGGAGATGGACATCTCCTTCAGGTCGGCCAGGTTCAGGAACCCGTCTTCCCAGGGGTCTCTGGTTTCTCTTTCTTCTTTTTCCGGAGCTTCGGCCTCGGCAGTAGCAACAATTGTTGCACCGTCGTTCTCTCCGTTGGCGTCATTGTTGTTCGCGCTTGACGCTCGTGAACGCGTTGATTTCTGTGGCATAGGTTCTCTCTAAGGAAACAGTGGTTGGTTCCGCTACTTTAGACTCAGCGTTTTCAATCCGGCTAAAAGTGGAAACGTGTAATTGGGATGGTTCAGTCTGCATTCCTGAGCAGACAAATGTCGAGCCTTGCAAGCCGCTCATTCGCCGGGGTTTTAGTTTCTCTCCTCAGCGATATCGTATCCGTCGATTGTTAGCGATGGTCCTCCAGCGTAAATCCTTGGATGCTAGAGTCACAACGCGTGTGGCCTGTTAACAAAGAATCTGTTGTTACCAAAGGGGCTATGAAGAATTCTTGGTTGCCGATTGTTGATGTTGGACTACGAAAGCGTGTTTTGTAAAGTCTGAAACCGCAATTTCAAAGCCGAGCAGCCCTCACCGCCTCTTCAATCCGCCGCCAAACCTCATCGCGTCCGCGCCCTGTGTTAGCGGAATAGGCCACCACTATATCGTCGCTGAACGTTCGCCGAGCACGCTCTATGCTCTTTCGTAATTCATTGTTAGACAGCTTATCGGCTTTCGTGGCAACTATTAAACGTGGCTTACCGCGACCTTCAAGCCATTCGTGAAGCTGCAAATCCAATTTTGTGGGTTCGTGGCGCGAATCTACGATGTGAATTGATAGCACAAGCGATGTCCGTTTGGCAAGGTAACTAGTGGCCATTTCACCCCAACCGGATTTGATGCTCAGCGGAACCCGCGCGTACCCATAGCCGGGAAGGTCAACGAAGCGAAACCGTTTGTTTATCAAGAAGAAGTTCAGAGACTGCGTCCTGCCGGGCGTTGACGATATGCGTGCGAGACCTCGCGCTGCCAGCAGGGAATTGATCAAGCTGGATTTGCCTACGTTTGAGCGACCCAGAAAAGCAATCTCGGGTTTTGGATCACTCGGCCAATCAGCTTCATGGAAAGCGCTCTTCAGGAATTCGGCGCTGGTTAGCTTCATTGTCTGAGAATTGTTAAAGACCGAGATGGTCCTGGCGCCCAGTTTCAATCTTTCGGTTCGCTTGGACGCGGTTCTGATCGGCGGCCCGGCGCGCTTACTGTCCCACTGCAATCTCCTGCTTGTCTCCGGCTAATGTGCGCCAGCGAGTCTCATGCGGAAGCTTTGAGAGATTGACCATTACGGTAAACCCGGCTCGCCGGCCCCAGTCTACGGGTATCACTTTCGCTTTCAGTGTCGCCACGCCCTGTCCCTTCTGCACCAGAAAGCTGTCGACCATCTTGAACGCGTTCGGGCGGTCAAGGTTGAAGCCCATATTTATTTCGCCTTCGTCCGCGGAGTCGAGCTTGTACTCCACCTCGATCGTAAACTCGTTTTCCACGCCCCGCACGACCGGCTGCGCTGAATCGACGCTGATGATCTTTAGCTTGTCCCGAGGTGCAGCCCCCGCTCTGCCGGCTGCATGAGATGAAACCGGCAAAAGTAGCGCCAGCGACACGGTCAGAATAGTTCTCACGATTCCTCCGAAACGTGTTTGTTAGAATTCCGCTCCCCCATCAGATGAGCTGTTATTTTATCCCTTCAATGCACATTTATGAAGAGTAGTGCTCTTTTGCGGTCTGAAAAAGTCTCAGACACCTCGTCGGCCAAGTTTGAATCTTCCGTCAGTTGCTTCGGTTCAATTTCAGGCAGCGACAAGCGCTGATCGATGATCTGGAACAGTGGCGCAGAAAGGCTCAGGCCTCCGATTTCGCGGAGGCCTGAAGGAGACTGGACACGTGTTGGTTTCGGATTACGAGGCTGCCTTCGCCTTTGCGGCGAGTGCTTCGCGCATCTCGCCGAATTTCTTCATGCGCTCGTTCATTTGCGCAATCTTTTCGTCGATGTTGGGAATGCGCTTTACCAGTGTCTCCATGTTCTGGAGCAGTTCCGGTGCGCCAAACACGGTGCGCAGTTCGGGAATGAATTTCGCTATCTTCGCGTAGACGAAAATCATCTCGCCGCCCGAGGCGTTGAACAGCTCTTCATCGATTGCGCCCTGGTTCACCATCGAAGCAGCCATGTCCCAGTAGGAAACGACCATGCGATAGTGGCCGCTGTGTTCACCCATGAGCGTGTCCATGAAGTCCTGGATGCTGGTGGGATTGAAGGTAAAGAACCAATTGCGCGCTTCGCGCATAACGGTTTCGCGTCGAAGGTCGTAAAGTTTCAGAATAAGATTTGCGTCTTCTTGTTTGCTCATTTTGGAATCTCCCCTATCTGGTAAGTCTCGCAGGGGCGTAACTGCGTTTGCGCCCTTGATACGAGAACAGTTAGCCACGAGGGCGGACACATCCGTCCGCCCCTAAAAGAAGCTTGAACTAGCTTGAACTTTGAAATCCCTAACTTGTCGGAATACTCTGCGCCGGTTGCTCGGTCGTCCACAGCGGCGGCGTCTTTCCCTGATCCGCAGTCTCCACGTCAGCCGGGCCGGGCTCTTCAAGGGCGAGCGCGAGCACTTCATCAATCGTCTCGACCAGATTGATGCACATCGCGTTGCGGACTTCCTCCGGCACTTCCGGCAGATCTTTTTCGTTGTCCTTCGGCAAGATAATGGTGTCAATCCCGAAGCGATGCGCCGCCAGGAGTTTTTCCTTTACACCGCCAATCGGGAGCACTCGTCCGCGCAAAGTGATCTCGCCGGTCATCGCCACGTTTCGTCGCACTGCCACACGCGCCAGAGCGGAGGCCATGGCGGTGGCCATAGTGATTCCTGCCGACGGGCCGTCCTTCGGGATCGCGCCTTCCGGAATGTGAATGTGCAGGTCGCGCTTGCGGATGAAATCGAGACTCATCTTGAGCCGTTCCGCGCGCGCCTTAATGCAGGTCAAGGCGGCCTGCGCTGATTCCTGCATCACATCGCCGAGCTTGCCCGTCAGCGTGACATTGCCGCGACCCTTTGTCAGCGTCGCTTCAATCTGCAGCACTTCGCCGCCGGTTTCGGTCCACGCGAGCCCCGTCGCCAGACCGATCTCGCTCACCTGTCCCATGCCGAGTTCGCGGAACTTGATGGGCCCGAGCATTTCCTGCACGCGCTCTGGATCGGCCGTATACTTGAAATCCTCGCGCGCACTTTCCGCAACACACTTGCGCGCAACTTTGCGACAGCACGAACCGATCTCGCGCTCCAAATTACGCACGCCGGCCTCGCGCGTGTAGTGGCGAATGATCTCCAGCAGGCCTTCGTCGGGGAATTCGATCTGTTCGGCCTTCAGACCATTCGTCTCGGCCTGCTTCGGCACGAGATGCCGCTTCGCAATCTCCAACTTCTCACGCTCGGTGTAGCCGGAGAGTCTGAGTATCTCCAGACGATCCTGCAATGCCGGCGGAATTGTGTGCAGCACGTTCGAGGTAGCAATGAAAAAAACTTTCGACAGGTCGTATTCGACGTCGAGATAGTGATCCTGGAACGTGTGGTTCTGTTCCGGATCGAGTACCTCGAGTAGCGCGGCGCTCGGATCGCCGCGAAAATCGGCGCCGAGTTTGTCCACCTCATCAAGCAACAGCACCGGGTTTATCGTTCCCGCTTTCTTCATCATCTGAATGATCTGGCCGGGGAGCGCGCCGATGTAAGTGCGGCGGTGCCCGCGAATCTCGGCTTCATCACGCACGCCGCCAAGCGATAGCCGCACAAACTTCCTGCCCGTAGCGCGCGCAATCGATTTGCCCAAACTCGTCTTGCCAACCCCCGGCGGACCGACGAAGCAGAGGATCGAACCTTTTGGATTCTTGACGAGCTGGCGCACCGCCAGGTATTCAAGAATTCGTTCTTTAATCTTCTCGAGGCTGTAGTGATCTTCGTTCAGCACCTCTTCGGCCTTTGTCAGATCTCGAATCTCTTTTGTCTTCTGCTTCCACGGCACGCCCACCAGCCATTCAATATAAGTGCGCGACACGGTGCCTTCGGCGGACATGGGCGGCATTGCTTCCAGCCGATGCAATTCCTGCATCGCTTTCTCCTTGGCCTCGTCAGACATCCCCGCCTCTTCAATCTTTTTCTTCAGCTCTTCAAGCTCGGCCTTCTCATCTTTGCGACCCAGTTCCTTATGAATTGCCTTGATTTGTTCGTTGAGGTAGTACTCTTTTTGCGCACGCTCCATCTGTCGCTTAACGCGAGTCTGGATCGTCCGATCCAGTTGCCGCTTCTCCAGCTCAAGTTCCAGCAGTTCGATCAAACGCTGCAGACGAGCCTGAGTTGAAAAAAGCTCGAGTAATCCCTGTTTGTCTTCGACGGAGAGTCGCAGTTGCGAAGCCAGCGCGTCAGACAGGTGTGATGGGTCCTGGTTGCGCATCGCTGTTTGCAGCGCGTCCGTTTGCACGTCAGGCGCCAGGCGCAAATGCTGCTCGACAAGCTGCGCAACTTTTTGCACCAGCGCGTCAAGTCTCGTGCCCTCTTCATGGACCACGGGCGCGCGACGCACCAGCGCCATGAAGGCACCGTCAGCGTTTTCGACGCGCACGGTCGTGGCGCGTTCGCGACCCTCGACCACGACTTTGATCTGTCCGTTTTCCTGCTTCTGCGATTGCAAGATACGGCCCAGCGTTCCTACGCCGTAGATCTGTTCGGGAGTCGGCTCGTCGACGGTGGCATCATGCTGAGTGGCAAGAAAGATCGTGCGATCGGCAGAGAGCGCCTGCTCCAGCGCCTGTACTGAACCAGCCCGACCTATTTTGAAAGCAACTTTTGTAAAGGGGAAAATCACGACGTCCCTGATTGGCACCATTGGGTACCAGGCGACGTCGGAGGGGGCGCGATCTGAATATTCTTCCATGGTTTAATGAACTGCTTCTACTTCCTTTTTGCAACAAAGGCGAGCCGCCAACTGCCGTCTCGCCTTACTTCTATAAGACGCCTAATTCTAAAACATTTCCGTGGCGCGCGCTACTTACCTCACGCTGCCGCGCCATCGATGCCGGTAAGGCCTTCGCCCGGAATTGCCCGGCGGCGTTCCACCATTTCACTCGTAATCACAAACTCCTTGACGCGTTTCTGCGAGGGCAGCGTGTACATCGCGTCCAACAACAATTCTTCCAGGATCATCATCAGACCGCGGGCTCCAACCTTGCGGGCAACGGCCTGGCGCGCCACTGCCTTGAGCGCGTCTTCCGTGAATTTCAACTTCACGTTGTCGAAATCAAACTTCTTTTGGTATTGCTTGACCAGCGCGTTCTTTGGCTCCGTCAGAATCTTGATCAAGGCGCCCTCGTCAAGTTCATGCAGCACGCAGCCGACGGGCAAGCGTCCGACGAACTCGGGAATCAGTCCATAGCGAATCAGATCCTCTGGCTGCACCTGACGCAGGATCTCGGCATGCCGCGCGGGGCCGGTCTTGATCTCCGCATGAAAGCCGAGCGACTTGTTACGCAAGCGTCTCTCGATCACCTTCTCGAGTCCGACGAAGGCGCCACCGCAGATGAACAGAATGTTCTGCGTGTCGACCGGGAAGAATTCCTGATGCGGATGCTTGCGGCCGCCCTGCGGCGGAACGTTGGCGACCGTACCTTCGAGGATCTTCAACAATGCCTGTTGCACACCTTCGCCGGAAACGTCGCGCGTGATTGAAGGGTTCTCGTCCTTGCGACAAATCTTATCGACCTCATCGATGTAGATGATTCCCTGCTGCGCGCGCTCGACGTCTCCGTTGGCCGACTGCAAGAGTTTCAGGATGATGTTTTCAACGTCTTCACCAACGTAACCCGCTTCGGTCAGCGTCGTGGCGTCAACGATCGTGAAGGGCACGCTAAGCATGCGCGCCAGAGTCTGCGCCAGTAAGGTTTTGCCGGTCCCCGTCGGTCCAATCAGTAAAATGTTGGCTTTCTGGATCTCGACGTCGGAGCGCCGCCGCGCGATCTCGATTCTTTTGTAGTGCTGGTAGACCGCGACGGCCAGTCGCTTCTTGGTTTCCTCTTGCCCGATTACATATTCGTCAAGGAAAGTCTTAATCTCGCCGGGCTTGGGCAGAGGCGCGCGATTAGCGACCGACTCGGCCTGCTGGTCGTCCGTAATGATCTCGTTGCAAATGTCAATGCACTCATTGCAGATGTATACGGTTGGACCGGCAATGAGCTTCTTCACCTCATTCTGCGATTTGCCACAGAATGAACAACGCAACGTGTCGTCGGCTCGTCGTACCATAGGTGTAGGGGGCTCCTTAAGAAACTTTGCGCTCGGTCTACTTGGGAACAACCGCCTGGCTGCTGGAAACCTCCGGTGTGCTTATTATTTGATAGTAGCGTTGCACGCACTCGTTGCAGATGAATGCGCTTTTCCCGATCATCCCGCGAGGAACACCGGGCGCCGCTTGTGGTGCGCCGGCCATGATGGCCGCGACCTCGCCCTTCGTCTTACCGCAGAAGGAGCAGCGAAACCCGCGCGCTTTCATCTTTGCGATCATCCATTCGCCTCTGGTGGCGCAACTTGATAAGTTGCGATCCGAAAGCAAGCTAACAGCTTGCCGCTAGATTTCAAGAACTCCCGCATCACTCTCGATGCGCGATCACCTCGTCTATTAAACCATATTCTTTCGCCTGCATGGCAGACATTATTTTGTCGCGCTCCACGTCGCGCTCGACCGTCTCGTAGGACTGCCCGGTGTGTTTTGCGATAATTTGGGACGTAAGTTCGCGCATCCGCAGGATTTCCTCGGCCTGAATGCGGATGTCAGTGGCCTGGCCCTCTGAACCGCCGCGTGGCTGGTGAATGAGAATCCTGGAGTTTGGCAGGGCAAATCGTTTGCCCTTGGCGCCGGCGGCGAGCAACAGCGCGCCCATCGACGCGCACTGACCGACGCAGATCGTCGTCACATCCGGACGAATGAACTGCATCGTGTCGTAGACTGCCATGCCCGCAGTTATCGAACCGCCGGGCGTGTTGATGTAAACGTTAATGTCCTTCTCAGGATCTTCGGCTTCGAGGTAAAGGAGTTGAGCCACGATGAGGTTGGCGATCTGATCGTCGATCGGCGTGCCCAGAAAAATGATGTTGTCTTTCAGCAATCGCGAGTAAATGTCGAAGGCGCGCTCACCGCGCGACGTTTGCTCGACGACCATTGGAACTAGTGCCATAACAAATCAGGCGGCAGTAAGCAGCAGGCAGTAGGCAGAAGAAAAAGCGTGGAGGCTTTCTATTCCGAGTTCTGACTTCTGACTTCTGGCCCCTCCTTTTCTTCCTTCCATTCTTCTTCGGTGACTCGCGCGTTTTCAACCAGCAGATCGAGCGCTTTGCGGTTGCGCAGTCTGCTCGCGATGCTACGTTCGCCCCCTTCCTTTGTCAAGGCAGCGCGCACTTGCTCTTTTGGCTGTCGCGAGGCTTCCGCGATCGCGTTAATCTCTGCTTCGATCTCTTCTTCGGTGACGGCAATCTTTTCTTCGTCGGCGATGCGATCGAGCAACATCGAACCGCGCACATCGTCTTCGGCCTGGACCTTCAACTCTTCACGCGCGCCCTCCCAGTTGAGTTCATTGCTGCGCGGATCGATGCCCCGGCCCACCATGTCGCGCACCACGGTCTCGAGCCGGTGGTTTGCTTGGTGCTCCACGAGAGTTTGCGGCACTTCGAACCGGTGCGTCTCCGCCAGCTTTCTCATCAACTCGCTCCGCAGGCGGTGATCCGCCTCGGTGGCCGCGCGCCGCTCGAGGTCTTCGCGAATCTTTGCGCGCAAAGTCGCGACCGAATCAAACTCGTCGCTCAGGCTCCTGGCCCATTCATCATCGACTTCCGGCAGCTCCTTGATCCGGACGGACGTCACCTTCGCCGCGTATTCGACGCGTTTTCCCGCGAGGCCCTTCGAAGAAAAATCCTCTGGATAGCTGACGGTAAACGATTTTTCATCATCCTCTCTAACACCGAGGAGATTATCCGTGAACTCCTGCTGCACGCCTTCGCCGCCCAGCGTTACTTCAACCTCTTCTACGTTGATGTCTTCTTCTTCGGGCGCGTCGATGAACTTGCCGAGGAAATTCACGGTTAAGATATCGCCGAGCTGCGCGCCGCGGTCTTCGACGGGCAGCAGCGACGCAGAGGTTTCGCGCAAGCCCTCGATGACCCGGTCAACGTCCGTCTCCGTTACTGGCCTCACGCGGCGTACTGCTTCAAGACCTTTATATTCGCCGAGATCGATTTTCGGTAGCACCTCGACGTTGACGTGAAACGAGATCGGTTCCTCGCCGAATTTCTGCAGCGCTTCGGTGTTGTCAAGCTGAACATCCGGCTCGCCGATGGCTGCCAGCTCGTGCTTGTCGATTGCCGCTGTTACGGTGTCGGGCACGAGCTCGCGCAAGACTTCGCCACGAATTTCACTCTTGAAGCGCGTGCGAATTACCGAACGCGGCGCGTGGCCGCGACGAAAGCCCGGCACGTTTGCCAGCTTTGCGTAGCGATCGCTGATGCGGTCGTAAGCGGCGCGCACCACCTCTGGCTCGATCTCTATTTTGATCTCCTTGCGTGTCGGGGAGATTTCTATGAGTTCTGTTTTCATTTCAAAGAAGAAGTCAGAAGTCAGAGATCAGGGATCAGACGTCAGAGGTCAGAGGTCAGAGAACAGAGTTTAGGCGGCAGTAGCGACGATGCCCAGCGGGATGTCGATGAATAAATTGCTGACCTCTGATCTCTGATCTCTGACCTCTGTTCTTTGGTGCGAAAGGGGGGACTCGAACCCCCACACCTTGCGGTACCAGATCCTAAGTCTGGCGCGTCTGCCAATTCCGCCACTTTCGCATTGGCTTTTTTCAAACGCGCTGGGCGCACTTTCAAGGATATCACGCAGTTGTTGTTTTCGTCACAGTGAGGCAATTCTCGGTAGTGTCTTATTCTTCTGTTGCTGCCTCTGAGAAATTTTCTCGCTTGATCATAACTTCTGTAGGATTCACACGACACTGCGTTGCACGCCGGCAATGGAAGCGGGCATAACGAAGAGTGTTTGGAGTCTTAAGGATCTGCTGACAATCTGACTGCTAGCTTTTGCGCTTCTGTAATCCCCGGACACCAGACACAATCATCCACAGGGTCAAAAGGTAGATCAAGAAACTCGCGAGGTTATATCCGAATGACTCTGCGTTCAAAGCAAGCCAGAAGTCTCGGTTTGGCTGACGAACCTTTACTAGGAAGATCAGACTGCCGAAAATGAGTTTGAAATACGCCATTGTACGGCCAATGGTAACATTGCCGCTTTGGGGCAGCAAAACAGCTTTGATTTCCTCCGCGCTAACTCTGCGTTCTCTGCGGCTCTGCGGTGAATCGTTCGCGGCGTCGCTCACCGCAAGATCCGAGATAGCAAAGGCTGCGTAGAGAAAAGCTGAAGCAAGGAGACTAACGAATTCTCACTTTACGCGGTAGGTAGTTTTGAATTTGCCCAGGAAGTCCTTTACGCGTTCTTTTCTCACCAGCCCTGCGTGTTCCAATTCAAAATAGGCTCGCTGAATTTCGCCCAGATCAACTGAAAGCTCACGGGCGAGCGACGCAGGAGAGGCAAGAACTTCGCCGGAACTCACTTGGCCGGCGCGGATCTGGCCTTCGATTTGCTCGCGCACCTGTGCGTAGACAGGACCGTGTGAAGGATCTTTCAGCTCGATTTTCATAGTTCAATCATCAATCGGATAGATTGTTTCCAGCGGTCAAAGGGTACGCGTTACTTTCGACAACGATCGCGGCGAATCAGGATCAAGGCCCTTCGCTTCCGCCAACAGCGCTGCGAAAAGCTGTCCCGGGATGATGTAGGGAATCGGCGCGAGGAATTCGTCAATCTCGCGCGGCATGATAATCGAGCGCGAACACATCGAGGCGGAGTCCAGATCGCTTGTGATGCAGAGGGTGTCCGCGCGCAGCTCGCTGAGTCTCCTTATCAGATCCTTAACGCCGGCCAGCATCACACCTGGTGGCGCAAATAGAATGACCGGGAAGTGACGCTCAACCATTGCCAACGGCCCGTGCAAGAAGTCGGCTGAGGAGAAACGCTCGGCAACCACGTAGCACGTCTCCATCAACTTCAGCGCCAGCTCGTACGCATTTGCGTAAGCGAGACCGCGGCCGACAACGACACAGTTTTCCATGAAGACGTAACGTTGCACGAGTTCAAGGATTGCAGGCTGTTGTTCCAGGGCGCGTGCCGCGAAGTCGGGTAGCAGCTCGTAAGATAGAGTTGTGCCGGCGTGACCGAGTTCCTTCGCGAGCATATAAAAGAGCATCATCTGCCCGGTAAAAGTCTTCGTTGCCGCAACAGATCGCTCGCGGCCACCATGCATCAACAATGTTTCGTCCACGAGACTTGTCATGGACGCATTAGGTTCGTTGGTGATGCCAACCGTGTAGGCCCCACCCGCGCGCGCGTTCTCGAGGACGCGATTGATGTCTTCGCCCTCGCCGGATTGCGACACGCCGATCACCAGCGCGTGCTGTAATTTCAACTTTGCCCCATAGAGCGTGTGCACGGAAGGAGCTGACAGCGAGACTGGAATGCCCGCCGTGATTTCCAGCAGATAACGTCCAAAAAGTGCAGCGTTGTCAGAGCTCCCGCGCGCGACGATCACGATCAGATCGATATCGCGCTGCTTGAGAAACCGACCGAGGCGTGCAATCTTCTCGCGCTCTTCGCGAATCGTCTGCGCCAGCGCGGTCGGTTGCTCCGCGATTTCTTGCAGCATTAACGACAAGACCGATCCCTCCATCAGCCGCTTTTGGTTGTAATCCCTTCCGATTTCAGGTAAATACTCGTCGTTCCTTTTGAAGCCCGCACATTATTAATAGGATAAGCGGCACCGTCTTCCAAATGCCAAACACTCTAACACGAACCTTCGCTTTCCGTCTGAGCGTTATTTTCCTGGGGACGTTCCTGGCCACCTCGACGAGCGCGCAAGAGACGGCGCCGCAGGTTCAAGTCATTCCACAGCCAAGACAATGGACGGTTACTCAAGACAAATTCCGGTTTGGATCGGGCGCGAGTATTGCCCTCGCCGATCCGCGTTCGGAAGACGATCGCTTTGCAGCGCGGGATTTCACTGATGATGTAAAAGAAACCGCGGGTGTCGTGCTGAAAATCGGTAAGGGCCGCTCCCGTCAAGCCATCGTGATTGGCAACATTGACCTGCCGCGGGTTCAGATGGCGCTGAAGCGCGCCCGCATGGAGTCGCCTGCCAATCTTGACGCGGAAGGGTACGTGCTGAGCGTGACCACTCAAGAAATCGTAATCGGCGGCAAAACGTCGGCCGGTGTTTTTTACGGCTTGCAGACACTCAAGCAACTGGTACGCGGTGAATCGAACGAGGCGTTCATCCAGGGAATAAAGATCACCGACTGGCCCGCGATGCGTTGGCGCGGCGTGTCAGACGACATCAGCCGCGGCCCTGTGCCGACCGTCGATTACATCAAGCGTCAGTTGCGAACCTTCGCGGCGTTCAAGCTCAACCTGCACTCCTTCTATATGGAGCATACGTTTGCGAGTGCCGCCAATCCGTTGATTGGGCCATCAGGCGGCTCGCTTACGCCGGATGAGATTCGGGAGCTGGTAGCCTACGCGCGGCGCTATCACATCGAGATCGTTCCCGAGCAGCAGACGTTCGGTCACCTGCACAAAGCTTTGCGCCTTGAGAAATACAACGAGCTGGCTGAGACGCCCTATGGCGACGTGTTGTCGCCGCAACAGGAGGGAACTTACAAACTGATCGCTGATTGGTATCGGGAGCTGAATGAACTTTTTCCGGGAAAGTTTTTTCACATTGGCGAAGACGAGACGTTTGAACTGGGCGAAGGACAAAGCCGCGAAGCCGCAAAGGCGCGCGGCGTTGGGGCAGTTTATTTTGAACATCTCAATCGCGTCCGCGATGTTTTGAAACCTTACAACCGCAGGCTGATGTTCTGGGGCGACATCGCCCTCAATCATCCCGATCTGATCGGCAACATCCCGAAGGACATGATCGTGATGAACTGGGACTACGCGCCGAAGGACGATTACGCGCTGCGCCTCAAACCATTCAAAGATGCAGGGCTCGATCAATTCGTCTGTCCCGGCGTGCACAACTGGAATCAGATCTTTCCGAATCTCGACGCAGCGTCGAAGAACATCGTCAACTTCGTGCGCGATGGGCAGAAGGCGGGCGCGCTCGGCATGATGAACACAAGCTGGGACGATGACGGCGAGACGCTTTTTGAAATGACCTGGTACGGAATCGTGCTCGGCGCCGCCGCTTCATGGCAGAGCAATGCGGTCGAGCTGAGTAGGTTTGACAATGATTTTGATTGGGTTTTTTTTCGCAACGATGGCGGTCAATTTGTGAAAGCCATTCGCGCCCTCGGCAGCGTGAACACCGTTCTTGGTATCGGCACGAGTGACGATCTTTTCTGGCACGATCCCTTTTCCACGACGCTTGTGAATCAAACGCGGGCCAATGAGGAAAAGATTCGGCAGATGCGACTGAGTGTGGAGAGTGCCGAGGAAGCCATAACGGTCAACCAGAAACGTGCCCGCCGCAATCGTCCGGTGCTGTCGGCACTGTTGCTGGCTGCTCAGCGATTCGATCACATGGGTCGGCGCATGGAAGTGGTTGAAAAGTTCAGCAACCAGTACTGGGACGCGTATCTCAATCTTGGCGACCGCACCAAGGCGCGTAGGTTGCGCTACTATACCGGCGCGATATACAACAACCTGCGCGAGATGGCCGAGGAGCTTTCTATTTTGCGCGAAGCTTATCGACAACAGTGGCTCGCCGAGAACCGGCCGTATTGGCTGGATAGCGTGCTGGCGCGTTACGATCAGGCGATCGCAATCTGGCTGGCGAAGAGCCGCGCGATGGATGAAGTATTAAGGCACTACGAAGCAACGTCGACGCTGCCCGCGCCGGAAGAGTTTGGACTGGGCACGCGACCGGCGGGGCCAGCACAAAATAGGCCGCAGTAATAGTCGGGGCATTAGCCCGGCCGTCAGGGAGGGCTCTGAAGCAGATACTTCACGCAAAGGCGCAAAGCCGCAAAGAAGTAGCCACGAAAAGGCACAAAAGGCGCAAGAGCAAAACCAATGAGTAAGGCCACGGATACAAACCCGGCAACGACCAATCGCCTCGTCTCGCTCGACGTCTTCCGCGGTCTGACCATCGCCGGCATGGTGCTGGTGAACAATCCGGGCTCATGGGCGCATATCTATTGGCCGCTCGATCACGCCGAATGGAACGGCTGGACGCCGACAGATCTGATCTTCCCATTCTTCTTGTTCATTGTTGGCGTCGCGATCCCGCTCGCTCTCGGGCGACGCGTTGATGAAGGTGGTAGTAAGCGGGGTCTCTATTGGAAAATCATTAAGCGCGCGCTGATCATTTTTGCGCTGGGAGAGTTTCTTGCCGGCTTCCCATTTTTTCATCTCTCGACGATGCGCATTCCCGGTGTGCTGCAACGCATCGCGGTCTGCTACCTCTTCGCGTCGTTTATCTTCTTGAAGACAAAACCTCGGACGCAGGCAATCATCGCGCTGGCTCTGCTGATCGTTTACTGGTTGCTGATGACGCACGTGCATGCGCCGGGATATGCCACTGGCGATTTGAGCAAAGAGGGAAGCCTGGCTTCATACATCGATCGCACCGTCTTTGGTCGACACGTCTGGTCGCAGGCGAAGGTTTACGATCCGGAAGGAATACTGAGCACGATGGGAGCGCTGGCGACGACGCTTTTCGGCGTCCTGGCAGGGAACTGGCTGCGTTGCTCCAACAGGACGCAGTTTGAGAAAGTCGCCGGCCTCTTCGTGGCGGGTATGTGCTGCATAGTGATCGGCTGGGCCTGGAATCCGTTCTTTCCGATCAATAAAGGACTGTGGACCAGCTCGTACGTTTTCTTCACCGGAGGAATGGCGCTGCAGTTACTCGCTTTCTGCTACTGGTTGATCGATATCAAGAACTATCGCGCCTGGGCCAAACCGTTCGTCGTCTTTGGCGTGAATGCGATCGTGCTGTTTGTCGGCACGGGAGTTATGGCGCGCTTGATGGGTTTGATTAGGCTGCCGACAAACGACGGAAAGGGAATCTCGCTGCAAGGCTGGATCTACCAGCATCTATTCTTGTCATGGGCACAGCCAATCAATGCGTCGCTGGCCTTCGCGATCGTTTTTATTTTGCTGTGGCTGGGCTTGATGTGGATTCTTTATTGGCGGAAGATCTATATCAAGATTTGAATTTATAGAGGCGGACCTGCGTGTCTGCCCATTAGTCACCATAAAAGGTGTTAACCACGGAAACGGGCGGACACGCAGGTCCGCCCCTACAAAGGGAGAAGACAACATGCCAACTTACATCGCACTGTTGAAGTGGACGCAACAGGGAGCAGCGAATGTGAAAGCCAGTCCGAAACGGCTCGATGCCGGCCGCAAAGCATTCAAGAAGGCGGGAGCTGAGATCAAAGAAACCTACTTAACAATGGGTCGCTATGATTTGGTCTGCGTCATCGATGCCCCTGACGATGAAACGCTGGCGCGAGTGATGCTCCAACTGGGATCGGCGGGCAACGTTCAAACGGAGACATTGAAGGCCTTCAGCGAAGATCAGTATCGCAGCATCATTCGCTCGCTTTGATCTCTCAGGCTAATGCTTGTAACCAGGGCCGCGGAGCACACGTCCGGAGAGAGCTGGAGTGCGCTTCCCTTCATCAACACTGATCTGCCCATTGATGATCACGTATTGAATGCCTTCAGGAAATTGATTCGGCATCTCAAAGGTTGCGCGATCGATGACGCGTTGCGGATCGAAGATAGTGATGTCGGCGAACATGCCTTCTTTGATTAGCCCTCGATCGCGAAGGCCAACTTTCTTCGCCGACAGTCCAGTCATTTTGTAAATCGCCTCTTCAAGAGTGAGCAGATGCTGGCCGCGAACGTAATGGCCGAGAATTCTGGGATAACTTCCCCACCCGCGCGGGTGTGATTTGGAGCCGGCCAGCGGTCCATCCGCGGCCCGCGCGCCGCTGTCGGTGCAGATGCTCACAAAGGGCGCGCGCATCGCCGCCCGCAGATCGTCTTCGCTCATCATGAAGTAGATGGCGCCGGTTTGCCCGTGGTCGGCGAGGATTAGATCAAAGATCGCATCGAGCGGATCCTTATTTTGCTCCGCAGCTATTTCTGAGAGTCGCTTGCCTTGCATTGCTTCCAGATCGCGGTTGACAACCGCGCCAATCAATATCCCACCCGGGCCTCCGCTGCCGAGATAGATGTTCTCCCACTCTTTCGTGTCGGTCATGATCTCTCTCTTGAGACGTTCCCGTGTGGCTTTGTCGCGCAGGCGGGCAAGCATTCGTTCAGTGCCGCCCTCCAAAGCCCACGGTGGCAAACACGCACTCAGCGCGGTGCTGCCGGCAACATACGGATAAACGTCAGCGCCGATGTTCAGTCCCTGCGCGCGCGCGTTCTCAATTCTCTTCAAGACTTCGGGCATGCGGCCCCAGTTTTTCTTGTAAGCGGTTTTCAGATGCCAGATCTCGACCGGTATTTGCGCGCGTCTGGCTATCTCGAACACTTCCGCGAGCGATTCATCAAGCGCGTTCGCTTCACTGCGCTGGTGTGTGGCGTAGATGCCGCCGTATCGATGCGCGACTTTTGCCAGCTCGACAATCTCGTCTGTTTTTGCAAAGCGGGCGGGCACATACTGCAGGGAAGTGGAAAGACCAAGTGCGCCTTCTTTCATCGCATCCGCGACGAGTTTTTTCATTTGTTCAAGCTCGGCAGGAGTTGGCGGCCGATTGTCAAAGCCAACGACGAATTCGCGCACCTGCGTTGCGCCGACAAAGGTGCCGAGGTTCAAGCCCACGCCTTGTTTCTCGAGGCGCCGGAAATATTCATCAAGCGTGCGCCAGTCGACGTTCAGGTTATAGCGTTTATTGAAATCCTCGTTTTCCTTAATTAGCCGTTCATTGACGGGAGCAATCGATTCGCCTTCGCCAGTGATCTCGGTGGTCACGCCCATCATCACTTTGCTCATCGCCCGTGGATCGATGAGCAGGTAAGTCTCCGACTGGCCGAGCATGTCGATGAAGCCCGGCGCGACAACCAATCCATGCGCGTCGATCACGCGCGTCGCTTTGGCGCCTTTTAGATCGCCGACACGCACGATGCGGTCGCCTTTGACGCCGACATCTGCGTTAAAACCTTGGTGACCTGAGCCATCGACCACCCGACCGTTCCTGATGATGAGATCAAAATCAGGAGCTGACGCGATAGTGCCGTTTGAGAGAGCAGAGAAGAGCAGCATGCTGGCAATTATCAAAGCGAGTGAAATTCTGGTAGCCATCATTTCACCATTCAATTTCTGGATTCCGAAAGACGAAGCATCGTAATCATTGACAGCGCGGATGTCTACATTCCAACGCGCACTTCAACGCAAAGGACGCAAAGTAATTCGCAAAGATCGCAAAGACAAATCTCAGCGACCCTTGCGGTTTCCTTTGCGCGCTTTGCGTTAAGATTCTTCCGCCGTGTGTGACTTTCAATCTGGCCCTGCGTAGAATTCAAGATCATGAATGACGAGATAGCCCGGAACAGGGACCCTGCAACACTCCAGAAGATTGCAAGAGTTACCGGCGCAGCGCTGGCCGATGAAGAAGGCATTGTAGTCTCGGACGCCACCCACAATTCGCGAGACGCGCGCCCTGGCTGTTTGTTCGTGGCCGTGCGTGGCGCGTTGCTTGACGCACACAAGTTCATCCCGCAAGCGATGGCGCAGGGTGCGGTCGGCGTGATGTCCGAGCAGACGGCGCCGGCCAATTTCAAGGGCGCGTGGTTGCAGGTCGAGAACGTGCGCCGCGCAATGGCGCTCGTTGCCGCGGAAGTTCATGCGTATCCGTCGCGTGAATTGCAACTTGTCGGCATCACTGGCACGAACGGCAAAACAACGACGGCGTATCTGATCGCCTCCATTCCCGCAGCAGCAGGCGAACCAGTGGCGATGACCGGTACGGTTGAATACCGCATTGGTGCAGAAAGAAAGAAGGCTGAGCGGACGACGCCGGAAGCCACGGACATGCAGCGAATGCTACGGCGCGCGGTTGCGGTTGGTTGCCAGACCGCAGTGATGGAGTGTTCGTCGCAGGCAATGGATTTTCATCGCTGCGATGTGCTGGAATACGCCGTGGCCGTTTTTACCAACCTAACTCGCGACCATCTCGACTATCACAAGACGATGGAGAATTATTGGTACGCGAAGCAGCGTCTGTTTGATGGCCGTTTGGGATCGAGACCGAAGACTTCGGTAATTAACGTTGATGATCCGCGCGGCGTCGAATTGGCGGGTGCACTTGAACGAGATAGTCTGCGGGTCGTTCGTTACGCCGTGAAATCCACCGCGGACGTTACGGCGCGGGAGGCAGAGTTTTCGCTCGCCGGCATGCGCTTCAAATTACATACGCCTGTTGGTGATCGAGACTTTCACTCGCCGCTGGTTGGTCCTCCGCATGTTTACAACACGCTCGCTGCGGTCGCTAGCGGCCTCGCACTCGGGTATGGCCTGGACGTGATTACGCGCGCGCTGGAGAAATGCACCGGCGCACCCGGTCGTTTCGAGCGCGTGCCGCACGACGGAGAGTTCGCGGTCGTAGTCGATTACGCGCACAGCGATGACGCATTACTGAATGTTCTTCGCACAGCGCGCGACGTGACGAAGGGAAGAATCATTACCGTATTCGGTTGCGGCGGCGATCGCGATCGCACGAAGCGCGCGCCGATGGGTGAAGCCGCCGGCTCACTGAGCGACGTTGTAATTCTGACCTCCGACAATCCTCGCACTGAAGATCCAAACCAGATCCTCGCGGACGCGGAGGTTGGGATTCGGAAAACCGGCAAGCCTTACAAGAAGATCGCCGATCGCCGAGAGGCGATTCATCAGGCGATCGCGCAAGCCCGTGGTAATGATCTGGTGCTAATCGCAGGCAAGGGGCACGAAGACTATCAGATTATCGGCCGCGAAGTTTTCCATTTCGACGACAAAGAAGTCGCGCGGGAAGCTCTGGCTGCACGCGGCTGACTAAGTGGCACAGAATTGGAAGTCGCGGCGGGTAACGTACTAGACTTTTGCCAGCCGCGCGAGTACGCGTTCGACCTGTGGTGGAAAACTCACGTAAAGAAAATAGTTCGCATCGTAAACAGCAACGTCGCCTGCTTCATCGATAACGCGAACGAGATCGTCTTCCAGCGGATTGACGGGATAAATCTTATTTACGACCAAGAGGTCTGGGTCGTCTGTTCTTACACAGATGGCCAACCGTGTCTCCAACTTGCCGTTGCGCCTTCTAGTTGCATGCTTAAACATTCTCGAAGGTTCGGCCTCTCCACGAAGGACCGCACCGCCCTGTCGGACGCTTTGGAGTAGTTTGTCGTATTCAGCCCTTTTCACGGATACTCTCTTTCGATGAGTTGCCGGAGTCCGTTGATTTCTTCCTTAGTCAAATTTTCTTTATGACCCTTGGAGTAAGCGGCGAGCATCAATATTGTTTCGGCGGATACCGCCCAATAGTAGATTATTCTAGCTCCGCCACTCTTGCCGCGACCCTTGGCTGCCCATCTGAACTTCCGGATACCTCCGCTACCGACGATTATAGTACCAAGATTCGGCATTTGTAACAGAGCGTTCTGCAAACGGCTGTAATCATCATCTGACAGCAGTTTGGCAATCGCTCGCGTGAAGTTCGGCGTTTCTATGAAATTCATTTTTCTTACAGCCCCGCAGCGAGCGATAATTAAGGTCGCAATGGTGAGTTTCCTCTGCGGCCGAGAAGGTGGCCAAGAATGATTCCGACGACGGCCCCCACCAGCGCTACAGCCAGCATGTAGTTGAATGAAGTCTTCGCCAGTGGAACAAGTGTTTGCGCCAGGCCTTCCAGATTGCTTCCTCTCGTTAGAACTACGGTGAATGGAAGCTGGGCCTTCAGTACGAGATCGGTGGGTCTAAGCAGAAATCCAACAAATCCACCGAACAAGAAACCAAACGCCCCAGCTCCCGCGAGCAAAAGTGAGTGAAATGATTTCGTGAGAACCCAGTAAACCGGTAAGCCTAGCGCGATTAGTCCCAATCCGATCGCCGATTGTTTCGGTGTATTCCAGATAGTCATGCCGATCAAAAACGCGGTCGCGACCAGGAAGACGGTCGGCACGACCGGATAACCCCAGGTGCGATAAGGACGCGGTGCGTCCGGTATGCGGCGGCGAAAGATAAATACCGATCCGGCAACAAACGCGTAAAAGAGCGTGAGCGCAAATATCGCGGAATCCGTCAGCGTGTCGTAGGAACCGGAAAGCGTCAACACTCCAGCCCATATCGCCAGGACAACCAATGAACGAATTGGCACGCGTGTGTGTGGCGAAACTTTCGCGAGTCCCTGAAAAAAGAGTCGATCGCGGGCCATCGCATACGGCACGCGCGCGGTCGCCATAATCGATGCATGCAGCGCGCCAAACGATGAAGTCATCATGCCGGCAGCCATCAGCGTCACCGCGATCGAGCCCAGCAACCTTCTGACCACTTCCGCCGCCACCGAGGATGATGCCGCGACGCTCGCGATCTGCGTTGGCGTGAGCACGTGATAGTAACTGATGTTCACCAGCAGATAGAGACCTATTACCAGGAACATGCTGATGATTAGTCCGAGCGGAAGATTTCGTTCCGGTTGTTTCACCTCGCCGGCCATGAAGGTGATGTTGTTCCAACCGTCGTACGCCCAGAGTGCGCCCAGCATTGCCGCGACGAAACCAGCGACTCCGCCTGTCGTTACGCTCACGCCTTCGCAGGCGCCACTGACGTTAGCCTGCGATAGGTGAGACCAATCACCGTTGCTGTAAAAGAATGCGCCCAGTCCGACGCCGACCAGCAGAATGACTTTTAGGGACGTGAGTACAGTTGCAACGTTGCCGCTGAAGGAAACGGCGGCACAGTTGATCAGTGTAGTCACGGCGATCGCGCCCAGCGCGACGAGTTGCAATCTGCTAAAAGAAACTTCGTAACTGCCGGAAAGATGAACGGTGAAGTATATATGCTTGAGTGATCCACGCAGCAGGTCATTCAGAAAAATCGCAAAACCTACTGCCAGAGCCGCCGCCGAAGCGGACCGCGCAATCGCAAACTGGGTCCAGCCGTAAATGAATCCTGATGCGCGTCCATAGGCATCACGCATGATCCCGTACTCGCCCGCCGCGCGCGGCTTCATCGCGAGCAATTCGGCGTACGTGAGCGCGCCCGCCAGCGATAACAATCCAGCAGCTAACCACACCGCAAGAGCCATCGAAGGCGTACCCACATTGCAGGTCATCACACGCGCCTTGATAAAAACGCCAGTGCCGATGATATTCGCGACGTTGACGGAGATGGCGGCGGTGAGGCCGAGGCCGCGAACTAGCTGGCCATTAGAAAGTTTCGAGTTTAGAGTTTCGGGTTTCGAGTTCATGCCGATGTTGGTTCTGAGAATTCAGATTTCATTTCTCGCCGGCGGCTGCGCTCCTGGTTCTAATCTCTGCGAGTTCTTTCAGAAACTCTTCTCGTTCTCGTACGGATTGAGCCACTCGCTTAGTTTTCTCGCTTACGTGGCGCTCGCCCCTGAAATCTGACTCTTGAAGTGACTGCGCCCACGCCTTTAATTGTCGCGAGCAGCTTTCAGCTTTTTGTTTCAGCGCCTTAAGGTCACCACTAAATTTCTGAAACAACTTGATCCGTTCAAGCAGGCAAAGCATTGATCGGACTTCACCAGCTGAACCTCGTGCGATGTAAAGAAACGCGAGCAATTCATTGTTAGTGCCGCGTTCGAAGCCTTCGGCGATGTTGTTTGATACGGAGACGGCCGCGCGTTCGATCTGATCCTTGAGACTTCGCTGCGAGCTGAACTGTGGTCCGGACGTGAGTGTGTAAACCTGGACGGCCAGGTCGATCGCCTCGTTCCAAACCGGGAGGTCTTCGAAACGTTTGTAGTTCATTGGGCGGTTCTCCTGTTGGATTCCAAATTCAAAGATTCAAGATTCCAAATTGAGCATTCAAGATTCAAGATTCCAAGTCCAAGATCCTTGAATCTGGAATTTGGAATCTGGAATTTGGAATCTGGAATTCTCTTCCACGACACTGCTCGCCCAGCGCGAGTTGCACCAATAATCATCGCCACACGTCGTTCGTCAGCAGGTCGTCGTAGGTATCGCGGCGCCGAATCAACTCCGCCTTTCCACCTTCTCGAATCATTACCGCCGCCGGCAGCGGCCGGCCGTTGTAGTGAAACATTTGCGCCAAGGAATACGCGCCACTGTTCAGCAGCGCCAGCACTTCGCCCGGTTGAACATTGGCCGGCAGTCGGCGGTAGTCAGGTAAGCGTCCCTGGCGTTCGATGTCGAAATAGACATCGCCGGAATCGCAGAGCGGGCCAGCCACTTTGTAGTCTTGTTCCGAAGGCTCACCTGCGCGTGAAGCGGAAATGAGATGGTAGTACCACTTGTAATTGTTCATCGAAAGCATGATGTTGTAACCGGCGTCGGTCAGCAGCCACACATCACCAGTTTCGGGTCGACGCTTGATGTTGCGTACTGTAGTCAGCACCAGACCCGCATCGGCAATGATGCTGCGGCCCGGCTCTAGCAGGATCGTGACGCGATCGAGAAGATGTTCTGCTTCAGCATCGCGTGCCGATTCGCGCGCGACGCGCAGAGCTTCAGAGAGAACAACCGAAGGTTCCAGATCGGCCCCGAGCATGTCGCGCTCGTGCTCAGGAAGTTGATCCGCCTGCGAGCGATCGCGCAGGTAGTTTACCGGAATACCGCCACCGAGATTTATGTGCTCGAGCGTATGACCCGTCTCGCGGTGAATGGCCGCGAGATGGTCCCACATGCTTTTGAAAGCTTCCGCGAAAGGCTCGACATCGGGCGTCTGCGATCCGACGTGAATATGAATGCCGCAAACATAAACGAGATCGGGATGTTGCAATGCTCGCCGGAAAGCTTCGAGTACTTCAGAGGAGGAAATGCCAAACTTTGAAGTAAGCAACGCGGTTTGGAGACCGAGATGCGAGCGAGTTCCAATCTCAGGCACCAGGCGCAAAGCAATGCGAGCGGGCGGAACGTCGCGCCCCTGCGCTGTAAGTCTTCGCACAGAATCTTCTACGAGGCCAATCTCATAGATCGAGTCAACGTTGATGGCATAGATACCGGCGCGAACCGCGTCATCAATCTCCCCATCGCTCTTGCTCGTGCCGTTGAAGATGATCTGATCGGGGCGAAAGCCGATGCGCAAAGCTTTGAAAAGCTCGCCGCCGCTGTTGACCTCAACGTCTATGCCGGATTCGAGCACGGTCCTCAACACCGCCATGTTCGAGTTTGCTTTCGAGGCGTAGCAGAACTTTATCGGGCGGTCGACAGCGTCCGCGGCGCGCTTCAGTCGGTCGATGTTCGCGCGGATGCGCGGCTCGGAAAAGACAAAAAGAGGCGAATCAAACTCGCGAATCAAAGTCAGTGCGTCTGCCCCGCCGATGCTGAGGTGGTTGTCGCGCACCTCCAGATAGCCGGGAAGAGTCCAGGCGGGACTTGAGACAACTAACTGAGAAGACATTTAGCTGAAGCTCCGCAACAAATTCGAATTTCAGCGAAGATAGACTGGCGCGGGGACAGCGTCAAGTTATAACGCTCGTAACGTGGCAACGAAAGAGAATTGAATCGCAAAGGGCGCGAAGGCTTTCGCAGAGGGCGCAAAGGGGAACCAGACGTGCGAGCAGAGCTACCGATCAGGTGGCTAATTTCTTAATTACTTCCCGAATCTGTTTGTAGTGCCGCAATTCGTGATAGCCGACAAAGGAGACCGTGGCCGTGCCGTCGATCGGACCGAGAAACGGATGTTTGAAAATGACCTGACGCAAGCGCGCGCGATCGTGTGTGGCGCACAGCGACTTCAAGCGAGCGCGCGTCGCATTAAAGTTTTCGATCGACTGTTCCTTCGGTGGTGGATTCAGCGGCTGTACGCCCTTTGGGGCTTTCACGCGGAGCAGGCGCGAAGCGACGATCCTTGTTGGTATCAGACGCCGGATCACGGGCAAGCGTTGCGGCGGCTGCGCGAGCGAGTGCTCCAGGGAGTTGATGACGTATTGTTCAACCAGAGAGAGGTGATGAACAATCTCGGCCACGCTCCATTCGTTGTCAGATGGCCGGCGCTCGAAATGAGCGTCATCCATCTTGTCAGTCAGATCGAGCAGTTTGCGATGTATGGTATCGAGTTTGGCGAGTGTCCTATTCAATTAAACTCCCAAGAGAAAGCGTAAATCCATCAATCCTGCCCGCGGTAACAGAAGCCAAGACTAAACGGCGTCGTCTAAGGAGGTGAGAAAGTGTAGGTGAGCACTCCCGTCACCTTAGCCGGTTCTCCCAGCAAAAAAGTCGGCTGGAATTTTGCCTGGCGCGCGGCAGTCACAGCGGCCGCCTGCAACAGCGGATGACCTGAGACGGCATGGGCGCTGATCACGTTGCCCTGCTCGTCAACGAGCACCTGGACAACTACCGTCCCTGAGGCCTTCGCTTGCGCGGCTATTGCCGGAAAGACCGGCTGCGGCAAGCTTGTGGCTTTGCCGTTTAGCACACCACCGGAGATCGGGGCTTTCTGTCCCGTTTGCTGGTTTGTTCCCTCGACGGGCTTAGTTCCTCCATCCGCGGAACTGGTTCCTGCGCCTGTTGGAGTCGCGCCTTCCGCCGTCTGTCCCTCACCGCCGGGCTCTTTCCTTGTCGCTCTGGCGCCTTCAACGACAACCGGCGCTCCTGCTGTCTCCGCGACGGCGGCATTCACCGCCGGCTGCGTGACTTTCTCTGGGAGATAAAAGGAAGTGAGGAATTGTTCGGTGAGCGCCTCGTCCTTTTTTGTGTTCAAGACGACGACGGCGTAGAAACGCTTGCGCGTCGCGTAAACCTGCGCGGTGCCGGAAAGATCGCCGATCACGACGCGGTACTCGCGCCCCTGATTTCCGTTGAGTGTCTTGTCGCCCACCAGCGTCAGCTTTGCCACGGCGCCTTTGCCGCGGACCTTCGCCGGAAACCAGTTTTTGAAAGCATCGACGTAAGAGTTAAGTCTTTCAAACTCGGTGTACATCGCCGGGTTGGATTTAATGCCGCTCAGCGAAACAACAGCGAAGACTGGACCGTGCTCGGTCGCCGACAGGTACAGGTTCGTGTTCAATTCCATCTTGTGATATGGCTCTGTGCTGCTCTCAGTCTTTGGATCCTTTGGCATGACGATGGCGAACTCCTCACCGTCAGGGCGGAGCGTCTGCCAATCAGCATTATTGACGCTGGCAGCCTGGGCCAGAACAGATGTGCGCGAAGCCGCAACCCCGAACAGCAGGAAGCTCGCGATTACCAGAAAAGCAATGGGACGAAATGTTCGCATCTTTTTAAGGCCCCTTTCTCAGAGTGGAAACCAGAGACTAAGAACTTGCGGAAGAAAACTATAGCGCAAATGCGAGGCTCTGAACAGGCGCAAACCGGGTTTCCAGCACGGAACCGATTGCTGAACCGAAACGGCGCGCGTCCTGAAACCTCGCGCCGCTCGGATTGTGTGACTTCGGGCTATGGATGTCGCGAACAAGTACCCGACAAATGTTTTAGTTTGCGCACTTGTTTTCTCGTTCTTTCCGATCTTGTTCAATCAACACTCGCCGGAGGATCTTCCCCGAGGCAGACTTCGGAATTTTATCGATGAATGCAACGTAGCGGATCTTCTTGAAAGGCGCGACCCGAGCGGCTATGAATTCCTTAATGGCTTCAGCGCTGGCCTCGTCTTTCAGCACCAGATAGGCCTTCGGTACTTCACCAGCCTCTTCGTCGGGGCACGGAATCACCGCGGCATCCGCAATTGCCGGATGGGTGAGCAGAATTGCTTCAAGCTCAGCAGGCGCAACTTGAAAACCTTTGTATTTAATCAACTCTTTCGCGCGATCGACGATAAAGAAGTGACCGTCTTCGTCCGCGTAACCGACGTCGCCGGTGTGCAGCCAACCTGCGCCATCGATCGTGCGTGCGGTCGCTTCAGGTTGGTTCAAGTAACCCTTCATCACCTGCGGGCCGCGCACGCAGATCTCGCCTTCCTTGTTTGGCCCCAGCGGTGCGCCGGTCTCCAGATCGACGACTTTGCACTCCGTGTTGGGCGCGCAGACACCGACCGATCCAAACTTTACCTGCGTTGGTTCCGCGGGTGACGAATGCGTTACCGGACTCGTCTCCGTCAGGCCGTATCCTTGCCGCACGTTACACTTGATGCGGTCAACGAAGGCTTGCGTCAGTGCTTGTCCCAACGGCGCCGCGCCGCAAAAGATCGATTGGAGTTTTGAAAGATCGTAACTATCGACGACGGGATTCTTGCTCAGCGCCAGCACGATGGGCGGTACTATGTGGGCCATCGTCACGCTGTAATCTTGCAGTGCCTTCAGGAAATGCTCGAGTTCAAAGCGCGGCATCGTGACGATGGTTGCTCCCGTGGTCAGTCCCATGTTGAGAATTACGACAAGCCCGTAGATGTGAAAAAGCGGAAGCACGGCGATCAGGGTGTCTTTTTCAGTGAAGTAGTCCAGCCCCTCCATCTGACAAATGTTGGCCACCAGGTTTTGATGCGTGAGCATCACGCCTTTCGGCAGCCCGGTGGTGCCGCTCGAATACGGGAGCACGACGAGATCGTTGCGCGGGTCGATCTCGACCGCGGGCACATCACCGTTGCTCTCGAGCAGGGAAGCGAAAGCCGTTGCGCCTTCGCCTTCTCCAAAAACAAACAACTCCTCAACACCGGCCGTTTCTGCCGCGGCTCGAGCCTTGTCAATAAACTGAGGCCCGGTTATGAGGAATTTTGCGCCGGCGTCTTTCAGTTGATGAGCAATTTCGCGCTCGGTGTACAAGGGATTGATCGGCGTGATGATGCCGCCCAACAACGCGACACCGTGGAACGCGATTGCATACTCTGGAACGTTAGGGCTCAAGATGCCGAACACGTCGCCCTTCGCGAACCCTCGCGCGGCGAGGCTCGCCGCAACGCGCCGGATCGACTCGGCCAATTCCGCATAAGTGACGATGCGTCCGGTCGGGCCTTCGATCAGCGCGGGCTTGCTGCCCAGCTCTGCGGCTCGCTGAAGCACAAATGACGTCAGCGGAACGTCAGGGATGGTGACGTTTGCGTATGGGCCACGGAAAATCATGTGTTCACTGTCCGACAAACTTTCAGTTTGTCGTTCGTTTCCGAGTAACTCTTTTCGTTCAGCAAACGACAAACTGAAGTTTGTCGGACTCAAAGCGCGCATACATTATCAGGGTGACCACGCTGCCGCAAAGGTATATATTGTGCCGGCCTTTCAGGTCACGACGCCGCTCTTCGAGACGCGCCAATGACGGAATCAGAACCCGCGCCCAATATCGTCTGTCTCGCCACCTATTTTAAAGGCGCTGACTTTATCCGCGAATGCAAGAGCCGCGGCTGTTGCGTCGTGCTCGTCACAAAGGAGAAGATGCTGCACGAACTCTGGCCGCGCGAGAGTCTCGATGACGTGATCGCCTTGCCCAACGACGCGGGTCCGGAACTTTTCATTCACTTAATAAGTTTGTTAGGCCGGCAAACCAGACTGGATCGCGTCGTTGCGCTCGAAGAGTTTGACGTGGTGGTCGCGGCACTGATTCGCGAACACCTCTGCCTGCCGGGGATGAGCAGCTCAGCGGCGAAGGTCTTTCGCGACAAACTGGCCATGCGCGTCAAAGCGCAAGCGGCGGGAATTGAAGTGCCGGAGTTTTGTTTCGTTGGTGAACCACGACGCCGTCCGCGAGTTTATGGCGCGAACAGCGCCGCCATGGGTGATCAAGCCACGCTCTGATGTTTCAGCAATCGGCATCAAGAAGGCTGAAAGCCCCGGAGACGTCTGGCGCACGATTGATGAGTTTGATGCGCGCGAGAATTTGCGTGAACGATCGTCTTATTATCTGTTGGAAAGATTTGTTGCCGGCGAAGTGTTTCATGTTGATTCCGTAGTGAGCAACGGCAGGGTTGTGTTTGCCGGCGCCAATCAATACTGCCGGCCGCCGCTGGAGGTTGCGCACGGTGGCGGCGCTTATATCTCCTACACCATCGCGCAGGGTTCCGACGATCAGAAGAAACTGTTTGAGATAAACCGCCAACTGGTAAAGGCGTTTGGGATGCAGCGCGGCGCCACGCACGCAGAGTTTATTAAGAGCGCCGCGGATGGCAAGTTTTATTTTCTGGAGATCGCGGCGCGCGTCGGCGGAGCCTACATCGCCGATGTTCTGGAAGCCGCTTCCGGCCTGAACCTCTGGCGCGAGTGGGCTAGGATCGAGACAGTCGAGGATCCGGGGCAGAAGCCCGACCGTCAGGGAGGGCTCGTGGCGAGAAAGATAAATCCCCCGCGCAAAGAATACGCCGGCATCATTCTGTCACTGGCGCGGCAGGAGTATCCGGACACGTCCGCCTACGACGACGCGGAGATCGTCTATCGAGTAAAGAAGAAGCATCACGCAGGGTTGATCGTTCGTTCTGCGAAGCTGGAAACGGTAACCAAATTGCTCGATCAGTACGCGCACCGTTTTGCCGAGGACTTCACCGCCGTCGTGCCCCCGCTCGAGCGACCCGAGTGATTGCTTGGGAGCGCAGGCAGGCATGCGGAGTTATGCGTCACTGCACGTCGGTCACAGCGAGGCCACTAGCGGCCAACACTTCCCGCGCACGCGACTCGGCGGCGAGCGGAATCTCAAAGACGATCTGCGCGCTTCCACGAACGGTGAGGCCGATTCGACAAACACGCTTCCACCCGTTCTTTATTGTGATGACTGCGATTGCGAGGGGAGAAATTACGACCAGCAGCAGGAAGAGAATTATCTTCCAGAACGGGGGGCTTCCGCTCGCATCGTTATTCAGCAGACCGAGGAGACTCGACAAGCCTAAAAGGACGAACGTCGTCCCCATGTAGTAGAGCCACGCCCGGAACAGGGTCCACCCGCGGCGAGACGCATAGCGTGCCTCAGCGCGTTCAATGGCGGATTGTTCCAGAAGAACAGTCTGGTGCTCGCCCAAGTCAACCGTGACTCGCACCGACAGAGACCCCTCCGAGAAGCTCACGGTTGCGGGCCGCCCCTCCATTTTTTGAAATAATCTTTCCGCAGCCCCGCTTACCACGCCTCCAAATAGTTCTGTCGCAGCAATCCGAAGCTTGTCCTGAGCTAGCACCAATCCCCTCACCTCGCAATCAAACGATTGCGCGGGCGCCTCGTTCTCGATCCGCTCCATGTTCGCCCCTCCTGATGTGACGCCTAACGTCAACGGCGCAGCATTCATGTACCCTCGTCCAGCTATCGAGAACTGCGTCATCGGGCCGCCCTTTGTTGCCGGACGAAGGAAAATGTCTAGCGAGTAACAAAGCGTACCCGGGCGGCTCCGGTCGAACGCAAAGTTAGGGGCGGCGCTCAGAGACCGAGGGATAGATCCTCCGCACTGCGCGGTAGGAACTTATGATTGCGATGAGCACAAGCACTAACCCGATGAAAGAGATCGCTACTACGACAAGCCATTTGGCGAAGGACTCTTCGCTTTCATGTTGCGCCACCTCCTGATCCGTAAGCGGCTTATCAAGCTTGAATGTCCGCTCCCTGCTGTCAGCAGCATGCGCGTCGCAGAGGTAGTACTTCTCATAATAGCCCTTTCCGGCGACGCTGCCGCTCTTTTCCAGAATGTAAGTACCTGGTCTTGAGCAGTGCTGCACATCGCAGATGCCAGGCCGCCGATAGCCGCCAGCCTCTTGCCGTATTTTCCAGGCTTGTGCGTCTGCGTGCATATCTTTCCGCGAGAAGTCAGCCGCACCCTTGAAGGATCCGATCGCTAAAAGCACCAGGAGGAAGCGAACCAGGAGCGCTCCCGCGCACCGCAAGAACTTTCTAGCCATCTCTCTAAGACGGTTTCTTGCTAGACTAGATGCCACATTTTGATCGCAGTAGCCTGACGTATAGGGTTTTATCCGCAAGCCTGCGCAAGACAGGGAACAGAGCGACCGGGAGGCATTGCGGATAAAACCCTGTTGGACTGAACCGGTGCTTGCGACAGGGAAACTAGCGGGTTCTATGGGGATTGTAAAGTGAAATGCGGGGTAGATCATAGTGGTGCAGCAGCAGCCAGGTCGATTGAATATGAGCGCGGGGATCGGTGCTGTCGGTAGGGGAGTTTAGAGCGGGTGATAGAGAGCGTGAAGGCAGCAAAGGTTTTTGGCAGAGGTCGAGCATCTGTGCCGGGAGCAGACTGGGACAGAGACCCGGAACTGCGGGCCAATAGAGCACGGTAATGAGAGTCGCCGCTTGCGGATGACCAGGTGCGCGATGTTGCTCGTCTTCGGCGCCTCAGGCTGCGGATGGAGCGTTGCATCTTTTTCAACAACAAGAGTTTTTCGGCCGTCTGCTTCGGGGACTTCGTTGCGTTTGTCATCGTAGTTTCCCGAAACTGAGACCCGCCAAGGAAATCTCGCGATGTTTCAAGCTCTCGAAGGCAGTCTTACTTTGACAACGGCAACTGGCAGGAATAAAGTCCGCATCGACTAGCCTTGTGTTTTGATTCCAGCTTTTTTGACGGTGTATCGCAGCAAGTTCGCTTACTTGTCTCATCCGCTTTGAGTAAGGTTGGCGTTGAACTCGCGACGCGAGTCCTCTTAGCGAGATGGTTTGCCGGTCTCTCAGTTCAAGAGCACACGCAATGGTCATCCTGTAAATGAGGACCAGTCGGATGTATCCCACAAAGTCTTCGCTAGCGGGATTGATAGTCTTGTTGGCCTTTACCGCCGGCCTGCTCGCCGTTTCTGTCGGTAGTCAGTCGGCTGGCGGTTTACGCAATGGGAACGCCGGTACCGCTGTGTTGCCGTTGCGCTCCGCGAAACTCCAGCAGCCGGAAGAGATTGGCTCGGGTGTCCGCCAACAGATACAGGCTTTGCTGGCTGAGAAAGAATCACGCAGCCCTGTACAGCAGAAGATCGACTCCCAACTGCTTTATGCGATCAAGATGAGACGCGGAGAGAGTATCGCCGCCGGCGTGCAAACACTCGCTGTCGACGTTGGCGCGGACGATGCGGGAGTAGTGACTGTAGACATCACAGCCATAGTTGACGGGCAATTACTCAAAGAGTTCGCCGGCATGGGAATAGAAGTCTCGAGCGTCTTCCCTCAGTATCACACCTTGCGGGCAGTAGCTTCGCTCGAGCAGTTGGAAACGATCGCCGGCTTTCCCCAAGTCCGTTTCATTCAGCCGAAGCAGGAAGCAATGTTTTCGCAAGCTCCAGCGCAAACGCAGAGCCTGTCGGACGCTCCCGCATCAACTGATCTGAGCGATCGTGCCGCACGCGTTCGATCGCAATTCGAATACATCATTAATCCCGCTCCACTATCTCCCGAGACGCCAGTGGCTATCGGCAGCGCCACTTCACAGGGCGACACAACGCACCGGGCCTTCAGCGCGCGCGGAACATTCAATACCGATGGCTCGGGAATGAAGATTGGCGTTCTTTCAGACGGCGTGACGAATCTCGCTACGAGCCAGGGCACGGGCGACTTGGGCGCGGTAACGGTTCTGCCGGGACAGGGAGGCTCTGGCGATGAAGGCACCGCGATGCTCGAAATCATTCATGACCTGGCGCCCGGCGCGCAATTATTTTTCGCCACGGCCGGCGGCGGCATTGCCAACTTCGCGCAGAACATTCGAGACTTGAGATCAGCCGGTTGCGACATCATAGTTGACGACGTGGGCTACTTCGTTGAATCGCCTTTTCAAGACGGCCAGACATCGGGCGTGATCTCAACAAATAACGCAGGCCTGGCCACGCAGGCAGTCAACGATGTCGTTGCGTCGGGCGCGCTGTACTTCTCTTCGGCAGCCAATTCGGGAAACAAGAATGATGGCACTTCAGGTACATGGGAGGGTGACTTTGTCGATGGCGGCACGCTTTCTCCCAGTCCCAGTCCGAGTCCTAGTCCCAGTCCCAGTGCCAGTCCCAGTCCGTTTCCGGTGGGAAAAGTTCACGACTTCGATCCCAGCGCCGCCGTCGTCCAGTTCGATACGATTACCGCGAACGGCGGCGTGGTCAACTTGCACTGGTCAGATCCATTGGGCGGCTCCGGTAACGACTATGATCTGTTTGTTTTGAATAGCACTGGTACTGCTGTCGTTGCTTCTTCAACCAACGTTCAGACCGGCACCCAGGATCCGTACGAGCAGGTAAGCAGTACGGCCGACTTAATTAACAACCGCATAGTCGTTTTCCAGAAGCCCGGCGCGGCCAATCGGTTTCTGCACCTGAGCAACAATCGAGGAAGGCTTAGTTTCAATACTGATGGTGATACTCATGGTCACAACGCCGCTTCCGGCGGATATGGAGTTGCCGCGGTATGTGCGTCATGCGTCTATCCCTTCGCATTCAGTTCATCAAACAGCATTGAAACCTTTAGCTCGAATGGACCGCGCCGGATCTTCTTTAACGGCAACAGCACGCCGATCACGCCCGGTGACCTCTCGTCGACTGGAGGCACGGTCTTACAAAAACCGGACATCTCAGCAGCCGATGCTGTTTCTGTCTCCGGCGCTGGAGGGTTTCCTAGTCTTTTCTCAGGCACGTCAGCGGCGGCGCCGCATGCAGCAGCAATTGCCGCGTTGATCAGAGCTGCCAACCCGGCGTTGACGCCGGCGCAAATAAAAACTGTACTTACGAGCACGGCAATAGACATTGAAGCACCGGGAACGGACCGCGATTCGGGAGCGGGAATAGTGATGCCTTATGCGGCATTGCAGTCGATGGGCGCGCCAGTAGTTGGCAAGGCATTTCTCGAACTCTCTACGATTACCCAAACCGAAACCGGCGGCAACAGCAACGGCATGATCGAGCCCGGCGAGAGCGGCACACTTAGCATTAACCTGAATAACACCGGCTTGTTGGCAGCGACAAGCATTACCACCACACTGACCAGCTCAACGTCAGGCGTGACCGTAACGAACGGTAATTCCGCATATCCCGATCTCGCGGCCATGAACGGGAGCGGCGCCAACACGACGCCGTTTTCGATCTCCTTGAGTGCGAGTATGCCGGTTGATCCAAAAGTCAACTTCACGCTTACGATCAACTACACGGGAGGACACCAGCCGTCGCAGGCATGGGACTTCACCGTGCAGTTTGGCCGCCAGCCGATCACCACGACACTTGACGGAGTCGCGCCTCCAACCAGCCCCAGCTACCCCATCACCTCGACAGGCACTCAGACTGGCAGACTCGTTCGCAGTGATCCGCCGAGCACATGCGCGCTGCCGCAACCAAATCCGGGACTCAACGACTCTCTTTCACATTCCTTCGACAGCTATACGTTTACTAACCCGGCGAACGGAGCCACCGCCTGCGTTAATGTGACCTTAACCCCGCAGACAACAGCTTTGTATCAAGCGGTGGCTTACCTCGGGAGTTACGACCCGGCAAACGTCACCAGTAATTACCTTGCAGATATCGGCGTTCAGCCCGCGCCGTTCACTGGCAAGTCTTTTTCATTTATTCTCGCTCCGGGGCAAACGGTAGTTATCGTCGTAAATGAGGTGGTCACGGGCGGCGCCATCGGCACGAATTATTCTTTGCAGGTGACCGGCCTCGGATTAGGAACCGGAGGACCAACGCCGACGCCAACCCCTACGCCAACCCCCACGCCCACGGTCACGCCGACGCCCACTCCGACGCCGACGCCAACGCCCCCTCCTCCGGGCACGCTCGTCAATGGAAACTTTGAAAGCGGCGATTTCACAGGCTGGAACGTCTCAGCGGTGGCGACGGGAGGCGCTGGAACTCCGTTTCGACCGTGGTCCGTTAGCGCGGCAGGAAGCGGCGGCTTCCCGGCCTACAACATTGTGCCAACGTCGCCGCAAGATGGCACGTACGACGCCTGGAACGGCTTTGACGCTGGTGGTCCAATGGAATTCAGAATGTACCAGGATGTGACGATTCCCAACGGCTCGCAGCTTAGCCTCCTGTGGAAGGATCGCGCGCAGTGGAACTTCTGTTGTGGCCAAACCGCGCCAAGAACATATAGCGTTCAGCTTCGCAATCCCTCAACCGACGCTGTTCTGACGACGCTTTACTCGTTCACAACCGGGACAACTTCAGGATATCACGATACTGGTTGGCTAACCCATGGCAACGATCTCTCTGCTTACGGCGGTCAAACCGTCCGAGTTTTCTTTCTCGAGACCATTCCTGAAAACTTTACCGGACCGGGGCAAATTGAATTTGACAGTATCAGCTTGTTTAATGGTCCACCTCCATCGCCTACTCCCACTCCAACTCCTACTGCCACGCCGACTCCCACACCCAGTCCAACGCCAAGTCAGGACGACAAAATCGTAATCTCCCAAATTTATGGAGGTGGGGGAACGATTGGGGCAACCTATCAGAACAGCTTTCTCGAGATATTCAATCGCGGCGCCACCACTGTGGATCTTCGTCAATGGCCATTTTGGTTTACTTCCGACACTGGTACTTTTAATTCGTCAGTATCATTCGTGAGCTCAAGCGCCATTCCGATTCAGCCTGGCCAATACAAACTTATTCAGCTCGGATCTTCCGGCTCCAGTGGTGCCCCGCTTCCTCTTGCACCTGATTTCATTATTTCCTCGGTCACGCTTGGTCTGTCTGGAAAGATTGCGATATCCAGGCCCGGTACGGCCTTCTTTGGGAGTTCGTGCCCATTGCCTAATTCCGGCATCTCAGATTTCGTTGGCTATGGCAGCAGTGCGAATTGCTTTGAGGGAAGTGCATCGACGCTTACGTTGAGCAACACGACGGCGGCAATCAGAAAGAACAATGGCTGCACCGACACAGACAATAACGCGAGTGATTTTGCCGTAACTGCGCCGATCCCCCGCGATGGCACGTCGCCATTCAATTCGTGCGTTCCCTTGATGCAGTTTAGCGCGGCGACTTACAACGTAGGCGAAGGCGACGGCAGCGTGCTGATCACCGTGAATCGCACTGGCAACACCTCCGTGCCGGCGACGGTCGACTTTGGCACCAGCGATGGCACGGCTACGCAAAATAAAGACTATGAAGTAGCGAGCGGGACGCTTAGCTTCGCCGCGGGCGAAACCAGCAAGGTGTTCACCGTGCTCATCGTCGATGACGCTTATGTTGAAGGCAATGAAACTTTGAATCTAACTTTGACCCATCCAACCGGCGGCGCAGCGGCCAGCCCGAGCACTGCGGTGCTTACGATCACGGATAACGATTCCAACCCGCCGACTGCGAATCCGCTGGATCAGGCGCGCTTCTTCGTGCAGCAACACTATTATGATTTTCTCAGTCGTTATCCCGACTCGGGCGGCTGGGATTTTTGGACCAATACAATTACGCAGTGCGGCGCAGACCAGGCTTGCATCAACGCAAAACGCATTGATGTCTCGAATGCCTTCTATTTCGAGCTGGAGTTTCAGCAGACGGGCGCTTACGTCTACCGCCTCTACCGTGCGGCTTTCGGCAATAATCAACCTTTTCCGAATCCTAATCCGGATCCGCTGCATCCGGGAGAAGAGAAAAAGGTGCCGGCGTATTTGCAGTTCATGCAAGACCGAGCCCGCGTTAGTGGCGGCTCGCAACTGCACCAGTCGCAATTCGACCTCGCGAATGCGTTCGTCCTGCGGCCTGAGTTCCTCGCGAAATACCCGGCCAGCCTGGATGGCCCACAATTTGTCGACACGCTCCTGGCCACGATCAAAAATGACCTTGGCCCTGACCTCACGTCGCAGCGCACGACGCTCATCAATCTGTTCAACTTCAATGGCCGCGGCCCAGTGATGCAGCAACTCGCAGAGGACGATGCGCAAGCCAACCCAGTCAACAACAGGGCATTCATCGACGCTGAATACAACCGCGCGTTTGTCGCGACTCAATACTATGGTTATCTGCGGCGTGACCCGGATATGGCGGGATTTTTGTTCTGGTTGGGCCAGGTCGATAGTGGTCCTTTGCGCGACGTCGCAAAACAGCACGCGATGGTCTGTTCGTTCATCACCTCGACTGAATATCAACTACGCATCAGCTCTGTCGTCACCCACACGAACTCCGAGTGTCCGCATTAGTGGAAATCTGTGTGAATCTGCGTTCATCCGCGGCTGCTTCTTACTCACTTCAAATGCTTATCAAGCCACGACAGCACTGTGTTGTACCAAAGTTCGGAATTTTGTGGCTTCTGCACCCAGTGACCTTCGTCGGGAAAGACCAGCAGCTTTGATTCCACACCCATGCGTTGCACGGCAGTGAACAATTGCAGGCCTTCTGTGACGGGCACGCGGTAATCGAGTTCGTTGGTGATGATCAGAATTGGCGTTTTGAAGTTTTGCACGAACTTGTGCGGCGACCAGCGTTCATACAACTCAGGATTAGCCCACGGAGTTCCTTTGAATTCCCAGTCTGTGAACCACAACTCTTCAGTCGCTCCGGTCATGCTCGTTAGATTGTAGACGCCATCGTGCGAAACAAGCACCTTGAATTGAAATCGTGGATCGTTGTTGTGGCCTTCAATCCAATCGATCATGTAACCGCCATAGCTGGCCCCCGCCCCGCCGATGCGGTCACGATCGACGTAGGGCAGGGAAGCCACGTGAGCAACGCCGTTCTTGATGTCGACGAAAACCTTTCCGCCCCAGTCGCCCGAAATCTCATTGAGAAATTGCTGACCGTAGCCGGTTGAGCCGCGCGGGTTCGGCATGAAAACAACGTAACCCGCATTTGCGAACACCTGTGGGTTCCAGCGATAGCCCCAGTTATCATTCCAGGCGCCCTGCGGACCACCATGAATCAAAACCACCAGCGGCCATTTTTTGTTTGGTTTGAAGTTTGACGGTTTGATTATCCAACCGCTGACCTTTGTACCCATCGCGCCGATCCACGTCACTTCTTCCGCTGGTTTCAAATTGAACGACGAGATAAGAGCGTCGTTCGTCGTAGTCAGCGCGGTAACGCCACCGCCATCCGCATTCGCGCGATAGATCTCGTTGGGGCTGGTCATGCTGCTGCGCGAGAACACTAGCGTTTTGCCGTCAGCAGTTACGTGCAGGTCGCCGTTGAAACCCTCCGCCACAAGCTTCTTGACCGGGCCACCGCTGACCGAAACTGTGTAGATAGGATCTTTGCCGCGATCCTCCGCCGCGAGATAGATCGTCTTGCTGTCCGGAGCAAAAGTGAACTCGTCAACCCACGAGTCTAGACTTTCGGTCAACGACTTAGCGGTGCTCGTTTTCCGATCGTAAAGCATTACGCGAAACCGATCGCTCTCAAAGCCGGGTATCGATTGCGAGCGATAGGCTATGAAGCGACCGTCGGGCGAAAACTGGGGCGAGCCGTCGTAGCCATGGTTTGTGGCGGTGATGTTTTTCGCCGAGCCACCTTGGACAGAAACAAGAAAGACATCGGCATTGGTCGAAGTGGCTTCCACTTTATCGTGATTGCTGACGAAAGCGAGTTCCTTCGAATCGGGCGCGAAAGCGTAATCGGTTGGTCCGCCCAAACTGAATGGCGGCGCATCGTAATCGCCCGGCGTCAGGTCGCGCGCCTCGCCGCCTTCCGCTGAAACCACAAACACGTGGCTGCGAATGCCGTCCAACCAGCTTTTCCAGTGACGATATAGCAGGCGCTCGGCGACGTGCGCTTTCACTTTGCTCTTGGAAACTTCTTCTGCACGCTTTTGGTTGCAGGCGTCGTCTTTGCACTCCGGATAAACGTCAGAAGCGAATGCGAGCCACTTGCCGTCGGGCGACCAGACCGCATCGCCGGCGCCCGTCGAAATGTTGGTGATCTTCTTAAGAGCGCCGCTTGAGACATCGATTGTCCAAATCTGATCCTCGTGGAGGAATGCAAGCTTTTCGCCATCGGGCGACCAGCGCGGCGAAGCGGACGAATGTTCGTCATTCGTAAGCTGGCGCGGCTCGCCGCCGCTAATCGGCACGACGTAGATCTGAGTCACACCATGGTTGGCGGCTT
The DNA here is from genome assembly GCA_041499185.1 of Pyrinomonadaceae bacterium. Classification (GTDB taxonomy): domain Bacteria; phylum Acidobacteriota; class Blastocatellia; order Pyrinomonadales; family Pyrinomonadaceae; genus JAOAPY01. Next base: position 12,876 of record JBGQJU010000023.1, on the reverse strand, counting down.
TGTCGATATTGGTGATCGTGTAGGCAACGAGATCGCCTTTAGGAGAGACTTGCGGATCGCCAACGCGGCGTACCTTCAATAGATCGTCTACGGTGAAATGGCGTTCCTGCGCCGCGACCAATGACGTGAACGCGAGCACAACGATCGATAGCGAGACAACTAAGCGCTTCATATAAGGACCTCTCTGATTCCGTTGTCGGTTGCTGGGAAAGCGCCATCATTATTGCACCAAACGCGGCACTTCGCACCTAGCCCCAGATTGCAATTGTGTCCTGAGTCACCGCACCTTATCATCCGTCTTTGAGTAAACTCTTCGGTCCCAAGGCTGGTGAACAGACGCAAATGACCAGGCGAATCATAGTCGCGCTCGTGCGGTTCACGCTCCGACTCTATTTCCGTCGCATTGAAGTTGCCGGTCTCGAGCATGTGCCCCGTCAGAGTGCCGTCATCTTCGTGCTCAATCATCCGAATGCGCTCGTCGATCCTGCGTTTCTTTTGTGTCTAGCGCCGCGTCGCGTTTCATTCCTCGCGAAAGCGCCGTTGTTTAGGATGCCGGTGATTAAATATCTGGTGCGAGCGCTCGATTCGCTGCCGGTCTATCGCCGGCAAGACGAAGGTGAGGACGTTGCGAAGAATCGCGAGACATTCGAAGCTGCCCGCAAGTTGCTCGCGCGCGGCGGCACTCTGGCAATCTGTCCCGAAGGAATCTCACACGACGAACCTGGCTTGCAGCCGATCAAAACAGGGACGGCGCGCATCGCGCTCGGCGCAGTGTCCACAGGCGCGGCGCTCGATCTGAAGATCGTGCCCGCGGGCCTCTACTACACATCAAAGACCACGTTTCGCAGCGCGGCCCTGCTCTACTTTGGAAAACCGATCGACGTGAAACGCGTTGCCCTTGAACCCGACGGTGATCCACCGCGTGAAGCTGTGCGCGAGCTGTCAAAAGAGATCGGAGCCGCGTTGCGCGAGGTCATGCTTGACGCTCAACATGAGGAAGCGCTGAGCACAATTACACGCGCCGAAAATATATTTTCTTCAGAGCAACGAAATGAAGATTCCGACGCGAGTCTTGCCCAGCAGCTGCAACTACGACAGCGATTCATCAAGGGTTACACAACGCTGCGAGAGCGCGCGCCCGAGCGAGTAACGAAACTTGTCGCCAGGATCGCTCGCTTTGAGGAACAATTGAGACAGGCCGGAGTTGATCCGGAGGATCTCTCGCCACCAGAGTCCACAGGCGCTGTGCTCAGACATCTGTTGGTGCGGTTTCTCTTATTCTTGTTGTTGCTAGCTCCCGCGGTATTGGGAATGCTGGTTCACTTTCCCGCTTATCGTCTTGGTGGTGTTCTTTCAACGAGGTTCTCGAAAAACGATGAGGACGTCGTTTCGACGATCAAGATCATCTCTGCAATGTTGCTGTTTCCGCTGACTTGGCTCGCCGCGGCTTTCGCAAGTTTCGAGATCGCCGGCTGGGTTGCTGCATCCCTCACACTGCTGATTCTCCCGGTTGCCGGCTACGCCGCAATGCGCTTCCTGGAAGAATTGGACGCATTCTTAGGCGGGCTGCGCGCGCTCGCCTTCTTCATCACGCGCCGAAGGTTTTTTGTGCGCCTGCTCGCTGAGCGAAATGCGATACGGAACGAGATTGTCGCCCTTGGGGAAGAAGCGAAGCTTGCAACCCGATGACGTAACAACACTGTGACTGGTCCGGCGAGGGATTGGGGAACAGCCGTGTGAGCGATTCGGGCGCGCTCAAGACGTTTCATTTCTTCCTGCTTGGCTTGGATTTCTTTTTCGCGCCTGCTGCTCGGACGCGCCTGCCTTTGCGACCTTCACTTTGGACCTTTCCCACGGCCACCAATTTCTCGTAGGCGCCACGCACGACGTTACGAGCGACCTTTAGGGAGTTGGCAAGTTCGCGTTCGCTGGGCAGAAGACTTCCCGCGGCTGCTGCGCCGGATTCGATCAGTTGACTAAGCTGCTCCGTGATTTGTCGTGTGAGTGATTCCGGTTTCTTTCTGCTGACACGTATATTTAGTTTCACGCGCTAGTGACCTCCTGTCTTGGGCTGAGTTGCTTTGACGGGAATTCTATGCAGCCGCTAATGAAGTGTCAACAGAATGGTCTACTTTGGAGTGCAGCGACAAGTCGCCGCACTCGCAAATCAGAGCGCGCCGTGCCTTCGCAGGATCTCCAGAGTCTTATCAACTGGCAGCGCTTCCACCGTGTGGCCCCGGCCGGTGGTAGTGGTGGCGCGAAAGAGAGAGTTGTAGATCGCTTCTTCAGTTGCTTCGATCACTGCCAGAAACAGAGGTGACATCGCATCGTTTGAGAGCGCTTTTTGTGAACGTGGTCCAACCTGGTCTCTCGCCGTGACAATCCGAACATCAGGCGCAGTTGAGAACGCGATGGCGTAATCGCCGCTGCCGTTTGAGCCGGCAGCGCCGGTTCTGGCGAGCCCCATCATCGCGCGCGCCGCCATCCGTTTCAGATTACGAGCGTCAACCGGAGCGTCAGTCGCGATGACAATGATCACCGAGCCGTCGGCGTTCTCGTCTTGGTTTCGGTGGAGGTCCCGGATGCTGTTCGATCCGAGCTCTTCCTTTAAATAATACTTCCCCAGCTCGCGGCCGACTGGCGCGCCATTGATCGTCAGCACGCCACCGAAGTTTGTTTGCACGAGCACGCCAACGGTGTAGCCGCCCAATTTTTCGGGAAGCTTGCGCGAAGAGGTGCCGATGCCGCCTTTGAATCCGAAAGCGACCGTTCCCGTTCCCGCGCCAACGCATCCTTCTTCGACGAGACCGCCTTTCGCATTCTTGATTGCCGAGAAAACATCCTCTCGCGTGATGTGGCGTCCGCGAATGTCGTTCAAATAACCATCGTTCGTTTCGGCTACGAGCGCGTTTACCGATTGGACGTCTTCATTACCCGGCAGCGACAGCATGTAGTCAAGCAGGAAATCCGCAACGCGAGGTACGCTGAGCGTGGAGGTCAAAAGAATTGGCGTCTCAATCTCGCCAAGCTCGTTCACTTGCGTCGACCCCATCAGCTTGCCAAAGCCATTGCCGACGAAGATCGCGCCGGGAACTTTCTCGCGAAAAAGATTTCCACCGTGCGGAAGTATTGCCGTGACGCCGGTGCGGATGTTGTCACCGCGAACGATCGTCGTGTGGCCAACCAACACGCCGGCAACGTCGGTGATCGCGTTCAGTGGTCCGACAGGAGGGATGCCAACTTTGATGCCGGTTTCCCGCGCACGGGGTCTCTTGTTCTCATTTAGATGCTGTCCGGTCAAAGGTGCGCCAACAATCAGAAGACTCGCAGTTAGAATCAATGGGAAGCCAAATTGCGCGGTTTTCATCAGGGTGCTTTTTCAGGTTCGCGAAGGTTTCGCACAGGGAGCCGGAATCGCTCCGTTATTTTGATCGACTTTTCAGAGAGTTGCCGCAACGAGTTTTTCGATGTCGCGCGGCAGTTTCAGGAGGACAAAGGAAGACTCTTCGTACAAATAATCCTCGCCAGAATTATCTATAACCCTGATGAGACCTTCCCGTTCCGCTTCTGGGTCCGGCACCACCTGATAGATCTTGCGAACCTCAAGCGAAGCACGGCAACCTTCGTTGTCGAGACATAAAGCGTAATGGGTTTCCGAGTTTTTGCGTGGCATTATTAATCGCGGATTCAAGTTGGAAGTGCAACTTTGCCGATACCGTGCGCTTCGTACCAGTGCAGTTCGGCTTGGCGAATTCTACCATTGGACAGCTCAATCAGGGCAACTCCCTTGAGCTTGCGCCGCCTGCCCTGGCCGCAGGCTTTCTGAAGATATTCCAGATCCCTGATTTGTTTGCCAACCGCGATGGTTTCCACATCAGTGATTTGCCCAATGATCCTGAAGCGCATTTCCGACTCCGGAAAAACTTAAGATGCAGTCGAATCGTCCTGTCGAGATTTTCTAACTAAACGCCTCGCTGGTTATTTCGCAGGGACTGCATGTAGATCTCATTGTTATCAGTCTCAAGCCTCGTAGGTCTCGGCGTCAGCATTGAGCGAAAGAAGATGTACATTACCCAACACTCAACCGCGAACGGTGGAAAGCCAAGATAACCCAGCACCGGCATCTCAAAAACTTTCACGTTGCCGAAATAGGGAACAGTGTAGGTCCATTTTGTTATTGCCCAGTAGTTCCAAAACTCCCACAGCACGCCACACACTAGACCGCTGGCCAGCAGTGACAGCAGCCGGCGCCAGTTGCCATTAGAAAGATCCCCGACGATCGACGGCCAACCACGTAGATAGTTAATCGGGTCCAGAAAAAAGATGAATGACAACCAGACCAGCGGCGCGAACCATGATGAGATAATCATGAGTGGCAGCAGTGCGCCTGCAGCGCCCAAGACGATCATCGCGTAAAGGGTTAGTCGCGAAAGCCGGATCGCTCGAAACTCTTTTTGCTTTGCGAATACGCTTGCCGCGAAGAGTTGGGCAGTCAAGAACATTGCCGGGAAGATAGTGGCAAACGCCCAGTCGTAACCGGCGCGGCGCAGATAAGGATTCGGCTCAAGATTTTGATAGTGCCACCAGAGTTCAAGATCCGAACGCCAGAAGCGCGGCGCGTTGTAGAACTCAAACAACCACCAGCCGCCGATCGAGATGAGAACAATGATCAGGAGTTCCGTTCTTTCGTTAACGAGTAAAGAGCGGCCTTTGAGTTTGTGGACAATCGCGTCAATGAAAAGTATATGGCCGGTCCAGACAATCGGCGTAAACCAGCCACCAACGAAACGATTGCCGGCGAAGAGAAGAGCTTCAGCGCTAACAATGATCATTAGTCCGATGTAACCATGAAGCTTCATGATTAGAATTTGCTTCGCCGTCCAAAGAGCGGGGGCATGCCCGCCTTCCTGACCTTGAGCTGATCAATCTTTAGAGGTCATCTTCTTTCTTGAAGGCTCTCAGGTCAAAGCTGCATTGCGCGTCATTGCATCCGTCCCCAGGCACTTGTCTTCCAGTTGTCAATCGCATCGGCTGGCAGAACCCATGGCGGCAGCGGCATCAACAGGAATTCCGAAAGAGCGACGACGTACGGCTCATACAACAGGCGCAGCTCAAGCAGTCTTCTTTCAGCGTCCTCTCCGTCGCGTAGCGGTGTTCCATTCGCCGCGAGGATTTCTCGTACTCGTCGCAGTTCTTCAGGCGGCAGACGTGTATCGCAACAACTGGCCGAGGTCGGTTTCGTTCTGAAAATCTGCGCAATATCGACGACAGCGTGGCGCGCAATCGCGAACGTCAATTGCGCCTGCCAGACTGGAACCTCATCGACGCCTGCGATGACCAGAGCGCAGGTATCCAGCACGGTCGTCAAAGCACCGAGCCACGACTGATTATCGTGTTGAGAGCGAAAGTAACAGAGCACCGGATAGGAAACATGGCTCTCGAGTAATTCAGCCGACCAGTTTTCCCACTCGTGCAGCAGGGCGCTTATCTCGCCGAGGTTTCCGCTCGCTCCGTACCGGCGCAAAAGTTCCGTGGCGCTCGATGGCGATCCGGCGCGTGCGTCCAGCAGTGAGATGTTAACTTCGCGTCGCGAAAACGACTGATAAAGCACAGGCAGGTATCCAATCACAATGGCGAGCAAGCCGAGTCCGTTTGCCGCTTCGATTACCTCGATCGTTCGCCCCAGCGGTGACAGCGCCGTCACGTCGCCGTAGCCAAGTGTGAAAAAGGTGACGCCGCTCAAGTAAAGATAGATCCCGAAATCTACGACTGCGTTCGGAGCGTTGAGCTTTGCTGCAATAGCCCACAAGATCGCAGCGTATCCAATAATCAAACCCACTGCCCACATCGCCAGCAACATCAATACTGAGAGTGGTCCAAACAATCCAAGGAAGGATTCGCGGCGTTTGGTCTTTTTGATTAGTTTGGCCAGAAAGAGCCAGGGCATTCCGATAGAGCGATAAAACAGACTGGTAAGCCGTATGCGCCGAGTCACACGGCGGGGCAGGACGATCGTCTCGAACGCCTCCCACAAAATGATCAGAATGACAACAAGCCCGGGAATTGCTGCTAGCAGCCTCATTTACACTTCAGCCTGACGATGCTGTTTTAGTAAGTCAATTACCGCGCCTTGATGGTATCGTTGAATTCAAATTTTGCACAGGGGATGTCCGACAAACTTCAGTTTGTCGTTGATTTCTGTAGCATAGACTTTCAGTCTGTGATCCTGCGCATTAGAATCACAGACTAAAGTCCGTGGTAACTCACGCGACAAACTTTAAAGTTTGTCGGACACGTTTGACGGTCACCGAGACAAACGAGTCCTCTTAAAGATCATCGGGGAATAACGCAATCTGGCGATCTTGGATAACGCAAATAATGTTAGAGTGTGCGCCGGTGAAGCCTATCGGCGCTCGTTGAGTTGGCGAGTCGTCACCGGTTACCGAAACCGCCGGAGGACATAGCGTGAAGCTAATTACGATCGATTGGTTAATCATTGCCTCCTACTTTGTTTTGTCGCTGGCTATCGGTCTCTATTACGCGCGGCGTGCCGGACGCTCGACCGAAGAGTATTTCCTGTCTGATCGTTCCATGCCGTGGTGGCTCGCAGGCACTTCGATGGTGGCCACCACCTTTGCGGCTGACACGCCGCTCGCGGTGACTGAGATGGTGGCGCGCAACGGAGTGGCGGGAAACTGGTTGTGGTGGTCTTTGCTCGCCAGCGGCATGCTGACGGTGTTTTTCTTTGCGCGGTTATGGCGGCGCGCGCGCGTGATGACTGACGTGGAGTTTGTCGAGCTGCGCTATTCAGGCAAGCCGGCGGCATTCTTACGTGGCTTTCGCGCGCTCTATCTCGGACTGCCGATCAATCTGATCATAATGGGCTGGGTCAATCTGGGCATGGCCAAGGTCTTGAGCGGAACTCTGGGGTTGGCCAAATGGCAGGCGCTCGCTTTGTGTTTGGGTATCACGTTCATCTACTCGATCCTTTCCGGATTCTGGGGCGTGGTGGTGACGGATGCGGTTCAATTCGTGATTGCGATGGCCGGTTCGATCGCACTTTCTGTATTTGCTGTAAAGGCCGTCGGCGGCCTGGAGAACTTGAAGACCAGATTGGCAGGCGTTAGACCTGTGGGCGCTACGCAGACGTTTGGCCCAGGAGGCGCGATCAGCTTATGGCCTGATGGCTCGGCGGTCTGGATGCTGCCGCTTTTGACGCTCGCCGTCTATCTCGGAGTCAACTGGTGGGCATCATGGTATCCGGGCGCCGAGCCGGGCGGCGGTGGCTACATCGCCCAGAGAATCTTTTCCGCGAAGAACGAAAAACACGGGCTGCTCGCGACGTTGTGGTTCAACATCGCCCACTATGCGCTCAGGCCGTGGCCGTGGATCATAGTGGCGCTCTGCTCGCTGGTGCTCTATAACGGCGCGACGCTGAATCCAGAAACCGGCAAACCCGATGCGGCATTCGGTTATGTGCAAGTGATGAACGACTATTTGCCGGTCGGTTTTCGCGGACTGTTGCTGGCATCTTTCGCTGCCGCTTACATGAGCACGATCTCCACACAGATGAATTGGGGCGCGAGCTACATCATCAATGATTTCTATCGTCGCTTTGTCCGACCCAATGCGAGTGAAAAGCACTTAGTTTTGGCATCCCGATTGGCCACGCTGCTCGTCGTGCTGCTATCGATTGTCGTCACTTATTACATGAACCGGATCACCAGCGGTTGGGAGTTGGTGCTTTCGCTTGGTGCCGGAACCGGATTGGTCTACATCCTGCGTTGGTACTGGTGGCGCGTGAATGCCTGGTCGGAAGTTTCAGCGATGGCGTCGGCGTTGGTCGTCTCTCTTGGGTTGCGTTATTTCGCAATCTTTGACGCCGCGACGCCAAAAGGCTTCGCCCAGCAGATTCTGATTACGGTTGGAGTGACGACGTTAGTGTGGCTCCTGGCGACTTATGCGACCGCGCCTGAACCCATGGAGAAACTTTCCAGCTTCTACCGGCGCGTGCATCCAGCGGGTCCCGGATGGCGTCAGGTTGGGCAAGCCGCCGGTTTGCCCGAACGCAAAGGCGAGATCGGGCCGAACCTTTTGAATTGGGTGCTCGGCATAGCATTGGTCTACGCAACGCTATTTGCCATCGGCGAGATTATCTTCGGCGTTTGGTCCCGGGCCGCTCTGCTAATCCTGATCGCAGCAGCTTCGGGCGGCGTCATGATGTGGAACTTGAATCGAACCGGCTGGGCCGGATTGTCGGAAGGATCGGAGGCGACAATCAGCGAAGCGATCGCTGAAGGTGCTGATTAAGACAGCAGACGAAGCTCGCTTGCTCATTCGCAAATGAGCACGGAGAGTGTGTATCTTAGATGACTGCACTGATCATTCACGGACACTTCTATCAACCACCGCGCGAGAACCCGTGGACCGGTAAGGTCGAGCGTGAATACGGTGCGGATCCGTATCATGATTGGAACGAGCGCATTCATGATGAATGCTACGGACCCAATGCGTTTGCGCACATCGTCGGAGCAAACAATAGGATCGAGCAGACCGGCAATAACTACGCGCACATCAACTTCAACTTTGGGCCGACGCTGCTTTCGTGGCTGGAATCGCATCATCCGAAAACCTACGGGCGGATCATTCAGGCCGACAAGGACAGCGCACGCGAGCGCGGCGGTCATGGTAATGCGATTGCGCAGGCTTATGGCCATGCGATCCTGTCGCTGGGTAACGAGCGTGACGCCCGGACGCAAGTGCTCTGGGGCCTTGCTGATTTTCGTCATCGCTTTGACCGCGAGGCGGAAGCGCTGTGGCTGCCAGAGACCGCCTGCGATTCGGCCACATTTGATCTCTTAATTGAGCAAGGCCTTCGCTATGTGATTCTTGCCCCAGCTCAGGCGGAACGTTATCGGGCAAACGATGGCGAGTGGCACTCCGTGGCTGACGGCCGCATCGACACGACGCGAGCGTATCGTCACACTCAGCGCGACGGCTCACGCGGTTCAATCGCCGTCTTCTTTTACAATGGTCCACTTTCGCGCGCGATCGCGTTCGAGAAAGCTCTCTCGTCCAGCGGGTCGCTGGTTCAGATGTTTAAGAGAGCAGGCGATCGCGGACCGATGGTCAATGTCGCGACCGACGGCGAGACTTACGGCCATCATTTCAAGTTTGGCGATCTGTGTCTGGCGCACGCGCTTGAAGTGGAAGCGAAAGAGCAGGGATTGTGGCTGACAAACTACGGCCAGTTTCTGGACCAGTATCCGCCGGAGTTCGAAGTTGAGATCAAGAGAGGCCCGGACGGCGAAGGCACTTCGTGGAGCTGCGCTCATGGAGTCGGTCGTTGGATACGCGATTGTGGTTGCCACACCGGCGGCGAGCCCGGCTGGAACCAAAAATGGCGCGCGCCGCTCAGAGCCGCACTCGATTTCTTGCGCGATGATACCGCCCGCCAATTCGAAACCGTCGGGGGCGATCTGTTCTTTGATCCGTGGGCCGCGCGCGACGCTTATGTCGAGTTGATTCTCGATCATGGCCGCTCACGAGATCAGTTTCTGGAAATCCACACCAACCGTGAACTGGCGCCGCCGGACCAGGTACGCGCGCTAACCCTGCTCGAAATGCAACGCAACGCGCTGCTGATGTTCACAAGCTGCGGCTGGTTCTTTTCAGAGATCTCGGGCATCGAGACGGTTCAGATCATGAGGTACGCCGCGCGTGCGATTGAGCTGATGGACGAACTTGGTTTGCCGTCGCCGCGTGCGCGCTTCCTCGAAATACTCAGCGAAGCGCGCAGTAACATTGCGGCGAATGGCAACGGCGCGGACGTCTATCTACGCTTCGCTGAGCCGCCTGTGGTCTTTGCTCCCGGCGCCGCTGAGACCGAGCCCACACTGTCATGACGAAAAAAGCGTCAGGCAAGAAACCAGCAGCAAAAACAAAACGCGCTACCGTTCGGCGCTCTAGCAAACAGACGCCCGCGGCGCGTGACCGCGGCCTAACCGTAAACCGGGCGGAGCTGAATCGGCTGCTCGCGCTCAAACACCGTGATCCCCATCGCCTCCTCGGCGCGCACGAGTCAAATGGCGGCGTGATCTTTCGCGCCTTTCGTCCTAACGCGACGAAGGTCGAGGTGCTCATCGGGAGAAAGAAGCCCCAGCCGTTGGTCAAGACACATGAGGCCGGACTGTTTGAGATCGTCGTGTCGGATCTATTAGAAATCCCTTCCTACCGTTTCAGAGTTCAGTACGCGGATGGCAACGTTTTCACTCTGCGCGATCCTTATTCATTCCTGCCGACTCTGGGCGATCTCGATCTGCATCTGTTTGCCGAAGGGAAACACGAGACGGTTTACGAAAAACTAGGCGCGCACGTGCGCAAGTACGGGCCAGTGAGCGGTGTCTCCTTCGCCGTTTGGGCGCCGAACGCGGACGGTGTCAGCGTGGTTGGCGACTTTAACGGCTGGGATGGACGTTTGCACCAGATGCGCATGCTGGGCGTTTCGGGTATTTGGGAGGTGTTCGTTCCCGAGCTGCACCCGGGCACGCTCTACAAATTCGAGATGCGTGGGCGCAAGGGGCTGCCGTTCTTGAAAGCCGATCCGTACGCAAACTACATGGAGGTCCCTCCCGGCACTTCCTCGATTGTTTACGAGTCGAAGTACAAGTTCCGCGATCAGCAATGGATGAAGCAACGCTCTGGCGGCGAGCATTTTCGTAAGCCGCTCGCGATCTATGAGGTTCATTTTGGATCGTGGCGACGGGTCGCGGAAGAAAACAATCGGCCATTGACGTATCGCGAGATGGCGCCGCTCCTGGCTGACTATGTTGCCGAGATGGGCTTTACGCATGTCGAGTTTCTGCCGTTGAAGGAACACCCGTACGGACCGTCCTGGGGTTATCAGGTCAGCAGCTATTACGCACCCTCGGCCCGCTACGGCACGCCGGACGATCTACGTTATCTTGTCGACTACCTGCACCAGCACGGAATCGGTGTGATTATGGACTGGGTGCCCGCGCATTTTCCTAAAGATGCGTTTGCCCTCGGGCGCTTTGATGGTTCCGCTCTGTACGAGCATCTCGATTCGCGCAAGGGCGAGCATCCGGATTGGGGCACATACATCTTCAACTACGGCCGCAATGAAGTGCGAAATTTCCTGATCGGGAACGCGCTCTATTGGTTCAAGGAATTTCATCTCGACGGCTTGCGCGTCGATGCCGTCGCCTCGATGCTCTATCTCGACTACAGCCGGAAGCAAGGGCAGTGGGTGCCGAACAAGTTTGGCGGGCGCGAGAATCTCGAAGCGATCTCGCTGCTGAAGGAGCTGAACGAAGTGGTTCATCGCGTTCAACCTGGCGCCATGATGATTGCCGAGGAATCAACGGCGTGGCCGCAGGTGAGTCACCCGGTTTACGCGGGCGGGCTGGGGTTTGATTTCAAGTGGAACATGGGCTGGATGCACGACACGCTCAAGTATTTTCAGACCGATACTTTGTTCCGCGCCGGCAATCACAACGCGCTGACGTTTGGATTGGTCTATGCGTGGAGCGAAAACTTCATCCTGCCATTTTCGCATGATGAAGTAGTACACATGAAAGGCGCGCTGCTGAACAAGATGCCGGGCAACGAGCGGCAGAAGTTTGCGAACCTGCGCGCGCTGTACGCTTACATGTGGGCGCATCCCGGCAAGAAGTTGCTGTTCATGGGTGGCGAGTTTGGCCAGTGGCGCGAATGGAACGACAACGAGAGTTTGGATTGGCATCTGCTGCGAAAGCCGCTTCACGAAGGGGTGCGCGCGCTCGTGCGCGATCTGAATCAGATTTACGATCGCGAGCCGGCGCTTTGGGAATCGGATGGCGAGCCCGCGGGCTTTCAGTGGATCGATGCGAACAACGCTGCAGAGAACATCGTCTCTTTCATTCGTCGCTCGCCATCAACCGGTCGTGAGTTCGTCTGCGTCGGGAACTTTTCGCCAGCCGTCAGAGAGAATCACCGGTTGGGCTTACCAAGGCCGGGCGTGTATCGTTTGCTCTTGAACACCGACGATAAAGTCTATGGCGGAGGCGGCGTCGGTCTGACCCAATCAATCACCGCGGGATCTTCTCCGATTCACGGTCAACAATACTCCGTAACAATAAAGCTGCCGCCGCTGGCGACATTGTGGTTCGAAGCTCCGCCAACGGGGCAGTAGCCCGACCGTCAGGGAGGGGCGTCGTTTCACATTCAAGAGTTGTCATCACTCAAGGCTCTGTGTAAACTGTTACACATGGCAACCAACCTGGCAATCGATGATCGCTTAATCGAGCAAGCAGTGAAGCTCAGTGGCCATCGGACAAAAAAGGCCGCGGTAACGGAAGCGCTACGTGAGTACATCCACCGCCGCAAGCAGGCTCGCATCTTAAAGCTTTTTGGCAAAATCGACATTGACACGAAGTACGACTACAAGCGGGCTCGCAGGCGATCGTGAATGTTCTCGTTGACACAAGCGTGTGGTCTCTCGCTTTGCGGCGTGCCTCGCAGCCTATTCATCCTTACGCTGAGGAGCTTGCGGAGTTGGTCCGCGAGGGGCGGGTGGTGATGATTGGAGCGATTCGGCAAGAACTGCTATCGGGCGTCAAAGATGCGAAGCAGTTTGCGACGTTGCGCGATCATCTCCGAGCTTTTCCCGACCTAGTTACGGTGACCGAAGACTTCGAGCAAGCCGCCGAGTTCTACAACAAATGCCGCACTAAGGTGTAACCCTCCCCAAAAACCGGGCCATTGAAAACTAGAGGTTTCCGGGCGAGTATGACGCCAGGAGGCCTGAATGCGGAAGAGCAAATATAGTGAACATCAGATCATCGCGATCTTGAAAGCAGTGGAAGCGGGACGGAC
>JBGQJU010000022.1:0-59836 GCA_041499185.1 Pyrinomonadaceae bacterium | reverse complement strand
TTCCTTCTCACCTGACGGCCGCCTGCTGGTTTATGCCGCCCACGAACCCGCGACCCAGTTTGACCTGTGGATGGTACCTCTCGACATAAGCGAGCCGGATCACCCGAAGCCGGGAAAGCCTGAACCCTTGCTGCACACTCCCTTCAATGAGACGCGGCCGGCCCTGTCTCCCGACGGTCGCTGGATCGCATACACGTCCAACGAGTCAGGGGCGAACGAGGTCTACGTCCGGCCCTTCCCTCCGGCGCAGGCCGGAGGGAAGTGGCAAATCTCGACCGGGGGGACCGGAGCCGGAGCCGGTACTTCGATCTGGTCGCGCAACGGCCGGGAGATGTTCTACATGGGTCCGGAGAGCCGGATCATGGTCGTGGATTATGTGACCAAGGGCAACACGTTCGTGGCTAGCAAGCCCCGCCCGTGGTCACCAGCACGGCTGCTGGGCGTAGGTTTCACGAACTTCGATCTCGCTCCCGATGGCAAACACTTCGCGGTGTTCCCGATGCCTGAGACGGCGGCGGAAGAGAAGGCAACGGTTCACGTCACGTTCTTGCTGAACTTCTTCGACGAGGTGCGGCGCCGCCTGCCGGCAGGCAAGTGACTACGGGTCGCACCAAGAAAAGATAAGTTCGAAAATCGTCTGCCAGGGCCGACCAATTATCTTCAATCGATTAGCCACGTCTAACGACAGGTAACGCGAAAGGTTGAATGCTGAGCATTGTATTGAAGAAGACTGGCCCCAGCGAACCTGGCACTTGAAAATCGGCTCGCTTGCGATTAACCCAGCCCCCAAGTAAGATTCTCACACGCGATCGTTATGGAATTTACGGTAGCAATAACCGGAGCATCCGGCTCAATCTACGCCTATCGGACGCTCGTGCATATGGCGGCGAGCGGCGTGGTCGAGCGCATCAACCTGATCATGTCTGCATCCGCCGAGACGGTGGCGCGCGTTGAGTTAGGCGTCGATCTGCGCGGCGCTGATGCGGCAAAGATCAACGAGTGGCTTGGCCTTTCCCTCGATTCAAAACTCGTTCACCTTCATCGCCTGGACAATCTAGCGGCTAAGCCCTCATCAGGTTCGCACACGCAGCAGGGCATGGTAATCGTGCCCTGCTCGATGGGCACGCTTGGAGCGGTCGCCGCGGGCCTCAGCAACAATCTCATTCATCGCGCGGCCGACGTGACTCTGAAAGAGGGTCGCCGTCTGGTGCTCGTGCCACGCGAGGCGCCCTACAACGCGATTCACTTGGAAAACATGTTGAGACTTTCTCGTGCCGGGGCGCGCATCATTCCGGCCAGTCCGGGTTTTTATCACCGTCCCCAAACGATCGAAGCCTTAGTGGACCATTTGGTTTTCCGCATTCTCGATCACCTCGGCGTGCCTCACTCACAAGAGACCAGGTGGAAAGGCGTGAAAGACCAGCCAGGCGAGTTGGTCAGCGCGAAGGGCAAGGTCTGAGCGTGCCCACAGTCTTACGCAACGTTCGCCTAACGCTCGAGATGATCAAGATCGAGCACACGCTTTTTGCGTTGCCCTTTGCCTTCCTGGGCGCGGTGCTTGCGGCGCACGGATTGCCGACGCCGAAACAAATTCTCTGGATCACGCTGGCGATGGTGGGAGCTCGATCAACCGCGATGGCCTTCAATCGAATTGCCGATCGCGATCTTGACGTTCGCAATCCGCGTACACGCATGCGAGCCATCCCGGCGGGCTTGCTGTCGGTGAGCTTCGTTTGGTTGTTCACGATCGTTTCGGCAATTCTCTTCTTCATGGCCGCCGCGATGCTTAATCGGTTGACGTTGATTCTCGCTCCCGTCGCGCTGGCCAGCGTTATGCTCTATTCTTTTACCAAACGCTGGACATTGCTTTCGCATTTGGTGCTTGGCTGGTGCCTTTCGATCGCGCCGACAGGCGCCTGGATCGCCGTGCGCGGGACGATTGATAGCGCCGTGCCGCTGTTGCTTTCGCTCTTTGTGCTGTTGTGGACTGCTGGTTTTGATGTTCTTTATGCGTGTCAGGATTATGACTTTGACCGCCGTGAGGGATTGTATTCCATTCCAGCCCGGCTCGGCATTGCTCGCTCGCTTTGGATCGCGCGCGCGTTGCACGTGGGAGCGTTTGCCGCGCTGGTTGCGCTATACTGGACAACGCAACTTGCTTCGCTGGCTCTTGTCGGCGTCTTTGTGACCGGAGCTTTGCTCGTTTACCAGCATACGCTGGTACGGGCCGACGACCTGAGCCGACTGAACGCAGCGTTCTTCACAACCAACGCGTTTGTGAGCGTGATTCTGTTTGTGACGTTCGGCGGGGCGGTTTTCTTGAAGCTGTAACTTTGCGCCGATTCGTGTTCGATACATTTCTCAAACTTATGAACCTTTCACATGATTCAAAACTCAATGAGCTTGCCGCGAGAATTCAAGTCGGGGAGCGGTTAACTCTCGAAGATGGCGTGGCGCTTTACGCAAGCGACGATCTAACCGCGTTGGGCCAACTGGCTGACCGCGTTCGCCGGCAGAAGCACGGCCGCACGACCTATTTCAACGTCAACCGGCATTTCAATCCGACTAATGTTTGCTATGCCGACTGCAAGTTTTGCGGCTTCTATCGCACGCCGCGCCAGCCCGACGCCTACACACACAACATCGAAGACAGTCTGCGCATCGCGGGTCAGGCCGTGGACGAAGGCGCGACCGAGTTACACATCACAGGTGGCCTGAATACGAAGCTCCCGTTCAGTTATTTCACCGATCTGCTTTCGTCGCTCAAACGCGAATATCCACAGCTTCATTTGAAAGCCTTTACGATGGTCGAGCTGGACCACTTCGCGCATTTCTACAAAATGAAGGACGAAGGCGTAATTCAACAGCTCATCGATGCCGGGTTAGATTCGTGCCCTGGCGGCGGCGCGGAGATCTTTCGCGAACCGACCCGGTCGATGATTTGCGCGCACAAGTGTGACGCTGAACGTTGGCTCGAGCTTGCCGGAAAAGTTCACGACGCCGGCTTGAAGACGAACGCGACGATGCTCTACGGCCACATTGAATCAATCGAGGATCGAGTCGATCATCTCATTCGCCTGCGAGAGCAACAAGATAAATCCGGCGGCTTTCAGTGCTTCATTCCACTTGCCTTTTATCCGCCTGGGACGCAGCTTTCTCATCTTCCCGGCCCCTCAGGTATTGATTCACTGAAAACGATGGCCGTGTCGCGCCTGCTGTTGGACAACTTTGCGCACATTAAGGCCTACTGGGTGATGCTCGGCAAGCATCTGGCCCAAGTGGCTCTGCATTACGGCGCAAACGATCTCGATGGAACGATCACTGAGGGCGGCGAGCTAACGGAAAGCTACTCGGTAGAAGCCAATAACGAAGTTAGGATGAACAAGCGGGAACTCGTCGCGCTAATCGAAGAGGCCGGCTTCGAAGCTGTAGAGCGGGACACCGTCTACAATCGTGTCGAACGAACCAATGTCAGTTTCGCTTGATTAGAGAAGGAAAACTTATCGCCGGAAAAGTATTTCTAGCTGCCAGGAGAGTTAGCGCTTACATCAAGACGCGTCGCGGAAAGAGAAGACTGTCACCTAAATATCGATTATGAGCTCATCATCAGCCAAGACCCAGACACAAACAATCACCGTCGCTCATTCTCCGGATTCAGATGACGCGTTCATGTTTTACGCGCTAGCCACACACAAGCTGGATACTGGCGGTATCAACTTCAAGCACGTTCTGCAAGACATTCAGACGCTAAACGAAGAGGCGATGCGTGGCACGTATGAAGTAACCGCCATCAGCTTTCATGCTTACGCATACATTGCTGACAAATATGCGCTTCTGCCTCACGGAGCGTCGATTGGGGACAACTATGGACCCATCGTCGTTTCGCGCGAGCCCGCAACCGCCGCAGAGTTGTCCGACCTCAAGATCGCCGTGCCCGGTGCCTTGACGAGCGCCTTTCTGGCGCTGCGAATTTTTAACCCAAACGTTAAATATGAGATCGTGCCGTTCGATCAGATCATCGAGGCGGTGGAGGAAGGTACTTGCGATGCCGGACTGCTCATCCACGAGGGTCAGTTGTTCTATGAGGAAATGGGCCTTCACAAGATTCTTGACCTTGGCGAATGGTGGCATGAGCAAACTGATCTACCATTGCCAATGGGCGGGAACGCAATTCGTCGCGATCTGGAGCCCGACGTTATCCGACACGTATCACAGTGCCTGCGAGAGAGTATCCGCTACTCACTCGAACATCGCGAGGATGCCCTTCAATACGCGATGCAATTTGCAAGGAACATGGATTCTGAGCTTGCGGATCGCTTTGTCGCGATGTGGGTTAACGACCTTACGCTTGATTACACTGACCGTGGGCGAGAGGCTGTGCGCCGCTTGCTCGCCGAGGGCTTTGCTCGCGGGATTATTCCACATTCCGTCGATATTCAATTCGTTGTCTGAACATGGTGACTGTTTGGCCTAGCCCCGGACTCCTTTCGTTGAGGAGAGACCCAGGGGTTTATTAATCGGTTAACTGCTCGCACTCGACGACGCTTGTTTTATTGACCACGATTATGATCTTACGGCGAGGCCCAACTGGTTTATAATAAGTTGTCGTAGTTATCGAGGCGCGCGAGCGGGCAAGCAGTGTCTTAAGTTTCAGATGCTGGGGTGTGCGCGGTGACCCTTAGTGCCGCCCTGCCCAGAAGGAGCAGCAGGTCACCGCGCACATCGTCGGCAAAAGGCGTTTGCTTCAAGCCCCTCCCATGAGCTTGATCGGGCGTCCGCCCCCTTGTGTAAACGCGTTCGGTCGCCGTTTGGCTGGCGAGCGAGCGTCTTACAGGTTCACCGGGATTGGGGACGCCGCCATTAGCCGACGTGAGGACCGGAGATTGATTTCTCTAACCTGCCACTCTCGCCCACAGGCTCCAACGCTTATGAACCTGATAATTAGACATGCCGGCAAGCAATCTCGCCGGTGCGGGCGTAAATAAAGGTTAATCCATTGAACGCCGGGCACATTACACTATATGCAAGAGCTTTGGCAAGCAAAAAATACGGTCTTGGCAGATTCGGCTTATCCAGGAGCTCAAGTGGCCAGATGGTTTCTAGTAACGCAGTTTTTGACTGAGGGCTCAACTAATAATAATCTGTTCGCATGGGGATGAGGAAGAAGTTAGAGTTTACGAAAGCTTCGCAGGCCTCGGTCCTGTTGCGCTGCGGGGCCTTCTTGTTGCTACTGTTGCCGCTTCACGAGGGTTTAGCTCAGCGGCCTGCTGATTCCTCAGGCACGTTAAGTGCAGCCGAGATAGACCGAATAGTCAGAACCTTTACCGCCAAAGAGACCCAGTTTCGTCGCGCCCTCAATCAATACTCTTTCAAGCGTGATGCCCTAGTTCAAAGTTTAGGAATGGGTGGACAGATCACCGGTGAATATCACCGCGTCTCATACTTTACCTTTGACGATCAGGGAGTCCGCTACGAGAAGATTAGCCGTTTCCCAATGCCGACATTTGGTGGCGTTACTCCGGAAGACCTTGAGGATCTTGGGGGAATAAATCCATTTGCTCTCGAACCATCGAAGATTGATCGATACAACTTCAAGTACGTCGGCAAAGAGAAGATTGATGAGTTGAATCTTTACGTGTTTGACGTCGCGCCAAAAGTCATTCCCGATCCGAAGAAAACCAAGGAGCGCCTTTTCGTGGGGCGCATCTGGGTCGACGATCTGGACCTGCAGATCGTCAAGACGCGAGGCAAGGGGATTCCAGAGACCAAGATCAACAAGTTCCCCACTGTCGAGACGTACCGCGAAGAAATTGATGGGCGCTATTGGTTTCCCACCTACTCCTACGCAGACGAAGAGCTAATCTTTGACAACGGTGATTCGCTGCATGTGCGTCTGAAGGTGCGCTATTCAGACTTTGCGCCCGCGCGCGCGACGGTGACAATTACCGAGGGTGACCCTTCTGAAGCGAAGCAGAAGGCGGCTCAGCCAACGCTTTCTCCACCGCCCACCACAGCGCCACCTGAAGGACCTGCAAAGGGAGAACCGATTCAAGGTGGAATACTTAACAGCAAGGCCGTTGAGCTACCGCAGCCTAACTACCCGGAAGAAGCAAGAAGGGCGAGGGTTGCGGGCAAGGTGATTGTCAGAGTGATAGTCGACGAAACGGGCAAGGTGATTTCGGCGGAGGTTGAGGACGGACCAATACCGCTTAGACTACCGGCGCTCGAAGCGGCAAGGAAAGCCCGCTTTGCACCCATGCTTGTAGCAGATCAGCCAGTCAAAGTTACAGGAGTGATCACCTACATTTTTGCGCCATGAGCGCTTGGCGAAGATAGCGCAAGCTAGCGTTTTGTAATCGTCGTAACGCCGAGTTCTTGAGCGATCAACTGTTGGACCCGCGCAACCAGTCGCTGCAGATCTTCATCGGTTGAGACTCCCGTCGTATTCACAGCGGGCAACAGAACCATCTCGATCGTTCCCATTCTTGCGACCCCGGTTCCTTTGCCCATCAAGCCGTCGGTATTCTTCATGGCCACGGGTATGATCGGCACTCCCGCCTTAACGGCCATGTAGAACGCACCCTTCTTGAACGCCAAGAATTGGCCGGGCAACGCCCGCGTTCCCTCGGCAAAGACACCAAACGAGACTCCCGCACGAATACGCGCCGTTGCGGCCTCCATTGTTTGCAGAGCGCGCTCGCGATTCGATCGATCGATGGCAATCACGTTTACGTAGCCCATGCCGTAGCCGAGTATTGGTGCTTTCAACAATTCTTTCTTGGCAATCAAGCCGATTCTGCGACCCACATAACAAAACAAGGTCGCGGTATCGAGGTAGGATCTGTGATTCGATATAAAGACATACGTTTGATTTTGATCAAGCAACTCCAGCCCGCGAACACGAACCTTCATGCCACTCCAGCGCAGCCAGTTTCTACCGCCGAACAAGGCCCAGGGATAGACCCAGTGGCGGCGACCAGCGATCCCTGACACCAGGATTGCCGGCGGACCGAAAATAGCCAGCAGCGTACCGGCCACAAACCACGACCACCAGTAAAGCAGACGACCCCCGAGGCTGGGCCAACGACTTGTGTTAGACTCCACGGTACTCGACCCCTGGGTCGCAGCATTCTCTTCAATCAATTCATGCGAAGGATTTCCCGAATGACTCGTCATCGCCATGCAGTCGTCGCTTGTCTTGTTGTCTTGCTGTTTTTCATCGGCTGTTCAAGCTCATCTCTAGTCCTTGCTCAACGACGCGCCCGTGTTTCGGCGACCGTTGTGGTGCCGTCGCCGAAATCGGTGCTCGCTTTCGCGCCGGGAGATGACCGCACGATTGCAGACTGGGGTCAGATTACAGACTATTTCGCGCGATTGGACAAGGCCAGCAACCGCGTCCTGGTTCAGACAATCGGAGAATCAACACTCAAGCGGCCCATGATTGTCGCCTTCATCAGCGCGCGCGAAAACCTACTGGCGCTTAACAAATACCGGGAGCTTCAGCACAAGCTTTCGGATCCGCGCACGGTCGCTACCGAAAGTGAGCGCGATCGATTGGTCCACGACGGCAAGGTGGTGGTGACCATCTCCTGTTCGATTCACTCGACTGAAATCGTAGCTTCGCAAATGTCGATGCAGTTGGCGTATGATCTCGCCACGGCCGAGGACGCGGAGACGCGGGAGATTCTCCAGAATACGATTCTACTGCTCATCCCTTCATCCAACCCGGACGGCGTCGACATCGTCGCAAACTGGTACCGGAAAACTCTCGGAACTCCGTTTGAAGGAAAAGAGCCGCCGGAAATTTATCATCACTACGCGGGGCATGACGACAATCGCGATTGGTACATGCTGAATCTCAAAGAAAGCAAAGCGATCACGCGGCTGCTTTGGAACGAATGGTTTCCTGAAATCGTCTACGATGTTCATCAACAGGGCTCGAATGGCTCTCGTTTCTTCGTTCCGCCTTTTTACGATCCGCCGAATCCGAGAATCGCGCCGTTGTTGC
Source organism: Pyrinomonadaceae bacterium (assembly GCA_041499185.1). Taxonomy (GTDB): domain Bacteria; phylum Acidobacteriota; class Blastocatellia; order Pyrinomonadales; family Pyrinomonadaceae; genus JAOAPY01. Next base: position 51,828 of record JBGQJU010000022.1, on the reverse strand, counting down.
TTCGGGAAGTTGGGCTTATCGGTCACAAGATGGCCGCGGACGTTACGGCCGCGGGCTTTCACGGCGTGCTGACCAACGCGCTCTATGACACCTGGTGGCACGGGGGCTTTCGCACTGCGCCATACTTTCACAACTCTATTGGCATTCTCACCGAAGCCGCCAACGCTCGATTGATGACCCCGAGCAACGTCACGCGGGAGCAGCTGGCGCGGTCATCAACGCGAGGAATGCGCAGCGCGCTTGAAGCGACGACAAACTTTCCAGATCCGTGGTCTGGCGGCGAGTGGCGGCCACGCGACATCATGCAGATGGAAATGATCGCGGCGCGTTCGCTTTTGTCGCTGGCGGCGCATTACCGCTCCTCTTATTTGCGCAACTTCTACGAACTGAACAGCAAAGCGATCAATCAATCTTTCGATCCGGGCGAGCCGATTGCGCACATAATTCCGGCCGGTCAGGGTCGCGATGAAGCGATCGCGAAGTTAGTCGGCACGCTAATCGAGCAGGGCGTCGAAGTTTATCGGCTCGATCGCGAGTTGCATGCTTCTTTTGGCCCGCAGATTCTGCAACGAACAAATTCATCAGCTGAGAAAGTGGGGACCTATCGAAAGATAGTAGCCCAGACGGCCGGCATGCTTGAAATTCCCGCGGGCAGTTACATCATTTTTCTCTCGCAACCGCAGCGCGCGAACGTCCTGGCCCTGTTCGAGCCGCAGATTTATCCGAACCGGCTCAACGAACTGGGTGAAGCAGAGCGACCTTATGATGTGACCGGCTGGACCCTACCAATGCAAATGGGGATCGACGCGCCAGCAGTCATAACAATTCAGGAATCCACCGCCGAAAGGCGCTTGACACTTATTCACGATGAGAACGAAGTGCGTCGAGAGTTTGGACTCGCGCTGCGACAAGGTGACGTTTCGCCAGTTGCCAACCCGATCAGGGAGCCCGCGAAAATCGCCATTTACAAAGGCTGGACCGGAAACATCGATGAAGGCTGGACGCGTTTCGTATTCGACACATTCAATGCGCCTTTTAAATCGCTCCTTGATGGGGAAGTCAGACAGGGCAATCTGTCTTCTGCCTACGATGTGATCATTCTGCCTTCACAACGCGAGAAGGAAATTGTTGAAGGCAATGCTCCGAGCACTTACCCGGCGGAGTTCACTGGTGGCATTACTACTGCCGGCGCCGGCAATCTAAAGAAGTTTGTTGAGGATGGCGGCACTCTCATCTGTTTCGACGCGTCTTGTGAACTACCCATCAAGCAATTCGGACTTCCTCTCCGCAATGTGCTCGAGGGTTTGAAGTCCTCTGACTTTTATTGCCCGGGCTCGATTCTCTCACTAGATATCAACAACTCCCAGCCGATTGCCCGAGGACTGCCACGCTCAGTCGATGCCTATTTCATCAACAGCTCGGCGTTTGAAACGACCGATCCAAACGTGCGCGTCATCGCGCGTTATGCGAAAGAGAATGTGCTTCGCTCCGGCTGGCTGCTGGGAGAAAATCACATCAAGGGACGGATCGCGCTCGCCGAAGTGAATCTGGGTAAAGGACAAGTGATACTTTTCGGGTTTCGTCCACAACATCGCGGACAGACCTGGGGAACTTTTCCGTTGATCTGGAATTCGATCACTGCGCATACGGGTTAAGGCCGAGAGAACCGCGCGGCGCCTGGCACTCGTACGACCGATTCCGCTGGACGTTCCTGCTCTCGATGGCCTTGCTCTTCGCAACGTTTAGCGTTATCTTCCTTCCGTTAGATTCTCTCCCTTTGCCTGATTGACAGGCACGGCCAATGCATCTATTTTAACCTTCGCGCATCAAACGGCTAGACCACGTCGACGTTTGGCCTAAGGGAGCTTAAGCATGAGAAAGATTTCAACCCTATTACTGCTCCTAACCCTTTTTCTTACTGCCCGGACGTCGCAGGCGCAATCGCGTGCGCGCCGTGTTGGAACTAACTCGCCACCTTCAACAACGACTGCGGATCCTTCGCGTCCACCGGTTTTGGGCGGCGCAAATACCAGTAATGGTCAGTCGGGCAGACAGCCTTCCGCGGATCCAAGTAAAAGTCCGGAGGAAGTTGCTGAGAACGATGTCATCCGCGTGAATACGACGCTGGTTACCATTCCTGTGAGCGTAATGGACCGCGACGGACGATACGCGCCAAATCTGCGAAAAGAAGATTTTCGTCTCTGGGAAGATGGCATTGAACAGAATATCGCCTTCTTCTCTTCAGTAGATAAACCGTTCAGCGTGGTCCTGGTGATCGACACAAGCGGCTCTACGCGTTTCAAACTAGAAGAGATCCAGGATGCCGCAATTGCTTTTGTCAACCAGTTGCACGCGGCCGACCGCGTGATGGTGGTTTCCTTTGATGACAAGATAAGGGTTTTGACTGACTTCACCAGCGAGCGCTACCGCTTGCAAAACGCGATTCGCCAAACAAGGCCGGGTGAGGGCACTAAACTTTACGACGCGGTCGACGTGGTGATAAACGAAAAACTCAATCGCATTAGCGGACGCAAGGCTATCGTGCTCTTCACGGATGGTGTAGACACAACGAGTAAACATGCGACATACGAAAGCACCGTGCGCGATGCCGAAGAACTCGACGCTTTGATTTATCCAGTAGAATACAACACCTATTCCGACATGGGCGGTGGCTCGTCCTGGCCTGGTTCAAGACGTGCGCCCAGCTCTGGAACCGGTGTTCTGATTGACATTCTAGGCGGCGTATTTGGCGGAGGCCGCGGCGGAGGCTGGCCGGGAGGACGTGGCGGCGGTGGCGGTCCGGGTACAAGCCGGGGCGACTATGAGCGTGCCGATCGTTACCTGCATGAGTTGGCGGACAGAACCGGCGCACGATTGTATCAGGCGGATAGCTCGCAGAATCTTGCTTACGCCTTTGCTAATGTCGCTGAAGAACTGCGGCGTCAATACAGCCTTGGTTACTATCCCAAAAGGCCAGCGCAAGCCGGGCAGCGCCGTCAGATCAGAGTGCGGGTGGATCAACCCAACCTGGCAGTGCGCGCACGCGACAGCTACATCTTCAATCCGCAGGGAGATGCAACCGGCCAAACCAATTCCGGACAAAAACCTCCGGTGCTAAAGAAGAAATTAGCGCAAACGACAGGGCCCACAGGCAACTTCATCAGTCAGTAGTCTTGCAGAACTCTATGTTCTTCCCAAAGCGACTGTGAACCATCGGGTTGGAGCTCAAAAAGTCATGATTCATGCTCGTGACCGCTTAAAGCAAAGCGAGCCGCTACCTGAGCGGCTCGCTAAACTGGATCGTACCTCACCTTCCCCTGTTCGTTAACCTTCCCTTGTTCGCTCCTGCGCATAACCGTACTAGGACATTGTGGAGATTGTGTGTCAGACAAAACACGTATCCTTCAGATTTAATCACAAGGAAACTGAGGGACGAGCGGGCCACAACTTGTTAAGAACGAGTTCGAGTAACCAAAAACCTATCGCCACCAGCAGCGCCATCACCAGCCAGAATTTCCAGTAGGCTGTGAAGATTTGCTGCCACCCTTGATATACCGTATGGGAAACGTTTACGTTCATCTCCACCGGCGTTGTCAAGCGAGACACGAATTGAAGAATAAGAAACCAGCCAAGACAGTACCGCCAAGCTGTGCGATCCACGCGAACCTTCCTAAGCGCAACCAGACCGACAATCAGACCACCAACGTGTGCCGACATAGATGAACCAAAGAGTCCCCACTCCATCACGACGTACCGAAACCAGATAACCACACCTGGAATCGACCACATCGCCGCCACACGAATCAACATTGGCTGACCAAGAAAAAGTCCGATTGCCATAACCAGGTTGCCGATGTTGCACATCCAGAGCATGTGACCGAGTTGACCAAGTCGCCAATAGTGCCCAGCCTGTGCCAGAAAGAATGCGAGTGGCAGGACGCCTAACAGACGGAACCACATGGTGGACCCCGCATCTCGCAGCGGCTTTGATCTCTCGCCGTGTCCTTCTTCCATGTTTAGCCTTCAGCGATATTCGATTTCCCGGAAAAAACTCGCCGATGTTGACTACTCGTTTTAGAATACCACTCGTCCGTAGTATCTTGAGTAGCTTTCATGAAAACGTGGAATACTTTTTCCTGACCAGACGGTTTTGATCCGGTTGGTCCGTTACGTTAACAGTCGCGAGCTGATTTCAATCGATATGCCTTCCCTGGGCAAGCTTCTTCGCAAGTCTATACCGGAACTCAAGGACATGTTTCTCGAGCGCGGCAGATCCGTTCCCAGAGGCCTGATTGAAGCTCTCGAAATCGATACTCGCCAGGGCGCTCACCAGCTAGCCAAACGAATTCGCGCGCGCTGGCGCAGCAACCGTTCGGAGGGTCAGCGACTGCACTCCCTTCTTCGCTATGAGATCGAACTTTGGCTCCAGGGCTTTAGTCTCATAGCCGGCGTCGATGAAGCAGGAATGGCGCCGTTGGCAGGTCCAGTCGTTGCTGGCGCAGTTATCTTGCCACAGCACTACAAGCTGCGCGGCCTTAACGACTCCAAAAAGATCCTTGACGAGACAAAGCGAGACAAACTGGCCACGCAAATCAAGCGAGATGCAATCTGCTGGTCAGTTGGCTTTGCCGAAGTTGAGGAGATCGACCAACTGAATATATATCACGCTGGGCTGCTCGCTATGCAACGCGCCGTGCAGGGTCTCACTTGCGTGCCGGATTTCGTGCTAGTCGATGCTCGCCGGATTCCTCATTGTCCTGCGCCTCAAAGAGGGATCGTTCGCGGAGACGCGCTGTCTGCCAGCATTGCCGCGGCTTCGATCATCGCCAAGACTACGCGCGACGCCCACATGCTCGAAATGGATCGCGCCTATTCGGGCTACGGCTTTGCCTCACACAAAGGCTACCCAACGCCTGAGCACTGTCGCGCTCTGAAGGAACTCGGCGCGCTGCCCATTCACAGAAGGAGCTTCGGGCGCGTGCGGGAAGTCCTCGGTCTCGATCCGATTCAGCCTGACCTTTTTGAAGCTGAGTCCGGGGTGCCAACCTCGCAGGCCGCATCCGGCTGACAAAAGCAGTCCAAAACACTTTGACATTCGAAACAAAATGCCTGCTCTAACTGATTACAAGAAGAAGCGCCGATTCAGCAAGACTCCTGAGCCTGGTCCCGAAAAAAAACGCACCAGGTCAGGCCGGCTCTTCGTCGTCCAAAAGCATCGTGCCACGCGCCTTCATTATGACTTTCGGCTGGAAGTTGATGGTGTTCTGAAATCGTGGGCGGTGCCAAAGGGTCCTTCGCTTGACCCGACAGTGAAAAGGCTCGCTATGCAGGTCGAAGACCATCCGGTCGACTATGCGAAGTTTGAAGGGGTCATTCCCGAAGGCGAGTATGGCGGTGGCACGGTGATGGTTTGGGACTTGGGAACCTATAAGCCGGAGAATACTGATGACGTCGCGACCTCACTGCGCCAGGGTGAGTTAAAGTTTTCCTTGAACGGCAAGAAACTAAGCGGCTCGTGGGCACTAGTTCGCACTCAAGACCGGCAGTGGTTGCTGATCAAGCATCGCGATTACTACACGACCGACCTCGATGTCACCGAAATAGCTCCGGCATCGATCCTCACGCGGCGAACACTCGCAGAGATTGCCGAGGATGAAGGCGGGAATATTGAGAAAGCCGCGACCGGCGATCCAAGGAAGATTCCGCGCCGGACCGGAGTTAGGCGGCGCAAGAAGGGACAAAAGCGAAAGGTTTGGCTGGGCTAAGGTTTTACCTTAACTCCGGTTCCCCGTAAGCTTTGCCTCGTGCAAAACGCATACTTGGGTGGTCACTCGGGCAGGAGCCCGGAGTAGGACAATTCTCCATTGATGATTTTGGCGGCCGCCGTGTAAGGATGGATTTCGGTGTTTGTGGCATCGATGATATGGGTAACAACCGAACCATTAGCCTTGAGGTGATCCGCAATCAAGCCGCGATGACAACGCCACCAGAGCGCTTCGGCGCACATCATTGCCGTCTGATTGTGCTGGGCAAGCTTAACCAACTCGTCGATTCCTCTTTTGAAATCTTCTGATTCCATGTAATCCGCATAGGCGCGGAACGACGGGTTTTGCCACGCGGTATTCCTGGAGTGAGGTATTGGTCGTCGCCTTCCTCCGAGTTGCGCGACGTGGTGATAATCAATACCTGCGGTCGCTAGCGTTGTGGAGAGCACCGCTTTGTTATATTGCGGGAGCCTTCGAGAACCAGGATAACTGCGGACGTCAACGAGGCTGGAAATGGCGTTCGATATGAGGAGTGTAACAAACACCTCGATTGGGCGAGTTGAATGTCCGATTGTCCAAACCGGTGGCCGCTCGTGTTCAAGAACACTGCCTTCTGTGGATCGTTTAGTCATCCAGCGGATACGAGAAATAGTTGCGTGGTCTGATTCCAGGAGCCCCTGGAGATCGAACTTCGCAACGACAACTAGAAAGCCGCGAGAGTAATTTGCTAGCGCGGCAAGATTTCAATCTTCCGACAAACGGCGGCTCTAGCTAACACAAAACCTGAACTGTCTACTTGCCGACCCGTGAAGAATTACTTCAATTCTTCGTCCAGGTATTCGCGGAGTCTCAAGCTGAACCTAAAGATAATTCTCAAGCCTGAACCGGCCTCTCTTCATCAGCAGCGGCTTCCAGAGATCCCCGAGTCTCTGCACTCGCCTTGGCACATTGTCGATCCGGAAATCATCCATCTCGATGCCACGCTCAAGCTCTGTCCATGTAACGGGAGTTGAGACAGTGGCGTTTGGTTTTGGACGCACCGAATAGACCGAAGCCAGCGTCCTTCCCCAAGCATTCTGGTTATAATCTACCAGGACTCTCCCTTTTGGCCTTTTCGCAATCTGGTAGATGGCGGTTAGCAATTTCGGTGCGTGTGCTGCAACTGCGTTTGCGAACTCTTTTGCAAAGCCCCACACTTGTTTCTGTGTTGGCCCCCGGAAAATAGGGACGTAAACATGAATTCCTCTGGAGCCCGTGGTCTTCGCGTAACAACTCATCTTCAGTGATTCAAGCGCGGTTCGAACCAGGATTGATGCTTCGACCACCTTTTCAAAAGTCGCGCCGGGAACCGGATCCAGATCGAAGTGTACATAGTCTGGTCGGTCGACGTCATCGCAGGGCGCGTACCATTGATTCAAATCGATGCAGCCAAGGTTAATTATCCATAGTAGCGAAGGAAGATCCTGAACGATGGGGAAATCGATGATGTTTCCGGAACTGTGTTCGACGCTGCAGGTTTCAATCCAATCGGGATGAGGTCGCGGGATTCGTTTCATGAAGAAAAACTCTCCGAGCGCGCCGTTAGGATAGCGCTTCATAACCATGGCGCGGTCCGCGAGATGTGGCAAGAGCACGGGAGCGACGTCAGCGTAGTATTGAAGTAGGTCCCGCTTTGTAATACCCAACTTGCGCCAAAACAGCTTGCGCAGGTTTGTTAATTTCACTACCCGGCCGTTAACGTCGAGTTCGATGTTGTTTTCATTGCAGGGAATGATTAGCGACTTCTTTTGCGTCTTGCCTTTGATTCCAGGAGCCGTAGCACGCACGTGTTGTGCAGGATGGTGTTCGCGCGTTGCGACCTCTCTTTTGGACATAATTGTTGAGTCTCGAAGGGCAAGTTGCGAATCCGAAGTCAATGCGCTTGGCCGCACGCGAAGACTGTTAAAGTATTACCTTAAAGATTTTGTCTTGATGAATTCTCTGAGGGCAAATACAAGCTTCCTAATCGCTCGCCCCGGTATTCAGCAATCGAGTGATCCGTTCAGTCTCTTCCTCAAGAGAGCGCAGGGCTCTTTCAAGAACGTTCCTGTAGGCAGGATTCGTCGCTCGTTCCAATTGTGCCAACGTTCGCGCGCGCGACAGCTTTAGTGATTCCAGTTGTTCTCGACGCATCCGCGCCTCGGGTGATCTATCAAAGTCGGGAGTACGTTGCGCCGGACTCTCCTTCCCTTCTTCAATCTGGTCTGACACCGCTTTGCTTTCCCATCCACGAGCCATTTGTTTCTCCCATAAAATCTACATGCAGTTCAGGTCAGCTGCTCAGACGACTGTACCAGCCTTGATTACTGCATTCTTCGGAATGATTATGATGCCGTCCCTGATGTAATAGCTTTTATCTTCAGAATCGGCATCGAGCTGTCCGGCCGCGTTAAGGAGACGCACGCCAGCACCGATTCGCGCATTCTTATCGATGATTGCGCGGCGAATAATCGTTTCCTCTCCAATTCCGACACTGGGCATGCCGGCGGCGCGATCTTCCCGCATATCCTCAATCGTTTGGTAGTAATCGGCTCCCATCACGATTGACGCTTCGATTTGGACAGCCTTCGAGATGCGGCTTCTCAGGCCGATGATCGAATTACTAACTTTTGCGCCGTTCAGGATGCAACCATCGCTGACAATCGAGTCACGAATGTCCGACTCTTGAATTTTTGAAGGAGGCAGATAACGCGCTCTCGTATAGACAGGCGCCTCGGCATCGAACAGGTTAAACTTCGGGATCTGAGCCGTCAGGTCCAGGTTCGCCTTGTAAAACGCTCCGATTGTTCCAATGTCTTCCCAATAGCCGTCAAACATGAACGCCTGGACGTTACCTGTGCCGATCGCCGCCGGAATGATCTCGCGTCCGAAGTCGAGCCAGCTTGGATCCTCCGCCAGGAGTTTCTCGAGTCGGTCATACTTGAAGACGTAGATCCCCATCGATGCGAGAAACGGACGCACGGCTGCATCGTCAGCCGTAAGTCCAAAAGCCGCTGTGTCGACCCGCATCGCTTCGAGATCGTCTCCGCCTGGCTTTTCCTTGAATTCGATGATGCGTCCATCCCGGTCCGTTTTCAAAAGCCCAAATTCGCTCGCCGCCTGTGCCGTGCAAGGAATCACCGAAACCGTAACGTCGGCGTCAGAGTCGTAGTGGCGCTGCAGGAAATCGCGGTAATCCATGCGATAGAGATGATCGCCCGAGAGTATCAGCAGAGTGTCTATGCCCCAGTCGCCCATGTGTGGCAACACTTGACGCACAGCATCCGCCGTTCCTTGAAACCATTGTCGGCTTTCGGGGGTCTGCTCGGCGGCAAGGATTTCGACAAAGCCATTCGAAAATTGCGAGAAGCGAAAGGTCTGCGCGATGTGTCGGTTTAGCGAAGCGGAGTTGTACTGCGTCAGCACAAAAATCTTGAGTACGTCGGAGTTGATACAATTCGAGATCGGGATATCAACCAGGCGATATTTTCCGCCGACGGGAACGGCAGGCTTCGAGCGCTGTTGTGTTAAGGGAAAGAGACGCGTTCCCGCGCCCCCTCCAAGAATTACTGCGAGCAGATTACGCTTCGCGGGCATGAGCCCTCACCGGTTGTTTTGGGATCTCAAATCGAAATGAAGCATAGACGCAAAGCGTCATTCGTATCAAGGTTTGATCGATCTAAGAGATCAGGTAGAGACGCTGAGGACGACTTGAATCAGTAAGCTTGCGGCCCGCCGTTGGTGCCGGCGCCCGCTGCTTCCTGGGCAATCTTGACGCCGACGCTCGCCCCGATTCTCGTCGCACCCGCCTCGACCAACTTGCGCGCGTCTTCCAGATTCTTGACGCCTCCTGAAGCTTTCACACCGAGATCCGGTCCGACTGTGCGACGCATCAGCAGAATGTCAGCAACGGTGGCTCCGCCTTTTGAAAAGCCGGTAGATGTCTTCACGAAGTCCGCGCCGGCTCTCTTAGCGTTTTGGCACGCGCGTATTTTCTCTTCATCGGTAAGCAACGCGGTTTCAATGATCACTTTGGTCGTTACACCATATTCGTGGGCCGCTTCGACGACTGAGCGAATGTCGTGTTCGACCAGGCAGTCGTCGCCGCTTTTCAAGGCGCCAACGTTGATGACCATGTCAACTTCGCGCGCGCCGTCGAGGATTGCGCGGCGCGCTTCGTAGGCCTTCACGTCTGGCAGCGTCGCTCCCAAAGGAAACCCGATCACCGTGCATACGGGAATACCAGTTCCTTGCAGATTACACGTGGCGGCACGCACCCACGTCGGATTTATGCAGACAGAAGCAAAACGAAACCTTGCGGCCTCGTCGCACAGACGTTTGATGTCTTCGTCTGTTGCGTCAGGTTTTAGCAGCGTGTGGTCGATCAGGCTGGCCCAATCCCTGGCAGAAGTTGTCTCGCCAAGTACTAAACCAATGCGCGCCGCGCCGGCATCAACGACCCGGTGCATCCGCTCCGGACAACGATTGAAGCATTCAGACGTGCAGCCGCACAGTTCCGCCTGATCGATGCCACCACCGTTCAAGCGCGCGACGATGACGTCGGTAATTTGTTCGATCAGTTGTTCCAGGTCGCCGTTGGTTGAATAGGGCATTTGGGCTAACTCCGAGACCAACCACAGGCCCCGCAAACGGGGGCTGCCCATATTCTAACACGTGTGTTCTTTCTGAAGAGAGACAATGCCAGGGTGATCAGGCCGAGTATTGGCGCTCGACGGCTGTGATCTTCGCGACGCGTTTGCGATGGCGGTCTTCTTTGATTTCGGTGGCTAGCCAAACGCGCACGATCTCGCGCATCTGGGAACTCGTGATCGTTTTGCTTCCCAAGGTAAGGACATTGGCGTCGTTATGCTCGCGCGAGTTGCTGGCCACTTCAACCGAATAGCAAGCGGCCGCTCGAACGCCGGGAACTTTGTTTGCTGTCATCGCGCTGCCGACGCCGGCGCCATCGATGATGATCCCGACGTCTGCCGTACCATCGGCGACAGCACGCGCGACCGCATGCGCAAAGTCAGGATAGTCAACGGCATCTTCCGAGTTCGTGCCGAAATCATGGACGCGATGGCCCCACTCGTTCAGCAACGCCTTGAGCTCTTCCTTCATCTTGAATCCGCCGTGGTCGGCACCAACGGCAATCAGTTTTGCGCCGGTCGAACGATGACGCGGCACGCGATGAACAATCTCAATCTTCTTGTCGCGCACAATGTCTGCGGCGAGTGGCGTCAGACGCGCACCATCGGCAATTCGTAAAACCGCGCCTTCCTCAAGTCCACGGACGTCGTCCTCAGTAATCACCATCTTCGAAGACTCATCACGTGTGACAGATTGTTTGGCCGCGGGAGTGGGAGTTGTCGGCGCTGTGTCGATGAACCGAGTCGCGACTGGGGAGCTAACTGGCGATGCTCCGGGCTCGTCCATTCTTTCGGCCGGAATCTTGTCGAGCACGTCGCGGACCAGCGCCCGGATGCGATCACGTGTTGATTGATCGTCTGACATTGCTAAGCCAGCGACTCGTCGCGCAAATCCAGCAAGCGTCCGGCCCAGGCTGTGACCTGCCCCTCGCGAACCGTGAAATCTACGCGTCCCAGATAAATTCCGCTCTTGCCAACTTGAAAGATTACTGTCTCTTTGCCCGATGGCTGCTTCTGCAAAACGGGCGTTTTCATGAACGTATGCGAGTGGCCGCTGGCGGTAAAATCAATTCCGTCGACTTGCGCTGCGACTTGCGAATCGCCAATCTCGCCGTTCTTAGGTTCCGCATAGTAGCCCAGGTGCGACATGCATACGACCAGCGGGCAGCGTTCCGTCCCGCGCAGAACTTTGACCACGCCACGCGAGACTTCAACTGGATCGCGATACGTGATCCCACGGAAATTCGCGGGAGTGATCAAAGCGGCCGGACTGATGCCCAGGCCGAACAAACCGACACGGACGCCGCCAATCTCGCGCACCACGTAAGGTTTCACACGGCTCTCTATAGGCGTGCCACGAACGTCGTAATTGGCTGAGACAAATTCAAAGTTCGCAAACTTCATTGCCGCCGCGAGCGCGGCGACGCCGTTGTCGAATTCGTGATTGCCCAGGGTTCCTACATCGTAGCCAATCTGCGACATCGCTTTGTATTCAACTTCGCCTTTATAGAAGTTGAAATACGGTGTCCCTTGAAACGCGTCGCCCGCGTCGATCAGCAAAGTGTTGGGATTCTCTTTGCGCACGCGCTTAGCCAGAGTCGCGCGACGAGCAACTCCGCCTTTACCTGGATATTGCGGGTCATTAGTTGGAAGCGGATCGATCTGCGAGTGAACGTCGTTTGTGTGAATAATCGTGATCAGCGTCTCGCCCGGCCCGGGATCGAGCAAAGGCGTCGCCAATGAAAGCGCGTCTCGGGGAACAAGCCAGCGAGGCGCGGATCCGGGCACCAACAATGCGGCGCCCACTACGGCCGACCTGTTAAGGAATTTTCGTCGTGTGATCACTGCGGCGGTCCCTCCGTCTTTGGCGACCCGGATCCTTCAAGCACAAACCGTCCGTCCAGCTTGGCCTTCACCGTTCGTCCGACAGCCGTTTCAGCCTTTACATAATCAATCACCGCGTCGCGGATGGTGATCCCGAGCGGCTTCGTGCTTTTCGCCTGTTGCAGAATCGCCAAGCTGCCACCAGAGACACTGAGCAAGTAATCGATGGTGATAATTCGATAGTTTGCCATCGGATTGATATCCGTCTCTCTTCCATCTGCGCTAATTAACTTCACGCTGACGAGTTCGGGCTTTTGGTCAGCGCCGATCCGATATTTGATACGCGCGCCTGACTGGACTTCGCGACTTGCGACCACCTCCTTCAATACATTCAACAATTGTTCACCAGTCATTTCCAGCTCGACCAGTTTGTTTTCAAAAGGCAGCAACTCGAAAATATCCCGAACGCGCAGTGCCCCCGGTGCGATGGCACTCTTGCGCACCCCCCCGCTGTTGGTAACAACCAAAGCCACCGGTTGACCGAGCTTGATGCTCGCCTCGGCCCGCATGGCGTCGGCAACGAAGTTTCCTAACGAACCACCGCCCATCCCACCTTTTCTGAGTTCGTCGTCAAGTTTTCCGATGACGACATCGAGCGCCCGCACCTTCGCGACGTATGGCTCAAGCATTTTGTCAACCGCAGGGTCGTCTGGGATGGTCGAGTTGATCTCTGTTTCGCTCACCCGCGCCCGAACATCCGGAGCATCTTCGGCAGGCGCCGCCGAGGCCTTCTTGAGTCTGGCGGCAAGACTGCCAGAGGGGGTGGCGCTGCATGGTTCGATGGGCTTGCTCTGCTGCGCTGCCGCGCCATGTGCGCAGAGCCCCAGCAAACATAGCGAGAGCAAAAAAACAGTCAGTTTGCGTCCGATTGAAAAATTAAATGTTTTCGACATTGACCTGGGAGACCAGCTTCAATAGTATGTCGCACCACAAGGCGCTTAGGCAAACGCTTGTAGTTAACATCATTTTCTCGTTGCCGCCAAACTACTAAGTAGGAGAAAGACTTGGCTACCTCTTCCGCAAAAATACAATCCGAATTCAGCAATCCCAATCTCGAAGTGCTTATTTCCGAAGAGCGAATTCAGAATCGGATCAAGCAGTTGGGGGCGCAGATCGCGCTCGATTATGCGGGTCGCAATCCGCTCCTGATCGGGGTGCTCAAAGGCGCATGTTTCTTTCTGAGCGACCTGCTGCGCGCAATTGACATCCCCCTTGGTATTGAGTTCATCGCCATCTCCAGCTACGGCTCTTCCACCCGCACGTCCGGCGAGGTTCGCATTCTGAAGGATCTCGACGTGCCCATCGAAGGCCGCGACATCATCGTGGTCGAAGACATCGTTGACACCGGATTGACGCTCTCTTACCTGCTAGCCAATCTGAAATCGCGCGGCGCCGCCAGTGTAAAACTGGTCGCGCTGCTCGACAAACATGAACGGCGCGAACGCGAGGTTCCGATCGACTATCTGGGATTCGAGATTCCCGATCATTTCGTTGTTGGCTACGGGCTTGATTTCGCTGAACGCTACCGCAATTTGCCATTCATTGCCGTGCTGAAGAATCCGGAAGCGGCGCAATTAGGCCTGCCAATTAAGCCGTCTACCGACTAGCGCCCGCCAGCCACCGGACACACTTGCCGGCGCACCTTGGACTTTGGTCTTTGGGTTGTGCCAGACTTTGAACCATGCCCGGACAATTCGAAGTCATGATTGAGCGCAACTTCTCCAGCGCGCAACAGCGCTAGATCGAGGAGAACGAAGGATCGAGTTTCTACGAATACAGCGTGGCACAGGCGATCATCGCGTTGAAGCAAGGTCTGGGGCGGTTGATTCGCAGCACCAGCGATCGTGGCGTGTTGGCGATTCTCGATCCGCGCGTGCGAACGAAGAGCTACGGGCAGGTGTTTTTGCAGAGTTTGCCGCCGTGCCGGTTGACGTCGGAGATCAAAGAACTGGCGCAAGTGTTTGCGGTCAGCCACGCGGTCGCGGGATAATACGACAAAGGAAGAGGTTGTTGATATGGCTACAGAACTCTTGAACGATTTGATGGAGCGGTCGGGTAAGCTTACGCCGGAAGAGAAACAACGCTTAGCCCGGTTTCTTTCGGAGCAACTGCGTAGGGATGATACCCGAGCCCAAGAAAACGCGACTCCACGGGTGCGGCACGATCGCGAAACGGGTGACCAGTCTGTCGCTTGGCTGAAAGCTCACGCCGACGAATATGCCGGGCAGCATGTGGCATTAAACGGGGACCAGTTGGTTGGTTCGGGCCGTACGATACGTGCCGCGCAGATGGCCGCTCAGCGTAATGGCTACCCCCATGCGCTCCTGGTTCATGTTCCGCCAAAGGAGGGCGGTACCTGGGGAGGTTGGTAGTTGATGGCCCATCAACTGGAATTTGATCGCGTTTTTCAAGATGACCTCGATCGTGAGGGGATCTTTCTCCCTGTAACACTTCGCCACGGTGAACAGAGCGCACATCTTGAAGCGCAAATCGACACCGGAGCGAGTTGCTGCATTTTCCAGCGCGACTTGGGCGAAGAGATCGGGTTGGATATCGAAAGCGGATTTCGGCAACAGATTAATACCATAACAGGTTCCTTCACGACGTATGGTCATACGGTTGTGGTTTCAGTATTGGGATTCGACTTCGAGGCCGTCATATACTTTGCCGTCGCCGAGGGTTTCACGCGCAATGTGCTTGGGCGTTCGGGCTGGCTCGACCGAGTAAGACTCGGTATTGTTTACCACGACAGCGAAGTGTACTTAAGTTCTTATGGCTCAAGCTGAATTGCCGCCAGCATGAAGGGATGAGCAAAGTAGGCGATACCATTAATTCTCGTTGGAAGCTCGTTGACGAGCTGAGCAAGGATACAGGACAAGGCAACACTTTCCTTGTCGTTGACGGCCAAAAGCCTGATGACAGCACCCGGTATGTAATCAAGCTGCTTAGGGTAGAGAATCCAAAGGCACTTGCTAGATTTGAGAGGGAGATCAAGTCCTGCCTTGCGCTCCAGCATCCCAACATAGTCAAAGTCAAGGACTCAGCTTATGAAGATACTCCGACGCCATACTTGGTGATGGAGTACTGTTCGGGCGGCGAGCTTAGCGCCGACAAGATCCGAGACTTGTCGCTGCTTGAAAAGCTCCGTATGTTTGAATCGATCTGCGGGGCTGTATCTTTTGCTCATAAGAGTCCAAATGGCGCAGTGATCCACAGAGACATCAAACCCGGCAATATCTTCTTCAAAGACTCAAGTTCATTGACCCCGATTGTCGGAGACTTCGGGTTGTGTTTTTTCAAAGAAGATAACAAGAGTGCGCGAGATACGGCGACCAGAGAGGCGGTAGGAGCCTGGGAATTCAGACCTCCGGAAGCCGACGTGGGTCGCGTGGAGTCTTGCAGCGAATATTCTGATGTTTATATGCTCGGCAAACTCCTGTACTGGTTTGTCTCGGGCGGAGACGTGCTTGTGCGCGAATACCACAAGGACGAACCGTTCGACCTCAGGAAGCGTACGAAGGCACCGATGATTCACTACGTGTATGAGTTATTCGAGAAATCAATCGTCGAGAAACCTTCGGGAAGGTACGCTACCGCAAATGAAATGGTCGAGCACGTAACGCAATTGATTGCATTCGCGGAACATGACACTCCATATTTGGATCTCAAGCTGCCCCAGCACTGCGTATTTTGTCGCGTCGGTGAATACAGGTTCGAACTTGAGCCATCGATTGTAGAAGGCAAATTTGTGTATCGACGAAGCCAGTTTTATGGTTTGAAATTTCAAATGGATGGACATGACACGCATGTCTCAACATATCCACGAATCCTGTATGCTATTTGCGATCGATGCGGAAATGTTCAGAACTTTCGATTGGATGACCAGCTCAAACAATGTGACACCTGGAAGAACTTGCCTGAGCCCCAATGACTTTGGCACCAGACAGAGAACATAAATAACTAACAAAACTATGCCCGGACAATTCGAAGTCATGATTGAGCGCAACTTCTCCAGCGCGCACCAGCTGCGTGGCTACAAAGGGAAGTGCGAGAATCTGCACGGTCACAATTATCGTGTCGAGATCTATGCTTGCGGCCGCGAGCTGGATAACATCGGTTTACTGGTTGATTTCGTTGAATTAAAAGCTGCCGCGGACGAACTGGTCCAGTATCTGGATCACCGAAACATCAACGAGTTGCCGCCCTTTGATGAGCTGCAGCCGTCAGCCGAAAACCTTGCGAAGTATATTCTTGAGCGCGTCGCTAAGCGGGTCGATGACGGCCGGGTGCAGATTTACAAAGTGCGTTGCTTTGAGACCCCGACGAGTGTGGCTACGTACACCGTAGACTGAGAAAAGGGAGAAAGCGGCGAGCAGTGATTGGGCAAACCCAGAGGGCGTTCGATAAGACGGAATCGAGGACTCAGACTTGAGATCTCAAATCCAAGATCTCAGATCCAAGTTAGGATCTAGGCTGTGGGATCCTGAATTAGGTCGCCCAGGTTAATGTTGTACTTTCTAATCTTGCTGTAGAGGCGCGGGCGGTATATTCCCAAAAGATTTGCCGCCGCCTGTTTGTTGCCACCGGTACGCTGCAGTGTTCTTTCGATCACCAGTCTTTCGATATCTTCGAGAGTCATGTTCGGTGGCACTTCCCAAGTCGTCGTTCCTGAACCTTCCGGCAGCGTCCCATTATCAAAGGGCAGGTCCAGTGGTTCGATATTGCTTCCTTTGGCCAGCAGCACCGCCCGCTCGATCACGTTCTGCAGTTCGCGAACGTTGCCTGGCCACGCATGCCCGAACAGCCGCTGATAAGCTGCTTGAGAGACTCCCGTGATCGGACGGTCGTATTTCTTTGCGTACATCTCCAGGAAATGCTCGGTTAGAAGCTGAATGTCTTCATTCCTCTCGCGCAACGGCGGAACATGTATTGTGATCGTCGAGATGCGATAGAAAAGATCGTCGCGCAGCAAACCTTCGCGAATAGCATCAGCCGGCAGCCGGTTCGTTGAGCAAACCAGACGGAAGTCGACGGTGTAGGTCTTTTCTGAGCCGATCTTGCGATAACTTCTCTCTTGCAACACGCGCAGGAGTTTTGGCTGAAGCTCGACGGGCATTTCCGCAATCTCGTCGAGTAGCAACGAGCCGCCCGCAGCGTGCTGCACCAGACCCTCTTTGTCCGCGTGCGCGCCCGTGAACGCGCCCTTCGTGTGGCCGAAAAGCTCGGATTCGATCAACTCTTTTGGCAACGCCGCGCAGTTTACTTTGATGAAGGGTTTTTTCGAGCGCAGCGAGTTGTAGTGGATGGCGTTGGCGATCAATTCTTTGCCGGTGCCGGACTCGCCGACAATCAGAACGTTCGCGTCAGACTTCGCGACGGATTCGATCGTCTCATAGATCGTTTGCATCTGCTTCGAAGCGCCGATGATGTTGAAATACTCCGAACGCGTCGAGAGTTGGCGTCGCATACTCGTTGTTTCAGCCAACAACTCGCGCCGCTCCAACGCCTTTTGGACCAGCGGCTCCAATTCCTCGAAGTCAAAAGGTTTCTCCACAAAATAGAAAGCGCCGGCCTTCGTCGCTTCAACCGCACGCTCCACGGAACCGTAACCGGTGACAACGATCACTTCAGTAGTTGGGCGCGCGTCTTTCATGTGGCGCACGACTTCCAGGCCATCCATGTCCGGAAGTTGCAAGTCGCAAATGGCCAGATGGTGGCCGCCCTGATCGAAAAGCTCGACCCCCTGTGCCCCAGTGGCGGCAGTGTCGACTGAATAACCTTCTTCCTCGAGGTGCTGCCGCAGTGAATCAGCCATCAAGGGCTCGTCATCAACGATCAGAATCCGCACGTCCTTGTTCTCCACCTTTCTCTCCTCCCTCGAAACAACTGTGCTTGTCGTTTTCAAGCTTGTCCTTTTTCAATCCAAAATTCAGTCGAGCGCCAGCGGCAAACGAACGCGCAGCAGACTCCCCTGGTGCTCGGCCGATCCCCCGTGGGCTTCCACAACCTTTGCGGCCAGTGACATCTTAATCGCATCGCTGCCGTTGAATGAGCGAAACGGGTCGCCATTCTCAAAGCTTACAGGTTCCCATTGGATGACTGCGTTTGTGTCTTCTCGCCTGATACTGACTTTCACCGTGCGGGAATCGTTCCGGCGGCGCGACTTCAAAGCTCCCAAAGAAATTGCTTTCAGTGCGTCAGTTAACACTGCGGAATCAAACTCTCCGATCAGGGGCCTCGGATCAGAATCGACGGCGAGCGAGCAAGTTAGATCCCCGGTGGCCCTCTCTCTCAAGCCGCTCGAAACACCGCGCATTATCTTTTGAATGTCAACACCTGACTGCTTGTGAAGCTCGAGCGGACACCCATATTGCACAAGTACGGTCAAATCGTTCGCTGCCCGCTCCAATCCGGCTACGAGCTTGGCTACCGTTTCTTGTTCGTCCGCGGGTTGACCGCCCTTTTCCATACGCTTTCGCAGGAATGTGGCATAGAGTTTGAGACCATTAAGTTGGTTCTTGATGTCGTGAATGATTTGCAGGGAAGCTCGGCCCAGGTTCTGCAGCGTTGCACTATCCCGGTCTTCCGATAATAAGGGCTTCATAAGATGCCTGGCTCTTTCCATCCCTCGTTTCTTGACGAGCGGCGTTGCTTGAATCATCCCCGACTAGTGTACTGATTGAACCCGCTGTGCCCCGTCTTATGTGTCATGTTTCGATGCGGAATCTTAGCAAAAAAGTGCTACGTATTCTAGTCGTACACCTGCGGAGAGTACTTTGGGAGGTAGTTGACCTTGCAAACAGCTTCGGCATTTCCGGTTCAAGGGTCTGAGGCAATGCGGCACGAGGAGAATCGCCCAAGGGTGCTGTTGGTTGAGGATTCTGAAGACAACCGTTTCATGATGAAACGGTTGTTGGAACTGACCGGGTGTGAAGTCCTGGAAGCCACCAACGGCGAAGAGGCTGTCAACATCGCTCAGCGAGAGCGACCCGATCTCGTTCTTATGGATTTGAGCCTGCCCGTCATGGACGGTCTTACGGCCACCAGACAGATTCGAACTCTGCCAGAATTTAAGCAAGTGCCGATAGTGGTTGTTACGGCGCATCATACTGCTGATTTTCATGCGGCAGCTATGGCTTCGGGCTGCAACGAATATGTGACCAAGCCAATCGACTTCCTTCAGCTCGAAAGTCTGCTCGAACGCCTGCTGCCGGCATCCTAAGCGCGAAGATTGCCTGGAATCAAACTGCGTATTTCGAGGATTCGGCGAACACGCTAATCGAAGACATTGAAAGGAACATTCCGAAGGCGTCAGTGTCTAAGAAGGACTCGGGCTCTGATCGACAGTGAGTACTGCGAGATTGCAAATCCGCCTTCACGAATCTAAAATCTTTTTGAGAAACTGATGGTTGCCTCAGAACAACAAATTGGGAACGGTGATGATTCTCGCCGCAAGATAATTATCATCGTCTCCATCGTTGCGGCGATCCTCGTTGCGGGTTTGTTCTACTTGCTCATGCGCGCCGGCGGAAGTGGCGTTAGCACGCCCGCTCGATTAGAAGCGGCAATCCGCGCGGGTTCACCGGAATTTGAGAAGTACGGCAAGCTGATAGTTTGTGACGAGCCGGGAGCTGATCAGGCAGGGCGGGCCCTGGGCGATATCGTAATGACCTTGCGCACGACCGTGCGAAACTTTACAGGACGCACAATCAATGGCCTCGAGGTATGGGCGGCGGTGGTGGACCATCAAGGCAAGCCGGTCAAGCAGCGAACGGTTGTCGTGATGCCGAATGACCGGCAGTCGGAACTGGAGCCGAATAAGACGATGGTTGTTGAGGTCGTGCTGGATGGAATGAGCAACACGGACGATCGCGCGAACATCCGTATGGAAGTTGCGGGCTTCAGGTTTAAGTAGGACAAACCTCTATTTGTCACCAACCTTGCAAGGATTCACACTCAAGCTCAGCTACTCATCATCCAGAAAAAGTTCTTCAAGAGACTGTCTGACCGGTTGGACAGAGACCAGCTTGCCGCCAGCCTTTCTGAGGGCCGCAATCACAGAGTCAACATCGCCTTCATCGGAAACCTGGATTCGCAGCCCGCTTGCCGTCGCAGTCATCAGGACCCGATCACCGTCCAGCAAGTGGCGCGATAAAGTTTCCGCGTCGGTGGCAGTTGCGACAATCTCAACGAAATTGCTCTCGCCCGCACGGCGCCGGAGTTCGTCAAGCGCGCCCACGTGCGCGAGACGCCCGCGCTTCAGAATCGCAACGCGATCGCACAGCACCTCAATATCTGAGAGAATGTGCGAGCACATGAAAACAGTTCTGCCCTCTGTACGGAGCGAAGCGATCAGATCGCGCACTTCGCGGCGGCCCACTGGATCAAGGCCGCTCATGGGTTCATCGAGAAAGACCACTTCGGGATCGTTAATCAGGGCCTGGGCCAGTCCCACGCGCTGGAGCATTCCTTTCGAGAACTTTCGCAGTTGAGTATTCCAGCTTTTCTCGTCCAGGCGCACTCGCGCCAAAAGTGACTCGGTTCGCCGCCCGCGCTCGCTTCGCGTCTGTCCGAAAAGTTCGCCACAGTACTCGAGAAACTCGCGCGCCGTCAGGTAGTCGTAGAAGTAAGGATTCTCCGGCAGATAGCCAATCCGGTGATGCATGGCGACGTTTGAAATGTCGTGACCCAAGATCCGCGCGTTGCCTTCAGTCGGAAAGATCAAGCGCATCAACAGCTTTAGCGTTGTAGTTTTGCCCGCGCCGTTCGCACCGAGGAAACCAAAGATTTCACCCGCGTCAATTGAGAGAGAAAGGCCCTCCAGCGCGCGCACCTTGCGCTTGCGCCAGAACCCTACGTCGTAGTCTTTCGTCAGATTCTCGGTTTCAATTATTGGCATAATGTCCGACAAACTTTAGTTTGTCGTCGTATTCGGTTGTTGGACTTTTCCTGGCCGCGACAAAACTGAAAAGTTTGTCGGACATTCTATTTGTACGGCACTTCGGAATTCCGATCCAGATCAACGTCACACCCATTCTTCACCAGCCGATACGGCGTTCCCGCCGGATCAAGCGGAGCGCCCGAGGCGTCGACCTGAAAACGCGATGCGCGCAAAAGGATCTCGACGTCCCGCCAGGACGTCGGGCAGTGTCCGGTCTTGTTTGAATACGCCGACAGCTCGTTGCGTATGGCGTCTCGCTGGTCGAACGAATCCAGTTGCAGCAAGCGGCGCCGGGCCATCTCTTTTACCTGACTGTCGCCCGCCTGTTCGTACATGCGCAGATAAATCTCACGCGCCGTAGCGCGGCTGCCACCCTCCGCGGCCATGCGTGCCTTCATTGCTTCCATCCATGCGGGCGCGCCAGTTATTTCCGCACCTTTGCCATAGATCTCGCCCGCATTCTTGAAATCTCTCTGTTGCCAATAGATGTAACCGAGTTGGTGATAAAGCCTCCACGCGAGGGGGTTCGCGTCAATGCCTTTCTTCGTGATGCGAATCGCTTCGTTGACATCCACTGACGGCAAAACCACCGCCGCGTATTCGTACGGCTCCATGAACTGCGGATCGAGAGTCGTCGAGGTATCGAGCAGTGGCGCAAGCAGCTTGAGATTAAGCGAGCCCAGATCATCCAGCGGCACGTCGCTCGGCAGACTCATGATCTTGCGTCCCACGTACTGAAGGGAACGCATCCAATACCAGTCCGCAAGCAGCCCGTTGAAGCCGAGGCTCAAACGCTTCGCGGACTGCCCAGTCACATACAGTCTTTCCTCTTCGAGATTTGGATCGACCGGCGGCCGCCGCGCATCGATCCAGTGCGAGATCATGACGACGCTAGCCAGACCGAGAATAATCGTGAAGAGCAACGCGGCGTCGCGCCTGGTCCAATTGTTTTGTTGGCGTTTGGTTCCCATCTTCATTTGAAGTTGCGGCGACTAAAGATCAACGTGGCCGCGGCAAGAATCACGCTGACGTAGATCAGGGCGTAGAGAAGTGCGGCAAGAACGTTGGCGCCATCGGGTGTCTGCCCGTGTGCCGCAGGGGTGATGTAACTGTAATTCGCGAGATTGGGCAGAAGGTAATAGAGCGCCCCGAACAACCAGCGAGCGCCGGTGCTGCCCATCGGGGCGGCCAGATTCTTCAGGTCGGCGCTGAAGTGTCCGATGAGAAACAGGAAGAACGTCAACAGAGCCGACAACGCGGGCGACGAAAAGGAAGAGAACAATAACGCCACGCTTGTCAGAATCATCAGCTCCACATAGATGAGCAGGATCGCCGGCCAGATGCGTAGCGCGAGCGGATCCCAACCGCGCCTGACATAGATCAACGCGAGTGAGACGCCCGCGCCCATTACTACTACATTGACGAACAGCGTGAGACAAAGACCAAGGTACTTCCCCAGCAGGAATTCGCCGCGACCGATAGGTTTCGAGAAGATGGCATAGACGGTTCGGCGCTCGATCTCCTTATACACCAGACCGACACCGACAAATATCGAGATGAAGCCCCCGAACAGCAGCATCGCGCTGAGTCCAAGGTCGATGATGACCTTACGTTCCTGGCCACCCGAAAGCTCACCGAGAAAGATCGCGCCGACTATGAGCAAGAGCACAAACAGGACCAGGTTGTAGAGCACGCGGTCGCGCACCGCCTCGCGAAAAGCGTTGCGGGCGATCGCCGCGATGCGCCGCCAGGCTGCGGTACGTGTTGGCGATTCCGCACTTTCCAGCTTCGAAGCCTCTACCGTTTTCACAGTTATTCTGCTGCTCATCTCGCGAGCCGTTGGACGGGAAACTACTGTAACGCAAAACAGCGTAGTTTGCGAAAGTAAAGTTTCGTCAAAGGGGCCAGTTTGATGTAAGCAGGATGCTCGCGCTCCCGGAAATCACTTCTTCTGCCAACGGGCAACGACAAAGCAGGATGAAAGTTTTCTCTGCGCTTTGCTGACGAGCGATTCCAAAGCCATCAGCGCTGATGAATAGAAGGGTTTCGCGCGCAGTGGGATGCGAAAGATAAGAGAGTTTAAGACGAGCAGGAAAGCCAGGTTGCCGAGATACTGTACTGTCCTAAACGTGAAGTGAGAAAAGAACTCGTCTTGCAAAGCGCCGACGTCGATCGCCGCTTCGTTATCGGAAAAGAAACGATCGTGTTTGTACCAGAATTGCCGCACAATATCCGCAATCGATCCGCGGTGTGGCTCCATGAAGCAAAAATAGCCGCCGGGTTTCAGCACTCGATGAATTTCTCGCACGGCTTCGCTGACGTTCGGATGAATGTGATGGAGACCGCCAACTACGACGACACAATCAAAAGAGTTGCTTTCGAGGCGCGAATCGAGCAGCGAACGGCACGCCGCCTCGCAATTCTGCCACAGCGCTCGGAAACGTGCGATCGCTTCGGTTGAGATGTCGAGTCCGGTAACCAAAGCGTTGCGCGAAAGCAGATACTCGGTCGTCTGCCCGCTGCCACACATCGCATCCAGGACGCGCATCCCCGAGAGATTGAGCCCGGCGAACATCGGCTCGTAGATGAATCGGCGACGGTACTCGCGGCTCGACGCGTCGCTGTAATGACTTTCGTATTCGAACGAAATCTGATCGTAATGCTCTTTTTGCAACAGCTCTGAAGCACACAGCTCAGAGACGTCACCGAGCGCGGAAGACGTCAACCTCAGTTGTTCTTCAAGTCTTACAGAAGCTGTGCTCATCGCTTATCTTTCGCAAAGATTGGTAACGCCAGCACGCCGATGAATAGACAACCTACGGCGCTTAAGAGGGCCGCGAAACGAACTCGCTGCGGTTCGCGAAATTCCAAGTCAACCGAGACCGCGTCCGCGGGAAGCGAAATAAGCAACGCGCCGTCTCGATCGGGGCGAGTGGGAAGGACATGGCCCTGGCTGCTAGCGACCCAGTGCGGGTAGTAGAAGGTGCGCACGCGCGCATCGATTGGATTGCCTGCACCAACTTCAAAGCGACGATGTTCTGCCGCCCAAGAGTCGATGGCCACAGACCGGTTGCCAGCATCTACCTCGTTCTTCATGGTTTTCGGCGCCGAGTTGGCCCAGACGGGAATCCAATAGTTGACACTGGACGTTCCGCGAACAGACTGGAGATCACTTTCGAACTGTTGGGGATTTCGGTACTGCGCTTCCCGCACGCTGTGGGCTAGTGTGAAGGCGACGGAGACAAGCACGGCTCCAAAGACCAGAAGCCTGATCGGGCCTCGTATCCGACGTGTATTACGCCACCAAAGCGGAAATGTCGCGGCGGCCAGCACCGACCCGGCCATGGAAAAAACCGCCAGCCAACGCCAGGGAAACTGTGTCTGTTGCAACGGCGGAAGAATCTTCCACAGCGGGTAGCTGAGCGGGACGGCCATGAACAACGACAGGAAGGTCAATGCCGCAACGGGCTTTAACTGATAGCCGCCTAACTCTCGTCTTGCGCCGCGAATCAAAAACGCAAGTGCGGGTACGAACAACAAGAACGTCAGAGCGGTCAGAATATTCATCCACCAGACGTTCAAGTTGTCAGGTGAAAACGTTGAGAACAGAAAGTTGAAACGATAGTCAACAGAAACGTCGGGCGCGACGTTATTGACGCCAATCCACTGCATCTCCATGATCATCCTGGCCCAGTAGATTGCGCTCGCTGCGAGCCCTAACGCGGCCGCAATGGCAAGTCTCTTCAAGGCGTCCATCCGATGGAACTTATCAACTCGCACGAGCGCATAAAGCACCAACGCCATCGAACCGATCACTGCCAGCGGCAAGTGAGTTAGCATGAGCACAGCGTACGTCGCCGCCAGACCTGCCACGTCACGCATGCGACGATGCCGGCAGACTCTTTCGACAAAACCGAAGGCGAAAGGCAACACCGCGGCTCCGGCATACTCTGCAATCATGAAGGATTGATAGAGCTGATTGACGTGGTAGGGCGCCAGCGTGTAGAGGACGGCCGCCCACATCGCAGTCGTTCCGGAAAGGATCGACCGCGTCCAGAAGTACATGCCCAGACCCGCTAACACGGACAAGAGAGCAAAGGTCAGCAGCGTCGCAACGTACCAGTTGCCGGACAGTGCTCTCGCTAAAGCCAGGAGGTAATAGAGTGCCGGAGGATAAAACCTGAAACTTGGATCACCGTATCCGGAATTTGATTCTGCCAGCCACGCCGGGTACAAGTGGCCGCTCCGCAGAGAATCATAAAAAGGCAGCGCGAAGCGAAAATGATTGAACAAATCTCTGTTTGAAGGAACGCCATAAATCAATGCCGGCGCGAGAATCGCAACCGCGGCAATGATCACCAGCGCGACTCTTCCTTTGTCGAACGAGACTTCGCTAACTGAGATCTTCGTTTCGGTAAACCGAATCGCGCGTGAGCTCATGAGCGTTATTCACCAGCCAGGAAAATTGCGAAGGCGGAGCTTTCGCTCTGCCCGCGATCTCGTCAACGTTAGAAGTGCACTAGTTGCCAAGCACGGCCATGTTGTTAATCAACGCCCTGGTGTTTGGTATCGTGCCCATGTTTGTATCGCCTCTCAGTACACCAACCTCCGTAACGCCCAGACGGCGCGCACCTGTCTGCGAGGCTCCGCTACTGATCACAGGAAAGGCGTAGCAACCGAACACTGCACCCGAGCCCGTCCCAGCCTGACCGACAATTGCGAAGTCATAGCCGCTCTTGGTTCCGCTTCCGAGAACCGGATCAATCAGGCCTTTTGCCTGGAGTGTGCCGATCGCACTGGCGAACGCGCCGTTGCCAAAGGTGGCCTGATAGGTGTGCTGGGTGGTGAAGACCGTACGCAGAGAAGAGTGCGCCGAACCCTCGTTTGCGGCGCGACGCGAGGCGAGAATGTTGGGGATGGCCATCGCGGTGACAATCCCGATGATCGCGACGACGATCAGAAGTTCGATTAGAGAGAAGCCTGTTTGGTTGGGATCTCTAGTCAGCGAGCCACACTCGTTAAAAGAGGAATTGCTCGTCCGAGCCATGGACTCCAAACGTCGCGCTGAATCTCGAGGTACTTCGTTTGATGAATACATAACGCATCAAGCTGTAGCGAAACTGAAGTATCGCCGACTAGTCAAAATAAAGCGGAGGCGGAGCTTCCACTCCGGCCCCCGCGATATTGGCTTTCTTTCGGATTGAACGCTCGTTAGTTGCCGAGCGCTGCCATACCAACAATCAGCGCTCTGGTGTTGGGTATCGCAGTCAGGTCAGCGTCACCGCGCAGCACGCCAACCTCGGTAATACCGAAGCGACGTGTGCCGGTCTGCGTAGCACCGCCCGTGGTCTGGGGGAAACCGTAAGCACCGTACACAGCGGTTGCACCAGTACCCGCCTGTTCGACGACGGCGAAGGTGTATCCGCTCTTAGCCCCGCTGGATAGAACACTGTCAATCAGGCTCTGGCCATTGAGCGTAGCCAGGTCGGTTGCAAAGGCGCCGGCGCCCGCGGTTGACTGGTAGGTGGCTTGCGCACTGTTGATGGTGCGGAGGGAAGATTGAGCCGAGCCTTCGTTCGCGGCGCGGCGTGAAGCCAAAAGATTGGGAATTGCGATGGCGGCAATGATGCCGATAATCGCGACAACGATAAGAAGCTCTATGAGGGAGAAACCCTCTTGGCGTGTGTTGCTTTTCATTTTTTGTTCTTGCTCCTCAGGAAAAAGGGTTAAGCTGAATTATCGCGCCACCGGCTACTGTCTCGAGTTGTCTTTGCCGCGCAAAGCGCGAAGTGTCGTGCAGGAACTAAACAAAGTTCATGCCAGAAAGAGTTCCGAGTAAAAAGTTGTTCAAATACTTAGCTTTTCAGCAGAAATCGCAGAAATCCGTTTCGTTACGTCAGACCAATTCAAACTCACTGACAAATTGCGGCAGCCATCGTTGCCGATTTATGTCAAAGCTGGTTGTTTGTCCAGCCCGTGTGAAATCCCAACTCAGAAATGAAATGCGGGAACGAAGTTTCAATCCTTCGCTCCCGCATCATCGAACCCGAATTAAGCGTCTCTTAGTTGCCGAGCGCTGCCATACCAACAATCAGCGCTCTGGTGTTGGGTATCGCAGTCAGGTCAGCATCACCGCGTAGCACGCCAACTTCCGTAAGCCCGAAGCGGCGTGTACCGGTTTGCGTAGCACCGCCCGTAGTTTGTGGGAAACCATAGACGCCAAATACTGCTGTCGCGCCCGTGCCCGCTTGCTCGACAACGGCGAAGTTGTATCCGCTCTTCGCACCGCCACCGAGAACACTGTCGATCAGGCTCACACCCTGAAGCACAGCGAGGGTACCGGCGAAAGCGCCATTGCCCGTCGTCGACTGATAGGTCGCCTGAGCACTGAACACGGTGCGAAGGGAAGACTGTGCCGAGCCTTCGTTCGCGGCGCGGCGTGAAGCCAAAAGATTGGGGATGGCGATGGCGGCAATAATGCCGATGATCGCGACCACGATGAGCAGCTCGATTAGTGAGAAGCCCGCTTGGCGTTTGTTGTTTTTCATTTCTTGTTCCACTCCTTTAGATATGATTAGGGGGTCTAGTTGTCTTTCGCGCCAACGGCTAACGTCTGTCCGTGTCGTGCCGCGCACGGGCGCACTACTTTCTCGCAGCGATAGCTACAAGACGTGTGCCACAAACTTGTGCGAGCGAAAGGCGCGGGAATCTCCGGATCTCTTAGCAAGTTGCTTGACGAAGTCTCTGCGGCAGAGGGGTCGGCGAGTTTAACTGACAGATTCTGGCAGTAGGGGGCTGACGGTTTACGTCAAGCAGGCAAATCCAGGAGCGAAAGAACGTGCGGGCGCGAGGGTTAGCCTTCACCAACGCAAGCGGCGAATTCCGACTGGTCATCGTCTCGCCGCCGAGGGAGCGGATCGGATGAACGTCGTCGTGGCGTTGAGTCAGGCCCGCGGCGCTCATCGCGCATCTGAGCAGTCAGACCACGAATCCCGTGTTTGTCCAGCAAGTGCCGCAGTGAACGAACCGAAAGTCGCAGCATCTCAGCGGCATTCGTCTGATTGCCGCCGGATCGCCGAAGAGCTTCCAGAACGTAGGTTTTTTCGAGTTGGTCCAGGTGGGCCGCGACGTTAATGCCTTCTTCGGGAAATTCGAAAGCTTCGGCGATGAGGTTGGGATTGTAGTTCGTAATTCTTTCCGGCAAGCGCTCGGGTTGAATCGAGTCGGTGGTCTCCAGTGCCACTGCCCGCTCGATGGTATTTTCGAGCTCGCGCACGTTGCCGGGCCACGAATAGTTTTCCAGTAAGCGCGTCGCCCCGTCACTGATTGACAGCGCGCGGCCGCTCTGAGCGCAAAACTTGTTGGCGAAGTGTGCTGCCAGTTCGGCAATGTCTTCGGCCCTCTCTCGCAGGGGTGGCAGTTCGATCGGGATGACTGAGATTCTGTAGAAAAGATCTTCGCGGAACGTCCCTTCCTTGACCATGCTCGCCAGATCGCGGTTCGTCGCCGCTATAACGCGCGTATCAACGGTCGTTTCTTCAGTTGCGCCTACGGGTCGCAGCCTACGCTCCTGCAGCACGCGCAGAAGTTTGACTTGCATCGCCGGAGACATTTCGCCGATCTCATCAAGGAAGATCGTGCCGCTGTTTGCCGCTTCAAATAGGCCTTTGCGATTTGTGTTTGCACCGGTGAACGAGCCCTTTACGTAGCCGAAAAGTTCCGACTCGAGCAATGTCTCGGTGAAGGCGCCGCAGTTGACTGAAACGAATGGCCGTTCGGCGCGCGGGCTCAGGTCGTGAATGGCGCGCGCTACCAGCTCCTTTCCGGTTCCTGATTCGCCGGTAACCAGCACCGTCGACTGGATCTGCGCGACGGTTTCGATCATTTGGTAGAGGGCCTGCATTCGCTCGCACCGGCCAATGATGTTCTGAAGTTTTCCACGACTGCGCTGGTCCTGAATCAATACCTTGTTTTCTTCAAGCAGCGCTTGCTTATCTTTCACCAGCGAGATCTTTTGCAAGGCGCGCGCGACCGTCTCTTTCAACAGATCGTTGTCAAAGGGTTTCTGAACAAAATCGTACGCTCCGAGCAGAAAAGCCTCGCGCGCAGTCTCGACGTTCGCGAAGGCGGTCATCATGATCACCTCAGCGTCCGGCAACAACTCGCGAGCGGCGCGCAGCAATTCGATGCCGCTCATGTCCGGCATCTTCACGTCCGAGATGATTAGGTCCACCGGTTCCTGGCGCAGCAGGTCCATCGCGCGCGCACCGTTTTCAGCAACGCGCACATTGTGGCAGTCGCGCTGAAACAGGTGCGTCAAGAACTGCCGCATTCCCAATTCGTCATCAACAATGAGAAGGTTAGCCATAACAAGGAAGCCGTCAGTAGTCAGTTGTCAGTAGCTCGATCTCCAATATTCGTTCGCGACATTTGGAATCTGATTCCTCGAACGGGCCCTCGTTTGACTGATAACCGTAGGCGGCCTACTAACTATGGACAACTGACTACCGACTACTGACTTTCGTTTCAACTCCGCTATCGGTAGGCAATTCAATAGTAATAGTCGTCCCCTGGGCCTCGCGACTCCGCACGTTAATTGTACCACCATGATCGCGAATGATTTGATAGACAATTGATAATCCCAACCCTGAGCCGCCGGTTGTCGACGAAAATGGCTCGAAGAGATGCTCCACTTGCTGCGGCGCCATGCCACGTCCCGTGTCAGTAAAAGTAATTTGCAGCCGTCCGTCTGGATTGTGTCTTAGTTGCGCGCTCAGCGTTCCGCCATCGGGCATTGCCTGCAAAGCGTTGCGGGCGAGGTTCCAGAAAACCTGCCGCAATTGCTCGGCGTCGACGTTTACCAGCAAAGGCTTGGGCGGCAGATCCGCTGCAAGCACCTGGCGCTGTTTCACCTCAGGGCTGTGACGGAGCAGCATGAACGTCTGGTCTAGCAGTTCGCAGACGTCCGTCTTTGAGCGGACAATCGATCGCGGGCGCGCGTACATGAGAAAGTCTGCAATGATCCGGTTCAGCCGATCTGATTCACGGAGAATGATCTCCATCAATTCGCCCTGGGAGGCGTCTCCGTCCATTTCGGCATGCAGCATCTGGATTGATCCGCGCATTGCGGCCAGAGGATTGCGAATTTCGTGAGCGATTGACGCCGCCATGCGGCCGATGGCCGCCAAACGATCCTGTCGACGCGACGTTTCCTCAAGCGCACGTATCTGCGTCAGATCCTGAAAGGCGATGATGATGCCGGTGGTTTCTCCCGATTCGGCAGACAGCGGGGAAATACTGAAACCGAGTCGCAGACGTAGTCCGTCAGCCGTCAGGCAATTCGCTTCGAATCGAGGGTTGGCTTCACCCGCTTCGGCGGTCCGCAGCGATTGGGTTATATCATCGCGGATGTCACCGAAGAGGATCGACACGTCCTCTCCGCGCACAATTTCCTCTTCGTATCCAGTGATCTCTTCCGCCGCCGCATTGAAAGTGTAAATCCTCCCTTGCAGATCCGTAGTGACCACTCCCGACCGGATCGACTCAACAATTCGTTCGTGCAGCGCGCGCAGACTGGCGAGTGTTTGGGTCGCGGCTATCAGCCGCACATCGGACCGCGACTGGCGTTCGGCTAACCTGGCCGACAGCAGGCCCACAACAAAAAACGCGATGTCGAAGAGCCCGACCGACTGAATCGTTTCGGAAAGCGATCCCTCGACACCAGCCTGAGTAGTAAGAGGGCCGAGTCCGGAGATGACTATCAACGCGCAGCCGGTAAACGCCACTGCGCACCCAACCGAAGTAACGATCGCGTCACGTGGTCCGAGAAAGAGGCTGGCGAGCGAGATGATGACAATGTAGAGCGCAGTATAAGGCGAATGGACATCTCCCGTGACCCAAACCAGCCACGTGAGGAGAAAGATGTCAGTAATGAATTGGATTCTTGCCAGGAAAATCAGGCTGGTGGAAAAGCGGTGTGCCAGCGAATAGATGATCGTCAATCCGATGACGACGTAAAGAATCGGCAGCGTGTTGTGCCATGGTCCATGGCCGCCGCGAAAGCCACTACGGGTCCACAACGCGCCGGCCCACAACAGCACGACCGCGGCAACCAGCCGCCCGAGAATCAACCACGCGAGCCTTCTGCCAAACGCCGCAGTTAACTCTACTCTATGCTCCTCGACCGCCATCGCTTCCAAGCGTATCACAGGGCGCAGGCGTTGAGGCAGAGATCATTACCGAGCAATCACAAGCCAGCAAACGGCCCTGATTGACTTGGGTCCAATATGTTCCTGTCACATTGAAGAAAAGCGAATCAGAGTCGGATGGTTTCCGGAGCCGGGCGAGCGGAGAAGCACGTCACTGGCTACTCTTCATAGGAGCAACGTATTCTTCTACCTGCCCTGCCTTCTTCCTTCCTAGCTTGTTGGAATCTGATGAGCTTCGCCACTACCGGTAAATTGAAACTCTCGCACTTCATCCATAGCATCTGGAGCGATCCGAGAGGTTCTCACCGTAAAGGTCCTGACCTCCGCGCGCGCCACTGGTATGCAATGAAAAGAAACCACCAGTTTCTGCTTGCCTCCGTTGAGGTCGTAAACAAAGGTACAGGTCTCTCCTCGAGCCATCATCTCATCGTCGTGTACGATTAGATATCGACCTTTGAGAGCAACATTGAAAAGCTTGACCTGATCCCTGAACTCGACCTCGGCCGTCTGCCTTTTTGAAGTGTGGGTCTTTCCTGTAGCTGAGAGCAAATTGCCACTCAGGATCATCGCGCAAAGCACCGCAATCAGTAAGAGTGAACGTTTCATTATGAAGCCTCCTGGACCTCAGGGCCTGGTATCAACTCTAACAAGAAAAGATACCAACCTTGCGAAAAATCAATCTATCCGTCCCCTACAAGTGCCGTAGAGGTTGATTCGCAGGCTCTTGCAAGGAGAAACGTCGCAGGCGTCAATGATCCAAAAGCGAAAAGATGCTCCTGCTTCTGTTGAACCTCCTGGCTCCTCACAAATGATCCTGCGCACAAACCGCTGGTTACCGTTCGGCGAGCGTTATGCCAACGAGAACTGGACTCATTTCAAAGAGATTTTGCGCCGCGCCTGTGTTACGGTGCGGGCTTTTTCTCAACTAAGTGGGGAACTTTGGGAGTCCGGTGGTTTGACTGATGGAAAAGCCCGAAAGACTGAGCCATAACAAGGACGAGGGTGGAGAGGATGTTCAGTCGCTGAGCTTCAATTACGCCGCCCAGTCAGGTCGGGCTTGTTCGTTCTCAGAAAGTCCAGGCGAGCGTCACTCCGTAAGCTCGTCCGCCGCGGTTGTAGCGTGGAGCGATGAGCGGAAACAGTTTAGATCGCCCGGGGGTTTTCGTCAGGTCATCGCCATCGATCGAACGATCATGATGCTGACGATAGACATAGCGGCCGATGCCATAACCAATCGCGCTTCCCACCAGGACGTCAGAAAGGAAGTGATTGCGACCGGTGAAGCGCGCAAGGCTTACCGCAGTCGCGAGGCCATACACGCCGAAACGAACAAGCGGGCGGTGATGACCATACTCAGAAGCGATCACAGTAGCCAGGGACCAGGCGCTGATCGCGTGGCCTGAGGGAAACGAGCTGCCACCGTCAAAGAATTCGCCACTCGTGTGGTCGACGGGCGGGCGTTGCCGCTGCGAAACCGTCTTCAACGCGCTGACCACGATGGCGCTGTCGATCAGCGCCTCGGCGCTGAGCAAACCTGTTTCGCGCGCGCGCGCATTGCGGGTTGCGCGGCCTACGAAGTAAAACGCAGCGGCGACGCCACCGGCGGTGTAGAAGGTGCCGAGCCGGCTGATGTCCGCGCTCACTCTTAGGCGAGTCTGGTTATCTCCATTCTCAACTAACTCGCCCGAAGTGCGGCGGTCAGTGGCGAACAGTATTGCCGCTGAGAGTCCAAGTGGAGCCAGCCATTTAGCCTCGCCCTTGTGGGCGCTAAAAGGAGATGTCCAAATCGCTCGTTGATCGCGAAGAATGTTGACGAAGAACTTCTTCTCGAGCGAAGGTGTTGGCGTTGGCGTTGGTTCCGGCTGAGCCGGCGCGGCTGCGGGTGATGTTTGTCCGAACGCGCTTGTCGAGATCGTAATGAAGACGACGAAGACCATCGCGCATGAATATGAAGTTCTTCGGCTCATGGTTAGACTCCGATTTTGCATTAGTATCTCAAGGAATCGGGCTTGCGAACGTCGGGAGACTAACTCTGGAAGATGCGGGCCGCTTCGGCTGCACTCGGCAAACAACGGAAGCAGCGCGAGCCTAAGAACAAGCGGGGCGCGACTGCTCACCTCTGGATTTACGGGAAATAACTCTGGGGAGAACGAAACATAATCTTAGCTGCGAGTCGACATCAACGCAAATCATATTGCCGCAAGAGAGACACGGAGATGAGAATAACGCCGCATGTTCCTATCGCGCCTTTTTATGCTTGACGCGATAAGTCACCGCAACACAACCATTCTTCAACGTCTTGCACTCGATCAGTTCCAGATCGATCTGGCGCTTCATCTCGTGAAAGACCGGAATACCCGAACCGAGCAAGACCGGATGAATATTGAAACCAACCTCATCGATCAAGTCCGCCTCGAAAAGAGATTTCGCAAGCAGGCCGCCACCCATGACACAAATGCCTTTTCCTTTCTCCTGCTTTAGCTTTCGGACGAACTTGGCGGCATCTTCGGAAATAATTTTGACATTCTTGTTAGGGCTCTGCTTCATCGTACGCGAAAAGACGTAGTTCTTCACTCCGGGATAGGAACTCATGCCCTGCTTGCTGGCCACTTCGTAGGTGCGGCGTCCCATCACCACCGTATCGATCGTCTTCCAGAATTCCGCCATGATGTCGCTGACTTCCTCGGTCCAAAGAAGCCAATCAACGGCGTCGTCCTTGCGCGCGAAATAGTTATCAAGACTATTGGCGCCGCCAAAAGTCACTTTTCGCATTTGTCCTCTCCTGCGAGCGATTATGAGCCGCGCGACTCTCACACGTCTGTCCTTCACCAACTCGAGATTCAGGCTAGGGAATGTCGATCAAATCCTGGCGTCTTGAGAATATTATAAAGTCGTGTCAGCCAGGTTCGATCTGTACTTGGTGTTCGTCTGGCGATCTGTCAGCTCGATGTAGACGTAGCTTGGTGGAATCACGTTTGTTTCCAGCGCAAACCAGATCGAACCAAGATCGTTCGGTTTGCTCAAGGCGCAAAACCCATAGAGCCGTTTTCCGCGCTGGTCGTAGAAGTCCAACCAAGTGCGAGATGCGTTGGTGTTCTTACCACATGGTGGCAGAGCGGGCGCGGCGGCGAAAAAGTCCGCTGGGTAATCGGCCTTGTTGAGCACGTCGTAGCGATAGCGAGTGTACTGTGTGCCGCTTACTTGGTAAAACTCCTGTCCCGTCATGTAAAGCACAGGATTCGGAATCGGAGGTGGCGGCGCGGTCGCAACGCTCTTTGCTGCGAGCATGATTAGAACCAAGCCGATTAGAAGCGATGCAGTCTGTTTTGTGGCAGTCAATCTCATTGTGGGGTTCCTTTCTGTTCTCTTCATCGGAGATGTAGGTTTAGCGTTAACCACAACGTTTATGGGTACGTCAGGAACGCTCGGTTTGCTTGTTGTCACTCTGCTTGTAATCGCAACGCTGCGATCTTACCATCTTTCGTCAACACTACTGAGTAGAACAAGGTCGTCTCCTTGTAAGTAAGCCGGTAACGATAAAGACCGTTGCCCTCCTGTTCGCTGCGCGCAATCAACTCGATTGAATTAAGCGGGCCCAGCGATTTCAAGAACTCGCGCGCCTGCTCTGCGTTACGCGAGATTTCGGGCCATGCTTCGGTCGTGAAGAGCCCGGGCTCGAGCGTACCTTCGATTACCTCTTGCAAAACGTTCTTCGCCAGTGCGGTTACCTGCGGTTCTTTGTCTTCGATTGCTTTTGGCCGCGGCGGCGCAAGTTCGGTGTTGTAGATTGCCGCAACGCCGTGCGCGATTCTTCCGGGGTTCGCCTGGGCCAGATTGGCGAATACTACAACTGTCAGCTTATCGTCCACATAGCGGGCGATGTGTGATTTGAATCCCTGCCACGCGCCGCCGTGTTCGATGATGTGGTGACCATTGACTTCGCCGAATCCCCAGCCGAAGCCGTAGTCTTGAGTCTTGCCGCTGTTCAGCTTCACGGGCGTCCACATTTGTTGGAGGCTCGATCTCTTTAAGAGCCTTTCCGTGTAGAGCGCCGCGTCCCACTTCGCCATGTCGTACACGGTGAGATAGAGAGCGCCGTCCGCGGTGGTGTTCAATGTAGGCGACACCCAATCCTGGTTTTTTAATTCACCCTTTACCAGCCGATAGCCGGCGGCACGGTTCGGCACAATGTCTGCTTCGCTGATGATGCGTGCCGTCGTCATACCGAGCGGCTGGAAAACGCGCTCTTGCAAAAAGTCGCCATAGAATTTTCCGCTCGCCTTATGAATCAGAATGCCGAGCATTACATAACCGAGATTGCTATAGCTCCACTTTTCGCCGGGCTGAAAAGCCAGGGGAATTGCTTCCGCGCGCTTGAGCAGCTCATCCTCCGTGTAGTCGAGGCGGAAATCGAAGTCGCGCGGGTAGTCGGTCGTGCCTGCCGTGTGTGTGAGTAGATGTCGCACCGTTATGTTCTGCCAACTTGCCGGCGCGTCGGTG
The DNA here is from genome assembly GCA_041499185.1 of Pyrinomonadaceae bacterium. Lineage (GTDB taxonomy): Bacteria > Acidobacteriota > Blastocatellia > Pyrinomonadales > Pyrinomonadaceae > JAOAPY01. The sequence goes on along the minus strand of JBGQJU010000022.1, from coordinate 15,863 downwards.
AAATATTTTGTGATTTTGTCGTCGAGACTGAGCTTGCCTTCTTCAACCAGCATCATTACGGCCGTCGCCGTAAACTGCTTGCCCATCGAGCCGGATTGAAAGATAGTTTCCGGCTTGGCCGGCACCTGATGTTCGACATTCGCGAAACCGTAGCCTTTGGCGAGGATGATCCGTCCGTCTCTAATCACAGCGAGCGAGAGTCCCGGGATGCGCTGCCTCTGCATCTCGGCTTTGACGTAATCGTCAACCCTGGCTGCATTACGGTCCTGCGCCGCGCAGGGCAGGATGGCAATCATTGCCGTCGCCAGAAACACGACGAGACGTACGAGCGTTTTCACAACCGAACTCTTGTTTGGCACTGCATGTCCTCCTCCACGAATGTTTGCAATCGCCCTTCGGTCATCAGCATGACAAGGCCGGAGCATAGCAGCATGAAAGCCGTGTTCCCGGTGTCGATAGTCATTGACGTTTCTTCCTCTTCATTGGATTGTTAGACAAATGAACTGAGAATTGCGGCAAACGATCTATCAGCCGGATGGCGGCTTCAAGTTCAGACCGAACTCAAACAGAAAAAATTCAATTGCTTCCGGGGAGACCTCAAGATTATTAGCAACCCGGTGCACTTCCATCAAGTAACTGGGGTAACGACGAACCTTGTTATAATTGCCTAATCCTTGGAGAGGAGCCAACTCTTTCCAGATACCTTGACTTGCGACCCGGATAATACGGTCGTCAAGTATCAACGCTGCATGACCCTGAACCTCCACAGATAGGAAGGGCAGGAACTTCGTATAGGTCGAAAGCCCGATACCCTTAATTTTTTTCACCTTCTCGTAATGGGTACTCCACTCAACTGGCTGAGCGCGGGCCTCGGAAAGAAGTTCCGTCAGGTCATCAAACTGTTTGATGAGATTTTCGATGTTTTTACCACGGCCTCCCCTGGTATAGCCCCACACAATCGTGGCCATTACGAACTGCCCTAAATCCGGTTTGTCTGCGAGGCCTCGGAGGTCTCTTCTCGACAAACTAACCATGTCCGACGTACCAAACGCATCAAGAACAGAGCGCAGCGCATCACTAGCCTTGTTTCCGCTCACATGCTTCTCCCACGTAGAGCGTTTCGAAGTAGACGCTTGGTACTCAACCGGCATGATCGCAATGAGGTTTCTAAACTTGGAGAGTTGCATCATTTGGTTATGCCCGGCGCAGCGCGTCCAGCATACGCCTTTCGAGCATGCGATCAAGATTTGCTACGGGGCAGTAGCCCGACCGTGAGGGAGGGCGTAGATCGGTCGCTCTCCCGACGAAGTAACACGCCCTTGCTTACGCGCGGGCTACTGCCCCAGGGCGATCAAGATTCACTCCGCATGACAACGCTGGCATCCAGGGACACGCGCGTCGGGCGACGGGGCAGTAGCTCAAGCTTACGATCGCGTTGCGGCTTTGAGCACTACTAATCGGGCAACTCATAGTCATTTCGCTCGGCAGGGTCCTGGGAGAAATACTGTACGAACTCCCAGTCATTGCCTTCGGGATCGTAGAAGTAGACGCGCTTCCGGTGGGGGTGCGCGTTCGGGACGGTCGATTCTCGGTAGCCTGCTGCTTTGAGCCTGGCGCGCAGCGACTCTACGTCATCGACCTCATAGGCGAGGTGGTTCACTCCTGGCTCGCCACTGTACGGGATCCAATGTCTCTGGGAATCTGCTTTCGCCTCACCCAAGGCAATGTAGCTGTCATCGCTGCCCACGTGAACCCACCGTGTGCCGTCATGACTTTTGCCTTCGCCGCGCACCCGAGACTCAGGAAACGCAGTCTTCAAGAAACGGATCATTGCCTCGATGTCACGGACGCAGACGTTCGCATGTTCAAGCCGAAATTCCGTCGGACACCTCCAGGTGGCTAACTACTGAATATGCAGAACTGTTCCGGATGATACGCCTTTCAAGCGTGTGATCAAGATTCGCGACGGGGCAGTAGCCCGACCGTGAGGGAGGGCGTGGATTGGTCGCTCTCCCGACGAAGGAACACGCCCTTGCTAACGCGCGGGCTACTGCCCCGCGTTATCAAGATTTGTTGCGTAACCGGTCCTCACGCGAGGGGCCGGCGACGAGGCGCATCACGGCGTGCCCGATGGCCACAATACCGATGTAGGCTGCGGCATCCAAGAGGATGGGAGCAACGCCCCGCGCGAACACCATCCACTTCGGGAACGTCGCCGCGATCAAGTAATCCCGCGGCGGGCCGATGATCGCCACGATACACGTGAACACCGCCAGTCCGCGCCAGCCGAACCGACGGGCCAGCCGCCAGGTGACAAGGTAGATTGGCGTAACCGAGATGGCCAGGCCGAGGTAGAACAGCGCCAGGAACAGCGGTGTCCATGAGATCGGCACCCGCCACAACTCCAACGCATTGCCGAGGACGATCGCTCCCAGCCCAAAAAGCCCGACGGCTGCTCCGCCCGCCAAGGCGCCCACGATGCGCCGCGAGGTGGCGCGGGTGAAGTAGGTGACGATGAGCAACTCGGCCAGGTACAGGCAGCTTATCAGGATGAGCTGTTGCGTTGTCATGCGCCCCCCTGGCCGCTTACCTGTATTTGCAAACGACTGCGCATTTCCTCTTCTGACCGATTCTCGATCGAGGCTGGCGGGTTTCTCAGGGCGAACCCCAACCGCAACGCGCCCGCGCATTCTGCGAAACGCGCGCCTTGAGTTTTGTGCCTATGTGACTAATCAACCCTTCAGAGAACGTGGCGCGCGGGGCCACACTGCATGGACCAGATAAGACTTGCCTGGTGGCATGGAGGTCTGTCTCTTACTCTTCGCCGGACCTGGCCGAACGAAAAGGCGGAGTGTCTCGTCGTGGGTTGAATAGAAACGCAACTCGTCAACCGCTAACGGCCTCCGCGCGCAGAAACCAGGGAGGCCACCCCAAGCACTATTGAAATCACACCAAGTACTCTGGTGATCAGATTGCCACAGACTGTGCACACTATAATGATGTGTCCGTCGTAGACGATAATCATCAAGAAACCGACGACGATTATCAAAACCGCAGCCAACACCGTGGTGATTTTCATGCGTCTTCCTCCTTCAGGGGTCGCAAGGTAAGGAAAGCCCCGCAACAGGAGCGACCAAACCAGTGTGGGGTAAAGCAGGAAAATCGTAAAATAGCGATCATGTGTCCGCCTGACAATAAGAAGAGACAGTAGTGTGGTTCAAGCGGTCCGCATTATACTCCGCTCTGATTGTCTGAGCGATATCTCACCAGGCAACTGCATAACGTCCGCGGCGCGGGTCGGCGCCTGCGGAGGCGACACCGTTTTGTGGGTTGAAGACAATCACTGTCGGCGACGAGAGCGTGCCCCAGCCGGATTGGACGTTCAATTTATGACCGCGCGTTTTCAGGTCGGCAATTGTTTTATCACTAACGCGCGATTCGATGTTCAGCACGCCGGGCAGGAATTCGTGATCGTCGAATGAGCTGACGTAGTGTTGGGTGTCAAAACGCGGAGCTTCGACTGCTTCCTGTGGGTTCATGCCGAATTCGACAATGTTGAACAGCACTTGCAGCAACGCTTGATCCTGATTGTCGCCGCCGGGTGTGCTCAGCACCATGAACGGCTCGCCGTTGTGCAAGACGATCGTTGGCGTCAGGGTGATGCGCGGGCGTTTGCCCGGTGCGACGACGTTCGGGCTGTTGGCGTCAGTCATCGCCGACTGTAAACGCTGACCCATCAGAACGCCGGTCTCTCCAGCAACGAGAGCGGGCAGCCAGGCGCCACTGGGAGTGGCGCTGAAAAGATTGCCGTCTTTATCGATGACGTTGACGCAAGTTGTGTCGTTGGCGCGTTCGTTCGCGGGAACAGTTGAGGCGCGGCTAATGCGTTGAGTCGCGCTGGCGAGCAAAGCCTTCATGTTCTGGGGATCGCCCGGTTGTTGGTCGAGCGAAGCGCGCTCCTTCTCAATCAGATGACGGCGTAACGAGGCGTAATCTTTTGAAAGTAATTCGCGTGCAGGGATTTTTACGAAATCCGGATCGCCGTAGTAGCGATCGCGATCGGCGAAGCCGAGCTTGAGCGCCTCGGTAACCGTGTGAACGTAGTCAGCGGAGTTGTGGCCCATCGCTTTCAGGTCGTAACCCTCCAGGATGTTCAGCGCTTCGACCAGCGCCGGACCCTGAGTCCAGAATCCTGCTTTGTAAACTTGATAGCCGCGATAGTCAGTCTTCACGGGCGCGCCCACTCGCGCATGCCAGCGCGCGAGGTCTTCGGCCGCCAACAAGCCGCCGTGTGTCTGCATGTAATCGCCAATGCTCTTGCCGATTGGTCCTTTATAGAAGAAATCGCGAGCGGCCATCAGTCCGGCGTGCCGATTCGTCTTCGCCGCCGCTTTCTCAGCGTTAACAATCTCGCGAAAAGTGAGCGCGAGATCGGCTTGCACGAAAATATCACCGGGTTTCGGAACTTCACCGTTCGGCAGAAACACTCGCTTCGCATCCGGCCACTGCGAAATGATCGGTGCGCGCGTTTTGATGTACTGCACGCGCAACTCGTCGATCGGAAAGCCATCGGCCAGCTCGATTGCCGGTTGCATAACCTCAGCCAGCGACTTTGTGCCAAACTGTTCGAGTGCGACGACGCACGCGTCAAGCACCGCGGGAACAGTTGCCGCGAGTGGTCCAGTCGAAGGAATCATGCCTGATTTCGCGCCGTCCATTGTCGGCATGTCGGCGTTGCTGCTTTGCGCCCTGGCCGAATCTGGCGCGGTTGATTGACCTTCAGCTTTCAGCTTCGCGCGATTGATGAAGAACTCGCGCGTCGCCTTCATCGGCGCGGCACCCATGCCTTCGACTACGGAGACGTCTTTGCCTTTGAGCTTGATCAGAATCGGCACTTCACCGCCGAAAGAGAAGTGCGAAAACTCGATCACCGACGCCGCGAGAATAGTGGCTACCCCGGCATCGACGGCGTTGCCGCCCTGCCGCAGTATTCGCAACCCGGCTTCCACTGACAGCGGACTGCCACCGGCTACAACACCGCGCTTGCCTCGCACGACTGGACGAAACGTGTCGGCGTTGGTTGTCGGCGGTGGCAGCGCTGCCAGGATTAGCGCTACGCACGTGAAGCAAATAAAGAACGCGGGAAGATTTGACATACGCATGGCGGTGTCCTCGGCCAGTTGGTTTCTTCAAGAAGGAAGCGATTCATTCTTATGCCGATTCAGGGTTGGAGTCAACGGAATCAGAGTCGAGCAGCTATCGTTTGCTCGGCTTACCACTGAATGACTTGTCCTCGTTGACTCGAAATACCGAGGCTGCTAAAAATGCTAAGCTTGAAACACGATCCGCAGTCTAAGGTCGACAAAGTGTCTGGTGGGAATGAAAGCAACCGGCGATCGGGCGTGCTTGAAATAAAGAGAGGGCGCTGACCTCCCCCGTGACCAGCGCCCCTGCCTTTATCTCAGTTCTCCCATGGAGAATTAACGATGGACGCATCCTACTCTCGTCACCGCGGCCTTTAGGTTGCAGTGGTCTTACAAAGCGTTGGCGAGCATGTAACAAAACTTTCGCGAAGATGTCTCTGTAGCACAGGCAGGTTTGAGAAAATAGCTTTCGTGAAGAGATACCACTTGATGTCTGAACCAAAAGTCGCTCCCTACGGTTCCTGGAAATCGCCAATTACGTCTGATCTAATCGTGTCGGAAGTCGTTGGCTTGAGTCAGCCCACGATTGATGGCGAGGACATCTACTGGGTTGAGATGCGTCCGTCTGAAGGTGGCCGGAGCGTGATTGTCCGACGCGACTCCGCTGGTTTCAACAGCGACGCTACTCCAGCACACTTCAACGCGCGCACTCGGGTTCACGAATACGGAGGCGGGGATTACGTCGTTTGTGACGGGTCGGTCTACTTTGCCAGTTTCGTGGACCAGCGACTGTACGCGCAATCGGGTGACGCTGCACCGCGGCCTGTCACTGCGTTGGGCCAAATGCGCTATGCCGACTGCATAGTAGACCACCGGCGCAAACGACTGATCTGTGTGAGAGAAGACCACAGCGTCGCCGGCAGCGAAGCCGTGAACACGCTAGCGAGCATCAAGCTGGATGATGGCGAACAGGACTGCGGCCAGTTGATAGTTGCCGGCAACAATTTTTACGCGTCTCCCGTCGTGAGTCCCGACGGATCGCGTCTCGCGTGGTTGACCTGGAACCATCCGAACATGCCCTGGGACGGCTGCGAACTTTGGGTTGGAGAGTTTCAAGCGGACGGCACTCTCGGCGGCAGCAGGCGCGTGGTCGGCGACATCAATGAGTCGATCTTTCAGCCCGCGTGGTCGCCTGACGGAGTTCTGTATTTCGTTTCCGACCGTAACGGCTGGTGGAATCTTTACCGCCTCGAAGAAGAAAACAAGGTGGAACCGGTCGGTGAAATGGAAGCTGAATTCGGTATGCCCCAATGGCTGTTTGGCATGTCGTCATACGCGTTCGAATCGGCGAGCCGGATCGTCTGTACTTATGTTGAGAGAGGAATCTCGAGGCTGGCGACGATTGACACGCGCACTTGCAAGCTCACGCCAATCGAGACTCCTTACACAGACATAACTTACCTGCGCGCTGCGCCAGGCGTGGCGGTCTTCAAGGGAGGATCGTTTGCCGAGCCGCGATCGATCGTGCGTCTCGATCTAAGCAACATGCAATTTGAAGTGTTGCGCCGTTCAATGCAGATCGAAATCGATGCCGGCTACATTTCGACTCCGCGCGCGATTGAATTTCCGACCGAAGACGGTCTTACAGCGTACGGGTTCTTTTATCCGCCGCGAAATCGCGATTATCGCGCGCCGGATGGCCAGCGCCCGCCGCTACTAGTACAAAGTCATGGCGGACCAACATCTGCTGCCGTGGCGGCGCTGAGTTTGAGTTTTCAATACTGGACCAGCCGTGGCATTGCCGTGCTCGATGTCAACTATGGCGGCAGCACCGGTTACGGTCGCGCCTATCGCGAGCGACTGAAAGGGAACTGGGGCGTGGTTGACGTAGATGATTGCGTGAACGGCGCGCGTTATCTGGTCGAGCGCGGGGCAGTGGACGGCAATCGTTTGATGATTAGCGGCGGCAGCGCCGGTGGTTACACGACGCTGTGCGCGTTGACGTTTAGAGAGACGTTCAAAGCGGGCGCCAGCCACTACGGTGTAAGCGACGTGGAAGCACTCGCAAAAGAGACGCACAAGTTTGAGTCGCGCTATCTTGACGGCATGATTGGACCATATCCTGAGCGGGAGGATCTTTATATCGAGCGCTCGCCGATTCACTTTACCGATCGAATGTCGTGTCCCGTGATTTTCTTTCAAGGTTTGGAAGACAAGGTGGTACCGCCAAACCAGGCCGAGAAGATGGTCGCGGCACTGCGCGCGAAAGGAGTCCCCGCAGCTTACGTGGCGTTTGCCGGCGAACAGCACGGCTTTCGCCAGGCTGAGAACATCAAGCGCGCGCTGGATGGGGAGATCTATTTTTATTCGCGAGTGTTTGGCTTTGAGTTAGCCGACGAAGTCGAGCCGGTCGAGATTGAAAATCTCTGAGCCACAGATTTACGCAGATGAACATAGATTAAATGGAGGGCGAACGGGATTGCTTTGAGGGTGTCGCCTTTCCATGGCTCTGTATCGGACTTTTCTTATCCGCGCCATCTGTGCAAATCTGTGGCCTACCTGCCGCACTCGGCGTTCGTGCGCGTGACAACTGGGCCGAAGCGGCGTTGATACTCGGACGACGTGATGAACGCGCAGACCATGCCACGATAGTTTCCCGGCTCGCGATTGTTCAGCGCGTTCAGCCAGAAATCATAGCCGCCCTGATCAGGACCACGCTGCAAGTAACCAAAGTATTCCATCAGGACAAACGACGGATTGTAAACCGCTACGGAGAAGGCCGCGTTGTTTCCGAGATCGCGCAACACCAAAGCGCGGCTTTCATTCATCGTGCCACCCGAGTTGTATTTGCCGATCAGATTGCCGCGTTCGCTCGCCAGGTCAACGCTTGCAGAATCGCGCAGCGTTTGCAGCAAAGCATCGACGAATGATTCAGCAGAAGTGTTCGCCTGATACTTCTGAATAAACTCCGCGCGCGCGCCGAACGCATTCGCGAACGTGGTCTTGCTCGCGCCCAGGTTTGGACCACCAACGACTTGACTACGATCGGCGGAGAACTCGCTGTAGCTCAACTGTCTGCCGAGCGCGCCCTGATACAGCCGATACACGAACGAGCCCGTCTCCTGAAACTCCTGCGACGCGAAAAATGCTGCCGACACATCGATACGTCGCTGCCGGGTGCAGGCCGCATCACCGTTACATTGATTCAGTTGATCGCTCCAGTAGTTAAAACCACCCTGATCAGGTTCGCGGCCAAGGAAGTCCAGATACTGCTGTCGCACAAAGTACTCATTCGAGTCGATCGCGTTCGCGCTCGCTGTTGCATCCGGCGACGCAGTAAAGATCGCATCCGTCTTGTCGGCAACGAGCGAGAACGAACGACTCGCTGGAGCGAAGTGATAATTCGCCAGCGACGGAGTGACCGTGTAGAAGCTCTCCGTGTCAACGTTGTCGAAGCGATAGTCGCCACTGCTGTTAGTGATCGTCGTTGCCGATCTGGCGCCGTTTAGCTGGACAGTAACGCCCGCCAGCGGCGCTCCGTTTTGGGTTGTAATCTGTCCGCTAATCCTTGCCGGTGCGGCGGTCGGAGCAGTTACTTGACCAACGGTCCAATCAGAGAAACTGCTCGCCCCGTTCAGCGTTGCCGTATGCGCGCCCGTGTTGACGGTACTACTCGGGAAAGAAACAGACGTGCCCCCAGAGATCCTGATCACCTTGTAGTTCGCTTCCGTGCCCATCACATCGCCGGCGTTATACTGGAATGTAATATCAGCTGTCAGATTCGTGCCGGTCAGCGTCCAGTATCGTTGGATTGAAGTACCGGCGCTGACGTTGGGCTGCGGCCCCTGCGTAGCCTTAACGGTGAAATCGGCATTGAACGTTCCCGCAGTCGCATTAACAGTAACGGGAGAATATCCATTAGCTGTGCCGACCTCGAAGGTCTTACTGCCGGTCGCCGCGTAAGTCTTCCTGAGGTTGCCGATAACGTGTCCGCTCGTCCGGTTGACCGTTTCGGTTGAGCCGATGCTGAGGGTGTTGGCGCCGGTCGTGACGTTGCCCGAGGTGAAAGTGAGCGTGCCGTTGTTGAGTGTCACGTCTCTTGAGATTGAGACGCCGTTCGAGTTGTTGATTACGACTGTCTGATTGGCGGCGTTGATTGTAAGAGTGCCGGCGCCACTAATCGTTTGCGTGCCCGATCCATTCAGGTTAACCGTTCCGGCGCTCGCTGGATTGAAATTGAGAGTACCGGCGACGGAGATGTTCCCCTTGATTGAATGTCCTGGAGTTGCGGTCATGTTGAAGTTGAGCGTTCCCGCAGTGACGGTTAGGTTATCCATGGCGACCGCGCTGCCACCGGTGACTGTTATGGTCGTCGCTGCGATATTCAACTCGAAATTGGCATATGTGCGACCCGAAAAAGCAGGAGTAGCGCTTCCCTGATGGCTATAAAGACTCCCAGTTTGGAATACAACGCATGAACTTGGCTGCGCGGCCCCAAATGGATTACTTCCCGCTATGAACACAAAGGTAGAACCGTTGGCAAGGACTACAGAGTTGAGATTGGTTGTGCCAAATGGGTTCCCTGAGAAAGACGTTCCTTCGGTGAAGGTGGCGCCGCTATTAAACGTAATTCCACTCGCATCAACCGCCGTTAGTCGGTGAGCCCCGGCAGAAAGAGTCATTGACCCGCCAATACTTCCGGTAGCGCCGGTCGCCACATTAATTGTCAGGGCCGTAGCGGTATTCACATTAAGCTGCGAACCCGCAGCCACTGAAAGATCCGTTCCGGTGTCCCCGGCTATCGTCAACGTGGCCGTAGCTCCGGCTTGCAGAGTCACGTTGGTATTACTCAAAACCACCAATTGTCCAATGGTCTCTGTTGGCACCGCTGTGGCTGTGGTCGTCGCCCCATTATTGAAAACCAGAATGTCGTTCACCGCTGGAGTCGTTCGGGTTGGCGTCCAATTTGTTGCCGTGGTCCAAGCGGCTGAACCAGTCTGATTCCAGGTGTAGACGTTGGCGGCCGTAAATTTGTAACTGGCAATGCGCGTGTGCCAGTTGAAAGTACCGTCCGCCGCCAGATACTGGCCGATGAACCAAAAAGTCGCATCGTCCGACGGGTCAATCTGCATGGTGGTGTAGTCACCCCACCTGTGGAGTGTTCCCGTCTGCGACCCGGTTCCGGTTATCACCGTAGATTCCGTCTGCATCGTGTTCACGGAATCGCTTAGTAGACGACCGGCGACGGCGATAGATGGTTTCAAACTAGTGCCCGCGTTAACGACACTATATCCCATTAGCATGTTACCGAACTGATCCATCGCTATCGAACCCATCCAGCGATCACCGGCACCACCGGGATCGAACGTTGCGTTCTGCAACAGCGTTGGGGTAGCCGAAAACGGCGAACGGATTTCATACCAGCGCAGGGCAGAACTTCGCGCACCCGCGCCATCCGGATCGACGGACTGAGTCACGACCAGGCTGTCTACGCCGCCGCGGTTGCGATAAGCAAGGCGGTACATCAGGCGATCCCCGAGAGTATCCAACAGATTCGCCGTGCCAGGCTGGGCAACGCAGGTACCGCCGGTACCGTTGCAAGCGCGAGTGGTCGCCCCTATAGGTATACTGATAAAGGAACCTAAGGCGCCGCCGAACCCATCGGTAAGCGTAACAGTGCTTGCCACGAAATCCGGCTTGAGTTTCAAAATGCGGAGTTCCAGGGCAGTGGACTGCCGCATGAAGATTCCGCCCTGAGTGGTGTCTGTAGGCAACGTGGTCCCGTCTAAGTCAGCGGGCAGGAACGCGGCGCCCCCGCCGTAGAAATCAATTGGGGCGCAAAGGGTCGTTGCGGTGCCATCGCCAGCCAGCATTTTTGTTCGGTCGGAAGCGCAAAGCGCAACGCCGGAATTGGCGCCCGCAGGTGAGCCCTGAAAGATGTTGTACGAAGTGTAATACGCATCCGGCCAGACGCCGAGCTTGCCGTAGTCATTGAGGCCACTCGGCGCGACAGAACTGAAGCTGATGGTATAGCGAAAGTACGAACCGAGCGGGCTGTTGGTCGTCGAGACGGCGATGCATTGAAGGTACGGGGCGGAGGGTGTGATGCCGGTCACGTTAAAGGCAAACTGACTGAGGATCCATCGATCCGCCAAGCGGTCATACTGCAGAATTGGATCGCCCCGATTCGTCGTTTCGCAGACATTGCCCAGCCCCGTAAAGAGCGTGTTGCCATCGACAAAGCCATTTCCGGGCAGCAGTTTGTTGCCGCTCTTGTCAAAAACCGCGTATTGCGTGTTGACCCAAGCCACGATGTGGTTCGGTCCGACCGCGAGTGTCGTATCTGGCGGTGCGCCGGCAACAGTAAAACCCGTCATCCCCAATCCCGGTCCTTCGAAGCTGGTCCCTGGGACCGCGCCCAGCGGCGCCGCCGGTTCTGTCTGAATCGTCGCGGGGCGGACACTCTCGTTCCGCACCGACGCGGGCTCCTCAAACAGTTTCTCCATCTCGTCCTCTTGGACCATGCCATTGCCACTGCTCACACTTGGGAGGTTCTGGCGGGCGAGATCAGACAGCGGTTCCGAGACACCATAGTATTGCATCGGGAGCACGAGGGTTTCTTCCGTTTTTCCAACATTGGTCCTGGTTCGCTCAGATCCGACTTTGGCTCTTTTTTCCTTATCGGCGGGTTCTACGCCGGACTGCAGAAGCACTTTCTTCTCACCTTCCGCTGTAACTAAGAAATTAGAGCCGTACGTTATGACTAAAACCGCGACGACAACGAAACATAAAACTAGAGACAATCTATTCATTGGGGAATTTCCTCCCATTCATTGCCTTCCTGATTCTTCCGAAGGTCACCGTACGCTATACCACAAAGGCTCATCGCGACAAGCACGACGATCGTTCTCAGACTGGACTCATCGTAAACGGCTCTCAACAATCGCTCCGCACTGGCTTTCCGCCTGACGCGGAAAGAAGTTTTCACTGGCCAGACTAGAAATCTCTGGAACTGAAAATACCTGGCTTGACGACGAAGGCTTGCGAGAAAAGCCAGCAGTCAAACCGCTTGTATTTCTGCGTGGACAAGAATTGACCCCGGGAAGAAGGTGAAAAGCTCCACCTCTGTTAGGCGCAACCCCACCCTCAACATTAATGCGGGCATACTAGAGAAAGTCATTCAAAGATGTCAATGGTTTTTTAGACCACTTGGCGGCTTGCTTTGCGGGAAGAGTTGCGATGAGTCTTTAACGATTCTTTCGACCGCCGCCGAGGAGTCGGCTGTGTGCAGAAACTAATTGCTAATCGCGACGGCCGCGTCTTTAATTACCAGTCTCAATTGCCCGTCAAGAGAAGCGCGCGGAACCGTGCAAACGCGTTGATGGATTGTGGAAGATAGGGTGATGGCAGTTTGGTTCACTGCACCGGTCTGTCAGCCGCAGTCGCCGGGCCACCGGCGTGATCGCCGCCACGCACGATTGAACTCTGGTCGACAAAGTATGAGAGTCGACCGGTCTTATTGTATTCAAGCGGCACGGCGGTGGCTTCAAACTTGTCGCCACTCACGGTCACTTCGATCTTGTAGCCGACGTTGTCCAGGAGTTCCTTTGGCACCATGCCCTGCGCGATAAGTTGGTCCAAGGTCGCGTAACTGCCCTTGCCCTGGTCAGCCCGGTAACGCGCTTCCGACGCAGCAATTGTTGTCAGCGTGTACCGCACCATATTCTCGTTTCGCATCAGCTCTGACTGATTCGTCGCGCTCGAAATGCTGGCGACCATCATCAATACGAGGTTCTTCGGGAGGTGCAATTCGTGAAGCGGCCCGACACCCTCGTTTGAAAGCGCATAAGTGACCGGCTCAGCGACCGGGCTCAGGCGCAACAAGAGTTCCCGAATCTGATCGCTGATAAGCGCTGTCGGTTCGTTCGCCCAGGATTTGAAACTCTCCATCAGCGCGGGCGAGACATAAACCTGCCCGAGCACCTGGCGCGGTTGCCAGCCCGTGGAGTTTCTGAAGTGGCTGTCTGACGCAAGCGTCTGGTGATTGAGGTATGAATCGACTACGTGCCGCGTGGCGGCGGCATCTGCAGATAGGACCAGAAAGTTTCCGATGAACGCGTAAGAAAGGGCATCGCCATACGAAATGATCTCGGTGTCTTCGCGTCTTTCGGTTTGCGCGAGCGTGCTTGCGCCCTTAAAACCCAGCCCGTCAATGACCCGCGGCACAAGCGCGCGCGCCGCTTCCTTGTCTTTAACGGAGATCAAAACTACGGGGCTCGGCGCGCGTTTCTTCGTGGCGTCCTGATTCGAGGTTGGGCTTGAAGCTTGATCCGTTGGCGGCGTCTTGTTGGCTGGCTTACCAGTCACTGCGTCCACCGAAAAGGTAACCGCAATTTCATTGCCGAGTACCGGCAGCAGGTCGTCTTTGATCTTGATTCCCAGCTTCTTCTCAAAGGCCGCAAATGGCAATTCAGGCGGCGTTGCCACGCGCGTCCGGTACATCGCTTCGCGCGCGCTTGCTTCATTGATTGCCTTCACCAGGCCATCGTAGATCTGCGGCGCGTCGAGCGAAGCGGCAACAAAGAACTCAGTGTCGGCAGGCAGAATTGACGGCGATTCAAGCGCCAGCGATGGACCGGAGATCAGTTGCGGAATGAAAGGCATCAGGGTCCGTTTTGCCTCTGGACCGTTTACCAGCAACACCCGAGCGACATAACCATCGGCATCGAAAGAGATCGCGACGCCCACCGCGTCGGGATACTTTGTTTGTCCGCCGAAGAAGCTACCCATGAGCATGTAGAACATTGGATCGACAGTTTCCGCCGGTGTCGGCGGCGCGCCTGGAGCACTTTGCGCAACCACAACTCCCGACTGTACTGGCGGCGGAGATACCCTCACCTCGAGAGTTGACTCCGGTTGTGGCGCAGGAACCGGTGGCGTCGAGGACGTCTCTGGAGTTTCCGCGTTAGGCGTCATCTCAGGAGTGGCCATCTCGGACTCGTCGACGACCATTTGGTTCGGGTCCTCAGTTACCTCTTTCGGTTGCGGTTCAGTCGCCGCAATCGCTGGTTTGGTCTTGTCCTCGAGCGCAATATCGAAATAGAGAAACAACGCTTCGGTCGCAAACCGATCGCGCACCTGGCGAAAGTTCTGATCCTCCGATAGCAGCTTTGTATCTTTCGGTCTTAGATTCTTGAAGGAGAAGGCCGTGTCGCTGATCAAGATGAGGTTGCCCAACTGCTGGATCGCAAACGGGGGCGGCGCGGGCTTTTCTTCTTTTACTTCGGTGGGTGTTTGAGGGTTTTTCTCAGTAACTTTTTTCTCAGCCGCGGGCGTCGGTTTCTCAGTCTCGGGTGTTGCGCCCGGAGACGGTGAGGGTGTCGGCGACGGGAATATTTTTGGCAAAAACTCACGCAGTTGCGGCTCAAACTTTTGCGCTTCGTCAGGTGAAGAGAATTCAATCGCCATCAGAAACTGCGGCAGCTTCGCTCGTACCGGCCAGGCGGCGAACACCACTCGCGAGCTCGTCAGTGTTTCAGCGTGCGCGTTGGCAAACTTCACCAGCGACTTGAACTCTTTCGGCGGGGCCGCCAGTTTCATGATCGGATCAAGAATGTCCGCCACACTGCCAGAATGAATAAGCTGCCCGAAGTTTTTTATTTCGCCGTACACCTTGTAGCTGTCCGCCGCGAGTAACGTGTCCAGCGTTGGCGCCGGGGTTGGTGCTGCTTTGGTCGCTTCTTTCGGTGAAGAAGGCTTTCTTTGTTGCGCGGCTGCTGGGGCTGCAATCAGCGCGATGGAGATTAGCAGCGAGAGGAATCGCGATCTTCCGGGGGTTATCATATGCGTCCTTTACTGATTGAGGCGTGACGTACCGTCCGTCTCGGGAACTGTATTTCAAAGGGAGATAACATCGAACGTATCGTCTGACAAGCAGCAGGCAAAAGCAAGGTCATAACGGCAGGGAGTTAAGAGTCAGGGCAATCGGGGGAGTCAACGAGGACCCGTGAGGAAAAAATAAGGGCGGTAACGTCCTCACCCCGTCACCGCCCTCTGAGCATGGGAGCTTTCACTCAAACCATGCCGGGGTGAGGCATTCAGCCTACACCCAGTTGGCAGGCATTGTACTCCTATTTGCGCGCCGGTCAAATGGAAGGTCTTTTGTTTTTGTTTTAGAGCGTGCCTGAACGCTCCAAGTCAACTCCAAATCCGAAGCAGTGGTCACACCCCAGGCGCAAACGGCCGAGTTAAGTCAAGAAGAGAGCCCGACGCGCCTTAGCTGATCTGTGAAGCGCGGATCGGAGCGAAGGGGGTCGAAGTTTGGATCCACTTTAAGATAGATGAGACCAGGATCGCGCTCGTCGTAAGCTCTTTGCAGCCACACGAACGCCTGATCTTTATCGCCAAGCCCGGTATATACGAGCGCGATATTCTCTGGTGAGATGTGGCTTCCGCGATTCCGATATTGGCGGTTTTCTGTTTTGGCTGGCGCAGGTCAACAACGCGCCCCTGCGCGACGTAGCGAAACAGCACGCGATGGTTTGCTCATTCGTTACCTCGGCGGAATACCAATTACGCTTTGGCCTGTCTGTGACGCGCTCGAATCGCGACTGCGCGCAGTAGTCGCCAATCAAGGGCTGAAGCTGGAATTGCTCACTTGTTAGGGACTGGGCTCGGAGTGAAATAGGATTCGCGGAGCGACCGTCTCGGTCTCGAACT
>JBGQJU010000021.1:0-60587 GCA_041499185.1 Pyrinomonadaceae bacterium | reverse complement strand
TCAACTCTCGTTGGCTCATCGCTAGTAACGTGTTCACTCTCTCCGTCCCCTTTGTGCTGAAGTTCCTCCTTCAGTACCACAAAAGGTGACATTTCAACTTTGGAGAAAGGTGACATTACTGCTTTGGGCTAACATGATTTTTCGTGCCTTTGCCAGAGTAGCAGGATCATCTGCTAAAGCAATTCTTGGGGATGGTTGGAGCGCTTGCTGGGTGGTCGGTGGAGGACTTGCCACCGCCTGAATAGTTAGTTAACCCAGTGTCCGCCAAGGCGATTCTTGGGCTCGAACGAGAGAAGTCTGTATTTGCCGAGTATCATCGGCTTGTCTTAGTTGATTTCCTGAGGAAATGTTGACCGTTCCACACAACTTTCTGCCACGGTCCGAGGTGGCCCAGCAGAATCTACTTTCACTCTGCGAACTGCTTAGCTAATTCCCGCTTCAGAAACTTTCCGGTGGGACCTTTGGGAATCTCAGGAACCAGGCGAATCGTCATGGGACACTTGTAATCCGCCAGTCGCTCCCGGCAATAAGCAATCAATTCTTCTTCGCTGGGATTCGCTCCATCTTTCAACACGATGAAGGCTGCGACCTCTTCGCCATACAATGGATCGGGAACGCCGATCGTTGCGGCGGCGGCAACCGCAGGGTGTTGATAGAGCACTTCGTCAATCTCGCGCGGGTAAATGTTTTCGCCAGCGCGAATGATCATGTCCGACTTGCGATCGACGATGTAGAAAAAGCCCTCTGCATCCCGATATCCAATATCGCCGGTGTGAAACCAGCCATTGCGAAACGCAATCGCGGTCGCCTCCGGATTCTTGTAGTAGCCCTTCAGGATGTTCTCGCCGCGCAAGACAATCTCACCCAGGGTTCCATTTGGTACTTCCCTATCGTCATCATCGACAACCCTCATCTCGTTCCCGATCGGCATGCCGCACGAGCCCGGGCGGCGGCGCTGGTCGGGTGGATTGAATGTCGAGCGGCAGGTTGATTCAGAAAGCCCGTAACCTTCAACGACCAGGCAACGAAATGTTTCTTCAAATCGCTTCAAGACCTCAGCAGGCACCGGCGCTGAGCCGCACATCGCGAAGCGTAGTTGATCGGTCTTGAATCCTTCCGGGACTCCATTCGGATAATTGCTCAAGAGCATCGAAAGCATCGTCGCGACAGAGCCAAACGAGGTCACTTGATAATCCGAAACGATCTTCCAGAAGCGCGAAGCTGAGAACTTGGGACTAATCACAGTCGAGCCGCCCGCATAAAGGGCAGCCATCGTGGTAACCGACACCGCGTTCATATGAAATAGTGGCATCACGCTCAGCAGCCGATCGTTTTCCGTGAAGCCCAACCAGCGGCTTATCTGGCGCGCGTTGGCGATGACGTTACCGTGCGTCAGCAAACAACCTTTGGGTTTCCCGGTTGTGCCTGACGTGTAGATGATGATCGCTTCGTCGTCCCTCCTGATGCTGGGAGCGAGAGCGCGGACATCCTGTCCGCCGTTCTCTGGATCCTCCTCTCTAAATTCGCGCGTTGCTTCGGCCTCATCATCGAAGATGATTACAGAGTCCAGATCGGGAAGCTGCTTCCGAATGCTCTCAACGCGCTCTTGAAATTCCGAGTGCACGAGAATCGTTTTTGCCTCAGAATTCTTCAACACGAAAGCGGTCTCGTGCTCTTTCAACAAGGAATTAACCGGACCAGCCAGCGCGCCCCGTTTCCAGCATGCGAAATACGCGATGATATATTCGGCGCCGTTGGGCATTAACAGGCTGACAACATCGCCTTTCTTTACTTCATGCGACGCAAGCATGAACGCCGCGCGATTGACGGCGGAATTGAATTCGGTGTAGGTAAACACCCTTCCGTCTACTTCCGAAAATAGGAAAGGCTTATCAGTTAAGGCTTCGGCTCGCTGTTCGAGTAACTCGCGGAGATTGTTCACGTTTTGTTCGGCGCTATCGGCTTGGCTACTCATCGTTGGCAGTATAGTAATTTGGCTCAGACAAGCGAAGCGCGGCACCGCTTTGGATTTCATTGATTCCCCTCTCCCGATGGGAGCGGGGGTTCTACGCTTGCTGGAATAGCCTGCTGGAATAGTAAAGCCCTCTCCCCCGCCCTCTCCCAAACGGAGAGGGAGAACATCCAAAGCGCCGTCGTCGCTTCGCTCTGCCGGCGCACTCCAAAGTTAGTGTAGAATGCCCCTCGCGCTCGGCAGCAAGTGAAAGGAGCCTACGTATCATTCATCCCAACAATCGTCTCTTCCACACACTTTTTAGTCTAGCTGCGCTCTTGCTGACTGCACTGGTCGTCCGCGCGCAGGATAACTACGAGATTCAGGTTTATGGTTCAGATCTCGTGCCTCCGGGGGTGACGATGATCGAGTTGCATAACAACTTTACCGTCAAAGGATCTAAACGAACCGACGACGGTACGTTACCCACTCATCATGCCTGGCACGAAACGCTTGAGATCACGCACGGCTTCAATGACTGGTTCGAGACTGGATTCTATATTTTCACGAGTGCGCGAGGTGGCAACGGCTGGGATTGGGTGGGAAGTCACATTCGTCCGCGATTCAGTGTTCCCAAAAAATATCACTGGCCCGTTGGCGTTAGTATCTCGAATGAGATCGGTTATCAACGCCGCCTTTACTCGACGGACACATGGACGTGGGAGATTCGGCCGATTGTAGACAAGGAGTTTAAGCGGTGGTATCTCGCGTTCAATCCGACGATCGAGCGGGCGTTGAAAGGACCGAGCACTACGCTGGGCTTTGAGTTCTCGCCAAACGTCAAGGTCAGCTATGCGTTCACAAAAAAGATTATCGGCGGGCTGGAATACTACGGGGGGCTCGGTCCAATCGGCAACATTGATCCCTTGCGCGAGCAGCAGCAGCAAATCTTTCCCTCGATTGATCTCGACGTGTCTCCTGATTGGGAGTTCAACTTTGGCGTCGGAGTAGGCATGACGCGCCACACTGACCATCTGATCGTGAAGATGATCATTGGTCGGCGGTTTAAGTTTAAGAAATGAGCCTGGCGCGACGCGAAGGTCGGCCTTAGGCGGCTGAGGACATACGGGGATCGTGCTATATTTACGCAACGCCACAAAACCGGGAGAGACATCGCTGTTTAGAGGGCGGACTTGTCCGCTCCCGATTGCCGGCAGTTAACCTTGCTGATTAGAAATCTATGACTACCTATCGAAACTTTATTAATGGTAAGTGGATCGAGTCGGGTTCCGCGCGCACCGTAGCAAATATAAACCCGGCGAACACTGATGACGTGCTGGGGACGGTGCGGCAGGCAAAGCGCGAAGAGGCGCGAACCGCAGTCGAAGCTGCCGCAGAATCGTTTCGCGGTTGGCGCGCCACGCCGGCGCCCGCGCGCGGAAAGATTGTGGCGCGCGCGGCCCGGTTGATGGAGGAACACAAAGAAGAACTGGCGCAAATCTTAACTCGCGAAGAAGGCAAAACGATCGGCGAATCGCGCGGCGAATTGCAGCGGTCGATCAACGTCGCGGAGTTCTGCGCAGGTGAATCACGGCGATTGACTGGCGAAACAATTCCCTCTGAGCTGCCGCTGAATTTTGCATATACGATCAGGCAGCCGCTTGGTGTCGTGGCTTGCGTCACGCCGTGGAACTTTCCGGTCGCGATCCCTGTCTGGAAGATTGCGCCGGCGTTGGTCGCAGGCAACACGGTGGTTTTCAAACCAGCAACACTGACGCCGGCCACTGGAGTGCGGATAGTTGAACTCTTCGAAGAGGCCGGCGTTCCTCCGGGCGTGCTCAACTTGATCATCGGATCAGGTTCGGATGCGGGCGACGAGATCATCAATCATCCGGCGGTTAAAGCTATCTCGTTTACCGGATCGAATCCCGTCGGCATTCGTCTTTACGAGCAGGCGTCACGGCGTGGCGCCAAAGTGCAGTGCGAGATGGGCGGCAAGAATCCCGTCGTGATCATGGAAGACGCCGACATGGATCTCGCGGTTGAGTCGACTGCGCAAGGAGCTTTTGGATCGTCTGGTCAGCGCTGCACGGCAACGAGCCGCGCGGTTGTGGTTAATCAGATTGCGGAAGAGTTTGTCGAGCGGATCGCAAAGCGCGCCGAATCAATGCGCCTTGGCGACGGCGCTGACCCAAACACCGAGATGGGGCCGAGCGTGGACGAGAACCAATTCAACACAGTGCTGCGCTACATCGATATTGGCCGTGAAGATGGCGCGACACTTGTTTGTGGCGGTTCGCGCGCCACGGGCAATGGTTTGGACAAAGGTTACTTTGTGCGCCCGACAGTTTTCGATCACGTAACTCCGGACATGCGCCTGGCGCGCGAAGAGATTTTCGGCCCCGTGCTTTCAGTCCTGCGCGTGAAGGATTTCGATGAGGCGATGCAGGTGGCAAACGATTGCGAGTACGGCTTGTCGTCGTCGATCTTTTCAAACGACGCCGCCCGCATCTTCCGTTTCGTGGATGAGATCGAAACGGGCATGACGCACATCAACTCGCCGACAACCGGTGGCGAGGCGCACATTCCGTTTGGCGGCACAAAAGGCACCGGCATCGGTGATCGAGAACAAGGATCGACCGCACTCGATTTCTACACTGAGCTGAAAGTTGTCTACGTCGATTACACGGGCCGCAAGCGAGAAGGAAATTTGTATTAGGAACGTTTCCCGCAAAGGCGCAAAGGCGCAAAGGAAACGAAAGTAATTCTTGGCGGGCTTTGCGCCTTTGCGGGAAATCCATTACAGCTTAAACGTCCGACCACTTGGAAGGAACGACTCAATTATGAGCACAGTTGAAACCAAGACCACGCAATCCGAAACCGTTCGCAAACACAAAGAGTTTCTCTTCCCCGCCGTCGCTACTTACTACCAGGAGCCAATCGCTCTGGTGCGCGGCGAAGGCTTTCACGTCTGGGACGATCAAGGCAACAAGTATCTCGACTGCTTTGGCGGCGTGCTGACCGTCAGCGTGGGTCATGCGAATCCCAAGGTCAACGAAGCGATCATCAATCAGGTCAAGACGCTCTCGCACACTTCGACGCTCTATGCCAACAAGCCACAATCAGATCTCGCGGAAAAGCTTTATCAGATCACCCCCGGCAATCTGAAGAAGTCGTTCTTCACTAACAGCGGCACAGAAGCTGATGACACGGCGGTTCATGCGGCGAAACTCGCAACCGGCCGGCACGAGATCGTTGTGTTGCGTCACGCCTACAGCGGGAGATCAGCTACTTCCCTTTCGGCAATGGGTCATGCGCCCTGGCGGCCACTACCGCCGCAAGTCTCCGGATTCGTTCATGCGCGCGCGCCTTATTGTTATCGCTGTCCGTTTAAGCTCACTTATCCGGAATGCGGGCTGGCCTGCGCAAACGACATCGAGGAATTGATCATGACGACGACCACCGGCGAGATCGCCGCCTTCATGGCCGAACCGATCTTAGGCGTCGGTGGTTTCATCGTTCCGCCGCCGGGTTATTTCGAACGCGCCGTGGAGATCACGCGGAAACATGGTGGGCTGTTCATTGCGGACGAAGTGCAAACCGCCTGGGGTCGCACCGGTGACAAGTGGTTTGGGATCGAGCATTGGAATGTTCAGCCCGACATCATTACTTCCGCGAAGGGTCTTGGCAATGGCGTGCCGGTCGGCATCACGGTCGCGACGCCCGAAGTGGCGGACAAATATCCTGGCCTGACGTTCTCGACGTTCGGTGGTAATCCAGTTTCGTGCGCGGCGGCGCTCGCGGTGATCAAAGTGATCGAAGATGAAGACTTGAAGAAGAACTCGGCAGTGGTTGGCGGTTACTTCCGTCAACGGCTGGAAGAATTGAAGGAAAAGTATCCGGTGATTGGCGACGTGCGCGGCATGGGACTGATGCAGGCGCTGGAACTTGTCAAAGATCGCGAGACCAAAGAACCTGATCCGCAATCAGTTCTGAAGGTCTTTGAAGAAACAAAGAAGCAACGCGTGCTGATCGGCAAAGGCGGGCTCTATGGCAATGTGATCCGCACAGGGATGATGCTCAACTCCACGAAGGATCATGTTGACGAATTGATTGCCGCGCTGGATGCGGGGTTTGCGACCGTTTGAAGCGCGCGCGAGGTGGAGCAATGAAATGAAAACTCTGATCCGTAACGGCCGCATTATCACCGCCACTGACAACTATAAAGCCGGCATACTGATCGAAGACGAAGTCGTCTCCGTCATCGGCGCGAAGCTCGAGATGGAAGCTGACGTGACTATCGACGCGAGCGGAAAGCTGGTTATTCCTGGCGGCATCGATCCGCACACGCACATGGAGCTGCCGTTTGGCGGCACGACGGCCTCCGACGACTTTCGCACCGGCACGATTGCCGCCGCGCATGGCGGTACAACCAGCATCATCGACTTTGCCGTTCAGTATAAAGGCCAATCGTTGATCGAAGGCGTCGATAACTGGCACCGGAAAGCGGAGGGAAAATGCGCCATCGACTATGGCTTCCATCTGATCACAACCGAACTGGAAGATCGTCAGATTGAAGAGATGCACACGCTGATGGACGAAGGCGTGACGAGCTTCAAACTCTTCATGGCTTATCCCGGTGTTTTTCTCGTCGACGACGCGACGATCTTTCGCGCGATGTCCGCAGCCGGTGAACGAGGCGGCCTTATCTGCATGCACGCCGAAAACGGAATCGTGATCAACGAGATCATCAAGCGCGCGCTTGAAAAGGGCCACACCGCGCCGAAGTATCACGCCTTGACGCGTCCAACCGTTGCCGAAGCGGAAGGAGTGCATCGCGCGATTGCCATTGCCGAGATGGCTGAGTCACCCGTCTACATTGTCCATTTGAGTTGTGCGGATGCGCTGAATCAGGTGCGCCAAGCGCGCGATCGCGGGATTCCGGCGTTCGCGGAAACGTGTCCACAGTATCTCTTCCTCTCAATCGACGATTACGGCGAAGACTTTAACGGCGCTAAGTACGTGATGACGCCGCCGCTGCGCGAGAAGGCAAACCAGGCTGAGCTTTGGAAAGGTCTGAAGATGGATGATCTGCAAGTGATCTCGACTGATCATTGTCCATTCTGCATGAAAGAGCAGAAAGAACTCGGCCTCGGAGATTTCACAAAGATTCCGAATGGCGCGCCGGGCGTCGAGCATCGCGTGCCGCTGATTTACAACGGCGGAGTTGTCGAGAATCGCATCAGTCTCAATCGCTTCGTCGAATTAACCTCAACGGCAGCGGCCAAGATGTTCGGTCTATTTCCGAAGAAGGGCACGATTGCCATCGGCTCCGACGCCGACATCGTGATCTTCGATCCGGACAAGGAGCAGACGATCAGCGCGCACACGCACCACATGAACGTGGACTATAGCGCCTACGAAGGAAAGAAGATAAAAGGAGTAGTAGAAACCGTTCTGTCGCGCGGCAAGGTCGTAATAGATAACAGAGAATACAAAGGAAAAGCCGGTGATGGACGTTTCTTGAAGCGCGGCGCCTGCGTCCAGATATGAGCGATTTCGATCCCGGGTTACGCCTCACATGAATAGAAACAAGTGTTCGCGATGCGGTCTGGTCAATCTACTTGTGGATGAGGTGTGCCGCCGTTGCGGTGCAGCATTGACTGGCGAGGCCTCAGCCGCCGGCGAATCCGGCGCCGTAAGAAAACGAGGGATTGGCCGAAGACTGATCTGGATATTCGGAACGACGCTGGTTCTTTTGTTTGTGTTCTACCTGTCACTGCTTCTTACATCCGACGAGCTTGAGTTTGATCGGCGACAGACAGTGCGGAATGCGATTGCAATCTTAAAGCAAAATGGTTTTGATAAAGAGGCATTTGTGCTTGGCAATCTGGTCAAATATCGCGCAACAGACAATTGGTGGAACCGATATGTTGGCCATCGCGACGCCTACGCCGCGGCGAATTTCCCGTTTGAAGTGGTGACCTTGTACCCTGAATTCTTCGATGTCGCGGTCGACGACACGGAAAGAGCGGCCATACTCTTGCACGAGTCCAATCATCTGTTCGGATCGGGTGAAGACGCCGCACTGGAAAGAGTTTGGCGCGATAAGCAGCGGCTAGGCTGGACTGCGGATAAGTATGGCCAAACGAAGGTTTGGAATAACACCAGGGAACTCACGGTAGCCCGCGTGCCCAAACTATTTCAATGCGGAACGGATGGACACTCCGACTGCATACAATAGCGGAGAGTCTCTCAAACCAATGGCGAGAACACGCATCATCCCAACTTCGGAGTAATAGATGAGAAGTACCTTCGTCGTCAGTACGCGCTTTGATGGTCAGAGTCAAACAGCCGTGTCTGGAAACTTGAAATACTTGTAGCCTCACTCCAGTTGTCTTACTATTCGCGCTGTGTCAACGGCTTGAAACGCAGCACGTTCGTCGCCATCCAGGATCCGAGGGATGGGAACTGGCGCTTATGCAACGAGACTGGAAAGTCGATTTTCGTGAACAATGTGAGCGCAATCTTCAACGCAGCGTTAGAGAGCGCATGCGCCATGGTTTCTGTTATGTCTACAAGCCAATCCTTGACGATGCGCCGTGGCGATCCTTCAACTCGATGGCCGACTATCGCCAGTGGTGCCGCGATAATTTGCCGGAATACCTCGGTTATGGCGAGCCTGATTCGCTGCAGCAACAGATAGCCGATGCCTCGTGATCAATTCAACCCCGAGCAGGCACAGGAGGTCGCCTCCGCTTTCGCGGCTCGTCAAGTCGACTACATGTTCATCGGCAAGAGCGGTGCGATCCTGCTCGGATATCCGGGCACTACGCAAGACGTCGACGTCTATCCCCGCAAAGACCCCGACAATGGAGGTCGCATAGTTGCGGCCCTGAAAGATCTGGGTTTTAGTATCGACCGGGAGTTAGAGAACGATGTAGTCGCCGGTAAGGATTTTGTTCAAATCAAGTCAGGCCCGTTTGACATAGATCTCGTATTTGCTCCGGACGGCCTCGAGGGTTATGACGAGGCCAAACGTCGGATGGATCTATCCAGTGGCTTCCCCGTGCTTAACATTCGCGACATCATCCGCAGCAAACGCGCGGCTCACCGGGCCAGGGACCTGGTGGAGCTTCCACTGCTCGAGGCTTTTTGCGAAGTCTATGAGAAACGCCTTAGATGAATGGCGGGCTTAAATACTTGTAGGCCCACTCCAGTTGTCTTACTATGCGCGTCACGCCTTTGAACTTCTCTTGCGGAGATTGACGAATCATGCTCGCAGCCACACTTCTTTTCGTCGCGCTTCTGTCGCCGGGCCAGGAACCGGACGGGCAGGGACGCAGACAACAGCAAGCTCCCGGACAGCAGCCAACGCCTGCAACACAAACGACCCCATCCGCTTCGCCTTCCGGTTCTCCTTCGGCCGGACAAGGAAGACCGCAACCGCAGGCAGCGCCGACCCCAGAGGAGCCGCCCGTCGTCACTCATCACGAGGTCAGAGCTGGCGGTAGAACCCTCAGGTACACCGCCACTGTCGGCATGATGCCGATCAAGAACCGTGACGGTGAAACCGAGGCACGGATTTTCTTTATGGCTTACATGCTCGATGATGCAGGAAATCGCAGCCGTCGTCCGTTGACGTTCTCTTTCAACGGCGGACCGGGATCGGCTTCCGTCTGGCTCCATCTCGGCGCGATTGGACCGAAGCGCGTGAAGATGAATCCTGACGGCACGATGCCCGCGCCGCCGTATGAATTGGTGGACAACGAATATACCTGGCTCAATCAAAGCGACCTTGTTTTCATTGATCCTGTCGGCACCGGTTATAGCCGCGCGGCCAGGCCAGACCTGGCGCAGAAGTTTTTTGGGCTAACGGGCGATATTGAGTCGGTGGGCGAGTTTATCCGCATGTATCTGACGCGCTACGAGAGGTGGACTTCGCCGCTGTTTCTCGCTGGTGAAAGTTATGGCACGACGCGCGCCTCGGCGTTGTCGGGATACCTGATCGGTCGTGGAATCGCTTTCAACGGCATCGTGCTTATTTCGACGATCATGAATTTCGAGACGACCGACTTTGCCGCGGGAAACGATTTGCCGTTTGTGATGTTCCTACCGTCCTACGCGGCGACGGCCTGGTATCACAAAAAGCTGCCGCCGGATCTCCAATCGAAATCGGTGCAACAGATCGTTTCGGAAGTTGAGCAATGGGCCGCGAACGACTACACGCTGGCCCTGCACAAGGGAGATCAGTTAACAAGCCAGGAGCGTCAGGAGGTTATCGCCAAACTGTCGCATTACACCGGGTTGGACTCGCGCTTTATCGATAACGCCAACCTGCGCGTTTCGCTGGGTCTTTTTCGCAAAGAGCTGCTGCGCTCAGAAAGACGTTCGATTGGACGGCTCGATGCTCGCTTCAAAGGATTCGACGCGAGCTTTGCGACCGATAGCCCGGACTTTGACGCCAGCGAGGCGGCGATCCGCCCGCCTTACACGACGACCTTCAACAACTACGTTCGTTCCGAGCTGGGTTACAAGACGGATCTTGAGTACTACATTCTCGGCGGCGGCATCACTTCACCGTGGAACTGGAACACAAACAACGGCTACGTAGACACGAGCGTGGCGCTGCGCAACGCGCTGGCGCGAAATCCATACCTCAAGATTTTCGTCGCCATGGGCTACTACGATATGGCCACGCCTTACTTCGCCGTGCAGTACACGCTGCATCACATCAGTTTAGATCCCATGCTGCTCAGGAACTTTTCGACCGGTTACTACGAAGCCGGCCACATGATGTACATCGACGAGAAATCGTTAGGGAAATTGCGAGCCGACGTGTCCCGCTTTATTGAGGACGCACAACGAAGGTAAACGCAACCGAGAATGGCTAACAACGAAACCATTCAATATCCAGACGGAAGAGTCGAGCTTCGTCACGAAGCATTCACTGAGATCAGTTCCAGTCCACTCTTCAATCGCGACCTCGCGCCCGTTAAGGTTGCCGATCGCAACTGGACGACTTACAACTATGCCGCGTTATGGATCAGCATGGCGCACTGCATCCCGACGTACATGCTTTCGTCGGGATTGATCAGCGCGGGCATGAACTGGTGGCAGGCGCTGATCACGATTTTGCTGGGCAACACGATCGTTTTGATTCCCATCTTGCTCAACTCACATCCCGGCACAAAATACGGCATTCCCTTCCCTGTCTTCGCGCGCGCGAGTTATGGAACCTACGGGTCGAATCTTCCTGCGCTGATGCGCGCGATTGTTGCCTGCGGTTGGTTTGGGATCCAGGCGTGGATCGGCGGCGAAGCGTTGAATACTCTCTTCGCGGCAGTTATTCCCGGATGGAAGGGCCTGTTGGGCGGTCCCTTAGCCGGCCACATGGCGACCGAGTGGATCTCGTTTCTTCTTTTCTGGGGCCTGAACATCTACATCATCTATCGCGGGATGAATTTGCTGCGCAAAGTCGAAAACTGGGCGGCGCCGTTCGTGCTCGTAATGACCGCGCTGCTGTTGGCGTGGGCGCTTTGGAAGGCGCACGGTCTCGGCTTTCTCCTTCAGGAACCCAGCAAGTTTGCCAGCTGGTCTGACTTTCGTCCGGTTTTCTTTCTGAAGTTGACTGCCATGATTGGCTTCTGGGCGACGCTCTCGCTCAACATGCCCGACTTCACTCGTTTCGGACGCAGTCAACGTGAACAGGTTGTTGGTCAAACCATCGCGCTTCCGACCACGATGACCGTGTTCGCGGCAATGGGTGTCATGATCACTTCAGCCGCGGCCGTGATCTATCACAGTCTGCCTGCTGAACAGGTCAAGGAACTTTGGGATCCGATGAAACTGGTGGGCCACTTCACGCAGGTATGGGTGATTGCGATTTCGATGTTCACCGTGGTTGTGGCCACACTGGCAGTCAACATAGCAGCCAACGTGGTTTCTCCCGCCAACGATTTTGCTAATGCGTTTCCGAAATGGATCTCGTTCCGGCTCGGCGGATTGATCACCGGCATCATCGGCATCCTGATGCAGCCCTGGCGCTTGCTTGAGAATCCGGCGCGCTACATTGATGGCTGGCTCGTCGGTTACTCGGGCGGCATGGGCGCAATCGCCGGCGTGCTGATTGCCGACTATTGGCTGGTGCGGAAAAAGAAACTCGCGCTGGGAGATTTGTATCGAACACGCGGGGCCTACACTTACAATGGCGGCTGGAACTGGCGCGCGGTCGCAGCCACGCTGATTGGTTGCGCGCTTGCCTGGATTGGTCTGGTAGTGCCGCTGCTGAGACCGTTGTATGATTACGCCTGGTTCGTTGGATTTGGCGCCGCGGCATCAACGCATCTTCTTCTGATGAGACTCGCGCCTCCTGAACCAGAGACAGTTATCGAAGCTGAAGCGGTGTAGTATCTCGCCCAGGGGCCAGGGAAATCCAAAGGCGCAAGGACAAGGCCTACGCTCTTTGCGCCTTCGTCTTTTGCATTGCGCCTTTGCGTGAAATAAACTCTCAATCGCAACTTGACCTACTTGACGTGAGGAACCCGTATGCCACGCACTGTTAAATGCGGACTGATTCAAACATCCAACGCCGCGCCAACCGATCTTCCAATTGCCGAGATCAAGCGGCTGAACATTGAAAAGCACTTGAGCCTTATTCAGCAGGCAGGGGAACAAGGCGTGCAGATTCTTTGCATGCAGGAAGTCTTCACCACGCCCTATTTTTGCGCCGAACAGCAGACGCGTTGGTATGAAGCGGTCGAAAAGATCCCTGACGGCGAAACCACGCGCTTGATGCAGGAGATCGCGAAAGAACACGGCATGGTGATCATCGTGCCGATTTACGAAGAAGAGATGACGGGCATCTATTACAACACGGCCGCGGTTATTGATGCCGATGGAAAATATCTCGGCAAGTATCGCAAGAATCACATTCCCCACGTTAATCCCGGCTTCTGGGAAAAATTCTATTTCCGTCCGGGCAATCTCGGCTATCCCTGCTTTGACACGGCGTTCGCGCGCATCGGCGTCTACATTTGTTACGACCGACACTTTCCCGAGGGTGCGCGCGCTCTTGGTTTGAATGGCGCCGAGATTGTTTTCAACCCGTCGGCGACAGTGGCGGGTTTGTCAGAATACCTCTGGCGCTTGGAGCAGCCGGCGCATGCCGTGGCCAATGGATACTTCATCGGCGCGATCAATCGCGTGGGTCACGAACAGCCCTGGGACATCGGCGAGTTTTACGGCCAGAGTTATTTCTGCGATCCACGCGGCCAGTTTGTGGCTGAGGCGCCGCGCGATCAGGACGCGCTCGTCGTTGCGGATCTCGATCTCGACCTGATCCGCGAAGTGCGCAACACGTGGCAGTTTTTCCGCGACCGGCGGCCGGATACTTATCAAGCGTTGGTGGCGGACTAGTCAACGAGTCTCAAGTCCCAAGTCTCAGGTCTCAGGTCTCAGAGATGGCAAAAATAGAGAAGTTTGAGGATATTGAAGCTTGGCAATCGGCACGCGCGCTTACAAATCTCGTATACACTATCAGCGATACAGGGAAGTTTGGCCGCGATTTCAGCTTAAGGGACCAAATCCGACGCGCTGCTATTTCGATCGTTTCTAACATAGCTGAAGGATATGAGCGCGATGGTGACAAAGAGTTCATCCAATTTCTCTCAGTGGCTAAGGGTTCATGTGGGGAAGTTCGGGCTCAGCTTTATTTGGCACTGGATAGACAATACATCGCTAATGAGCAATTCGTGAAAGTATCCGGTAAAGCTGCCGAGGTAAGTCGTATGATTTCGGGCCTTATCAAATATCTGCGACAATCAGAGCTATCAGGAAAGAAGTACAAGTGATGTCTCGAGACCTGGGACTTGGGACCTGGGACTTGGGACTTTAACAGGAGTTGGTTATGGATCTTTCGATCACAGTTAACGGAGTCAAGTTTCCTAATCCATTTTTGTTGGGGTCTGGCCCGCCGGGAACAAACGCGCGCGTCATCGCGAAATCGTACGACGCCGGCTGGGGCGGCGCGGTCGCTAAGACTGTCAGTCTGGAATCCGCAAAGGTCGTCAATGTCGTGCCGCGTTATGGGAAACTGAGATCGAAAACTTCAGGTGAAGTTATCGGCTTCGAAAACATCGAGCTGATTTCCGATCGCCCGATTGAAGTCTGGCTCGACGAGTTTCGCCAAATCAAGAGGGAGTATCCCAATCATGTGCTGGTAGCTTCGATCATGGAAGAGTATGAAAAGAGTCGCTGGCAAGAACTGACGCGCCTGGTTCAGGACACGGGCGTGGACGCTTTCGAACTCAACTTCTCGTGCCCGCACGGCATGACCGAACGCAAGATGGGATCGGAGATGGGTGAGCACCCAGATCTCACTGAAGAGGTCACAAGCTGGGTAACGGAAGTCGCGAAGGTTCCCGTCTGGGCCAAGATGACGCCGAATATCACTAACATCAAGGAACCGGCGCTGGCTGCCGTGCGCGGCGGCGCTGTCGGCATCTCTGCTATCAATACGATCCTTTCGGTCATCGGCGTCGATCTCAATACACTCCGCCCCATGCCCACCGTTGAAGGTCACTCGGTGCCCGGCGGTTATTCTTCGCAAGCCGTCAAGCCGATCGCGCTACGCATGGTCAGCCAACTCGCGCTTGGTCTGCCGAAAGACGTATCGGTGAGCGGCATCGGCGGTATCGAGACTTCACATGACGCGATCGAGTTTTTCCTGCTGGGCGCGTCGACCGTGCAGATCTGCACCGGCGTCATGCTTCATGGCGTGAAGATGATCGACGAGCTGCAGGAAGGGCTGGCGAAGTTCATGGCCGACAAGGGCTTCGAATCGGTGCAGGAGATCGTCGGCAAGAGCCTGGAGTATTTCTCAACCCACATGGATCTGGTCCAAAAGATGAAGGCCGCGAAGCGCACCAAGGCCGGCGAAGCCAGTCGCGACAACGAGTGGGCGCAGAAGGATATTACGGAGAAGACGGCGGAGCTCACTTCAAACTGATCAGGTCGCAGACTGTAAATGATTTTTGCACCACAGCTCAATACAAAAGAACGGAGGCTTTTGCATGTTTCAAAGATTCCTCTTAGTCATTCTGCTGGCTTCCCTGACCATCCTGTATGTTGCTCCTGACCGCGTGCGGGCCATCACCTACGGCTTTGTAGATACAAACGGCGCTTACGCCAATGTCGGGGTATTTATCATTCAGCGACCGGGCGATGGCCACATCTTTCCGATTTGCTCGGGAACTCTGATCTCTGCCCAAGTGTTCCTCACAGCCGGCCACTGCACCGATTTCTTTAATCAGAGTCTTGCCCCGCTGGGCTACACGGCCCATGTGAGCTTTGACAGTCCCATCGGGTTTGGTGACCTGACTGACTTGAACACCACGAATACAATTCCAGTCCTTCAGGTCGTTACCAATCCCGGTTTCAATAGGACCCAGAGCAATCCTGAAGATCTCGGCGTGCTGCTGGTATCCGCCAGCGATACCTTCGGCGTTACTCCGGCCACTCTCCCGTCGTTGGGACTCCTGTCTCAGCTGGCCGACAAGAACGGGCTGAAGGACGCCGTTTTCACGGCAGTAGGATATGGAGTGCAGAATCGGGTCGTGGGAGGTGGACCACCGTTTTTCTTAGACGCCAACCCCGTTCCCCGAATGTATGCCTTCTCCAGTTTCAACGCGCTGGGCAAAGGTTACTTAAGATTGTCTCAGAATCCGGCGACGGGTAACGGTGGAACCTGTTACGGTGACTCGGGTGGTCCGAACTTTCTTGACGTTAATGGAACACGAACGCTTGCGGCTATTACTATCACGGGCGACACACCGTGTCGCTCAACAAATGTTGACTATCGCCTCGACACCGCTTCGGCGCGGCAGTTTCTCGCGTCCTACGTTTTGCTCCCGTAGTTGAGGCTGACCCGCGGCGAGTTGATGAGGACTCAGGAGCCGCGCATCTTGTCCAGCATAGCCTGAATCCTCGCCTTGAGCTCGGTGGTGATTCTCTCGCACACGGCTTCTCCGTCAAGGGAGCTGGCTACCTCACGCGGGTTGATTGGTTCGCCGAAACGAATCTTTACTTTGGCCAGCCGTACGCGCCGTGACTTCCGCGGCCAGACCTTATAGACACCGTCCAGGGCCACAGGCACAATTGGAACATCGAGTTCGCTGGCGAGAATCGCCGCGCCTTTTTTGAACTGATGCAGTAAGCCATCGAACGAGCGCTCGCCTTCCGGGTAAATATTCAAGATCCTTCCTGCGCGCAGTCCCGCCGCGCCGGTACGCATCGCGCGCATCAGGTTAGTGTCCGTGTCAACCGGAACGATGTTTATGAGTCGCGCGATCTGCGCCGTGAAAACGTTGCTCCAGTATTCGCTGGCCCCCACGTGGAATACGTGCCGCAGAATATGCGGCGGATAAGCAGAACAAACCAGCAGTGGATCGAGATAACTCTGGTGATTCGGACAGATTAGAAACGGACGGTCTAGGCGCTCCACGTGCTCGAGTCCGCGCACCTCCATTCTCAGAAACACGCGCGCAAAGAGATAGACGGGCCGCAGCAGCAGGTAGGCAACGAGCGCTGTAACGCGCTTGCGTTTGAGGATTGGCAAAAGCTCGATATCGCCTGCCGGAGTGTGTTGCAAAATCTCACTCCAATTGCCTGAAGATTTCGAAATCACTACGCGGCTTGCTGCGGTTCGACTCTCTCGCGACGCGCCGCCAACCGTATCGTGACCCACGCTAGACACCGTCTCGTTAGCCAGCGTCGCCACTTCAGCTACCGTCAACGCGGCGCCAACCGCGCCGGAATCAAGTTCGACTCCGAGACTCTGCTCAACGCTCGCGATGCATTCAGCCCGCGCCAGTGAGTCAAGACCCAGATCAAGCTCGAGATTCATTTGAGGATGAATGACGGGCGCGTCGGGAACGTGATGGCGGACGGCGGTCGCCAAGGCGCGACCCGCCACGGTCTCCATTAGAATGCGGTCCTCCCTCGTGAACGGTAGCTGACCGGTGTCTCGAGCCTGGCGCGCGACCACTCCCAACTCTTCAATCTGCTTCTTGAGCTCGAAGCGTCGCACCTTGCGAATGGCGGTGCGCGGCAGCGGCTCGGACCGCACGATGTAGTCTCGGGCGCGCTGATACTCGGGCAATTCGCGTCCGAGATTGTCCAGGGCGAAACGGATCGCTTCGCGCGCGTTGGCAATCTTCTGGGCCTTGAGATAATCAAAATCCGGCACCACTACCGCGCAGAGTTTTTCTGCGAGCGCAAAATCGACCGCGCTGTCGCGCACACCGAGCACACAGATCTCACCGACCAGTGGTGAAAGCGCGTACTGTGCTTCGACGTCCTCGGGATAGACGTTTTGGCCGGAAGGCAAAATGATCACGTCCTTCTTGCGTCCGACAATGTAAAGGTGGCCCTCGGCGTCAAACCGGCCCAGATCACCCGAACGGAACCAACGGTCTTCGGTGAAGGACTCGCTGTTGGCCTGCGGGTTACGATAATAGCCGGGCATGACGATTGGCCCACGAATCAGTACCTCGCCAATCCCTTCACCGTTTGGCTTGTCAATCTTTACTTCGACGCTGTTGAGCGGCGTACCTACTGACCCGACCTTATTGTCCTCAAAGCGCGTCACGGTCGCGGCGCCAGCCGTCTCTGTCAAACCGTAGCCTTGAAGGATCGTAAACCCCAGCGCGTGATAGTCGCGGGCGATGGCCACATCGAAGCTCGACCCGGCTGAGACCGCCAGGCGAAGTCTGCCGCCAAATCCTTCGTGAACGCGCCGGAAGAAGAGCCGGCCCGCATTTACGCCGAGCGAATCCCGCAACCAACCGTTAGTCTTGAGCAGCGACCGAAAAAGCCGGCGCACGAAGCGTGGCTTGCTGCGCACGGCATCGAAAATCTTTTTGTGAAAGAGATACCAGAGGCGTGGCACCCCAGTGAGCGTGGTCACGCCGCCCTCTTTCAAGCCCCGCGCAATTTCTTCGCTATTTACCTCGCTGATGTAAACAATCCGCGCTCCGATGACTGTGGCTAGCCAAAGGTTGACGATTTGAGAGTAAGCATGAAAGAGCGGAAGCAAACTCAGGATCACTTCTGCGTCTGTAAGGTGCAATACTTCCTGTACGCCATCAACCTCAGCATAGATGTTGCCGTGAGTGAGTGGGACACCCTTGGGCACACCGGTCGTGCCTGACGTGTACATCAGGACGGCGGTGTCATTCGGCCCGGCAGGTGGGGGCGCAAGGTCAAACTCTGGCGGTCTAGCGGTCTGGGACCAAGCAACTAGATCGGGCAGAGCATCCGAGCCAATGTCGGCTTGCAGCTTCACTGTCCTGATCTGGCGTCCCAACTGCTCGCAGACTGCGCTGAATTTCTCTAGGTTGGGCCGGGATAGAAAGACGAGCTTTGCTTCTGAGTTTTCCAGGAAGTTAGCCAGAGCTTCTACTGGCGCGCTGGGATCGAGCGGCACAACGACCGCGCCGCGGTACATCGTTCCCAGATAGGCGATGGCCCAGTTCGGATGATTCTCGCCGATGATCGCAACGCGATCTCCAAACGCTATCCCTTCGACACCGAGGCGATAAGCCAGACTGCGAATCTGCGACAGCATCGAGCCAAACGTCGTCGTTTCGGCGCCGTTTGAACCGAGCAACGTCATCGCCACTTTGTCGGTCCGCTGCTGGGCCGCACCGACAAGTCTCTGGCAGAAGGTTTCTGGCTGCATTGTGTGCAAAGCGCTTCAATCGCTTATCGGGAATGCAAGATTATTCAAACTCAGCCACGACCGGCGCGTGATCTGATGGCCGCTCCCAAGTACGCGGCTCCATATCGATCCAGGTGTTTTTGTTTCCGGTCACCAGCGGTTCGCTGATCCAAACGTGATCGATGCGCAGGCCGTGATTGCGCCGAAATGCTCCGGCGCGGTAATCCCACCAGGAGTAACGTCCGGGGCTTTCCGTATGTAAGCGAAACGCGTCGGTAAATCCCCAGGCCTTGATTTCCTGAAGAGCCGCGCGTTCCGGTTCGCTAAAGAGAATGCGGCCCTGCCACAGACGCACGTCGTGAACGTCGCGCTCCTCAGGCGCAACGTTGAAGTCGCCGCAAAGCAAAACGGGCGTATTGTTTTGATAATGCGTGTCGAAGAACGAGCGCAGGCGGCTCATCCAGTCCAGTTTGAACTGATACTTTTCGGATCCCACCATCTGTCCGTTGGGAATGTAAACGTTCACAATCTGTATGCCCGCGATGTTGGTGGAAAGCAAACGAGCATGCGAGCTTTCGTCGTCACCGGGATAACCGCGCTGCGGGTTTTCGCACTCAGCTTTGGAAAGGATAGCAACGCCGTTATAAGTTTGCTGGCCAAACGTCAGGCATTTGTACCCGCGCTCGCGGAAAACATCCGCGGGAAATTTGTCGTCCGTGCACTTCGTCTCTTGCATGCAGAGCACATCAGGCTGAACCGCATCGAGCCAGCGCGTTACCAGCGGCAGCCGTGCAAGGATTGAGTTGACGTTCCAGGTAGCGATCTTCATAGCCTAGTTTCGAGTTTCGAGTTTCGCGTTCCGAGTTAAGAGCCGGATCGTCTGTCAACGAACCCGAAACTCGGAACCTGAAACTCGGAACGTTTCTACAGCGTCGCGATCAATCCCGCCAGCAACGCGCCGCGACGGGGAATGTCATCGATCAGGATGTGCTCATGTGCCGCATGCGCGCCGTCGCCATCGAGGCCCAAGCCATCCAGGACAGGTGCGCCCATCGCCGCCGCGAAGTTTCCGTCGGAGGCGCCCCCGACTTGCGCCTCGCCCAGTTCATAATCGAGCGCCGAGGCAATCCCGCGCGCGTGTTCGTAGAGCGCCAACACCTTCTCAGTGCGTTCGAGTGGCGGCCGGTTGATTCCGCCGCGCACGATCAGTTGCACACGCGCGTCAAACGGACGCAGGTTCAGTATTTCTTTTTCAATCCGGGCGCCTTCATCGTTCGAGCTAAACCGCAAGTCCACTTCGGCCCTCGCCTCGGCTGCGACTACATTCGATAACGTTCCGCCATGTACAACGCCAACATTTACCGTGATACCGCTGGCGAAATTGTTCATCCTGTGCAGCGATTCGATCTGCCGCGCCATTTCCAGGATTGCGCTGGCGCCCTTTTCCGGTTCGAGACCAGCATGCGCCGCGCGCCCGCGTGCTTCGATCGTGAACATGCCTGTTCCCTTGCGCCCTGTTTTGACGCGCCCGCCGCTGGCCGGAGGCTCAAGCACCAGCACGGCTCTCGCTCGGCGCGCTTCTGCTTCAACCAATCCGCGTCCGCTCATGCTCCCTGTCTCTTCGTCGCACGTCAACAGTAAGACAACCGGAGATTGCGGCCGCAAGCCAAGCGACGTACACGCCCTGATCACCTCGATCGCCAGTGCGCAATTCGCCTTCATGTCGAACACGCCCGGCCCATAAGCGCGACTGCCTTCTTCGCGCCAGGGCCGCTTCTCCAAAGAGCCATACGGGTGAACCGTGTCGGTGTGCCCCAGAATCAAGACTGTCTTCGGGTTATTGCGGCCGTTGCCAAACGCGTGTACGCGGAGGTGTTCACCATAATTCTCGCTGGGCACGCGCTCGATCGTCGTCACCGCGCTAATCGTTCGCGCCGCCGCGGCCAACAATGACACTACTGCCTTGCTGCCGCCTTCGTCG
The DNA here is from genome assembly GCA_041499185.1 of Pyrinomonadaceae bacterium. Lineage (GTDB taxonomy): Bacteria > Acidobacteriota > Blastocatellia > Pyrinomonadales > Pyrinomonadaceae > JAOAPY01. The sequence goes on along the minus strand of JBGQJU010000021.1, from coordinate 39,935 downwards.
CCGGAAGGTGACTCAGCCTCGACTAGAGCGCGCGTCAACGCCAGTATTTCGCGCTGCCGGTTCAGGAAGTAATCACGCAAAGCGGTGGCGTTTGAGTTGGAGACTTGGGCCGACATTCGTAGTTTGGTCTTCCATCTTTGGTCTTTGATCTTTTGGATCTTTGATTTCTAATCTGAGATCTGAGATCTCAAATCTTCAATCTTGTGTCTTCAGTATTGTGTGTTTTGGATCGAGGATTTCGCTATCCTCCGATCGTCTCATGTCTGACCGTTACCTTCTCGATTCGCGCCAGGTTCACGTCGTAACCAATGCCCGGCTTCTCTGGCGCGACGATCGTGCCGCGCAATGTGACTGTCACCGGCGGATCGACAATATCCTCTTCCCAGTAACGCGCGCTCGCCGAAACATCGCCCGGCAACGTGAACCCTTTGAGAGTAGCCATGGCGATATTATGTGCGCGGCCAACGCCCGCTTCCAGCATCCCGCCACACCAAGCCGGAATATTCTTTTCCCGACAGACGCGCTCCACTCGTTTCGCCTCTGCATGGCCGCCGACGCGTCCTAATTTCACATTGATGATGCGACACGAACCTAGTTGAATCGCGTGTTGTGCGTCTTCCGGGGAATGCACCGATTCATCCAGGCAGATCGAAGTCTTGATCTGCCGCTGCAACTTCGCATGATCGAACATGTCCGTATGAGCCAGTGGTTGTTCGATCATCATCAGGTTGAACTCATCGAGCGCTTTGAAGAGAGCTACGTCTGCGAGTGAGTAAGCAGAGTTAGCGTCGCCCATCAAACGAATCTCCGGAAAGCGTTGGCGCACCTGCTCAACGATGTTCAGATCCCAACCCGGCTTGATCTTGATCTTGATGCGCTGATATCCCGCCGCCAATTCTTTCTCGATCTTCTGAATCAAAATCTCGGGCGATTCCTGAATGCCGATCGACACGCCGCAGGGAATATCGGTCTGCACGCCGCCAAGGTGCCTCCATAACGGCACACCTGCGCGCTTTGCTTCTAGGTCCCAGCAAGCGGTTTCAATTGCTGCCTTGGCCATCCGGTGTCCGCGCCCTGCCTTCATCAACAACCACGCTTCCCCGGCACAGTTCATCTCTCGGCCCACGACCATCGGCGCGAGAAACTCTCTCAGCGTGGCCCACGCAGTCTCGGTCCATTCGTCACTATAGAATGGTCCCTCACCCGCTGTGCACTCGCCCCAACCCTCAGCGCCGTCTTCGTCAACCACACGCACAAGCACAATGCGCCGCTCGGTAGTGCGGCCAAAACTGGTCTCGAAGAAATGAATGAGCGGCAAACGGATTTCGCGCAGCTCGATACATGAGATGATCACTATTTGAAAACTCCGCTGTTGGATTGCGTGGGCTCATTATGCCCGTGCCAGGACGCTTTGTCAGCAAAACAAATGAATAAGACGGCCCATTGCCGTCTTAAAAAAGCAGACCTTCGGTTGATTAGGATTGAGTTACTCAGTTGAAACCATTGCTTTATTATTGAGCGCTGCCTGCATGGTGTGCCACGCCAGGGTCGCGCACTTGACACGCACAGGGAACTCGCGCACTCCTGCGAAGATCTCCAGATTGCCGAGCTGATTCGGCGGGCTCTTCTCATCCAGGTCGCCGGTAACCATCTTATGAAATTCAGTGAAGAGCCGCTCCGCTTCCTGCTTTGTTTTTCCTTTGACCGCCTGTGTCATCATGCTGGCGGCGGCTTTCGAGATGGCGCAGCCCGAGCCTTCGAAACTGATGTCTTTGACGGCACCATCCTCGAGCTGCAGATAGACGGTTAACTGATCGCCACAAAGCGGGTTGTACCCCTCGGCGGAATGGTTCGCTGTTTCGAGCTTGCGAAAGTTCCGGGGCTTCTTGTTGTGATCGAGGATGACTTGCTGATAAAGCTCGCTTAGTTCTGACATGCGATAGGTTTTGCCCTTTGCTCTTTGCCCTTTGCCACTTAACTAAACACCTCGATCACCTTCTCGATCGTTCTTGCCAGCACATCCACTTCTTCCCTGGTGTTGTAGAAAGCAAACGACGCGCGCGCCGTCGCCGGAATATTGAACCGCTGCATCACCGGCTGCGCGCAGTGATGGCCGGCGCGCACTGCGATGCCTTCCTGATCCAGGATCGTGCCGATGTCGTGCGGATGAATGTCGTCTATAACAAACGAGAGCACGCTCGCTTTCACGCGCGCGGTGCCGATGATGCGCACGCCTTCGATTGCCGAGATCCTTTCAGTCGCATAGCGCAGCAACTCCTGCTCGTACGCGGCTGCCTGTTCGCGCCCGATGCCGTCCACGTAATCGATCGCCGCGCCCAGACTGATTTGCGAAGCAATCGCAGGCGTACCCGCTTCAAACTTGTTCGGCAGATCGGCGTAGATCGTCCTTTCAAAAGTCACGCTCTTGATCATGTCGCCGCCGCCCTGAAAAGGATTCACCTTCTCGAGCAGTGCGGCCTTTCCGTAGACGACGCCGCTACCGGTTGGCGCAAACATCTTGTGGCCGGAGAACGCGAAGAAATCGCAATCGAGATCCTGTACGTCTATGGGCATGTGCGGCGCGCTCTGGGCGCCGTCGATCAAAACCGGAACACCATATTTGTGCGCGCGCTCGATGATCTCTTTGACCGGATTGACAGTACCCAGGGCATTCGACACATGCGTCACCGCAACGAACTTTGTCCGTTCATTCAAAAGCGCGTCATATTCGTCGAGCAGTAATTCTCCCGCGTCGTTCATCGGGATGACGCGCAAACGAGCGCTCTTCTCTTCGCAGAGCATCTGCCAGGGAACAATGTTCGCATGATGTTCCATGGCCGAGATGATGATCTCATCACCAGTTCCGATGAACTTGCGGCCGTAACCGTGCATCACGAGGTTGATGCCCTCCGTGGCCCCGCGCACAAAGATGCATTCCTTCGCTTCACGCGCGTTGAGGAAACGCTTCACCTTCTCGCGCGCGCCTTCGTAGGCCGTGGTCGCCTTTTGGCTCAGGTAATGAACACCGCGATGAATGTTTGAGTGTTCCTGCTCGAGGTACAGGCTGCCGCGATCGATGACCACCTGCGGCACTTGCGACGATGCGGCATTGTCCAGATACACTAAAGGCTTGCCATTTACGGTCTGGTGAAGCACCGGGAAATCTGCACGAATACGCTCAACATTCCAATCGCCGCTGAGCTTCGGTTCTTCAATGACGGATCTTTCTATTGTTGCCATAACGCCAAACGCTCAAGCCAGCATCATGCGCGCCGGTTGCAGCGACCGCTGAAATGGATTGAAAACCAAGCCAAGTTCCTCCAGCGTCACAACTCCCAGCAGCGCCTCGTCACCAGACTTTCCCAAAACCACTGGCGTGTGTGTTTTGCCTTGGGGCAAGTCGATGTAACACTCAGAAACGTCTCGCTTGATCTTGGTTCCATCCGCGAGCACGAAAGTAAGCCGCCGTACGGGCTTGAGTCCAATCGCTTTCCAGCTCTTCAACGGCAACAAGGTGTATTTGGCGCCGCTGTCGACAAGAAACTCAGTCGTGGTTTGTTTCCCGGTTGGACCGGTTACTGTTCCTTCAACGTAGGTAATGCCCATCGATTCCTTTCCGGCTCGCTATTAGACCTTTGCATTAGCCGTCGGTGCCCAGCAGCCAATCACTCTGAGAGTTTATGCCTCCAGTTGTGTGTGCAGGCGGTTCAAGACCGCCGCATCAAGCTCTCGCTTGATCGATTCGATCTTTATTTTGCCGATAACCTCTTCAGCGAAACCATAAGTCAAAAGGTTGCGCGCGAGATCGGTATGGATGCCTCGGGTGCTGAGATAAAACAGTTCGTCTTCGTCAAGCTGCCCGATGGCCGCGCCGTGGGCACACTTTACGTCGTCGGCGAAAATCTCAAGCTGCGGTTTCGTGTCGACGTGCGCGTCGTTCGAAAGCAAGAGATTCTTATTCGTCTGCATCGCGTCGGTCTTTTGCGCGCCGTGCCGCACGAAAACCTTGCCGTTGAAAACCGCGCGCGCCTTGCCATCCAGAATTCCCTTGTACAACTGATGGCTGGTGCAGTGCGGCTGCTTGTGATCGATTACGGAATGCGTGTCCGTATGCTGGCCCGTGCCGACGATGTACAGGCCATCAACCCAACACTCTGCGCCTTCGTGATCCATGATCACACTGAGGTTGTGTCGCGAAAGCTGGGCGCCCAGCGTGATGTTCGTTGTGTCGAAGCTGCTGTTACGTCCGAGGTCGGCTCTGGTTGTCGCCACATGAAAAGCGCTTGCGCTTTCATCCTGCACTCGGTAATGCTCGAGCCGCGCGCCCTCTTTGAGCACAATCTCAACCACAGCATTCGTGAGAGAGACTTCGTCTTTCACGCCCGCGTAGCTTTCGATGATCGTGGCGCTGCTGTTTTCTTCTGCAATCACGAGCACGCGCGGGAAACTAGCGGCGTTTGGCCTGGTAGAATCAGAAACAAAGAGCAGGTGCAGCGGCACATCAATTCGAACCCCTCTCGGTACCAAGACAAAAGCGCCATGCGCGAGAAACGCTGTGTTCAAGGCTGTGAAGCCGTTCTCTCCGTAATCGACAATGCGCGCGAGGTGCTCTTGCAGTAGTTGGTCGTAACGATCACTCTGCAAAGCCTTGACAAGATCGATGGCGACAACCCCTTCGGGTAATCCGTTCAGCGACGAAAGATCTGTTCTCAGGACTCCATTGACGAAAACCAAACGGCTTTCTCTGGCTTCCGGATAAGTAAGCTGCTCCAATTGGTCTGCCCGCAAGGAGGTTGGCGCGCCATCGCTTGCGACAATCGGAGAGAAATCAATCCGGGCGATCGAAGCAACGTTGGTGTATTTCCACTCCTCTTCCTTAACGGAGGGAAACCCGAGTTGCTGAAACTGATCCATCGCACTTTCGCGCAGACGATCGACCCACGACACCCGACGAAAGTCCGCTTGTGCAGACTGCAACGCCCGAAACGCAGCTTGATAAGTGTCCTCTTGTTTGACGATTTGCGAAACCATTTGTTCCTAATCAACTGTTACGCGACAACGACGCTTGCTTCTGTGGTTGGTTTAGTGATCCAATCGTAGCCCTTCTCTTCAAGCTCGAGGGCCAGCCCCTTGCCGCCCTCACGCACGATGCGGCCGCCGGACAGCACATGAACAAAGTCCGGAACAATGTAATTGAGCAAACGCTGATAGTGCGTCACGACGATGATTGCGTCTTCCGGAGTGTGCAAGGTATTTACACCCTCGGCCACAATGCGCAAGGCGTCAATGTCCAGACCCGAATCCGTCTCGTCCAAAATTGCGAGCTTCGGCTCCAGCACGGCCATCTGCATGATTTCGTTTCGCTTCTTCTCGCCACCTGAGAAACCCTCGTTGACCGAGCGCGACATCAGGCCTGGATCCATTTGCACCACCTTCGCGCGCTCTTTCAGCAAATCTTTGAACTCGAGTGGATCGAGTTCCTCCCGTCCGAGGTGTTTCTGCTTCTCGTTGTAAGCAAGCCGGAGAAACTGCGCGTTCGAGACGCCCGGCACCTCAATTGGATACTGAAACGCCATGAAGATGCCTTCGCGGGCGCGCTCGTCCGGTGGCAGCTCCAACAAGTTCTTGCCTTCGTAAAGCACTTCGCCCCGGGTTACTTCGTAAGACGGATGGCCGGCGAGAACTTTGGCGAGCGTGGATTTGCCCGATCCATTCGGGCCCATGATGGCGTGGATTTCACCCTTCTTAACGGTCAGACTGATGCCCGTTAGAATTTCGTTTCCGTCAACGCTCGCGTGTAAATTTCGAATCTCAAGCACGTATGATTGCTCCTCAAAATTATGACGCGGTGGCGAAGGAACTACGGGCGACTATCTATCTCCCTGTCGCCCATTCTCCCCGTCTCCGCGTCTTCGGTTCCTATCCCACGCTGCCCTCTAACTTCAGACCGAGCAGCCGCTGCGCCTCAACCGCAAACTCCATCGGCAAATGCAGGAAAACGTCCTTACAGAACCCGTTGATGATCAAGCTGACGGCGTCTTCCTGAGAAATGCCGCGCTGCTGCAGATAGAACAACTGCTCTTCACTAATCTTCGAAGTCGACGCTTCGTGCTCGACGCTTGAAGAGTTGTTCATCACTTCAATGTAAGGGAAAGTGTTCGCGCCACAGTTCGGGCCGATCAACATCGAGTCGCACTGCGTGTAGTTGCGCGTGTTCTCGGCCTTTGGCATCACTTTAATCAGACCGCGATAACTGTTATTCGATTTGCCCGCCGCAATTCCTTTCGAGATGACCGTCGAGCGCGTGTTCTTGCCCAGGTGGATCATCTTGGTGCCGGTGTCAGCCTGCTGCGCGTGATTGGTCAAAGCCACCGAATAAAACTCGCCAATTGAATTGTCACCCTGCAAGATGCAGGACGGATATTTCCAGGTAATCGCCGAGCCGGTTTCGACCTGCGTCCAGGAAATCTTCGAATTGCGGCCGGCGCACTTGCCGCGCTTGGTGACAAAATTGTAAATGCCGCCGCGCCCCTCCTCATCACCCGCATACCAGTTCTGCACGGTTGAGTACTTGATCTGCGCGTCATCCAGCGCAACCAACTCGACCACCGCGGCATGTAACTGGTTCTTATCAAACTTCGGCGCCGTGCATCCTTCGAGATACGAAACGTAAGAGCCTTCCTCAGCGACGATCAAGGTCCTTTCAAACTGCCCTGACTCCGAGTTGTTGATGCGGAAGTAGGTTGACAGTTCCATCGGGCAACGAACGCCTTTGGGAATGAAACAGAATGAGCCATCCGAAAACACCGCGCTATTGAGTGCCGCGTAAAAGTTGTCATTGGTCGGAACAACAGAGCCGAGATACTTGCGCACCAGATCGGGGTGTTCCCGGAGAGCTTCGCTGAACGAGCAGAAGATGACTCCGTGCTTCTTCAACTTCTCTTTGTAGGTTGTCGCGACTGAAACCGAATCAAACACTGCATCGACGGCGACGCCGGCCAGTTGCTTTTGCTCAGTCAGCGGAATCCCTAGTTTTTCAAACGTCCGCAGCAACTCCGGATCAACCTCGTCGAGACTCTTCTTCGTCGCCTTCTGTTTGGGCGCGCTGTAATAGATCATGTCCTGGTAGTCAATCGGCGGGAAGGTGATATTCGGCCAGTGACGCGGCTCTGTCATCGTCAACCAGTGACGGTAAGCCTTCAAACGGAACTCAAGCATCCAGTCCGGCTCTTTCTTCTTCTCGACGATCAGCCGAATGGTGTCTTCCGACAACCCGCGCGGGATCATGTCCGACTCGATGTCGGTGACAAATCCGTACTTGTATTCCTTATTTGCTAGTATCTCGACTGTGCTCATTTTGATTCCCGAACTTTATCCAATAGAACTTCTCAACTGCTATGCTCGCAAAAGCCTCGAATCGGAACGCTGCTTCAGTCTCTGAATCCGATGGAGCATTGCATCGACTTTGGCTTCGGTGCCCAACAATTGCGAAAGCGTGATCCCTGAAAGCGCGTCGTCGACGATCTGATGCAGCTCCACGATCACCGCACGAATGCCACAATCGCCTGTGTGTACGCACGCATCGAGAACCCCCACGTAGCTCTTGCAATGCGATTCCACTCGCTCATCCAGCACCCGAATCACTTCGTTAAGATGAATTTCGGACGCGGGCCGCGTGAGATGGTAACCACCCTTCGTTCCGCGTTGCGACTGTACCAGGCCCGCCTTGTTAAGAATCCACATCAGCTTGCCGGCATTCGCAACGGAGACGCCTTCGCGGCGCGCGATCTGCGACAACGTCAACGTCTCGCCTTCGCTTTCTGCGCGGGCAAGCTGCAACAGACAACGCAGCCCATATTCCTCTTGTGCTGAAATCTTCATGATAAATGTCCGACAAACTTCAGTTTGTCGAACGCAATCGTTAGTTGTGCTCCACGCTACAACTTGAAATCTCCCGAAGGCTTTACGACGAACTTTTTCACCAGCAAGCCCTTCGCTGGCCACGACAAACTAAAGTTCATCGGACAAAGGTCATTCTAAACAATACCTTACTTTTTTGTCAACATTAGAAAGGGCACTCTTTCGGGTAAGAAGCTAGCGGCTGGTGTTGTTACTGGGCGTTCTGTCTAACGCGAGAAGCCGAAATCGATGTAGCCCGCCACGCGCACGGGCTTTCCATTCACAATCATGGGCGGAAACTTCCACTGTCGTGCGGCATCCTGGGCAGCTTTTCTGAGCAGCATCGGGCCCTCGGTCCAGACGATGCTCGCGACCGATCCGCTTTCGTCGACCAGAACCTTGACCCTCACCAGTCCCGACGCCCCGGCGTTTTTGGCAATCTGGGGATAGACGGGAACGATCTTGCGAGTGCTTTTATCCGTCAGCGAGCCAACATCCAAAATCCTTTGCTCGCCGTTCGTTGTCGGGGCCGCTGCTTTGGCGGGCGGATGGGGTGATGAAGACGCGTCGGCAGTCTCCGGCGTAGTCTCCGTGGCGCGAGTCTTCTCTGTACCCGGAGTTGAACCTGTAGCATCAGCTACTGACTGCGTCTTAGAATCCACGGGCGAAGCCTGGCCCACGGGCATACCCGGGATGCCGTCGAGCGAAGCAATCTGCAGTCTTGACGAAGCGAGCTTCTCGCGCGCCAGGGCATATTCGTTGTCCCAGCGCTGCCGGTCCTCGCTGTCTCGTGCGAGCGACGCGCGAATTCCGGCCACGTCTTCAAGCAGCGCCAGAACATCGTAACCCTTCGGGTCTGCTTTGGTGAGTTCCTTCGCCTGGGCCACCATTCGTTCCAGCAACGATCGCAAGCGATCAAGATCGCCCGCCGCTTCAGATGGTAATCCCGTGCTGGAAACGTTGATGCCAAAACTTCGGTATCGCCCGAGATGCAAGCGCGCGCCATTCACCGCCTGCCCGGCGAGAGCGAAGTAAGTTCGGACCGACGCATCGTTCCGCGAGGAGCGGTCTTTGAAAGTCTCTTCCAACAGCGACTCGGCCCGAATGTAGTTCCCATCTTCAAGGTAGATACCCATCAGCATTACCGAGGCGAGGTTGCGCACCACGTCATCTTTTACTGACGCGCGGATCGACTCAAACTCGCTTGCCGCCGAAGTCAGTTGATGCGCCGCTGCCAGCGCTCGTGCGCGTTCGATGCGCTTCTGCACCGCCTCTGCGTCAGTGCTGGTGCTGGGAGTGACCGGCTGCGAGACCGCGGGACCAGGTTGCGCCACACCGGGGCTCGGTTGCGGGTCGCTCGGGGTCGTCTGCCCACGCACTCCAGCGGCAGTAATGACGAAAACACAAATTGTGAGGATGAAATGTTTGAAATATGGAATGAAACTAATGATCGCTTTTCTCCGCACTTCGAATACTCCAAAGAGAAAAAAGCGAGCTTAATGCTCGCTTACAGTTAGTCCCTTAGTTGACCGCTATTATCCACGGTTTTGCCTTTTGAGGCAAGCGCAGAACGGCTCCTCCCTATTTCTGCCCACCTAGATTGCCCAGACTCTTCAAGACGCGCTCGCGGTAAATGCGCGCTGCATCTTTGATGGACGGTTCGTCAAGAGTCAGCAGTTTTCGATCACGCATGAGGATGCGGCCGTTGACGATGACGGTGAGAACGTCCCAGGCTTTGGTGGCGTAGACCAGATCTGAATAGACGTTGTACAGAGGAATCTGATTCAGCGCGTCGCGCTCGATGATGACGATGTCGGCGCGCTTGCCGGGTTCAAGCGAGCCGATTTGCTTTTCGAGATGCAACGCTTGCGCGCCCCGGATGGTTGCCAATTCAAAAGCTTCCTGGGCCGAAATGACTTTCGGATCGCCGGTGAAAACCTTGTGCAACTTGGCGACCGTGTCCATCTCTTCCCACATGTTCAGGTCGTTGTTCGACGCGGCGCCGTCCGTGCCGAGTCCGACGCGCAAACCTGCCGTAAGCATCTTCGGCACCGGCGCGACGCCCGAGGCCAGTTTCATATTTGACTGCGGATTGTGGACTACACCGACGTCCAGACGCTTCAGCACATCAAGCTCTTCGGCGCTCGGCCAGACAACGTGCGCGGCAATAACACGATTGTTCAAGAAACCGATGCGTGCGAGATAATCGATTGGGCTCGCGCCTTTTGCTTTAATGCTGTCGTCAACTTCGCGTTTTGTTTCGGAAATGTGCGTCACAATGGGCGCGCCGGTGCGATCGGAAAACGAGCGCACTGCTTTAAGATGTTCTTCCGAGACCGTGTAAGGCGAGTGCGGCGCAATGGCGGCGGTAATCAGCTCGCTTCCCTGCCAGTGTTTCACGAACTTCTCGACGTAGGCCATCCCCTCCTCATTCGTCTTGTTGTCGGCGACGGGAAAGTCGATAAGCGTCTCGCCAAGCACTCCGCGCAAGCCGGCCCGAGATGTCTCCTCGGCAATCGCATCTTCGAAGTAGTACATGTCGCAGTAGGTCGTCGTGCCGCCGCGGATCATTTCCGCGAGGCCGAGGCGCGTGCCCGCGCGGACGAATTCTTCCGTGACGTTCTTTGCTTCGGCGGGAAAGATGTATTTGGTCAACCAGTCTTGCAGATCGAGGTCGTCGGCGAGTCCGCGAAACAGCGTCATCGGAATATGCGTGTGGCCGTTGATGAGACCGGGAACGACGATTCTGCCGCTCGCGTCAACGGTCTCGCGCGCGGAATATTTCTTTTCGATCTCCGCCCGCTGGCCTACGGCGACGATGCGTCCATGCGCAATGGCGATCGCGCCGTTGTCGATAATCCGGCGCGCGTCGTCCATGGTCACAATAGTGCCGCCAGATACGATCAGATCGACGCGCTCCCTTCGCGATTGGGCGGCATCGAGTGGCAGTGATGTGTTGAGAGCCATGGCTAGTAAGACGATCGCGTACGACAAATATTTTGACATGTTTGAAACACCCGGCTTGAGAGTCCGCGGAGCGGACGGATGAAAGTAGCCCAGCGATTCATCGCTGGGGTCAGAATCACAATTCGCAAACAAGTCCGCAAGGCGGACGACTGAAATGGCGCCCGAGTTTCCTCAAGGAACAGTTTTTTCATTTGCGCTTCCTGAGGCAGGCGATCTTGACCAGTCACTAAACTCAAACCTTCAGCCGCCCGTTTCACGGGCTCGGTATCGGTTTGCCTACACTCCCAGCGATAAATCGCTGGGCTATTTCCGGTCGTCCGCTTCGCGGACTCTGCAGCCTTCCGAGCCGCGGATACTAAATAGACTGCTATTTCTGACCGCTGGCCTCTTTCAGAAAACGCGCGTCAAAAGCGCGCGGCAAGAGATCCTCGATCAGCAACGTCTCACGATCGCCGCGGCGGTTTACCAGCACGATGTCGGCGTGCTTGGCAAACTCCCAGATTATTTGCCGGCAAGTGCCGCAGGGAGGCGTCAGCGATTCGGTGTCGGCGGCGACTGCCAGGTTAGTGAAGTTTCGCTCGCCTTCGGACAGCGCCTTCCAGATCGCGACGCGCTCCGCGCACACAGTCAACCCGTAACTGGCGCTTTCGATGTTGCAGCCGGTGAATATTTTTCCCGTGTCCGTGCGCACGGCCGCGCCGACAAAGAACTTTGAGAAGGGAGCCACGGAACGCTCGCGCGCGGCCAGCGCCGCCTCGATTACGGCCTGTTTATCTGCTTCGCTCAAGTTTGGCCTCCGACTGTCGATAAAGCATTGGCCAATCTTTCGCGAATCTTTCCACTGATCAGATCAATGCTCACAAGATTATGACCGCCTTCCGGAATAATTACATCCGCGTATCGTTTTGATGGTTCGACAAACTGCATGTGCATCGGCCGCACGGTCGCGAGGTACTGCTCGATCACCGAATCGACCGTACGTCCGCGCTCGGCCAGGTCTCGCTTCAAACGCCGAATGAAGCGAACGTCGTCGGGAGTATCTACAAAGACTTTGACGTCCATCTGCTCCAGCAGACGAGGGTCCGAAAAGATCAGAATCCCTTCAACGATGACGATCGGCTTGGGCTCGATCCGCAGCGTCTCGTTCAATCGCGTGTGCGTTCTGAAATCGTAGATTGGTAATTCGACGGGCTCCCCGGCTTTCAACTTCTTGATGTGGTTGACGAGCAGGTCGTTGTCAATTGCATCCGGATGATCAAAGTTGGCCAGTTGGCGATAGTCAAGCGGCAGATCTTTCAGGTTGCGGTAATACGAATCCTGCTGAATGAAGACGACGTCTTTGGCGCTCACGGTTTCGAGAATGCGATTCGCAACCGTGGTCTTGCCCGAGCCGGTGCCGCCGCTAATACCGACGACCAAATTTACTGAACCACTAGTCATTTCCAATTTCCGATTGCCAATTTCCAATTGCTAGTGTGCGTTGTCGATCTTGATTTGGTATCGAGCATAAAGTTCAATCGCAAAATCGGCAATTGGAAATCGGCAATCGGCAATGAATTAGCCCGGCAATCTCACGATAACGCGTCGTAGTAATTGAGTAAACGTCGCGCGCACCCGGCGGCCCGTTTCCAAAACCTCTTCGTGATTGATCGCTTGATCGCTGATGCCGGCGGCCATGTTTGTGATGCAGGATATTCCCAGCACGTCAAGGCCCATCTGGCGCGCCACGATCGCCTCAGGCACGGTGCTCATGCCGACGGCGTCGGCGCCAAAACCGCGCAGCATATGAATCTCTGCGGGCGTCTCGTAACTCGGTCCTGGAAGCGCCGCATAAATGCCGCGGCGCAGCTCGACGCCCATCGCGCGCGCTTCATCGATCGCAATCTCCTGCAACTCGCGCGAATAGACCGCGGTCATGTCGGGGAAACGCGGGCCAAAGCGATCGTCATTCGGACCACGCAAGGGATTCGCGCCCGTAAGGTTCAGATGATCGCTGATGAGCATGAGCGCACCCTGGCTCAACTGGACGTCGATCCCCCCGGCAGCGTTGGTCAAAACCAGCGTCTTGATTCCCAGCAGATTGAAAGTACGAATCGGAAACGTGACTTCCTCGAGCGAATAACCTTCGTAGAAATGAACGCGTCCCTGCATCGCGATGACCGGCACCTGGTCCACTTTGCCGCTGACCAGCCGCCCGGCGTGACCTTCGGCTGTTGAAGTCGGAAACCCGGGAATCTCCTGGTAAGGAATCGCCAACGCATCCTGAAACTCGTCGGCAAAGTCGCCGAGCCCACTGCCCAGAATGATCGCGACGCGCGCGTCTTTACCCGCCCGGTCGCGAATGGTCTGCGCGGCTTGCTCGGCGCGCGAATATAGATCGGAGGACACTTGCGTATCAGTCATCGTTTTTCTTCCAGACGCGTTCATCGTTCCTTCTGGTACGGCAGCCCGATGGCGCGCGGCGGCCGCGAGTGTCCGATAAAGCCGGCCAGCACGACGATCGTCAAAATGTACGGCACCATCGAAATGAACTGGACCGGAATGTCCGCGCCCGAAGGCAGCTTGACCACTCCCTGCATCTGAATCGACACCGCTTCAGTAAAACCAAACAACAGACACGCGAGCATCGTTTGCACCGGCCGCCATTTCCCGAAAATCAATGCAGCCAGGGCGATGAATCCTCGACCGGACGTCATGTTTCTGGTAAAGAGCGACGACTGCCCGATCGAAAGATACGCTCCGCCGATCCCGGCGAGCACACCCGACAGTAACACACCAGTGTACCTGATCCGCTCGACGCTTACCCCCGCCGCGTCGGCTGCTTCGGGATTCTCGCCAACCGATCGCAAACGCAAACCAAACGGCGTTCGGTACAACACGTACCACGTGAGCGGCACCATGAGGGCGGCAATGACGATCGGCGTGTTGGGTATCAGTTGCTCCTTCGGCAACTGTGGCGTTGAACCCGAAGACAGAAAGAATGCGCCGCTCAAAAATCCAGGCACACCGACCATCAAAATGTTGATGGCGGTACCACTCACCACCTGATTTGCTTTGTAACGAATGCAAGCAAGCGCGTGGATCGCGGCAATCAGCAATCCCGCGCCTATGCCCGCCAGCAATCCGACCCACGGATTGCCCACGGCGTAGGTAACGGCGGCGGCGCTGAATGCTCCGGCCAGCATTATTCCTTCCAGCGCGATATTGACGACGCCCGAACGCTCGGAAAACATTCCGCCCAGCGCGGCCAGGACCAACGGAGTAGCCAACCGCGTACTCGACCAGATGAGCGATACCGTGAAGATCTCTCTCATTGCTTCACACCTTCGAGCGTCTTAGCAAACCGTACCTGCTGATTGGCCCGCGGAAGAAGGCCTCCGCGGCAACGAATAGAATGATGACGCCCTGCAGCACGTCCACGAGATCTTTTGTGATGTTGTTCGTAAACGCATCCACGAAAATGCCGCCGCGAATCAGCATGCCGAACAGCAGCGCCGAAAGCAGCACGCCGACAGGATGATTACGACCGAGAAGAGCAACTGCGATGCCGAAGAAACCGTAGTGTGCGGAAAAGCCATCGTAGTAGCGATAGCGATAACCTAGCACTTCATTGATTCCGACCATGCCCGCGAGTGCGCCTGACACCGCCATCGCCAAAACGATCTGTTTGCGAATCGAAATGCCTCCGTACTCAGCGGCCGTGGGATTGCTGCCGGTTGCGCGTATTTCATAACCCCACTTCGTGCGCCAGAGAAATAGATAAACCAAAACACAGGCAATCAAAGCGAACACGAAAGCCAGGTTGAGCGGAATGCGTTCAGGCAAGCCCGGCACAAACTTTCCGAGACGCGCGATATGGGCCCCAGGTCCGATCGTGCTGGTTTGCATGATTGGATCTCCCGGTATCCGGTAGTGATATTGAGTGAAATAACCGACCAGCGCGACCGCGATAAAGTTCAGCATGATCGTATTGATGACTTCGTGCGATCCAAAACGCGCCTTCAGCACGCCCGGGATTGCGGCCCAAAGCGCCCCAGCGAATACTGCCGCGAGAAAACACAGCGGCAAAAGCAGCCACGCCGACAGACTGGCATAAGTGATCCCCACCCAAGCGGTCGCGAACGCCGCGACGTAAAGTTGCCCTTCGCACCCGATGTTGAACAAACCACAGCGAAAACCGACCAGCACCGCGAGCCCGGTAAAGATCAGCGGCGTAGCATTAAAGAGCGTGTACCCAATCCCATCCGGCCACGAGAGCGCGCTGCCAAGCAACAGCTTGTAAGTCTGAATCGGACTATCGCCGACGATCAGAACCAGAATCCCGCCGACTACAAAAGCAGCCAGGACAGCAATCAATGGAAAGATGAGTTCGCTTATCAGTTTCATCGGATTCCAGGTTTCAGTCGGCTTTTGTTATTCGCAGGTTTCTGCACTTCAATCGAAAATCGGCAATTGGAAATCGAAAATGACGTCAGTGTCCACCGGTCATCATCAAACCGATCTCTTCATTCGTAGCCGTCTTCGGATCCACTTCGCCAACAATTCGCCCCTTGTGAATGATCAGCAAGCGGTCAGACAACGACGTTACCTCTTCAAGCTCAGCCGATACCAGCAGCACCGCGCAACCTGCATCGCGCAGCGCGACGAGCTTGCGATGAATGAATTCGATCGCGCCGATGTCCACGCCCCGAGTCGGTTGCGAAACCAGCAAGAGCTTTGGATGAAGATCAAACTCGCGCCCAATAATCAGCTTTTGCTGGTTGCCGCCGGAGAGCGAACGCGCGGGCAGGTCGGGATTTGCCGGGCGGACGTCAAACGCTTCGATGATCTCATTCGCGCGCCGGCGAATCGCGGCATTGTCCAAAAAGATGTCGCCCGCGTAGGCAACTACCGGCTTGCGATAGTGCACTCCGAGGATCGAATTCTCCGCGAGATCAAACTCCAGCAGCAGACCGCGACGGTGCCGGTCCTCTGGAATGTGAGCGATGCCCAGCTCTCGGCGCAAGCGAGCGCCCAAACGGGTAATGTCTTTGCCTTCAAACTTGATTGCGCCGGAGATCTGCGAGGATTCGACCAAGCCGGAAAGCGCTTCAATCAATTCCGTCTGGCCGTTGCCTTCGACGCCGGCAATGCCGACGATCTCGCCGGCGCGCACTTCAAACGAAACTTTGTCTACGCGCGAGCTGCCATCTTTGGTGGTGACTGACAGGTCGCTGACCTTCAGCTTCGTCGCGCCAATCTTCGCTTCTGGTTTGTCGACCCGCAACAGCACTTCGCGGCCAACCATCAGCCGCGCCAGCTCGGCGGCGTTGGTCTCCTTTGTTTGGAGGCGGCCGACGACGCGACCGTCGCGCATCACCGTGACCTCGTCGGAAATCGCCAGCACCTCCGACAGTTTGTGCGTAATGATGACAACGGTCTTTCCCTGCTGACGCATGCGGCGCAGGATTGCGAAAAACTCTTCGACCTCCTGGGGCGTCAGCACTGCGGTCGGTTCGTCGAGGATCAGTAACTGCGCGTGGCGGTAGAGCGCCTTCAACAGCTCAACGCGTTGCTGCTGGCCCACGGAAAGATTTTCGACGACGGCATTGGGATCGACGGCGAGCTTAAACTCTTCGGAAAGTTTGCGAATTTCAGAGGCTGCCTTGGCAAGATCGAGCGAGACCTGGCTCCCTGGTTCAGCTCCCAACACAATGTTTTCCGCCACGGTCATGGGCGCGACCAGCATGAAGTGTTGATGAACCATACCCACGCCGCGCGCGATCGCATCGTGCGGCGTAGCTATCTGACAAACCTGGTTGTCGATCAGGATCTCACCGCTGTCGGCCGTGTAAAAGCCATAGGCAATGCGCATCGCTGTCGACTTGCCCGCGCCGTTCTCGCCGACAATGGCGTGGATCGTTCCTGCCTCGACCTTGATGTTTATCTGGTCGTTCGCAAGCACTTCGCCGAAGCGTTTTGTGATGTTCCTTAGTTCAAGCATTACCCTGGGAGCGCAGGCATCTTGCCTGCAGTGAGCGCGTCAGCGCGAATCTCGTTCTAAGAATCCAAGGCTTGTTTTTCGCAAATCAGGAGTTGCGCCTAAAGGCGCCTGCAGGCAAGATGCCTGCGCTCCCAGCTACTTCATCATAGCGTCGGTGACCTTTATCTGCCCAGCGATGATCTTCTTCTTCGCAGCTTCTGCTTCCTGAATCATTTCTGGAGTAATCAGGTCCTTGTTGTACTGGTCCATGGCGTAGCCCACGCCGTCTTTGTCTAAGCCGAAAATGTGCAGACCGCCCTGGAATCTGTGGTTGACCACATCGTCGACGATTAAGTAAACGGCATTGTCCACGTGCTTGACCATGCTGGTCAGCACAAAGCCAGGCTTGAGCATGTTCTGGTTAGAGTCAACTCCAATCACGAAATGGGTCGCGCGCCCGTTCACCTTTCCCGTCTGTTCGACTGCGTCGAAGGCGCCGAGACCTGAGTTTCCGGCAGCAGTGAAGATCACATCCGCGCCTTTGCCAATCTGTGCCAGCGCCAGTTCTTTTCCCTTACCGGGATTGTTCCAAGCGGTATCGGTGACACCGACATAATTCTGGATGACGCGAATACCCGGATTCACGGACTGCGCGCCCTCTTCGTAACCTTTTTCAAAGCGATGGATCAAACCAATATCCATGCCCCCCAGAAAGCCAATAGTTCCCGTCTTAGACGTCTTGGCCGCAAGTAGGCCAACGAGATATGACCCTTCGTGCTCTTTAAAGATCAGCGATGCGACGTTGGCCCTTGGCGTCTTTCCATCGTCTTCAAAGATCACACCGTCGATGATGGCGAAATGCAGATTGGGATAATCTTTCGCGACCAGCTCCATTATTGGCGCCTGTGCGAAGCCCACGCCGATGACCAGATCGTAGCCGCGCTCGGCAAACGCGCGCATCGCCGGTTCAATCGAGGTGGGATTGCCGGGTTCGATATCACGCAGCACAATGTCCAGCGCCGGCTTCCCGCAGTTTTCCCCGTTGGGCCATTTTCCGGTTTCCGCGCACTTTACGCCGGCAAAAGCAGCCGCATTGAATGAACGATCATCTTTGCCGCCAATATCAAAAACGATACCGACATGAATCTTGGATTTGTCGTCAGCGGAATAGACGGGGGCGTGGCAGGCCGGCCCGGCGAGAGCGAGCACGCACAATAGCGCAGCGAGCATCAAGAACTTGAAACTCATTCGTTGATTACCTCTCTTACAAGTCTTGGTATTTCCACTGGCGGTTCATCTCCCACTTCGTACGCGGCCTGAATCAGCGCCGCCGCTTCGCCACCCTTCGCAACGTCTTTACATTGCACGGCACCAATCGCTTCTCCGGCCTTGAGGTGATCGCCGATCTTAACTTCGGTGATGAAACCGACCGATGGATCTATCGAGTCTTCCACGCGCACCCGCCCACCGCCGATGGCCGCGATTGCGTGTCCAACCTCAGTGGTGTTTATGCTCTTGATGAATCCAGAGCGCGGCGATTCTACCTTAACTGACTCACGTGCCAAAGGCAGAAAGCGATCAGGATCATCGCAGACGCGCGGCTCGCCACCTTGCGCTTCAACGTTTCGCCGAAAGCGCTCAAGCCCCGCGCCCGAATCCAACGCACGCTGCAGACGAGCCCGCGCCGCGTCGAGCGACTCATCTACGCGGGCCAGGACCAGCATGTGCGCCGACAGTTCGATTGAGAGATCAAGCACCGGGCGCGCGCCGTCGTCGATCTTTCCGCGTAAGAGATTCAGGCACTCCATCACCTCTACGGCATGCCCTACCGCGCGGCCGAGCGGCTGGTTCATGTCCGTCAGCAAGGCCCGCGTACGAATGCCGCAGGAGTTGCCGGTGCCCACGAGCGCATGGGCCAACGCGCGCGCGCGCGTTTCGTCACGCATGAACGCGCCGCTGCCAACTTTGACGTCAATCACCATTGCGTCCAGGCCGGCTGCGCCTTTCTTCGAAATAATTGACGCGACAATCAAAGGGATCGCTTCAATCGTGGCTGTCGCATCGCGCAGCGCGTAGAGTTTCTTGTCCGCAGGTGCAATCTCGCCGGTCTGACCGTTCATCACGTAGCCGACTCTTTCCAGCACGCGACGAAACTCCGGGATTGAAAGATTGACTCTGTATCCCGGAATCGATTCGAGTTTGTCGAGCGTCCCGCCAGTGTGGCCCAAGCCACGGCCCGAAATCATCGGCACACACACGTCACACGCAGCCACAAGCGGCGCGATCAGCAGCGACGTTTTATCGCCCACACCGCCGGTGGAATGCTTGTCAGCTTTTGGTTTGGCAATGTCCGAGAGGTCGAGAATGATTCCCGAGTTGAGCATTGCTTCGGTCAGCGCCTGTTGCTCGTCCTGGTTCATGCCATTGAGGTAAATGGCCATCAACAGCGCGCTGACCTGATAGTCGGCTATCTGGCCGCGAGTCACGCCGTCGATGAAGAACTGGATCTCTTTGCGCGAGAGTTGTTCCCCATCACGCTTCTTCCGAATAACGTCCTGCGGCCTCAATTGCACCTCTCAATTGCGCGTCAGCAAGACAATTGCCTGCGCGGTCACCGCCAGGCCCTGGCCCACGGCGTCGAGTCCCTCGCCGGTTTTCGCTTTGATGCTCACACAGCCAACTTCAATCCCGAGAATCTCAGCGATCTTTTCTCTCATCGTCACCACATAAGGACGCAGCTTGGGATTCTCCAGGCTCACTATTGCGTCAACGTTCACAACGTGAAAACCGCGTTCACCGGCCAGCCACATGACCCGCGAAAGGAGCTGCAAGCTGTCGGCGTCCTTCCATTGCGGATCCTGATCCGGGAAATGCACGCCGAGATCGCCTTCGCACAGCGCGCCGAGGATAGCGTCGGCGAGCGCATGCGAAAGCGCATCTGCGTCCGAATGACCTTCACCCCCACGCTCCGACGCTACCTGAACGCCACCGAGCACAAGCTGGCGCCCTTCAACCAGGCGGTGCGTGTCATGACCGATGCCGATGCGAAACATATGGAATAAGTCGGTGGTCAGTGGTCAGTAGTTCGTAGTCATTCAACTTTCAGTGGGCAGTTCTTACGGCGACTCACTTGCTTACTGACTCGCGTCCAATCGATTTCAGATAGGCATTTAGCATCGGCGCCAAGTCGTCGATGATAGGTTTCAGACTATCAATTTCCTTCTTCGTCAGGAGTGTTCGCTTGTAAGCTCTGCGAAGCCAATGCTTGGTCTCGTTTAATGAGCCTCGTGCTATCCTGACAAAGCGGCGGTTATCCACATAGCGACCGCGTCCGCAACCTTCGGCAATATTGGCGCCGATACTATCAGCCGCACGTACTACCTGTTTGCCCACTGTGTCTTTTGCAAAGTAATCCCAAGTAAGAACAATGTCCCATATCTCATCCGCTAGCTTTTCTGACAAGCGATAGACACGTAGCTTTTCAAAACCTGTCCTTTCCATTTCGTCCTCCTTTGGTGAGGTCATTGGGTGACCTAATGGTTTCCGACGATCAACTGCGGACAGCGGCCACTGACTACTGACAACTGACTACTGACCGGCTCTCAAGAGCACTTCTGCAATCGCCAGATCTTGCGGCTGCGTAATCTTGATGTTGCGCGAGCTGCCTTCGACGATGGCTACCTTTGTGCCAAGCTGCTCGACGAGCACGCTGTCGTCCGTCAGGTCTGGATCGAGAACGTCTGCCAGCTCATAAGCGCGGCGCAAGAGAGAATAGCGAAAACACTGCGGCGTGAGGGCCCGACGCGCTTGCCCGCGATTCAAAGTCCGCGCGACTTGTTCGCTCTCAACTTCTTTGATGGTGTCGGTCACCGGAGCAACCAGAATCGCCGCTTCGTGCATGCGAGCCGCTTCGACGGTGCGTGTGATCTCTTCCGGCGTCACAAACGGACGAACGCCGTCGTGCACCGCAACGATTTCGACGGTAGCCTCGCGTACTGCGCGAAGTCCGCGTAGCACCGACTCGGCTCGGGTTATACCACCGGGCACAACCTTGGCAAGTTTTCGCAATCCATATTTGTCGGCAAGAGACAAGAATTCCGCCGATTCCTGAGCTGGTAGAACGACTATGATTTCTTGAATGACCTCACACTGCTCGAAACGTTTGAGCGTGTGAATGATGATTGGAATGCCTGCGAGCTCCAGAAACTGTTTGGCTCGCTTGCCGCCCATCCGTGTGCCCTGTCCGGCGGCGGCGATGATCGCGACGTCCATATTCCAGGATGCGTACAGGCGAAGAAAAAAGCTCGGATTGGCCGATAGGATTTGCAAACAGGACTGAATCACACCATTCGCATTTCAATCTTAACGGCAAGCAACAGGCGGCCTACAGCTTGGGTCTGCCTTTGCGTCCTTCGCTGATTAAGCGCTCAACAACGTCAATAAGATTATTCAAACGCTCATCGGTGTGGGCTTGGGACTCAGTCAGCGTTGCTAGAGCCTTTTCATGCTTCGCGGCGGTATCCGCGAGTTTGCTTACAGTGTTATACAAACTTACGAACGCGCCTTCGAGTCGACTTATCCGGCCTTCACTTTTAGCGTGGGATTCACTGACCAGCTCCATGCGTTCAGAGAAGCTTTCCTGCTGCTTAATAATAAACTCCATCGTTCGCTGGATTTCTTCGTTCGTCATTGCCTGCCTCTGCTTAGGGGAAAGTCGCCGGACTATTCCGTTACCGGCTCGCCGTGATCGGTTATTCTGACGGGCGCCGATGAGTTCCGCGTTTCTCGTGAACGGCGCGTACCGTTGGTGCGATGTTCGCCGTTGCCGCTGCCATTTTCCGACTCTTCCCACAGACGGCCAAAAATCATCTTGCCCGCGGTGGTTTGCAGCACGCTGGTCACCGCAATATCGGTGTTCCGGCCAATCAACCGGCGCGCGTTATCAACCACGACCATCGTGCCGTCGTCGAGATACGCGACGCCCTGGTTATACTCTTTGCCTTCTTTCAAAATGAAAACGCGCATCGCTTCACCGGGAAGCACGACGGGCTTGAGTGCATTGGCCAGCTCGTTGATGTTGAGCACACTGACGCCGCGCAACTGGGAAACTTTGTTCAGATTGAAATCGTTGGTGACGATCACGGCGTCGAGCTGTTTGCCCAACTCGATCAGTTTGAGATCTACTTCACGCACGGCGGGAAAATCGGTTTCGACAATCTGAATGTCGAGCGAGCTGTTGTTCTGCAAACGATTCAGCATGTCCAGACCGCGACGTCCGCGCTGACGCTTCGACGAATCAGGAGAGTCGGCGACCTGTTGCAGCTCGCGCAGGATGAATTGCGGAATGATGAGCGTGCCCGTCAGAAAACCCGTTTCGGCCACGTCGGCGATACGTCCGTCGATGATCACTGACGTATCGAGAATCTTCAGATCGCGCTTTGAGGCTTTGTCGGAAAAGATTCCGCCCAGCGCCGAGAGTTCAATGTAGTCACCCTTCGCCGCACCCACCATCAGTCCGACATAAGCCATGAAGAACACCAGGGCCAACGTAAGGAATGTCCTGGCCTCGTGCGGGATCGATTCCTGCCTCATAATCAGCGAGGCGATCAGATAAGCACCGACGATTCCCATGATCGAGCCGACAGCGGCGCCAATCAGAGTCTTCAACGTTGCGCGGCGAATTCGCAGCTCGAACAATATGATGCAGACGGCGATCAGCGCGCCGACGCCCGCCGAAATCCATGGGTTGCCGGGAATCGGCCTGAGAATGTAACCGGCGGCAACGAGAATCGCGGTAAAGACCAACCGGATGATGATGACATCGCCATGCATGACGGGCGGAATATTATCACGCCCCTAACCCGTCCGTCACCCAAAACCTTTTTGAATTAACCGTTTTGCTAGCCTTCCTTGCGATTTTGGCTGAAGCGAACGGCTCTGCTTTAAAGGCGCTAATGTGCCGAGAGGTCGCACTGTTAGCGCGTCCCATCGTGGACTGGGACTCTGAATACCGACCTTGCAAACGCGCGGGCTTCCGCGATTGCAGCAATCAGTTTCCGGGTTTGTTAGTAGAACCGCTGTCGCCTGATGTTGGATTGCCGTCGATATCGAGGATCGTTATCGGCGCGATGCCGGTGGCCTTCAGCGGACCCTCGACCGATGCGCGATCACCCACAATCACGATCGCCAGGTGGCTCAGATCGATGTATTGTTTCGCCACCCGTAACAAATCATCCTTCGTAACTGCTGAAATGTTCTTCCCGTAACTCTGGAAATAATTATCCGGCAAACCTTGCACCATCAAACTCGTGATGCTTTGCCGAATTGCAAAGACGGATGCGAACCGTTGTGGCAGTGCCTGGATGAGCGAATCCTTCGCCGTCTGCACTTCTTCGTCTGTTACAAGACGCTCGCCCACGATGCCTTTCAATTCCTTCATGAACTCGACGAGCGCGGCATCGGTCTTTGCTGAAAAGATTGAGCCGCCGGCGCGGAACGCTCCCGGTCCTTTGCCGTAATCGAAAGCGGAGTTGACGCCATAGCTGTAGCCCTTCTGCTCGCGAATGTTCGCGTTGAGCCTGGATTGGAACTGGCCGCCCAGAATGTGATTGAGCACCTGCAACGCGAAATAGTCTGGCGTATTTCGCGGCGGTCCGGGCAGGCCGATGTTAACTACAGACTGAGCCGAACCCGGTTTGTCGACAAGATAGATTGTTGCCGGCCGAAGCTGGGGCGGATTTGGATAGGCAAACGATGGCTTATCGCCCGCCTTGCTCCAGGCCGCGAAGGTTTTTTCGACTATCCCTTTTACGTTCGCAGCATTGACATCGCCAACTACTGTGATAATCGCCCGCCCCGGTTGGAGGTAGGCCTTTTGAAATGCCACGACATCTTCACGCGTGATCGCTTTGACTGAAGTTTCATTGGCGCGCTGACCATATGGGTGCGCGTCGCCATACAAGACTTTCGCAAAGACCTGCGCGCTAACTATGGTTGGCTGATCCTTTGCCTGAGTGAGGCCAACGAGTGTTCGTCCTCGCAGACGTTCGAGCGCCTCTGGAGGAAATGTTGGATTCAACATCATGTCCTGAAGAATGGCGAGCGTCGCGGCAAAGTTTTTCATGGTTGAGAGAAAGGCAATCGAACCTTCCTCACCCCCGATATTAGTGTTGACGTTGGTACCCAATAATTGCAATGCATCAGAAAGCTGATCGCCCGTCTTGCTGGTTGTGCCCTCACTGAGCATGGCCATTGTCATCGAGGCCAAGCCGCGCCGTCCCGCAGGTTCGAATTGATTGGCGCCACCGAGGAAAGTAATCGAGAAAGAAACAAGCGGGAGATTGTGCCGCTCGGAAACAATCAGCGTTGCGCCGTTAGCCAGAATGACCCTAGTCCAAACGGGAACGCGCAGCTCTGGAGTCTTATCGGGCGGCGGAATCTTTGTGCGGTCGAGCGGTTGCTGCGCTTGCGACGCAACGACAAAAAGGAATGTGATTGCGAAGAGAAATGCCCTAAATCGTTTGCGTCCTTTCATGATCTACCTCCTCGCGCACCACGGCGCAGTTCGCTCACGCTCTGACTTTCCGCCGGTTTGGAAGCTTGATCTTTCTTGCCTTTCGGTACGACGCTCAACACTACACGCCCTCTGGTAAGGTAAGTATTGGCGACGCGTTTGACGTCGGCGGCGGTCACCGACAGCAACTTCTGATAATTCGTTCTGAAATAACCAGGGTCGCCCTGGAACACCGCGCCACCGATGAGCTGATCGGCTTTCCCCAGATTCGATTCCAATCCGCCCAAGAAATTCAGCTCGGCGCCGCTAGTCGCCTTCTGCATCTCCTCGGCGGTTGGGCCTTCGCGCGCAAACCGCTGCAGTATGTCGTCAATGGCTAATTCGATATCCGTAAGTGAATGACCTGGCCGCGGTATCACAACAACCTGAAACTCGCCGACATCCTCGTTCGACCGCTGGAACGCCCCAACATTGGCGGCGGCCTGCGAGTCGTAGACTAGTGCTTTCATCAGTCGCGCGGTTCGAGAGCCAGAGAGAATAGTGCCTAAGACGGCAAGAGCATACCTATCATCCTGCTTTACCCCGACCGTGGGCCATTGAATATAAAGGCGCGGCACCTGCACACGATCCTCGTAAACCAGACGCTTCTCTGAATCGAGCTTCACTGGCGCAACATTGGGCCGCTCGACGGGCTTGCCTTGCGTGATGTCGCCAAAGTATTTCGCAATCCACGCTTTCGCTTGCGCCGAATCAAAATCGCCGACTACTGCCAGCGTTGCGTTATTCGGCGCGTAGTAGAGCCGGAAGAAATCCTTCACGTCCGTTTCTGACGCAGCGGACAAGTCGTCCATCGATCCAATGACGGGCCAGGAATAGCGATGACCCTTCGGATAAATCGCGGCTAAGAAGATCTCACCGACGCGGCCGTATGGTTGATTATCATAGCTCTGGCGTCGCTCGTTCTTGACGACGTCGCGCTGGGCGTTGAGCTTGGCGAGATCTAACGTGTCCAGCAGAAATCCCATCCGGTCCGATTCCATCCACAGCGCCGACTCGAGGTAGTTCGCTGGCACGATCTCGTAATAGTTCGTGCGATCGTTTGTGGTCGAGCCGTTGTTGTTGCCGCCCACGCCTTCCGTCAGCTTGTCGTGCAGGCCGTACGGCACATGCCCGGAGCCCGTGAACATCACGTGCTCGAACAAGTGCGCGAAGCCTGTTCGTCCGGGTACTTCATTCTTCGAGCCAACGTGGTACCAGACGTCAACGGCGACAGTAGGCGTCGAGTGATCGACCGAAAGAATAACTGTCAGTCCGTTTGGGAGTTTGTAGCTCTCAAACGGAATCTTGATCGAGTCTGCAACTGATTTCTGACGTTGTCCTGCCAGCGGTTGCGCGATGCACACACTCAGTAAAACCATAATGGGCAGCGCTATTCGCTTGAGAAGAGGAATATTATTGGTCACGGTTATCTCCTTTTGCGAGTTATCCTATGAATGTAGCGTCGAACAGTCAATGACACCCCTTGATCAATGACTTTCGTGGAACCATTTCCGAGTGGACTCATCATCCGCTGATCTCTTCGGCAATTGAGGAAAAAATAGTCTTCGGTGCAGAAGCCCGACCGTTAGGGAGGGCGCATATCCTTCCGTTGCGCTCGGCCACGTATACGCCCTCGCTTACGGTTGGGCTTCTGCACCGGCGGGCTTCACCGTCACCGCCGGAATATTCTGATCGCGGACGAGTTGATTGAATGCCGGCACGTCGGTCTTCATGATCTGACCCAACTTCTGTAACTGCGCGTCAATCTGCGCGACCAGCTCGTCATATACTGCGTACGACTGATCGTTCGGCGGCGTGTCAGAGCGCGAGACGACACCGCCCAGTGCCGCGAGTTTGTTGTTGAGTCGAATCGGGAAGTTCAAGGGATCCTGACTACTCTGATTCTTTGTCTGATACAGCGCTTCCTCGATGCTTGTCAGATTCTTGTTCAGCGCAGTGCCGGCATCATTAATGACTTTGAAGTTTGGTTCGCCTCTAAGTCGTCTCAATAGATCTTCAACCTGTTTGCGCACGTCGCGGATCTGGATGATTGCATTGTGCGTTTCGCTCAGCTTGTTACGAATCTTCAGGGCGAGGTCGAGTTGCTTTGCGTAATCCGCCGATGTCGTTTGCAAGCGTGGATCGCGCTTGACTTCAAAGCTCTCCGTCATCGTGTTGCCGTCAACTGTCAGCCTCACTTGATAATTTCCCGGCACGATGCGCGGGCCCCGAGTCTCTCCGGCCCACAAGATCATTCCGGGAAAACGCGCCGGATCCGGATAGCGCAGGTCCCAAACAAAACGATTGAGACCTACGTCAGTCGTGACGCGCGCGGGCCCGCCACCGCCGAAGAATCCGCCTTCCTCTCCCGCAGGCGTCTGCGGTTGTTCCCCTGGCGCTTGCCCTTGTGGCCCACCAGTTCTGGGTAATCTGGCGGTGAACTTGCGAATCGACTCGCCGCTCGCGTCAAGGAAGTCGAGCACGAGATCGGTGGTTGGCTTTGCCTTCAGCGAGTAGTAAACGACCGCACCGTTCGGTGGATTGGCGCCAACAGTCGCCGTTCGCGGAAGTGTGAACCCGCCGCCCCCTGGCATGCGGTAAGTGTCTTTCGGTTTGAAAAGGTGTGTGTCTGCAACGCTCTTCAAACCGCCGGCATCCATCATTTGATGCAGCAGTGGCAGCTCATCAAGAATCCAGAACGATCGTCCCTGTGTTGCCGCTACCAGCTCTTTCTCACGTTTGTGAATCGCCAGATCCGTTATCGGCACAACCGGCAGATTAAGTTGCAGCGATTGCCAGTTTGCGCCGCTATCAAACGAAGCGTACATGCCCGTTTCAGTACCCGCGTAAAGCAGGCCGCGCTTGTTGGGGTCTTCGCGAATAACGCGCGTGAAAGCGCCGTCGGGAATGCCGTTGGTGATCTTCGTCCAGGTCTTGCCATAGTCGCTGGTCCTGTAGAGATACGGTTTGTAGTCGTCAAACTTGTACATCGTTGCGGCTACATACGCCGCGGCTGGATCGTATGGCGAAGCCTCTACAGAGTTGATCTGAATCCATTCCGGCATGATTCCTTTTGGCGGCGTAACGTTGGACCAGTTCTTTCCACCGTCCCGCGTAACGTAGACGAGGCCATCATCGGAGCCGCTCCAGATCGTTCCGGCCTGGACGGGCGACTCCATCACCGTGAAAATTGTGTCGTAATACTCGATGCTCGTGTTGTCTTTCGTGATCGGCCCGCCCGACGAAGCTTGCTTCGATTTCTCGTTGCGCGTCAGGTCAAGGCTGATTATTTCCCAGGTTTGACCCTGGTTCGTCGATTTGAAGAGCACATTCGCCCCCGCGTAGAGCGTGCCCATCGTCGACGTATCGTGCGGTGAAAATACGATCGGGAAGTTCCACTGAAAGCGATACTTGATTACGTCCGCGCCTGAGCCCATCGGATTGTTCGGGTAAGGATTAACGTCGCGCAGTTGGTCTGTATGATGATCGTAACGCGTTATCAAGCCGTCATAAGAACCCGCAAAAATGATCTCGGAATCTTTTGGCGAGGGCGCGATCCAGCCTGACTCGCCGCCGCCCACGTCGAACCAGTCCTGGCGCGTGATGCCGCCGCCAGTCGTGCGGCTGGCAATGCGCACCGTCGAGTTGTCCTGCTGGGCGCCATAGACGTGATACGGAAAATCGTTGTCCAGCGCAACACGATAAAACTGCGCCGTTGGCTGGTCCTGCTCGCTCCAACTCCGCCCACCGTTGAAAGAAACATTTGCTCCGCCGTCGTTGCTGTTGATCATCCGATTCGGATCGTCGGGCGCGATCCACAAATCGTGATTGTCGCCGTGCGGCACACCGATACCGCTGAAGGTTCGGCCACCGTCGTTTGATTTGTAGAAGCCCGTGTTCAGTACATAAACCGTGTCGGCATTTTTTGGATCGGCGTAGATGCGCGAGTAGTACCACGCGCGCTGGCGCAGATTGCGTTGTTCGTTAGTCTTTGTCCACGTCCGGCCGCCATTGTCCGAGCGAAACACGCCGCCGTCTTCAGCTTCGACGATCGCCCACAGACGGTCCGGATTAGCCGGCGAGACAGTGATGCCGACAATTCCAATCGTTCCCTTCGGCAATCCCTGATTGCGCGTGATCTCGGTCCACGTATCGCCCTCGTCAGTTGATTTGAAGATGCCACTGCCCGCACCCCCGCTCTCGAGGGTCCATGGCTTGCGATAAACTTCCCAAAAACCAGCGTAAATGTTATTCGGATTTGTGGGATCGATAATCAGATCGCACGCGCCCGCTTTGTCGCTGCGATAGAGAACCTTTTCCCAGGTTTTGCCGCCATCCTTTGAACGAAAGACTCCACGCTGTTCATTCGGCGCCCACACGTGACCCTGCGCCGCGACGTAAACGATATCCGGGTTCTTTGGATGTACGCGAATGCGCGAGATCTGGCGCGTGTCTTCCAGCCCTATGTGTTTCCAGGTTTTGCCTGCATCGGTCGACTTGTATACGCCATCGCCGTGCGAGACGTTGCCGCGGATCGGCGACTCGCCCATGCCGACATAGATCGTGTTTGGATCGGAGTCCGACAAACCGATTGCGCCCACCGAGCCGGTGCCAAACACTGAACCGTCTGTGATCGGTTCCCAATTGATACCGCCGTCGCTAGTCCTCCAAACGCCGCCGCCCGTGCCGCCAAAATAGAAGACCATCGGCTGCGATGCGACGCCCGCTACGGCCGTCGAACGCCCGCCGCGAAACGGTCCGATCGAGCGCCATTGCAGCGCTTTAAGCGGATCGGATTCTCGCGGCGATGCGGCTGGAGTTGATGCAGTCTGCCGCCGCTGGGCATTGACTGAACTCACGATGAGACCGGAAACTGATAACAAACATAGGGCGGAAAAAAGGCGAGACGCACGAAACGTCTTGAACATTGTGGTGGACTCCTTTACTTTGGCATTCCGAAAGACAGGTGAACCGGCGCGTCATATTAACCTTATCGTGATAGAAACCACAACGATGGTGTGCAAGAGCAGTGCGCCAAGAAAATGTAGGTAATTCGGTTAGCGGGAAAACCAACCGCAAAGCGGTTGTTTCCTTCAGCCCAACGTTGGCGTTGCGCCTACGTTGGGTTCACGATGAACGAATGATTTCCTACCGCAACGCGGTTGCGCCCTTTGGGGAGCGTAGCAGGGCGCGTTCTTCAATGCCTACTACTCGGGCCGCAACCCGCGTTGGGGTTGGAATCATTGGTTGGTCATCCAATCTTCTGTCGCCCTTTTGAGGCTATCAATGCCTTAAATCTGAATGTTATTACTCGAACACACACCGCGTTTTGATATTGAAACCGCCACATCGCTGGCCAGGAAACTGTACGGCCTTAGCGTGACTGCAACGCCGCTGCCGAGTGAGCGTGATCAGAACTTTCTGCTCAAAACTCGGACGGGTGAAAAGTTTGTCCTCAAGATCGCCAATGCGCTCGAAGACCGCGCCCTGCTCGATGCTCAGCACGCGGCAATGACTCATATTGCGCAGCAAATCTCCCTGTGCCCTCGAGTCGTGCCTGGTCTTTCCGGCAAGACGATTGCAACAGTTGAATCGCCGACAGGCGTTAGGAATTTTGTGCGACTGTTTACGTACTTGCCTGGTGTTCCACTCGCCGAAGTGCAACCTCATTCGCCCGAGCTGTTGCGCGATCTTGGCCGCAAAATGGGACAGTTGGACCGCGCCCTGACGACATTCGATCACGCCGCCGTTCATCGTAACTTTCATTGGGACCTTGCCAATGGCTTGAACGTGATTCACGAATACGGATCGTTGATTGCGGATGCCGGACTGCGAGAGCTGGTTTACAAGTTCGCTTCAGAATTTGAGCGCGACTTCGCTCCGTCGCTGTCAAAGCTGGGCACTAGCGTCATTCACAACGATGCTAATGATTACAACATTCTAGTTGGTGGTAGCGATGGCAATCAGCGCGTCACTGGATTAATCGACTTTGGCGACGTGGTCTATAGCTTCACGGTCGGCGATCTGGCAGTGGCTATCGCCTATGCAATTCTTGAGAAGCCCGATCCACTCGCGGCAGCAGCGCAGATTGTTGAGGGTTATCACGCCGAATATCCGCTCAACGAAGCTGAGATCGACGCGCTGTTTGGCCTGGTCTGTCTGCGTCTGTGTATGAGTGTCTGTCTGGCCGCGCAGCAACAACCGCAACGGCCCGATGACGATTACCTGTCGATCAGCCAGCGTTCAATCCGCAATACTTTGCCAAAGCTGATGGCGATCGATCCTCGCTTGGCGGAAGCAACTTTTCGCGAGACGTGCAAGTTGGCGCCGAGTTACGGAACCGCGAGCGGTAGCGAGCGGGTCGTATCCAAATCTTTTCCGCAAGGCGCAACTACCCGCTCGCTACCGCTCGCGGTTCTGTTAGACGCCAGCAAAACCAGAGTTGAGACGCTCGCCGAACGCCGTAAATGGATAGGCAAGAACGTCAGTCTCGCTTACCAGGAGCCGGTTAAGATCGTGCGCGGCTGGATGCAATACTTGTATGACGAAGCAGGGCGCAGGTATCTCGATGCGTACAACAACGTGCCGCACGTGGGTCACTGCCATCCGCGGGTAGTGAAAGCCGGCCAAGAACAGATGGCCGTGCTGAATACCAACACACGCTATCTGCACGATCTGATCAATCGTTACGCTGAAAAGTTGTGCGCGACCTTGCCCGATCCGCTTAGCGTCTGCTTTTTCGTTAACTCTGGCAGCGAGGCGAATGAACTGGCGCTGCGCCTCGCCCGTGCTCACACAGGGCGGCGCGACATGATCGTGCTAGAGCATGCGTACCACGGAAACACTACGACGCTTACAGACATCAGTCCGTACAAGCACAATGGCCCCGGCGGTACGGGCGCGCCGTCCTGGGTTCACACTGCGCCGATCCCGGATCTGTATCGCGGCCTCTACCGGCGCGACGACGCAAAAGCGGCAGAAAGATATTCGGGGCACGTGGTTGAGATCATCGAAGCGTTGCGCGAAACCGGCGTTGGTCTGGCAGGCTTCATTGCGGAATCTTTTCCCAGCGTCGCCGGACAGATCGTCTTTCCCGAAGGCTACCTCGCCAAGGTGTACGCGGCGGTGCGCGCTGCCGGTGGCGTTTGCATTGCCGATGAAGTGCAAACAGGATACGGACGAGTTGGCACTCGCTTCTGGGCGTTTGAAACGTACGGCGTTGTGCCCGACATCGTTGTGTTGGGAAAACCAATCGGCAACGGCCATCCTATCGGCGCCGTGATCACAACCGCGGAAATCGCCGCGTCGTTTGATAATGGTATGGAGTTTTTCAGCACCTTTGGTGGCAACACTGTCTCCTGCGCGATCGGTCTGGCTGTACTCGATGTAGTCATTGAAGAAAATTTGCAAGCACACGCGCTGCGCGTGGGAAATCACATGCTTGAGGGCTTGCGACAACTCATAGATCGCTATTCAATCATCGGCGACGTGCGCGGCTCTGGTCTCTTTCTCGGCGTCGAGTTGGTGCGCGACCGCGAGACGCTCGACCCGGCGACAGAAGAAGCTTCTTTGATCGTGAATCGCATGCGCGAGCTTGGTATTCTGCTCGGAACTGAAAGGCCGTTTCATAACGTGATCAAGATCCGGCCACCCATGCCGTTCTCGCTGAATGATGCTGATCTACTCCTGGCAACGATGCAAAGGACTTTGGAAGAAGACTTCGCTCATGTACCGTAGACTTGGAATTAACTGCACCCAGTCTTTTTGGGGCGCGGTGGCAAGCGCCGCGGACCCACCTTTGGATCTGCGGAGTTGTTGTTAACCGCGACGCGGTTGCGCCCTTCAGCCCAGGGTTGCCGTTTCGGCTACCCTGGTACGAGGAGGAGATAGACATTATCAACCCTGAAAGGGTTGCGTCCGGCACAGCTCAAAAACAGACGCAACCGCGGTGCGGTTGTTGGAGACGTCTAAACCCGCTAACCCAACGTAGCCGCAGCGGCAACGTTGGGCAGGAGGACGAAGCCCCGTTGGGGCAGAGAGAGAATGGTCGTAGGAACAGTCAAACAAGTCTGGCGCTATCCGGTAAAGTCGATGAAGGGCGAAAGGCTTGACGACTGCACGGTTGGATCTCTCGGCCTGCCCGGCGATCGCGGCTGGGCGCTGCGTGATGAGCAGACCGGCGAGATTACTAACGGCAAGCGAATTCCGTTGTTAATGCAGTGTGCCGCTCGCTATCGTGAAGAACCATCTGAAGACGCGATTCCGCAGGTTGAGATCACCGGTCATGACGGCACGCTCGTTCGCAGCGATGACGAAGATGTAAACGAACGACTTTCAAAAGTGCTCGGAAAAACGGTTTCGCTGTGGCCGCTGCAACCCGCAAGCAACAAGGCCCACTACCGCCGCGCTTCGGTGATGAGTCGCTTGAGCCGCTTCAAGGTGGTTCGCGATCAACTCCCGCGAATGATGCGTTTGCCCAACATGGACGCGCAGGTGCGCGAGATGTTCAGCCGCGAGCCGGCTGAGCCGCTCCCCGATCTATTGCAGTTGCCGCCCGAAGTTTTGGAATTCACTTCTCCACTCGGAACGTACTTCGACGCTTTTCCGATTCACGTGCTGACTACGTCATCATTGAAAGCAATGGCGCGGTTCAACACGAGCGCAGCCTGGGACGTTCGGCGCTTTCGGCCCAACTTCTTGATTGAAACTGAAGCTGGTCTTGAGGGATTAGTCGAAGCCGGTTGGAGCGGCCGCTCGCTGCGCATCGGAAACGTCGAGCTGAAATGCGAAATACCGACGGTGCGCTGCGGTATGACCACGCACGCGCAAGATAATCTACCCAAAGACCCTTCGGTCTTGCGTTCGATTGTGAAGGACGCGGAGCAGAATCTCGGCGTCTATGCCACTGTTGTTGCCACCGGACGGGTGACGGTTGGTAAGAAGGTGGAATTGCTCTAGCAGGCTGCTGAAAAAGTGATTAGAACTGTCTCGGCGTCATCAATACCACCGATGGAAATCGGTGGATGGTTCAAGCCCAACCTAAGGCAGACGATCACTGCAAGCAGAAATACCGCCAGCGGAAGCTGGGGGATGGTTCATATCCTGCCTTGTTTTTGGCCCGAATAGTCCGTACTTGAAATATCCACCTACTGCCGTAGGTGGTATTACTAATCGGCACTCGGTCCTGCTTTGTAGGCTGCATCTGAACTATCCACCGATTCCCATCGGTGGTATTAAGAACCGAATGCCACTTTTCAGCAGCCTGCTAGGAAACTGTTGGTTCCGGGTCGAGTAACGGAGGCAAGCAATGACGACCGATCTGATTCTGAAAAGTTTTGCCGCGCCTGATGAAACGCGCAGTTTTGAGAAAGGAAAGTTCGAGGTCGTCCACATCGGCGGCTTAACAATCGGCCGCGCCACTTACGAACCCGGCTGGAAATGGTCGGAGCACGTTGGACCGCTAGCGGCTACGGAGCTTTGTGAAGTCGAGCACGTCGGCCTCGTCATTTCCGGCCGCGCCGTGGCGGCGATGGGCGGCGACGAGATCATTGAACTGTCGCCCGGAACACTGTTCTACATCCCGCCAACGCCTCACGATAGCTGGGTCATCGGTAACGAGTCTTACGTGTCAATACATTTTCTCGGAGCTGAAGAGTATTCGAAATAGTGACTATCGATGACTGATGACTTCTATTGCGACGAAGTGTTGAGTGGCCATACCGCGGTGAATAAGGTTCACGAGACGACCAATGTGCTCGCGTATCATCACACTCGACCCTTTTGGCCGGTGCACATCGTTGTCATACCGAAGCGGCACATCTCTTCGTTGCTATCAATCGAAGAAACTGATGCGCCTTTGCTGCTTGAACTAATAGATGTGATCAAACAAGTGGCCCAAGAGGTCGTTGCCGAGCATGGCGCTTGCCGGGTGTTAACCAATCTCGGAGCGTATCAGGATTCCAAACATCTGCACTGGCATGTTTCTGCCGGCGAGCGTCTGCGATGACCTGAATCATCAAGGCAGGTACGAATCCCGCGATTCCCTTCCCTCTAGATACTGGCGACGACGCAACGAATTGTCGCGGCGCGCCCATGCGGTGTTAGAATGCGTCCGCTTTAACATCAATCCTTGAACTGTGTCTTGTGGACATCTCCCCCGGCATCCGTTTCGATCGCTACGAAATCCTTTCCAAGCTTGGGGCGGGTGGGATGGGCGAGGTGTATCTCGCGCAGGATACAAAACTGGATCGCAAGGTAGCGCTGAAGATTCTGCCTGCCGAGCTTGCCTCAGACCAGCAACGCATGCGGCGCTTCGTGCAGGAAGCCAAAGCCGCCGCGGCACTCAATCATCCAAACATCGCGCACGTCTACGAGATTGGCGAGGCTGACGGTGTGCCCTTCATCGCGATGGAATATGTCGAAGGCAAGACCCTGCGCGAGAAAATACATCGAGAGCGAACCGAGCTAGGGAAGCTGCTCAAATATCTTCAGCAGGTAGCCGATGGACTTGCCAAAGCTCATGCCGCCGGGATCGTGCACCGTGATCTGAAGCCAGACAACATAATGATTGCGCGCGACAATTACGCGAAGATTCTTGATTTCGGTTTGGCAAAACTGATCGAACCACAGTCGCCGCCAGCCGGGAGCGAGACCAAAGGCCAGACCATTAGCGACGCCGCGACCGTAGAGTTCGAGCAGCACTCAATACCGGGAACGGTGCTGGGCACCGCGGGTTACATGTCGCCGGAGCAGGCGCAGGGTAGGACCGCCGAAATAGACCACCGCTCAGACATTTTCTCATTCGGCTGCCTGCTCTTTGAGGCCGTAACGAGACATAGACCCTTTGAAAGCGATTCAAAAGTCAAAACGCTGTACAAGATCGTCTATGAGCCGGCGCCTCCGATCACAGATTTCAAGCCGTCTGCTTCTCCTGAGCTGCAACGGATCATTCGTCGCTGTCTCGCGAAAGACGTGGACGAGCGCTATCAGACAATCAAGGACGTGGCGATTGAACTGAAGGAGCTGCGACGAGAGTTGGATCGAGGTGCGGAGTTAGATACGACTGTGCCGCCCTCGTCGGTTGGCGGTCAAGTGGCCAGTACCGAGAGCGATCCGCGTTCGAGCGGTTCCACAGTCGAGGGCACATCAGTCACTTATGAAAGCTCCCCAACGGCTTCGATCTCGAGTGCTGAATTTATCGCGCGCGGGATCAAACAGCATAAGAATGGACTCGTGCTGGTGTTGGGCGGATTGCTGCTGGCGGTCGGAGCAACATTCTTCATTTGGTACAAAGTCATAAATACCAAGCCCAGAACGGAACCATTTCGCGCAATGAAGATCACCCGTCTGACGACTGGCGGCAAGATCGGAAACGCTTTGATCAGGGGCTACACATCGATTTCACCCGACGGCAAATACGTTGTCTTTAGAACGACTGAAGGCGGAAAGGACAGCCTGCTGGGACGCCAGGTGTTGACGGGCAGCCTGGTGAAGATCGTATCAGATGTCGAAGGCAAAATCGGCGGCACAACTTTCTCGCGCGATGGCGAATTCGTCTATTATTCTTTGTTCGATAAGGACAATCCTCTGGGCATGCTCTATCAAGTGCCCGCGCTCGGAGGCACAGCGCGACGCGTCATTGGCGGCGTCACCAGTCCAGTCACCTTCTCTCCTGACGACAAGCAACTGGCTTTTGTTCGGGCGTCAGCGGCGGAGTCGGAATTGTTGGTCGCCGGCCTGGACGGATCAGGCGAGCGGAAAATCGCATCCCGCAAACTTCCTGATTACTTCTCGTGGGCGGGCGGCCCTGCCTGGTCGCCTGACGGAAAGACCATAGCGTGCGGCGCCGGAACTTTCAGCGGCAATCTCTCAGGGACGATCGTCGCAGTTCCTGCTGCCGGCGGACCGGAAAAACCGATTACCTCTCAACCCTGGGTGTCGGTGTCGCGCGCGATCTGGCTGGCAGATGGCAGCGGGCTCATCGTCGCCGCTGTTCCCGAACTGACTTCAGCGGGCACACAGATCTGGTATGTCTCGTATCCCGGCGGCGAGACACGAAGAATTACAAACGATCTGAATGCTTATGGCACCAGTAGTCTCGGACTGACCGCAGACTCGAAGACTCTCGTGACCGTGCAGGCGGACAAATCCGCGCAGATTTGGGTGATCGCGCCTGGCGAAGATGAAAGTCGCGCGAAGCAGATTACCAGTGGTAAATACGACGGAGACAGTATCACCTGGACGCCCGATGGCGGGATTCTCTATACCGCGGTGGGCGAACATTCGGACATCTGGATCGTCGGCGCCGAGGGAGCGGGAAACAAACAATTAACCGCGGATGCTTACACCAAAGGACTGGGATGTGTTTCGCCTGATGGACGCTACGTCGTCTTCAGTTCGAATCGCTCGGGCAACTTCAATCTCTGGAAGATGGAACTCAACGGCAACAATCCAAAACAATTGACCGAAGGAACTGCTATTGACTCTCAGCCGACCTGCTCGCCTGACGGGCAATGGGTGTTGTTCAGATCGTTGCGGCAGGGAAAGCCAACTTTCTGGAAAGTGCCCATGGCCGGAGGCAAACCTGAGCAACTGACGGATAAGTCGTCGTCCTGGGCGGCGGTTTCACCCGATGGGAAACTAATTGCGCTCCGTTACTTTGACGAGCAGGCCAAAGCAAACAAGATCGCCGTGCTGCCGCTGGCCGGCGGAGAGTCGATCAAGACCCTGGACATTTCTTTCACCTTCCGAGATGTCGGACTCGGCTGGACATCTGACAGCCGTTCGATCATTTACGCCGATGCGCGCGACAATGCCGACAACATCTGGAGTCTGCCGCTTGATAGTGGTCCAGCCAAACAGTTGACCAACTTCAAATCCGGACTGATTTTCGCATTCGAGATGTCGCGCGATGGCAAACAGATCGCCCTGTCACGCGGCAGCCAGATGGACGACGTGATTCTGCTGAGAGACTCTCAGTAGACAAACAACTTTCGCGGGTACCTCCCTCGTAGATCATTGACTCTCTTTCAGCGAGATGAACGCAACGCTTTCATCCGGCACACGTCTTGGCCGCTACGAAATCCGCTCGAAGATTGGCGCGGGCGGGATGGGCGAAGTTTATCTTGCCGAAGATACTCAGCTTGGCCGCCGTGTGGCCATCAAGCTCTTGCCAGCGGAAACAATCTCAGATGAACACGCCCAAAAACGCCTCGTCAGAGAAGCGCGCGCGGCGGCGACACTCGATCATCCAAACATCTGCTCTGTTTATGAAGTCGGTGAAGCAAACGGCCGCAGCTTCATCGCCATGCAATACATTGAAGGCGAGACGCTCGACGCGAGAATCAAGCGCGAGCCGCTGAATTTGAAAGAGTCGCTGACCATCGCCTCGCAGGTCGTCGACGCGTTGGCGGAAGCGCACGCCCACGGCATCATCCACCGCGACATTAAGCCGTCGAACATCATTATCACCGCGCGCGGGCAGGCGAAGGTGATGGACTTTGGCCTGGCGAAGGTTGTTGCCGACGCAGTAGAGAGCGAGGCGGAGACGCAGAGTTTGTTGACCACACCCGGAGCCGTCGTCGGAACCGTCCCCTACATGTCGCCCGAACAATTGAGGGGTGAGCACATTGACGGGCGCAGCGACATCTTCAGTTTCGGCGTCGTGCTCTATGAAATGCTTACCGGACAACAACCGTTCGCCAGCAAGAGTGCGGCGGCAACAGCTTCGGCCGTCCTGACTGGGGAGCCGCAGCCCGTAGCTCGCTATTGCACCGAAGCTCCCGAAGAGTTGCAACACATCGTCAACAAGGCGCTCAGCAAAGATCGCGAGGAACGCTATCAAACGGCTAAGGATTTACTGGTTGACCTGAGGCGGCTGAAAAGGCAGAGGGAGATCGGCGCGGAGATCGCGCGCACAAACCAGCCGCCGGAAGATAATGCCGCCGGGCAAGAAAACGGCACACGAGCTCTTGCAGCTCGGCCGACTTCGAGCGTCGAATACATGGTCACTGGAATCAAGCGCCACCAGATGGTCGCTTCTGTTGTTCTAGCGACGCTGTTGATCGCTACAGCGACCGTCAGTTATTTCTACTACCCGCGCAGTCAGGCGGCCATCGAGTCAATCGCTGTCTTGCCCTTCGTCAATGCCGGCGCTGATCCGAACATCGAGTACCTCTCTGATGGGGTGACCGACTCGCTCATCTACAGCCTTTCGCGGTTACCTAATCTGAAAGTCAAGTCGCATAGCTCAGTCTTTAGGTATAAAGGGAAAGAGGTGGATCCGCAGACGCCGGGGCGGGAGTTGGGCGTTCAGGCCGTCCTCACGGGAAGGATCCTTCAGCGCGGCGAGATGCTGGCAATCAATGCTGAACTGGTGGAGGTGGGCAGCAACAATGTGTTGTGGGGCCAGCAGTACAACCGCAAACTCTCCGAGATTCAGTCTGTGCAGGATGAAATCTCGAAAGGTGTCTCAGAGAAGTTGCGCCTGAAGCTGACCGGCGAAGAGCAGCGGCGGCTGACCAGGCATTACACTGCTCTGCCCGAAGCATATCAGGCCTACCTGAGAGGACAGTATTACTCTAACCCCGCTGCGGGAGAAAGCGAAGGAAAGGCAATTGAATCCTTCAATCAAGCCATCGGTCTGGATCCGAATTACGCGCAGGCATACGCCGGGTTGGCCGCAGCCTATGCCGACATCTCCAGTGTATACCTGCCGCCGAGTGAAGCGATGCCAAAGGCGAAAGAGGCCGTGCTGAAGGCGCTGGCGTTGGATGAGTCGCTGGCTGAAGCTCATCTTTCATTGGCTTTGATCCACTGGTGGGCTGATTGGGATTTTTCGGCAGCCGAGCGGGAATTCAAGCGCGCCATTGAACTCAGCCCGAATGAGCCGACAGTTCATGTTGGGTATGGTGGGTTTCTCTCCCGAATGCCAGGCCGGTTTGATGAAGCCATTGCAGCGGCGAATCATGCGCTGCAACTCGATTCATTCTCAGTGACCGCCAACATCGGTGCGGTGATTGTCTTCTATAACACGCGCCACTACGACCAGGCCATCGAGCAAGCTCGCAAGATGCTTGAAATAGACCGGGACCTCGCAGTGGCGAGCTATTTTCTGGGAGCGGCTTACCTGGAGAAGGGGCAATATGAGCAAGCCATCACCGAGTTGCAAAAAAACCGTAGCCGTTCTGTTGCGTTGAGCCTGCTCGGCTACACTTACGCCGTAGCCGGCCGCAAAGCTGAGGCACTCAAGGCTC
The DNA here is from genome assembly GCA_041499185.1 of Pyrinomonadaceae bacterium. GTDB lineage: Bacteria > Acidobacteriota > Blastocatellia > Pyrinomonadales > Pyrinomonadaceae > JAOAPY01. The sequence continues at coordinate 301 of JBGQJU010000021.1, read as the reverse complement.
TTGCTGAGTTGCAGGTTATTTCTGGACGACGATATGTCTCCCCGTATGAAATCGCGCGCATCTATGTCGGCCTGGGCGAGAAAGAACAAGCCTTTGAATGGCTGGAAAGAGCCTATCAAGGCCGATCTGACTATCTGACCAGGCTGCAAGTTGATCCAACCTTCGATAGCTTGCGCTCCGATCCAAGATTCGCTGACCTCGTGCGGCGCGTTGGGCTGGAGAAGCATTGAATCATTGGCTCACTTTAGAGAATACCAGATGAATGCAAGACCGTGGATGCCCGAAGCGACATCTTCTCGTT
>JBGQJU010000020.1:0-60758 GCA_041499185.1 Pyrinomonadaceae bacterium | reverse complement strand
TCTTCCTTCTAGTTTTGCGATGGGAAAATTCCCTGGAGCGCGATGCAGAAACTCAGCACCAAAAACGGCTGCATGTTCAAGTGTGCCTGGCTGCCGCCGGTATTAGTTACCGCCTGCGGCGACATCGTGGCATTTCCCGGAACGGTGCTGTAGACCGATTTGCCACTGTTGGCCCAATAATTGTTCGTGGGCGCAATCTGAGTCGCGTTTGCGGCCGCGCTGACGACGGCGGTGCTACCAGTGAAACCGTGCAGGTGGGTCGCCAACTCAGCGGTCAACAGAGTGTGAGCCTGTTCGCCACCCACTTCTCCCAACGTATGGCCGTTGCCGAAATGGATGGGGACCCGGGATTGCAAGTTGGGTAGCCCAAAGGTGGTCTGGCCGTCGCCGCCATAAGTAGTGCCCAACAACGAAAAGAGGGCCTGGTTCTGATTGATTTGCAGCAACTGACCATTGCACAACGCCCAGCCCTTGGGCGCAAAGACAAAACTAAATATTCTAATCTCTGACAAGAATGGTTCAGCCATTTCTGTGACTCCTTATCGGTTTCGCGTTCAGACTGACTTCAAATGGCGATAGCGCTCCAGTCCCAGGCTTAACAACCCGGGATCCTCAGGTTTGACTTGGGAAGATCCCAAAAAGAGAAATGATGAAATCAACACACAAATACGGCTGGAAGTTATCGTGCGGCTGGCTACCCCCGGTGGGATCGCTGCTAATGGGCGGGTTCCCCATTTGCACGCTGCTGGCTTGGGTGCTGTATTGAGATACGTCCGACGGCGCCCAGAGCCCGGCTTGGGGATTGCTGCCCGTCCCCGGCGAGGACGAACAAGACAAGGGGTGGGTATGCGCCGGTATTTGCTGGGTAGTCAGGGTCACCGTCTCGGCGCCGCCCGTCTGAGCCAGCGTAAAGCCATTGCCCTGATGAAGCGGGATTCGGCCGCGAAGATCGGGCAATGCAAACGTGCTTTGCCCATCGCCGCCGTAGCTCGTGCCGATCAGATTAAACAGAGTCTCGTTTTCGGAGATCGGCAGCAACTGCCCCTCGCAAAACATCCAGCCAGCCGGAGCGAAGTTACCGGCAAATATCCTGATTTCGCCTACGTATGGTTGTGCCATACTTGTTTCTCCTTAAGGTAATTTAACGGCAGGTAACCCTTAACGATCTTTACGTGTGAATCTATTATGAAAGATATGGACACATCTCATTGCCGGTTCTAACCAACCGACTTCGAGCGCTCGTTTACTTGCAAAGAAGTCAACCCCCCAAACGCTGGTGTCTCTCAAGCCTATACATCAACGGATGGACAACCCACGCGGTTCGGGAGTTCGACGATAAAGGCTTAGCGCGCGAGAATATATACCTAAACTTTGGGGATTACAAGAAAAACCTTGGCCTGTACGAATTAATGCAAGTTTTTTTGTTGAAAGTTTTGCGAAGAAGCAATAGACTGCGTCCCTCTTTTACAATCCCTGGCGTCGAAACCACCTTATAGGAGGGCGAGCAAATGGCTACATCGCGTCGAGATTTTTTGAAAAAGGGGACACTGGTAGCACTTGCTGCCGGAGTTCCTGCCAGTCTGGCCGACAAGGTTGCCGGCAGGCCAAGTGTTACGCCCGCAGGGATCGGTCTAACAAGGGCAGCGTTTGAAGCTCAGCTCAACACAGAGTTTCTAATCGGTGCCTCCAAGGTAGCACTCAAGCTGGTTGACGTCACGGATTTGGATTCCAAGAAAAAGCAAGCACCGGGGAGAGAAGCCTTCTCGCTTCTGTTCCGTGGTGATCGCTCAACGCCGCTCAGACAAGATACTTACTTGATTGAGCACAAGAGTCTCGGGATGTTCTCGTTTCTGATTGTGCCGGTCATGAGGAAAGAGAAGAGCACTCAGTATTACGAAGCGGTCATCAATCGCTTGCATCCATAAGCTTGATCAAGATCCGCCGGCGTGAAGCAGTCCTCTCTGATTCGACAATTCATTCCTGCCGAACAAGTCGCTACCGCACTCCGACAAGTTGCTTTACACCGTGTCCGCTCATCTGTCTCAAGGATCCCACTGCATGAGTATGTGCATCCCGTTCTGGCCGGTTCGATAGAAGCCCAGCCGCTCGAAGAGGCGCAGCGACGGATTGAAACTCTCTACATAGACTCGCAGCGGTTTTCCGGCGCGCGCCGACTCGTCGAGCAGTCCTCTCATCAAGTAACTTCCAACGCCTGCGTTTCGCTGCGGGGGCAGAAGAGCAATATCTACGATTCGTATTTCGCGCTCCTTGCGTGCGACGTAAAGACGCCCAACCGGTCGGCCCCCTAACAAGATGATGTCGTGGTTGGCTTCCGGGTGTGCCTTTCGATAATGCTCTTGCTGCGCGGTAAATTGCATCCTGACGAAGGTCTGCCGCCGTTCCTCACTCCAAGACACGAGAGCCAACTCGTCAGCCCTGGTGCCGGCGTAGACGTCCAGCAGAAAGGCTTCGTCAGCTGGGCCAACGGGACGAAGCGTCACGGATGAAGGTGATTGAATATTCACTTCGGTAGATTTCATGTTCGCACACCTGCGTGCAACGTAGATTCAAGGTACAACTTTGGCGTCGATAAGTTCCTACGAATTCTCTCCGGCCGTGTCGGCGTTCGCGCGAAACCGATTGAACACTGCCTCATAATAATAACCCCGATTGTCCTGACGAATTGGAACTATAAACAAATCGAATTGTCCCATACGGTCGTGCCCGAACCGGCGCATGCCTTGCCCGAGGAAGGACGCGTTTGAACCAAGAAATACAATTGCGAACTCCTCCTGCCTGGAAGAACGTTTGAGTTCCGACACCTCAACCAACTGCAGATCGACGCAGCTGACAGCGTCAAGTTGAACTTGGAAGTTCGTGTTTAGACTTTGGGCAAACGCTTCATATGTCAAGGATTCGTCCATAGTTTTCCTTTCCGAAAGGCATGTTCTAACGTTCACCTCACGACTCGAGCGGCAGCTTCGTTCTTTAGCTGGGCTTGGTCATGATCAGCACCATGAAGTCGCCCGGCTCGGGACCACAGTGAAGGCCCTGCCGCAGAGGCGAAAATGAAACTCCGGTTAGTCCTATTTGCTCTGAGATCGCTTGAAATTCCTTGTCGAACTCTCTCTTGGAGATTACGGCAAAGGGAAGCGACCTCCCATATTTCTCAAGGATGTGATTTAGACAGAGGATGCCTTCTTCGTTGGCATTAAGTATCCATACTTGATCGTCCATCTCCAGGAATTCTTTCAACGTGCACAGTCGGCATTCAAAGCCTATCTTTTGTGCGCATGCTGTCAGGTGTCCGAAATGAATGGAAAACTCTTCATGGTTCAAGTGGTAACATTGAGTGGGGTACCTCGTCGCGCTCCCATACTCCGATACTATCAGCGTGCCGCCGGGAGAGAGATGCCGCCAGGCACTTTCGATGAATTCGAAAGCGCCTGAATTTACCAGAAAGGAATCCGGCGCGCCTTCGTGCGACAAATCATATCGCTCAAGATAGTAAGCACCTTCGCCTTCCCATCTTTGAACCTTATCACTCGTGGACTCGTTGCGCCGCACCACCATTGTAGGAAAATCCGCTATCACTTCGTTAGCAATAACCAGGTCGAATTTGTATCCAGGAATATCGAATCTCGTAGCATCCTGTTGGAAATGTTTGATGGCCGGACTGAATTCCGACAAGAGCTTGCTTTGACTTTCAATCAACGCCGGCGACAATTCCAAAATGGAATAATTAAGCTCAGCTCCATTTAGCACAGTCTTCGCTTCCCTGACGAATGATCTGGCAAACGTGCCTGTGCCGCCTCCTACCTCCAGGACTTCAAGCCGATCTGATTTGCCTAGTAGCGGCAATAGTTCGGGCTTGAGAACGGAAAGACAGAATCGGGAGCCATAATCCAGGCCTCCAAGCGCCTCGTTCGGGAACCGAAAAGAATGGTTGACTGTAGTCTCTATCAGGTCAAATTCCCACCAGGCATCTTCAATTCCATGTAAATGGAAATCGATTATTGAACTGGACGAGCCCTCGTGCGGCTGAGAATCCCAGCTGGAGGAGTGATAAAGATTCCGCGGCACAGTATTGCAAGGGTTGCGAGGATCTCCCAAATCCTCGGTACTCCTAGTGAACTTGATCAATTGCCGCTCGGGACTGGTTAAGAAATCAACGGCTTGTCTGACGCCCGGTTCTTCCAGGATGTTTGCGCTCTCCAGGCCGAATATCTCCCGCAACGTCCTGGTGCTGTCGGCCGCCAAAAAGATCCGCGTCGCAATATCAGTCATCTTCTCTTCGATGATCGCAGGCAACTCATCTGTCCGGGGCGAATACACTCGGTGGGCCATCGACGTTCGCACCAACAGCATTTCTCCTGCGTCAGAAGCGTATGCGAGGGCGGGATTCTGCATCGGGCGAACGACATATTGGTTCACGAAGGGAGTCAAGGGATCATAACCCTCCGTAATCAGAAATTCCTTTGCTATTAGTTGTCTGATTTGGGCGCCGTCTTCGGCCAGGTTGTTCAAGTCTTCTTCAGTAAATGAAATCCGATTTCCCAATTTAGCTGCAAACAATAACGATCGGACCCTTTCACTGGGCTCTAGCACCTCACCCGTGAACTGATGAAAAACTCCGCGTCGGATGATACCAGGCACCAGCCGGCTCTCGATCAGATGCACATAAGGGCTGATCCGATAGGGAATTATCACCTGGTTCCGATCGTCGGGAACCCACGCCATTTCGAGATAAGCGCTATCGCTACTCACTGTAGAGAATCCCAGGCGCTCGTAGAGGCGCACCGCAGGGCTGGACTGAAAGACATGGAGCCTGACGGGCTTTTCTGCGGCAGCGGCTTCGCCCTTCAGTTTCCTTATGAGAGACGTTCCGATGCCCGCATTCCGATATGCCGGCAAAACGGCAATGTCTACAAGCAGGATCTCATCCTCCGTCCTGTCAACAAGCATTCTGCCAATCGGTTGATCATCCAAAAGAATGATGCTGCTGTCAGCTTGAGGATAACGCAAGCCGTAGAGTTGGCGCTGCGTATTGAATTGCATGCTAATAAAGGCCTGCTTCTGGTTGTCGTCCCAATCCACGACATTCAACTCGTCATTACGCGTGCTCGCATAGACTTCTAACAAGAAGGTCTGGTCGTCGAGTGTGGCCGGGCGCAGGGTGACACTTCCGGCTTCTTCTGCTCGTTTCAATGCCTACCTCTTCAGTTGGTCCTTCAGGTTCAAATTGCGTATCAACCGGTGGAGATAGTTGGGATGTACGCCCAGAAATCTTGCTGCTTCGGTATAATTGCCGTCTGCCTGTTCCATCGCATTGACAATGATCTGTTTCTTCGTCTCAGCAACTGCCTCGTGGTATTTCGTCACGGGACTGCCGGTTAAGACTTCCGATTCCAAAACAGCCTCGGGCAAATCTTCCAGCAGGATCATCTCGGTCGTGCCCAGGACAACCGCGCGTTCGATCGCGTTCTCAAGCTCGCGCACATTACCGGGCCAGTCGTAACCAATCAAGCGCGCCTTTGCTTCGGGTGAGATTCCTGTGACTCTTCGGTTGCACTTGTCGGCATACTTTGTCGCGAAATAACTGGCGAGCAAGGGAATGTCTTCCGGACGCTGACTTAGCGGCGGCAACTCTAGCTTTACTACGTTGAGCCGGTAATAGAGATCCTGGCGAAACGTTCCTTGGACAATCGCCTGTTCGAGATCTTGGTTCGTCGCGACAACCACACGGATGTCTACCCTAATTGTGCGCGTGCCGCCCACGCGTTCGAACTCGCGCTCTTGCAACACGCGCAGCAGTTTGACCTGCAGCGTTGGCGAAAGTTCGCCGATCTCATCGAGAAAAACCGTGCCGCCGTCGGCAACTTCCAGCCGACCTTTCTTCTGCACCAATGCTCCCGTGAACGCGCCTTTCTCATGACCAAACAGTTCGCTTTCGAGAAGCGATTCGGCTAGCGCGGCGCAGTTGACTCCCATGAAAGGCTTATCTGCGCGCTTGCTGTTCTGGTGGATGGCGCGGGCCACCAGTTCTTTGCCGGTGCCAGTCTCTCCCGAAAGCAAGACGGTCGAATCAGTCGGCGCGACTTTGGAAATGAACTGGTACACGTGGCGCATCGGTTGGCTTTCACCGACCATGTTGTGCTCGATTGCGATGTCTGCGCGCAGCCTCTGATTCTCGCTCTCCAGCCACTGAACGTGCCGGGCATTTTCGATCGCGACGGCGGTGATACCCGCGATGGCGCTCACCAGTTGCAAATGATCGTTGTCGAATTGAGTGGCAGGTTCGCTCGTGTCCAGATAAATGATTCCCAAAGTGCGGTCGAGCATTACCAGCGGCACACACAGAACAGAGCTGGTGGCCGAGGCAATCAAACTTTCGGGAGCGTTTGTAACTTCGCCTTCGCCCGAGCCATTGCTGAGCAGTGCCACGCCTTCTTTTAGCACCTGTTGCGCGATGGTCCTGCTTACCTTAACCGCCTCGTCAAGCTTGCCGTATCGGTCCATGCCAATCATCGATCTGAATTCACCCGGCTCTTCGTCTGCCAGCAGAATGGCGCCGCGTTCGGCGGGAACCACTTCGAACAAGAGTTCCAATAGTTTCTTTTGCAGCTCTTCCAAACCTCTAATCGCGTTGATCGTAGTACTGACCTTCATCAACGCGCTCAAGTCCCGCGCCATCAGGTAAAGCGCATCGTTGAATCTGACCTGAATAGTCGAGCCGCTAATAACGTGCCGGTCCTCGAGCTGAACGGGGGTGGATTTCGACGGCACATCGCCTTCGTGCAGGAGGAAAAGGAACCGTGTATCGCCAATTCGGATGCGGTCCCCGTGCTGCAACACTCGCTGCTTCACGGGCACGTCGTTTACGAACGTTCCGTTAAGGCTTTGCAGGTCGCTGATCCAGAATTGGTCGCCGTGTTTCTCGATCTGCGAATGGCGCCGGGATACCGAAGGGTCCGCGAGGCAAAGAGGAGCGGCGGTTTCGCGGCCGATCACCATCGGGTCGTCACCCAGGGGAAATACGCTGCCCTTTAATTTGCCGGCGATGGCTGCAAGTCTTGGATTCATCTGAGGCTTCGCGTGAGCAACTCAAGTCTTGGACCCCGGGCAAGTGTAAGGCTTTGACACGTCGCGGAGCAACAAGTTATCTGCGCGCGCGGGTTCGACGAATCGAGAAAGAGAATGACAACTATCCAAACGGATAAGCCGACTATCTGATCGGATAGAGTTTCGCGCCGACGATCGGGAAGGCTCGTTCTGGTCTGAGCTGCTCGCGACCGAGACCGATCTACAGAGCAGTCAACGATTTCCTTGAACAGCGCCGTTTGTTCCCGCACTCTGAGAACTAATGGCACATCGTTCGCAGTGGATACGGACGGTTCACTGAAGGGGCGAGAAGCACTAGAGCAATCGTTTCCAGTCCAACAGGTTTCGCGGTCGACGAATTTCGACCAGGGTCTGAGCCCAGAAGGAGATGATCATGGAAAAGCAAATGCTAAAAGGGTTCACGATGTTTATGCTGATTGTGGCGCTTGCCTTCGTCACGGCTGTCGTCTCTGCGAACGGTCAGTCGCAAAGCGTAAAGGCGGATATTCCGTTCGAGTTCGTCGTCGGCGATAAGACGCTCGGATCAGGCGAGTACGCGATCAAGTCAGCCACCGCCGGAGGCGACGCGATGATGATCCGCGGTGAGAATGCGAAGAGTTCGGCCTTGCGGCTGACAAACGCGATCGAGGATAAGAGGAATGTGGGACAGGTCAAGCTGGTCCTCCATCGCTACGGTGAGCGCTACTTTCTGGCGGAGGTGTGGACTGGTGAAAGTGGTCATGAGTTGCTCAAGTCCAAGCATGAGCGGGCCATCGAACGCGAGTTCGCCTCCATCCATTCAAAGGGCGGCTCGGCGCAAGCCAGATACGAGCGAGTGGAGATCCTTGCCACACTTCAGTAAACGATTGGACGCGGTCCCCGCGCAACAGGTGCGAGAAGTTCATTTGAAGTGATGACTCGCCCCTGCCGAAACTGAAACGGCAACCCAAAGCCCCCGGGTTGCCGTTTTGGTTTTTTGAGAACCTGGCTGAGGGGATTTGTTCACGATTTGCGCGTTAGTTAGATGAAACGCGCATTAACTAGACCGAAGCTGTCAGTAGGATGAGATTGAGCGGACTCGGCCACCGACCCGATCGCTTGCGGTCTCGGGCAAAGAGGACCCGGAGAAGATCGCGCGCTAGCCAGCACGAAGAATGCGGTCCATCAACATTGTCGCGGCCTGCTGTCATATAAGCCGCGCCCGGTCCAGGAGGTCGGAGTACCTCGCATTCTAACGGTAACACCTTCGCCTTGTATCTAATTCCTTGTCGCAGCGATCAGTCCACGGCAACGAACAATTAACGCCTTAGGGCAAAGGAGAACTACTGTGGCAAAACAAGGTTCGAAAAAGAAAGATTCATGGACCAAGGCAGAGAGGGTTGTTTTTAAAGCATTTGGTATTGGCGAGGGCGAAGTTAGTCTAAGAAGGTTCATTAGGGGTCAAAGAAGGATTAACAAGAGGCTCTATCAAGCAATAGACCTGATACTGGACGCCTTGCCAAAACAGACCGGAAAGGCAGCCAGTGCGGCAAACAAGAAACTCGCCAGGGCTAAAGTGATTAACGAGGGAGTCCCTGGTCCGCCGCCTGGTTGTGGCTGACCCGGGCCCCGGGGATTTGCAAGCGGTTGACGCGTTAGTAAAGTGAGGCACGAACAAACCCTTGTTTGTAGCCTTCTATGCAAAGCGACCGATGGAAATTATTGACACCCACTTGGCGCTGTTATATAAGTCGCGCCCACAAAGGCTCAAGCATTTATCAGAACCTCGCACTTCATGGTGATTAGTTCTGGCTTTCTATCAAATTCCTTGCCGAACTGGTTTATCCACGGCAACGAATAACTAGCTGAAGGGCAAAGGAGAACGACGATGGCGACCAAGAAGAAGGATGCATGGACGAAAGAAGAGGAGGCTGTGTTTGCAGCCTTTGGCATCGGTGCGGGTGAAGTTGGTCTCAGAAGGTTTATTAGCGGACAGAGAAAGATTAACGGGAGACTCTATGCAGCCATTGAGCTGATATTGGACTCTTTGCCAAAAGAGCACTCAAAGACTTCAACTCTTGACTTCAAGAAACTTGCTACGGCCGAGAAGATCAACGACGGAGTTCCCGGCCCACCGCCCGGTTGTGACAAAACGGGCCTTCCGGGAAGCGGCTAGTTAGGAGCGATTCAGTCTTCCCGGAGGACCCAGCGTTTGGATTAAGAGGGCCCTCTTGGAGAATCCTGGCTTCGAACGAATCAGCGGCGGAGCTGAGTTTCGCTTACCTCTGGTTATTAATAATGGTCACATCGCGGACGTCGGTGCCGTGCTGACAGGCGAGTTGCTTGTAGTCGGTTGACCAGGCATAAGCGAAGATCAGATTCGTTTTGAAGTCCGTAAGCTGTTTGGCTGATTGGCTGCCAAGATCATAGCTCCAAATGTTTTGCGTACCCTTCACGCTATCGACATACGTCAAAGCTCGGCCATCAGCAGTCCACTGAACTCGCTGCCAGTCCATAACTGGTATCGGCAATCGCTTAATCGGCGAACCGCCTTTAAAAGGCAGGATGGCGATTCTCCGTCGACCGGCTTCGGCATCAAAATAGCGATAGGCAATGAATTGCCCGTCAGGCGAGACGACAGGCATTCGAGAGTACTCATCGGTTAGCTGTATTGGATTGCCACCGTCGATTGGCACTTTCCAAACAGTCATCCTGGCTTTGCTTTGATTGTCATAGACGACCCATTGACCATCTGGCGAGCAGGATGGATACGAGTTGCCATCGCTGAACGTCAACTGCTTTGGATCGCTACCGTCTTCGGCGTTCATCCGCCAGATGTTTAGAGTTCCCGTGCGGTTAGATGTAAAGACAATATAACGGCCGTCAGGTGAGGTCGCAGGCGTGTAGTTGTCCCCGGTATTGACCGTGAGCTGGGTTTGGTTGGATCCGTCAGGATCGATCACCGACACGTTGACGTTGTTGCCAACCATCGAGGAAAACACAATCTTTCCCTTGCTGGTCCAGGCAAGTCCATACCGGTAGCCAACTGTCGAGGCGATTGGTCTGGCGCGTTGGACATCCCCCTCCGGCGCCACCCATATTTGGGCGACTTGCTGACTTTGCACCGACACAATCATGTTTCCATCCCGTGACAAACTCACACTCTCGTACTCGTTCGTGTCATTTGTTATTCTCGCGGATGCGCCTTGGGGGTAGGAAACCCGCCACAATTGATAAGGACTCGTCCACTGCTCCCTCGCGCTAATGATCAAGCCACTCTTATCCTCTAACCAGCCGACCTGGTAAATCGAGAACCATTGTTGCTGGCTAACCGCCTTTTCGTGCCCGTCCACGACATCAACCTCAACCAAATTCATGTGATAACCATGATCCCACCACGCAGCCGCGCAAACGATCGTCTTTTCATCCGGCGACCACGCGGGCCCACTAACAGAAAACGAGTTTCCATCGCGCCGCGTTGCTATTGTGCGCTCTCCAGACCCATCGATGTTTGCCAGCACCAGGAAATATTCACCACTGGCTCTTTTGAAACGCACAAACGCGAATCTGTCGCCGGTTGGGGAAAAAGTGACGGGACTATCTACGCCTTCCTTCATTTTTCTTGGCGCACCGCCGGGCAAGGCCACTTGATAAAGAATTCCCCCTTCGCTTCCCTCACTCCGCGTGAAATAGAGGTAATTCCCATCGCGTGAAAAAGTCAGGCCGCGGTAGTTGAACTTACCAGGGGCAACCACAACCGAACTGCCGTGAGTGGCAATGCCGGTCACGAGCAGCTCCTGCATCCCCTCTTTCTCCTCCGCGTGAGCGACATATTTGCCATCCGGCGAGATCGCCGCGCAGACTGATTTGCCCGCGTTTGTCAGCGGCGTCATGTGGTATGACTGATTCGGTAAAGGCTGGCGCGGGATCAGGAGCAATAAAATTGCAAAGATGGCTGTGGCTCCGGTAAAGATCGCCGCCTTCGGATGTTCCCTGATTTCACTGAGAATGAACTCGGCGGTCCAAACTGCCTGTGACCTTACTTTGTTGATTATTGCCGATCCGGTCCCACTAGGCGCTGTTTCCGGCAGCCCACTGACGGCCGCTGGGTGGCTCAAGGTTCGTTGCGCTAACAGGTTCGGAGCCGCTTCGCTTTCAATCTGCCGACGCAGTTCGCGGCGCAGTTGTTTCAGATCAGAAGCGAGATCTCTGGCCGACTGGTAACGTTCCGCACGGTTCTTGCCCAGCGCCTTCTTTATTAAATGCTGAAACTCCGCGGGCACTTCATCAGAGAAAGTAAACCCGGGTGACTGCCTCTCTAAAATCAAAGCGATGGTGTCATTCGTGGTCGGGGCTTCGAATGGCGTGATTCCCGTGGCCATTTCGTGAAGCACCACGCCCAAGCTCCAAATGTCGGTTCGCTCATCTACCGACTGTTCGCGCAACTGCTCCGGCGACATGTACTTCACTGTACCCATCAACATTCCGGGTTCGGTGTGCACCCTGGCAATGGTCGAGGCCTCGTGGATGTCTCGTCGTCTGCGGAGACTGTCACTGAGCTTGGCCAGGCCAAAGTCCAGCACTTTGACGTAGCCATCCCGGCGCAGCATGATGTTTTCAGGTTTGATATCACGATGGACAATTCCTGCGGCGTGCGCCGCCGCCAAAGCCGCCGCGACCTGTCCGCCGATGTCCAGCGCTTCGCTCAGCTTCAGCCGCTTCTGCGCCATCCGCTGGCGCAGGGTTATGCCATCCACATGCTCCATTGCGATGAAGTGACGGCCGTCTTCCGTCCGGCCAATCTCATGGATCACACAGACATTCGGATGGTTGAGGGCCGAGGCGGTGCGCGCTTCCTGCTCAAAGCGGCGGACGCGCCGTTCATCTCTCGCGAAGTCGGGAGGCAGGATTTTAAGCGCAATCTTCCGACCAAGCCTGCTGTCCTGCGCGAGATAGACTTCACCCATCCCGCCAATGCCGAGCGAGGACAGAATCGTATAGTGACCAACATGCTGGCCGGATGATAACCCCGCTGTGTCCTCTGCCAGCATTCCCGCCGCCAACTCGTAAGCTGGGGTGTTCAGAAAGCTTTTGTCTCTTTCGTTTGCAGCCAGCAAAGATTCGACTTCGTGGCGAATTGCCTCGTCACCCTTGCTCGCTTCGCTTAGAAAGCTTGCGCGCTCTTCCGGCTCATGTTCCAGCGCAGAATGAAAGAGCTCTTTGACCTGTTGCCAGCGCTCCGGCGTGATCATAAAAAATGTCCTTGGCTAAATTTAATAATCAACCCCCGGTGGGTTTGTTCTCCTACCTACTAATTAACGCGAAAAGTAGCGTCTAAATCCCTCAAGAAAAATTCCGTCAAGATAATTCGCGACTGAGCCAGGCCCTGGCCACCTTCCACTCGCGTTCCACCGTCGCATGAGAAATGTGCATTACCTCAGCGGTCTCTTCGATAGTCAACCCGCCGAAAAAGCGCAGCTCGACTATCTGGCTCTGCTGGGCATCGAGTTCTGCCAGGCGGTTCAATGCGTCATGAAGTGCCAGGAGGTCGACATCCGGTTGCTCCCCAAAACGGTCTGCATGGCTTGACGGCAACGAGAATTGAGGGCCGCCGCGTTTGGCGGCGTGACGGGCGCGCGCGTGGTCAACCAGAATGCGCCGCATGAGTTGCGCGGCAACGCCAAAGAATTGTGCGCGGTTTCGCCAGTGCGCCTTTCGCTGATCGGTCAGCCGCAAATAAGCCTCGTTTACCAGAGCTGTCGGCTGCAGCGTGTGTCCCAAACGCTCGCGACGCAGGTAGCTGCCCGCCAGCCGATGGAGTTCGTCGTATACCAGCGGCATCAACTCGTCCAGAGCGCTCTCGTCACCCCTACTCCATCTTTCGAGAAGTTGCGTGACACCTTGTGGCGAACGTGTCGCCATTCAATTACCTCTTTTTTCTGTTAACAAAACGCGCCGCCAGGAAATTCAAGCGAGGTTAGCCGGCCCTTGGGCTCGTTGGAGATTTAATCTTAACACCTTTTGCTAATGACTTGAGGGAGTTTGCCGGCGCCTTCCGCGTTAGTTAAGTGAAGAACGAGTCCGGGACGGGCGAGGTCGGCAAGCCGCGGGATTGATCGAGATTCAGCCATTGACCGAGCGGCAGAAATTAGTAGCCGACGAGCAAGCGGGCGCATTTCTTGCCGCAGGGCAAACAACTTCTCACCCCCGCGTGATGGGTGCGAGCGGATTGGCGGTGACTCGCCCCCCAAGAACAAAAACGGCAACCCGGAGTCCCCTGGTTGCCGTTTTTGTTTTTCGGAGTGCGGTCACGAACCTTCAACCTTCTTGTTGAAAAGCTTTGCTGCAACCCAGGCAAACAGACCGGCTACCACTCCAGTCAGGACCCCAATGATCGGTGGGATGACCAGCACCTTTTGATTTGAATCGAGTGGCTTTCCCTGAAAACGCAAATTCTGAATGCGCTGCCCAAACGGTTTCGTGATGTCCAGTTCGTAAGTCACGCCTTCGGCGATGTCAAAGTTGTACGCCGGAACACGATCATCAATCAACTCTGCCGGTGTTTTTCCCGGCGCGAGCCGGCGGACTGATTGGCGACGGCGTAAACCACCAGCGCCAAGATCAAGACAAGCACCGCTGAAGTAACCTGTCGTCTCTTTCTCAGCTTCACGGTTCAGAGATTAACTTATTTCGCCCCAGGCATAGAAATTGAAACGCAAAGGCCGCGAAAGAAATCCGCCAAGGATGTAAACGAGTTCTTCTTAGCGACCTTTGCGTTTAAGTTCATCAATGCCTTATCGTATGCCTACCAGGCTAAGACTCTAGGATTCCGAAAGTCAGTATTGGTTTTCACATGGCCAATCTTGTTACTGCCAACATCCGCCAGCGCCCGGTGCGCACGATTGTCAGCGTCGCCGGAATTGCGCTCGGCGTTTGTCTGATAATGCTGTTCACCGGACTCGCTACCGGTTTGTCGAACGAGCTCCAGCGTCGCTCGTCAAACGTTCGCGCGGAGATCATTTTTACGCGCCCGGGCTCGATGCAGTTGACCAGCTCGACGGCAAATCTAAGCACCCTATATGTCGAGAAGCTCAAGGCCATCGACGGAGTAGAAGCTGCTCTGCCCGTCATCCTGCACATCTTTCAGGACAACAAAGGCTTTGGTTTTGAACAGATCGAGGGCGTCGACTGGGAAGGTTACTCGAAGATGAACGGCATCCTGCTCGTTGCCGGGCGCGCCCCGCAGACGGTTGACGAGATCGTGATCGACGAGACGAAGGCGCGCAAAGACAAGCTCGGCGTCGGTAGCACCATGAAACTCTTCGGGAGCCGTGAATACCGGGTGACGGGCGTTTACTCTCCTGACTCCGGGCCGCGCGTCAAGATGTCTCTGGCGGCGATGCAGGATGCGCTCGAGGTCCAGGGGAACTGCACTTACATACTGGTGAAGTGTCGTAATCCCAACGAGCAAGTCGAGGTCGCGAAAAGAATTGACACACAACTATCAGGCAACAAGATTCAATTCACGCGCGATGTCTTTGTGAGTCCCGAGAAGAGTATCCCGCTGCTGGGCGTTTTTCTGCGTACGTTGGTGGGGCTGTCGGCAATCGTCAGCGCCCTGGTGGTGATGCTGGCGATGTACACGACGATCACTGAAAGGACGCGCGAGATCGGAATTCTAAAAGCGCTCGGTGCCTCGCGCGGTTACATCATTAAGGAGATCGAGGAAGAGGCGATCCTAATCAGCTTGCTCGGCTTGGTCGCCGGCTTTGTGTTCTCGTTCGTCGCGGGGTTCTTCATTCATCGGATCTACGGACTGCTGTTTGAATACAGTTGGGGCTGGGGCCTGACCGCAGCAGTTATTGGAATCCTCGGCGCCGCCGTGGGCGCCCTTTATCCTGCGGTTCGCGCTTCGCATCTCGATCCGGTCAGCGCGCTGGCGTACGAGTGACAACCTCAAACGGAAGAGAATCAGCAGGAATTGTCCCACACCTCCGTCGACGCCTTAGAGTTGTCGCTCAGCTTGGTCTGTTAATAGCGCTGGTATGCGCAGTGGCGCAGCAACGTGGCTTCAAGGTTTCCACTCCCGAGGCCATCAAAACCGAATTCAATTCAGTACCCTGCAAGAACGAAGAGCGCATGGCGGCCGTAAAAGCCTTGTTCGAGAGGGTGGGAGCTACTGAGTCTGACGAAACAGTTGAGAAGTACAAGAGCGTCGAGAACTTTGTCATACGCAAGCCGGGAGCTTCGCCGGAAACCATCATAATCGGGGCACATTACGATAAGGTATCGGATGGATGCGGCGCGATAGACAATTGGACCGGGATCGTTGCGGTCGCTCACGTTTTTAGCGCTGTCAGGGAAGTCCCCCTGCAGAAGACCGTATTGTTTGTGGCGTTCGGCAATGAGGAGAAAGGATTGATGGGATCGCAGGCGATGGTTGGGGCCATAGACAAGAATCAGAGAGCTCAGTACTGCGCGATGATTAATATCGATAGCCTTGGCCTGGCAGTGCCACAAGCATTGGATAACGTGTCGAGCAAGAAACTAACCCAGCTTGCCGCGGATCTGGCCGAAGAAATGAAAATGCAATTCAGTCACGCGAGCGTGGGAGTAGCTGATGCTGACTCGAGTCCTTTTGTAGCAAAGAAGATTCCAGCAGTGACCATTCACGGGCTGAGTAACGATTGGCAATCTATTCTCCATACAAGGAATGATCAGGTTTCCAAGATAAACCCACTCAGCGTTTATCTAGGTTACAGGCTCGCATTGGCTTTGCTCATCCGCATAGACTCGTCTGCTTGTACGGCTTACCGGTGAATGTGCCGGAAAACAGTCAACTCGGAATTCGCCGGCACTTCGGATCAATCAACGCGACTCACCGGCGGCCATAGTGGCCAGCGCATCTTCCGTAGAATGGATTTCTTCGACACCTTCTTCACTCTCGCGCGCCGCCGCACGCAGCGAGATCCCGCGCCGCAGCATGAGCGCGACGCCGACTGCGGTCCAGCAAACATCTCTGGCCTTGCGCACGATCGCCAGCGTGACGCCCGTCGCGGTCGTGAACCCGAGCACCTTCGAAAGCATTCCCGTTCCCGCTTCGTCAACGCCGGTGCGCAGCGGAATAAACTTGAACACGAGATTGATGACGCGATTGACTGATTCGAGGATGAAAGCGGTCAGCAGCGTTGGCGCAATCGTATTGCTGACGAAAGAGAGCGTCAGGTAACCTTCCGCGACGCCGGCAACGTGAAAGCACATCTCAACCAAAAGAATGAAAAGGAAACGCGACCGGTTGCGTTGATAGAATCCGTAGATTCGATCTTCCAAAGTCCGCAAGCGTGGCAGCGCATGGGAGATAGACTGGCGGGCGATACCGCGATTGCCAACAAAGCCGAGCGCGCCACTGAGAAACTTCCACTGCTTGCGAATGACAAGGAATCCGACGGGGACCATCACGACGACCGCGATCAGGGCGCTGATGCTCACGTACCACAGAGGCTTTGGCAAAGGAAAACTGAGCAGCAAAGCGAGCGCGCCTGAAGAGATGAACAGCGCGACCGATAGAGCGTAAAAAATATTTTCGATGGCCAGTGCCGAAGCACCCGCCATCAAGGGCACGCGATCGCGCGCGAACACGGCTTTGGATGGTTCGCTAACGACAATACCGCCCAGTGGCAACATGTTGCCCAGCGCTTCGCCCATCAATCTGGCTTTGAACGCGTCGATGAAGCGCAGCCGGTAGGGAGGCTCGAAACAATTGATCCAGGCGACCGAATGCGCGGCCTGGCGCACCCCGCCAAGAATGAATATCAGCAGAAAAGCAAAGCCGAGTCGTCTGATCCCGCCGCTGATTTCCGAGACGCCGGCCTTGCGCACGAAGTAAGCGAAGAGCAAGAGACCCAGGATCGCGAAGACGATCCCAACCGTGGTGTACTTTTTTGTCTTAGTTTCTTTGCGAGTATTTTGGTCCATCAAAAATGGATCTGCTTTCTCAGCTACGCCTGCCGGCGACAAATGCGACCAACGTCAAAGGAACATACGCTATCACGTGTTCTTTCTCAATCCCAGCAATAAACATGCCCTGCGCTAGATTGTCCGATAAGCTTTAGCTTGTCGCCGGTTCCAAGGGAGGATCCGAGCGAGCAAGAGATAAGCTGAAGCTTATCGGACAGCAGGAATCGTCCGACAGAAGTCGGCTTCGGCGATTAAATAACACCGATGATCGGTTTGCATCTGCCTCTCGCCTTTTGCCTTTTTACTTTTGCCTTGATTATGATGCTCTTGTCGTTCAAGTCGATTAATCCCTCAGCGAGCCGGGGTGAAGATGAGTCAAAGCCAAACAGCGATCGAAGTGCATTCCAATCCATTGACGAGACTTTCGGAGGACGAACAGATGTTTCGCGCCAGCGTGCGCGAATTCGCCGAAGGAGAGCTGCGGCCGCGCGTCGACGAGATGGAGGAGCACGCGAAACTCGATCCGGCGCTCATAAAGCAGTGCTTCGAGCTGGGCTTGATGGGCATTGAGACGCCTGAGGAGTTTGGCGGCGCAGGCGCGTCTTTCTTCACCGCGATCCTCGCGGTTGAAGAACTCTCGCGCGTCGACGCGTCCGTCGGTGTCCTGGTGGACGTGCAAAACACTCTCGTGAACAACGCGCTGATTCGCTGGGGTAATGAAGAGCAAAAAAGGAAATACCTGCCGCGACTGGCGAGCGAAAAGGTGGGCGCCTACGCTTTGAGCGAAGCCGGATCGGGCTCGGACGCGTTTGCCATGCAAACCCGCGCCGTCGATCGCGGGGATCATTTCGTGATCAATGGCCGCAAACTCTGGATCACCAACGGCAATGAAGCTGAAATCTTCATCGTCTTTGCCAACTCAAATCCTGAGGCTGGCTATCGCGGCATCACGGCATTCATCATCGAAAAAAGTTTCACTGGCTTCTCCGTCGGAAAGAAAGAAAACAAGCTGGGCATTCGCGCTTCGTCAACCACGGAATTGATCCTGGAAGATTGTCTGGCGCCGAAGGAGAACGTGCTCGGCGAACCGGAGAAAGGCTATAAGGTCTCCATCGAGACTTTGAACGAAGGCCGCATCGGCATTGGCGCCCAGATGATTGGCGTGGCGCGCGGCGCATTGGAGTGCGCCATCGCTTATACGGCCGAGCGGCAACAGTTTGGCAAGTCAGTCAACCAGTTTCAGGCTGTGCAATTTCAGTTGGCCGAAATGGCCACGGAACTGGAAGCCGCACGCCTGCTGGTCTACAATGCCGCGCGCATGAAAGACGCTGGACAGAATTTCGTCAAAGAAGCGGCGATGGCCAAGCTTTTCTCGTCGCGCGCGGCCGAACGCATCAGCTCGAAGGCGATTGAAATGTACGGCGGGTACGGTTTTGTCAAAGACTATCCGGTCGAGAAATACTGGCGCGATTCAAAGATCGGCGCGATCTACGAAGGCACCTCGAACATGCAGTTGCAGACGATTGCAAAGTTGTTGATTGGGAAGTGACCTCAGGTGGCCAGTGACCAAAGAGGAGATCAAGCAATACTTGAGTGAGTTGAACGAAGAACTCCGCTCGATGGATGTGAAGGGCGAGGTTTGTTTGTACGGTGGGGCGGTGATGACGCTGGTTTACGATGCCCGCCCCGATACGAAGGACGTAGACGCGGTTTTTAGACCATCAACCCAGATCCGTGAGGCTGCTGCCAGGGTTGCGAAAGCGAACAGTTTAAGGCCGGACTGGCTTAACGATGCGGTGAAGGGGTTCTTGGTCCCGCATAAGCAGCGCATCCTGTTCGATTTTTCTAACTTGAAGATCTTCGCCCCTGAGCCTGACTATCTATTGGCAATGAAAGCTATCTCGGCGCGGCCAGATACCACAGACGCCGCCGACGTCAGGTTGCTGATTGATTTGCTCCAAATGAAAACCGTGGACCAGGTGCTTGATATTGTCGAGAAGTATTATCCGCGCGAACAGATTAAGCCAGCCACCCAGTTTTTTATCGAGGAGTTGTTCGGCCAATGATTACGCTCCAACAAACGAAAGAGAAGATTAAGCAGGACCAGAAATGGTGGTGTATCCATCTAATGAACTTTGTCGACGACTTCCGCTATTTCAAGGATCCCAAAGCCGTCGCTGAGCCATTTGTGCTCTCCGACGAAAAGATGGATGCGCTATTGGCTTCAACAGCCGAGGCTCTGTGCGATGAGATCGGACTCGAGCCCCCGAATTGGTTAGCTGACGTTCCAGCCTGCCGAGACCCATATTTCGTTGGAGGCTTTGAAAACTTGAAGGCCATTTCTATTGTGGAAAGCCCGCTACGCTTCCGTATTCGTAAGATTTTCGTGCTTGAGAATTTTCTTAGCAGGGTTTGACGACAAATGACCGCATCACGCATCGACATCTTTAAGCAGATACTCGAAACCGACGCGGCGAACAGCGCCGTGCTCTTCGGGTTGGCGAAAGAGTATGAGAAAGCGGGCCTCGATGAAGACTTGATTGACGCGTTGAATCGCTATCTGGCCGCGACCGACGACGAGGGCAATGCCTACGGAATGCTGGCTCGCGCTTATGAAAAAACCGAACAGCGCGATCAAGCGCGCGCTGCTTACTTGCGCGGTATCGAAGCGGCCCAGCGTCATGGGCACCCTTCGATGGCGGAAGAATACCGCAGTGTGTTATCAACGGATTATGAAGGCTGACACTAAAGTATTGAAGCTGGTGCGCCGCCCGGCGCCGCTTGATGCCGCTCCTGGAGTCGAGGTCGCCGAGCTGGAGGAGTATCACGGCTTGACCCGCGAGCAGATGGTGCAGGTCTATCGCACGATGTATCTGTCGCGGCGACTCGATGACAAAGAGATCCAACTGAAAGGTCAGAACAAGATCTTCTTTCAAATCAGCGGCGCGGGCCACGAAGCGATCCTCGTAGCCGCGGGCGTGGCGCTGCGACCGAGCTACGATTGGTTCTATCCTTACTACCGCGATCGCGCGCTTTGTTTGCAGTTGGGCATGACGCCGCTTGAGCAACTGCTCGCTTCGGTCGGCTCGGAGAAAGATCCAAGCTCGCGGGGACGGCAGATGCCCTCGCACTGGGGCCATAAGAAACTCAACATCGTCTCGCAATCATCGCCAACCGGCACCCAAATTCTGCAGGCGGTTGGTTGCGCCGAAGCCGGTTATCGTTTCGAACTGATTCCGGAATTGAAGGGCCGCGTCTTAAACTTCCGCGACGACGAAGTAGTCTACGTTTCGCTCGGCGATGGCTCGACCAGCGAAGGCGAGTTTTGGGAAGCATTGAACACGGCGTGCAATCTGAAGTTGCCGGTGCTGTTTCTAGTCGAAGACAACGGTTACGCGATCAGCGTTCCGGTCGAAGTGCAGACACCGGGCGGCGACATTTCCAAACTCGTTGAAAGCTTTCCCAACCTGTACGTTGAGAGTTGCGACGGCACTGACGTTCTCGCGTCGGTCGAAACGATGCGTCGCGCAGTTCATTATTGCCGCGAGCGTAAAGGGCCGGCGCTGGTCCATGCGAGTGTGATCCGGCCTTACTCGCATTCGCTTTCCGACGACGAACGGCTCTATCGATCCGCCGAAGAGCGAGCTGCCGATGCCAAGCGCGATCCCGTCAAGCGTTTCGGTGCGCTGCTGGTCGAAGAGGATTTCATTAGTCAGGACGAGTTGCAGCAGCTCAAGGACGATGTCGATCGCGAAGTCACCGAGGCAGCCGACCTGGCGCTTGCGAGTCCGCAACCTGTGCCTGAAACGGTTAAGCTGTATGTTTATTCGCCGGATATTGATCCGACCTCGAAGGATTTCGATAACGAGAAGCGCGCGAAGCTTTCGGGAAACGCCGGCACGATGGTCGATCTGATCAATCGCTGTCTGCACACCGAGATGGCCCGCGATCCGCGCATCGTGATCTTTGGCGAAGACATTGCCGACTGCTCGCGCGAACAGAATCTCGACAAAGTGAAAGGCAAAGGCGGCGTTTTCAAAGTCACTGCGAATCTGCAACGAAAGTTCGGCAGCGCGCGCGTCTTCAATTCACCGCTGGCGGAAGCAAACATTGTCGGTCGCGCGATTGGCATGGCGACCCGCGGATTGAAGCCGGTCGTCGAGATTCAGTTTTTCGATTACATCTGGCCGGCGATGCATCAAATCCGAAACGAGCTGGCGTTAATGCGCTGGCGCTCGGCCAACGAATGGAAGTGCCCCGTAGTGATTCGCGTTCCCATTGGTGGTTATCTGAAAGGCGGCGCCATCTATCACTCGCAATCGGGAGTCTCGACGTTCACGCAGATTCCCGGGCTGCGCGTGGTCTATCCGTCGAACGCGCTTGACGCGAACGGTTTGCTGCGCACGTCGATCCGCTGCGACGATCCCGTGCTGTTTCTCGAACACAAGCATCTCTATCGCCAGGCCTACAACAAGTCGCAGTATCCACCTGACGATTTCATGATTCCTTTTGGCAAAGCGAAACGAGTGCGCGAAGGAAAAGACCTCTCAATCATCACTTATGGCGCGTTGGTCCAACGCTCGCTCGTTGCCGCCAAGCAGGCCGAGCAGCAGGGCATCAGCGTCGAGATCATCGATCTGCGCTGCCTGCTTCCGTACGATTGGAAGGCGATTGTCGCCACCGTGAAGAAAACCAATCGAGTGATCGTCGCTCACGAAGACTCCCTCTCATTCGGCTACGGCGCCGAGATCGCCGCGCGCATCGCTGATGAATTATTCGAACACCTCGACGCTCCCGTCCGCCGGGTCGCCGCGCTCGATACTTTTGTCGCCTACGCTCCCCAACTCGAAGACGTGATCCTGCCGCAGGCGGCGGATGTATTGCAAGCGATTGGCGAGCTTCAGAGTTATTGAACAGGCAGGCAATGGATATTGAATGGCAGGATGTAACAGGGCATGTCATCCGAGCATTGGATTTCTACATCCGAGGCCTTGAGTTTGTGAGCCGCCCTGGAGACCCCGCATGCAAGCAGTCCTATGACGTAATCAACCTGCCTGCTGCCTACTGCCTCCTGCCTACTGGTTCTACTGACCTGCCGCCTGATTCGTAAAGACGCTTGTATCCACCGCTTTGGGATCGCCGAGCACGACAAAGCGAAGATTGCGCATATATTTTCGCGCGACGCGTTGCACGTCCGCGGGAGTAACCGAGCGCAAATGATCGATGAGCTCGACTGAGTTACGCCAGCCGCCGCCAATCAGCTCAGACTGCGCCAGCTCGCCGACTTGGGCCGCGTTGGTTTCCTGACTCATGTAATAGCTCGTCAGGAATTGTGCCACGATCGATTTGATATCGTCGTCGTCGATAGACTCGCGTTGCAGTCGCGCAATTTCATCCAGCATCACGCGCACTGCCTGGTTGGCCTTCTCGTTATCCGCCGATACATAAATGCCGCCGATGTTTGCCGCCTGGCTGCGCAGGAAAGCGTCCGGCGCGTAAGAAAGATTGCGCCTGATGCGCACCTCTTCAAAAATGCGGTCCCGCAGAATCGATGACGCCACTCGCATCGGATAGATATCTGGCGAGGTCAGCGGCGGCGCCGTGAACAGCCCCTGAATATAGTTCGTCGGAATTGCTCGGGCGGTCACCTCCACGGTTGATTTGTCGAAGGACAATTGCGGCAGCGGTTCGGACTTGTAGTTTCCGCGCGGCAGTTTGCCAAACGACGCGGTGATTCTGGCTTTCAGTTGCGCCGGATCAAGATCGCCGACGATCACGAGCAACAGGCGCGAAGTCTCGAACATCCTCAAGTGATACTGCTGCAGATCGGCGGGAGTCAGCCGGCCCATGCTCTCCGCCGTGCCTTCCGCGCGATTCACGTAAGGGTGGCCCGCGTAGGCCACGCGTTCCTGTAATCGCTGCAGATAGGTATCCGGATCGTCAGTATCGTCTCGCAAGGAAGCCACCAGGCGCGATTGCGCGAGTGTCACATCTTCTTTGGTGAACGACGGGTGGAGCGCGACATCGGTGAAAATTTCCCACGAGCGATCGAAATTCGGACGAGTCGCGGCCAGCGTGAGCGCCGAATAATCGTAGCTGACGCCGTAGCTGACCACCGTTCCCATGCGCGACAGCTCCGAGCGCATACGTTCGCGCGGAAAGCTCGTCGTCGCCTCGGTCGCCGAAGCCAGCATTAGCGCTTCGATGCCGGCGTTGTCCGCGGTGATGTTGCGCACGCCGCCACGCAGGAATAACCCTGCCGCAACTGTCAGGCTTCCCTCCCGGCGCTTCACCAGGACCTTCAGGCCGTTGACTTCAAACTCTGAAACCAGCGCGGCTTGCTTAGCAACAACGCTCTGCAGGGTTTCAACGGATGTTGTCCCAGGCGCTGCCTGCGTCGCGGTCTGCGATGAGGCGCCCCCGGCGGTCTGAGCTTTAGGCTGGCTCGAGACGGAGCCGGAAAGAATCACGGCGACTAAAGCGATGAGCACTAGGAGCGAACGCCGGCAAGACCGCGCCGGCTCGCGCGAGTCGAACGAAGTGTTCGGACTCTTCTTTCCGACTTCTGACTTCTGATCTCTGACTTCTGGGTTTTGTTTTTTCATTGACCGATTAACTCTTCAGGTTTCAATTGCGCTTGCTGCTGCGCCTCGTCGGACATCAAGGCGAGACCAATGTGCGGCTTGCCCTGGATGTAGGTGGTAACGTAGCGGCTGATGTCCGCGCGCGACGTGCGGCGCAGCGTCGGGAGATAGCCGCGGAAATAATCGATGCCGGTCGAGGCCCACCAGAACGAGAGCGTATGCGAATACTCACTCAGCTTTTCGCGTGAATACAGATCGTCGGATTCAAGTAAAGCCTTCGCGCTTGCGAGTTGCTCGTCGGTGAAATAGTCCTTGTCGTTGAAGTGAGCGATTTCGTTGTAGATGGCGCGCAAGGCGGCGCGTGCCTTTTCCGGGCTGCTCTGCGCGACGAGATTGATGGGTCCGACGTTGCGTTGCGTGAGCCAGCCGATATCAACGGCGTTCACGAGTCCGGTATCCACGAGCGCCCGTTGAAAGCGCGAGTTAGGTTGACGAAGAATGAACGAGAACACGTCGGCCGCGTATGACGCTGCCGTGTCTTTACCGATGGATGGCCCATGCCACCCAATCTCGATGATGACGTTTTGCACCGGCTGCTTGATGACCGCGCCTTCGCTTTTCGGCAGCGGCGGGTGTTCGACGAGCGGAAACTCGACAAAAGGATCTTTCTCGCGGCGTGGCCAGTCCCCAAACAGATCTTTCGCTAACTGAAAGATCTCTTCCGGCCGCACATCGCCCGTCACGACCAGCGCCGAATTATTCGGCACGTAGTAGCGCGACTGAATGAGCCGCATCATTGCCGTGGTCGCCGTCGCCACTGTCTGCCGATTGCCGAGCGGTTGCTTCCGGCTGGGATACTTGTAGAACAACCGGTCGGTCATCTCCTTGTTCAGGTAGTAATAAGGATTCGACTCGTTGCGATCCATCTCGCCAATCACAACCTGCCGCTCCCGCTCAAACTCTTTTTCATCGAAGAGCGGATAACGCGCCGAGTCTTTCATGAATTGCATCGCCGTCCGCAGATTCGGGCTGGTCGTCGTGAAGTAGTAATCGACCACTTCCTCGTGCGTCGCGCCGTTGTAAGCGATGCCCAGTTGCCCGATTGTCTTCAGGTATTGTTCCTGATTCGCGACCGCGCGGTTGGCCTTAAAGAACATATGCTCGTAAAGATGTGAAAGACCATTCAACTCGGGCGGCTCAGTGTACGAGCCATTCTTGCAAGCCAGCTCGATCGTGACGAGCGGCACGGAATGATCTTCGATCACGACAACCTCGAGCCCATTGGCGAGCACGCGATTGACGATCTCCGCTTCGGGCAGCCGCGCCGGCGCCGCAGCGGTCGCTCGCTGCGTAGATGAAGCGCGTTGAACTTGTGGCGCGGAAAGCGCTGCGTGTGACGTTTGCGAAGTAAACGGGACAAACAGCGACCAGATAAGCGCAAGAATTAAGAAGCTACGTTTCACGAATTGCTCCAATGAAAAGAGATTTAACTCGACTCAGTCGAGGCCCTTCGATGTCACACGGCGCGAATTAGATGTTCAGCCCGCGTAGGATTCATCCTGTTCGATCTTTGACAGCACCCAATCGAAATCGCCAGAGGTTATCTTGCCGCCGCAGAATTCGCAAACCCCTGTGGCATTAACTTTCAGCGGCGCGCCGCAATTCGGGCAATTGAGATCTGCTCGCGCCGGCGCCGGCTTGGCCTGCCGGTTACGGATGAACGTCCAGTATTCGCTCCAGTGACGGAGACTGGATTTCGAGCCGCTCACCACGTTGTCGCCGCTGTCGACCGTGTAGTCATAACCTTCCGCCCAGATGCGCAACGTGATCGCGTTATAGAAAGCGTCTTCCTTGATCTTGACCGGTTGCATCGCCGTAATCTTGCACTGATCGAGCGCATTGCGCAGGTGCTGCCGCTTGTAGGCGTCAATCCAGTATTGATGCATCTGAAAGATGTTGTCGGTTTCATGCGGCCGCGCGCGCTCCCAGTTGAGCGTGGACCAGGCGGCTTGCAGCTCGTCGAAGATCAAACGTGCACGCGCCTCAAACTCACCCCAGGCGAAACCCGGATTGTTGCTTTCAAACTCCGCGCGCACATTTTCAAAGCCAGGCTGGATTACTGACGGGTAGTCTGTGCCAACTTCCGGCACCGTCTCGGTCAGTAGCGGCCCTCTCGCTTCGCGACTGAGCAGCGCGATGCTGCGCACGTACCATTGAAATTCGCCGCTATCGATCTTCGTGAGACAAAAAGCGCAGGCGCCTACCGAGTCTTTCTGCAATGGCGCGCCACAGCGAGGACAATGCAACGCTGTCGCCTGCGCGGGCGGTGGGGACAGAACATCGCGCTTGCGTTCCAGGTCCCAACGCTCGCGCACGTAGTAGCTCATCTCTCCAACCGCACCGGTGTTCTGCTTGACAACTTCCGTGTAGTTGGTCTCAAACATCACGCTGATCCGCACTAGCGGCGTATCGAGACCGCTGACCTCCGCGACTTGCATCGCGCCGACGATAATTCCCTTCACCTCTTGCAAGTCCGCCGGATTGCGCTGCATCAGTGAGCCGCGCGCCGCTTCGCTCAAATAAGGCGAAAACAGATCGAGCGCATCGGCGCTATGACCGCGGGCGTCGTGAGCTTTGCCGTAGAGCGCATAACAAAAATCCGTGAAGATGATGTCGGAGAAATTCGGATCGAAACGCCGTAACTGATCAAACCCGCGCGTTGCCGCTTGTCCGTCTGAAGCTGCGGTAACAACTCCCGTACCAGCTCCAGAAGAGGCAACGGACATGATCTCGCTCTCAGTAGTTCGGTTGCGTCTGACGAAGTAGTAGGCAACACCGCCAATGACAATTAGGTCGAGCGGGATCCCAATGATCGGGAACTCAATCGTCAGGTAGAGCAGCAGGCGCACCAGTTGAAATATCAACCAGATGATCGCACCCGCGCCGCCTCCGCCGCCGCCTCCGTGACTGCCACCGCCGCCGTACGATTGTCCGCCACCAACACGCGCCAACGCTTCCGCGGGCAGCAGCGTGATAACCACCGCCCCGGCGCACAGCGCGGAGATCAGCAGCAGCCGGTTTGGTTTTGAATTGCGACCTTGATTCATCGTAGCTCGAAGCGCGGCATGTCGGGCAATTCGTTTGGATTCTCTCCAGTCGCCGGCAGATGTTTTGCCAGCAACACACCAAGATTGCCGAGGGCCTTCAGGAAAGTTTGTAGCTCAGGCTGGCGACCGACTTCTATCAATTCGGAAAGGCCGCGGTTCCACTCCAGCGGCGGCATGGCCTTTAGCACGCCGCGATCGGCGATCAACTCCAGCCTGCGCTCGAGCAGCGAAAGATAAATGAGAACGCCCATCTCCGCATCCGTGTTGGCGATTCCGGCTTCGTAGAACATCGCGGCGGCGCCCGCGCGCACCGCTTCAGCACGAAACTTCTTCGTTGTGAGCAGTCGTCTGATTGTCCTGCTGCGCGAGCAGAGATAAGCGCCGATCACGAACAGCGCCGCGACATCAATCGGGACCCAGTATTGATGGAAATCAAAAGGCAGGAACAGCAGGAACAGCAAACCGGCGAAAGCGACCAGCGCGCCGAAAAGATAATCGACGTGGCGGTAGTTTCCCGATCGAGCGCGCACGGCGATTACCAGCTCGGCGTCGGTGTCTTTCTCGATCTCTTTTACGCATTGAGCCAGCGAGTCGCAGGCGGATTGATCGAATTGGGTGCGGCTCATCTGAAGAAAAACTATGAAGGCTGCCAAGGCCGAACTAAATGGAATTAGAACAGCGGCTATGATCGCATGCCGTCCTCAGCACGGCAAGTAGACTAGCTGGGCGGAAAGGATTCGCGCGCGCTACCAGTTCATTTCCAATCAAAAATTCTAAATCGCGCGCGCCCGTCTTGCGAGAACTTTCCGATAGGGCTCGGCCTCGGGTGCCGAGGCGTTGGCCGACCAGATCGCGCGCCTTGTTCCGGCAGTGCGTTGATCTACTTCGACCCGCACACTATAAGTTTGTCGTGTCCGCGGGACATAAAGCACCAGACGATGATCTGAAGCGCGGCCGTTTGTGCCGGCGCCGGTAAACAAAACTTCCGTCTGACCGTCACCGTCGGCATCCAGCGTTTCGGTCTTCCACGTTGCGCCGCGAAAGTCTGGGTTATCGAGCAGGCCGCGCGCTGAAACGTGATAGCCGGCTCCGCGCCCCTCCATCACGAAGAAATGCGTCGTGCCGCTCTTGCGTTCGTCGTGAATCGCAACTATGGCCGGGCCCGCGCCCGTTTGTACGATCGCTACGTCTCCGATCGATCCATGCGAGATCGAACCAGCAATTCTTTTCGCTTCTTCGAGCGACAGGCTCGTCGGGCTTGCCAACTCTGTTTCCGCTGACTTCGTATCCGACGCTTTGAGAGTAGCGTCGACTTTTTCGTCGGCGCGCGAGCGGCTCGTCGCGGGTGCGCCGATAGGCAGCTTAGAGCCCGAGGTAAAAGAACCTTGCGGCGCCGTCACCTCCGCGGTTTCTCCTCTGTATCCCAACACCAGCAGCAGCGCGCCCAGGATCGCTACCAGAGCCATCGGAGCCGCGACGCGGAAGACGAGACTGCGCTTTTTGCTGAGTGCTGCCGCGACGGTTGAAGACAACGGCTCAACCTCTGGCGTGATGCGCGCCGGCGCTGCCAGACTTTTTTCCAGCATTGCGCGCGCGTGTGCCGCAGTCTTCGGACGATCCTCCGGTTGCTTTGCCAGCAAAGTGTGAACGGCCAGCGCCAAAGCACGCGGAATGTCCTGGCGCAATTTTGGCAACGGCGGTGGCGGCGCTGTCGCCTGTTTGACCAATACCGCTGAGGGCAGAGGATCGATGAATGGAGGCCGGCCGGCCAGCATCTCGTAAAGCAAGACGCCGAGACTGTAAAGATCGCTGCGTGCTTCGACGTGTTGGCCGAGACATTGTTCCGGCGACATGTAACGTGGGGTGCCGATGATCTGACCCGAGCCAGTGCTGGCGTGTGAAACCGTCGCATCGGTGGATGAAGCCAGCACTTTGGCGACCCCAAAGTCCAACACGCAGACGCCACGTTCATTCAACATGATGTTCGACGGTTTGAGATCGCGATGAATGATGCCGAGCAGGTGCGCTTCCTCGAGCACATCGCAAATTTGCACCGCGATGCTCACCGCCCGCTCTGCCGAGAACCGGCCCTCGCGCACCAGCGCTTCCGACAACGTCGTGCCTTCGACAAACTCCATGATGATGAAGTGCCGACCATCGGGCAGATTGCCGGCATCGAAGATCATCGCCGCGCGCGGGTGGCGCAACTTGGCCATCGTGCGCGCTTCGCGCATGAAGCGATCGGCAACGTCCGGGTCGCCGGCGAATTCAGATTTGATGATCTTGACCGCAACCGATCGTTGCAGCCCGAGGTGCGTGGCGCGATAGACCGTGCCCATGCCGCCGGTTCCGATTTCGCCCTCGATGCGGAACCTGCCGGCGATAAATTGAGGGACATCCATGATTGACCTTCTTTCGGGATAAAGGTCGCTCGGAGCGTTGCCTGGCTGAATGCGAGGAGAAAGCCGCGCATCCTTGCGGCGCTGGTAATGGAATCCTGAATTATGATCCGGGGAGAGAGATTCGGCCCCCCATCATGGGCCAATGCGGCGGTAGTCTAGCACCTTTGGGGGAGAAGTGAAACCGATTTCGCCGCAGCCAGCCAACGCGCGCGCAGGAATTCAAAGTGAACACTCAGGGTGCCCGTGAGACTAGCCCCCTCAGTTGTTACGGTTCCCATTCAAAGGCTACTTCGGAGATCGCGGTGTCCCGATCGGTCCCGTAATAAGCGTCATCGATAACCAGCCGGACCCAGCGCGTTCTGATAGAGCCAACGTCCAGCGTTTGCCGTTCCATCAGATCCGGAAACGTGAACCGGCGCGAGCTGCCGTCCGAGAAGTGAAAAGTCGCGGCGGCGACTCGATTGTTTTGCGCCCAGATCTGTGGACTCTTGAAGTAGCCCGGCAGAATGAGTATGCGATGCAAGTTGATGTCGCGCCCGAAATCAAAATTCAGCCATTCCCCAATGCCTGGCCCATCCACCCCTTCGATCCAGGCAGTTCGTTTGCTGCCGTCGATGACGTTCGCGGGATCGTAGGTGTTGCTTTGCACTGCGTATCTGACCGACGAAGCCGTGACCTTGATTTGCAGTGGCTTCGTTTTAGGCTTTCCTAAATCTTCGCTGCCGGCTTCCGGTGCTGAACTTGGTCTGGGTGAACTGACAGCGGACGAGGACCCGTTGTCTGGCGTTTTCCAATGCTTATAAAGGAAAGCCGTGCCGATAGTGGCGATGACCAGGAGCAGCACGGCAATCGAAATGACTCCGGCGGTCAGAACACGGTTGGGCGGCTCGGAAGCTGCAGCGGCACGGCCAGAGTCGCTAGTGCGTGGGACAGAAGCAATAGTGGGCACGTTGCGGGCCGACGGAGTCACCCGTGGGACAAGTATCTCGGTCGGCGGCGCCGTATTGCGTTCGGTCGGGTACGGCAACGTAGCGTTCGGATCGGGGAGAGACGGCGAACTGCCAGAGCGCGAAAGGAGAGCGCCATCGTCTAAACAAAATTTGAGCGACTCGTCAGCGTACGTTCGGTTGCATTGAGGGCAGCGCTTCATTTTTCCACACGTTCGGGCAGTAGTTAGGGCCCAGCGGCAACATTCGGGATCCAGAACGTCTGGCCCTCGGCCACAACGTTCTTCAGACCGTGTTTTGGCAGGTCCTGCTCTTTGAGACCCAGGAAGGTGAAGTGCGGGTGATCACTGACCACGGTCTGAAACCAACCGTGCTTCGCGAGGATCGCGCGGACGCGAGGATCCTGGAACTCAGTAACATCAAAAGCGAGCATCGCAATGTGCTGCGAAGTGCCGGGCGCGGCAACCGAATAGAGAATAGATTTGGATAGATCCTTGCTGAAAAAGATTTCGCTCTTCTCAAGCTCGAGCACTTCGGCGACCTGCTCCCGCAAAGGCAAAGTGCGCAACCGCCCAGCTTGTTCGACGGTCAGTCTTCTCTGTCTCACCCAGTGATCCAACGCGGGCAGGAAACGCGTGTTCCACAGCCGGACGCTGTCTTCGTAATTCCGCCGGGCTGCTTCCGCCCCGTTGCGCGGCGTGATGTCCAGACGTTCTTTGTTTGCTTCGTCGCGAGCTTTGAGCAAGGCCTTCATCGCCCCAGGCTGCAGCTCGATCTGATCGGCGCCGATCATCTCGGTTGAGAACCCTGCGTCTTGCTGAAACTTTGTCACCTGCTCTTCACTCGTGAAGACGCAGACGGGCGGAGGCTCTACTTTCTCGGTGGCGAGAAACATTGCGCCATATTCCTCAAGCACGCGACGGGACAGAGAATCCGAGCTGGGGCAGATATTCTCGAGGTTCGTCTTGCGTTTATTCAAAGCTTTTCGCAGGACATCGTAAAACGGAGCAGGCACACGAGCGTTCATTTTCTCCTCTGTTGTTTTAGACATGCCGCTTCCTGCGCCGCCATTAAAG
The DNA here is from genome assembly GCA_041499185.1 of Pyrinomonadaceae bacterium. Lineage (GTDB taxonomy): Bacteria > Acidobacteriota > Blastocatellia > Pyrinomonadales > Pyrinomonadaceae > JAOAPY01. The sequence goes on along the minus strand of JBGQJU010000020.1, from coordinate 29,605 downwards.
ACCGACCGGCCAATCATTATCGACGCGAGCAGTATCATTGCCAGCGGCGCGACGCTACAGAACACGCCGAGCCGGCGCGTAGATCGCAGGACACTTGACGTTGACCATCGTGAGAACATCGTTCGCCTTTGAAATCATAATGACGCTGCCCCGTCGCGGTCAACAATTCTCCGCCGCGCTTTAAGGTATACTGATCAAAACTCGGCTTTCATCCTATGAATCAACTCGAACGTTCTCTTGAGATCATAGCCACCTATCGAAAACACGGCTGGCGGTTGCGGGGCGTGCTGATGACCAGCGAAACGCGGGCCGAGGCGGGCCGACGCGCAGAAGGATTATTTGAAAACGTCAGGATTGATGACGCACTGATCGATGCTTTGTGGTTCTCTCGGACCTCACACAAGAATCGCGAGGCTTGGGAATTGCGACTCGTAGCCGATGTTCCTTATGCGCTGTTTGAAACTTTTGGGCCGGACGAAACAGAAGAAGCGCGCGAGGACGTGCGTCGTGAAATGGAAGCGAGAATGCATGAATACCTTGCGAAAGATTGATATCTGAATTCTCAAGAATGCGGGAACGCTGTGGTAATCAACGTGTCCAAAGATAACCGCTGCTTAGGCGAGTCTAACGCCGACCAACCTTGACGGGAATTTCCAAACGCTCGGCGCCGCCGCGAATGATCTTCACCACGACGGTTGTGTAGGGCACAGCGCGCTGAATACGAGAGGCGAGTTCTTCCGAAGTTCGGATCGGGACATTATCAAATTCGATCACGATGTCTCCAGGCTTAAGCCCGGCCATATCGGCAGGCAGACTCTTCTCAACAGTTCCCAGTCGGACGCCGTGAAGGTTGGTGCCGGGCACGTCCACCCGTTCCTGGTCATCAATGCCTAATCTGCCGCGGCCTTCGGGGCGAGCGCCAAACTCCTTCTCAAGCCGCTTCGCATCCCCCTCCGAGATCGTCGTGAGTTTGGTCGTCCTGGTCTCGCCATCGCGAATAAAGACAACATCGACGGTCTTGCCAATCGGCGTCATGCCGAGTAGCTCCATCATCTGATTGTCGCTCTTAACCTCGTGTCCATCGAAAGTGGTGATGATGTCGCCGCCAACCAGTCCGGCTTTGTCTGCCGGTGATCCGGCCGGTTCGACATTGTCGAAGGTGACGCCGCGGTCCGTCGTGTCAAACTGGTTGACTCCAGCGTAAGACCGCGAAATCGCAGTCGCCGGAGCGCCTCGGTTGATACCGGCGCGGAACGGCCGGCGGAAGAGGGTGGCTCCACCGGCAGCAAAGAAAAAGATGAACAGCGCCAGAAACATCCAGGTCATGCCGCTCATTCGCCGGGGGCGGCGTGTCTTGATGTGACACGGCGCGTTGGCGGCGATGGGCCCACCCCCGAGCCCGTACGTGGTCGCGTAATTTGGCGCGGCTGGAGTTGCTACATTGGCGCCGGCGTGACCATTCGGAAAACGAACTGTTTCTGTATACTCCGCTGAGCCTTCTCCCAGACGGTAGCCACAGTTGCGGCAGAAGCGCAGTCCACTCGGCATCGGCGAATGGCAGTTGGCACACGTTGTAACGCTGGAGTCGATCCCAGAGTTTGGCGGTACTGGAGTATTCTGTGACATGGCAAGAATCCGCGGTAGTTCGCGTTTAGCCCAAAGAAACCAATCAAATCCCTATACGCCAAATGGAGCTTAACGGTTGCATCTTGTTCGCCGGGCACAAGCAGAGCTACGGCAACAATCGAGCGCCGCGCAGCAGGTCATCAGGCGAGCACAGAATATCACAGCAGGATGGCACGATTCATGCTTAGCCTACTGCCCAGCGTCAGTTCGATTCTGAGATCTTGTTCTCGCGAGCCCGCGCGTCTGATAGACATCGGCGCCAGATGCGTGCAGAATCAAACAACCCAACTTTGATGAACCCTGGAAGGAAGATCTAAAAATGGAAGTTACTAAGGCCCTCGCGGCCCTTCAGCCGCTTTACGGTAAAGACAACGTCGAGGTCATAACTACGAACGGGCAACGCGTTCGCGGCATCGTGCGCAGCATGAAAACAACCCAGGCGTTGACGACTCCCAGTGTCAAGATGGAATGCGCTAATGGTGAAATCGTCAAGATTCCGTTTCCGACGATTGCGGAAATCAGGGACCTCAATCCAGCCGATAAGACGATGGCTGAAGCGAATTGAGCAGTAGGCGGTGTGTAGTTAACGCCTTTTTTGCTGCCTGCACACTACCCACTATTCACTGCCCACTTCTTACCACGCATGTTCGATCCTGCAATAATCAATTGGCGTCCAACGCGACATCGAGGAATCTTCGTGAATGTTCTGCGCCGAGACGAACAGACCAGCGACGCCTCCGTGCTGATTCGCATGCAGGCGGGACATGGTTATCCCGCGCATCGTCACGTCGGCATTGAAGAGGTCTTCATTATTCAGGGCGGGTATCGTGATTCAAGCGGTGAACGCCGCGCCGGCGAATACCTTATCAACGATGCGGGTTCCGCCCATCATCCTGTTGCCCTCGACGGCGAAGACTGCATCATGATCGCTTTCGCGCACGGCGGGATTGAATTGCTGGGAGACACGGCGACGATCAGTGACGCGGAGACACGGTGACGCGGAGACACGGGGATGTGATCTGTTACAGCTCAACTCCACCACCGCCCCGTCTCCGATTCTCCCTGTCTCCCTGTCCTCGTGTCTCCGCGTCCCCGCGTCTCCCCGTCCCGCTTCACCTCTCGCCTTTATCGTTCTCTTCGCGTATAGTACGCCGTTCTGATGCGGAGAATTCAGCAGGTCTTGGGGGCACGATCAACTTTGGCGCTGATGATTGAAGATTTCGGAGGGCGTGTAGCAACGGTGTGGTCCGAACTTCGTCCGGCGACGCGGAATCTTGTCGAACGCGCGCTTCAGCCGTCACCGACTTCGGCTGCAGCGCTCGCGCGCAATCTTCCCTACGACGCGCGGGCGGATCTGGAGCTGAGCAAACTGCTGACCGCGCTTGATGAGCGCGCTTCTGAGACTGGGGCCTCACTGGGCAACGAGAAAAGCGACAAGCTAAGAGCGGTTGCTGATACTTGCGCCGCTGTGCTGCTGGAGAAAACCCAATCGGCCGAAGTCTTTGCCCAACTCGTTGGGCGGGCGCACTCACAACACGACTACAAGCGAATTGACGCCCTGGCTGACGCGCTTAGCTCGCGCTTTGCGCCGAGCGAGATCTGCGAATTGGCTCGTTCTCAGAACGTCGTAGTGCGCGCCCTGGCCCAGGAGGCACTGGTGCAGTTACCGACTTCGGTGTTGGTCGGTGTGCTGCACGATCCGGTTGATTCGGCCTTCGCGCGCGACGCCCTCAGACGACAGGCAATTGAATACGGATCCGAAGAGGCCCGCCAGATTGTCATCGCGCTCGAGCAAGTGAATCTGGATTCAGAGGAGCTGTAGGAGTTAACCGCCAAGACGCCAAGAGCGCCAAGTTATTAAGACAATATTATTCGCTTTATTCCGTCCTTCAACACCGAGACGTTGAAGTTAATCACCAGCCCGAGCCTGTGACCAGTTATTCTCAAGTATGAGATGACCTGTGCTGAGTGAATGGGAGCCAGAGCTTCGACAGCCTTCAGCTCAACAATAAGACACCCACCAGCCAAAAGGTCCAACCGACTCTCACCGACCGGCCGACCCTTGTAACTTACAGCGATAGTCGGCTGGCGCACAAATGGTATTCCGCGCAACGTTAGCTCAATGCACAAAGCCTCTTCGTACACTGACTCCAGGAGTCCAGGCCCAAGTTGACGGTGCACTTCAATTGAGGCGCCGATTACTTCATGGGCTAGTCTATCGACTTCTTAGTCAGGCTCTATTGAATCAGCTTTTCGCAACACGGCGAGGAAATTGTGCGGTTCAGGTTTGCTGTAGCTCATGTGAGGGGCGGTCCCTTAATTAAGTAACTTGTTAAACGCCTTGGCGCTCTTGGCGTCTTGGCGGTTGACTGCTTCCAATCTCGTGCAGACGCTTCACCACTTGTTCGATTAGCCAGTTTGGAGTTGAGGCGCCGGCCGTCACGCCGACGCGCGTGGCGCCGGCGAGGTCCTGCGGATTAATCTCGGCGGGCGTTTCGATCAGAAAGCTCTTTTCGCATTGCTCCTGGCAAACCGCCAGCAGCTTGACGCTGTTGGAAGAATGGCGGCCGCCAATCACGTAAAAAACATCAACCTCTCCGGCCAGAGCGCGCGCTGCATCCTGACGGTCGCGAGTGGCGGAACAGATCGTGTTTACCACTTGCGGCTCTGTGTCTGATTTCGCGCGCACAGCTTCTGCGACTTCCAGAAAAGTTTTCAACTTGATCGTTGTCTGCGATACCACCAGCGGCGAACGAAGCGGCGGTAACGAGGCCACTTCGCTTGCGTCGCGAACCACATAGGTGTTATTCGGCGCGTAGCCGACAACGCCGATCATCTCGGGATGATCCGGATTCCCCGCGACAATTACATCCCGGCCTTGCGTTGCCGCGCGTTCGGCCAGGTGTTGGACTCTGGTAACGAAGGGACAGGTCGCGTCAATGACTTTTGTGGCGCGCTGCTCCAGTTGGCGCTGCACCTGCGGCGTGACACCATGCGCGCGAATGACGGCGACCGTATGGCCGTCAGCTTCCTCGGGCGTATCGATCGTGGAAACGCCCTTTCCACCCAAACGCTCCATCTCTTGCGCGTTGTGAATCAGCGGCCCGAGCGAGCGAATTGGTCCGCCGTTTTCTTCGAGCGCGTCTTCGACCATCTCAACGGCGCGCTCGACGCCAAAACAAAATCCGTATTCGTCAGCCAATAGAACTTCCATGATCTTTTATCGACCGCAGTGTTAACGTCCAACAGAAATTAGTTAACCGGGTCAGTGGCTGCCGGAGCTTCTTGACTGCACGAGCGTTGCCAGTCCTCACGCAGGCGATCCCCACCGGCAACTCGCTCATCGATCCAACCGATCTCCCAATCGATCGCCGAGCGCACGCTGCTCCACAACGCTTTCTTCAGATCGCCGAGCCCGTGAGCCACGTCACGCGGCAGGATGGCGTACGACACATCGCCTACGTAGCGCAGCGCATCGCAAGCGGCATTTACGGCGCATTTAGCGGTTTCCCGTGCTTCTTCCATGATAATCAAACCTCCCGACGCAAGAACCCGATTGACGGCCTACTCGTTTTCTCGCGAGAAATGATTCTAACACAACACTCATCTACGACTGCATCAGAGCGCGTGTTCGCTTGCGTCGCCCAGGCCTCAACGCACCGGTTCGCGCAAGATGATTTCGGCAGCCACTGCAGCGGTTCGCGCAGCTTCGGCATGGGCCTTTCTCAATCCGGCCACTTGCAGTAACGCTTCGCCGGTGCGCGAAAGCATGCGAAAGAGATCTCCTTCTTCAGCGCGAGTTTCATGCACAAGCGTTGGCCAATCGGCGCCGCCGGCCCAGCGCGCTGCCGCCGCCGCCGCTGAAAAATTCATCTCCGGCGCAGGTTCCACTTCCTGTTTCCATTCTTCCGTTGCGACCTTAAACCCGATGTCTTCAAACTGAGCAAGGGCGCTGACGATCCGGTCATCGAGTTCAAGCTCACCATAATCGCGATCCTCGTCGGCGGTGAGCGCAGCCATCGTTGCCGATACGCTTGCAGTATCGAGCGACGCAAGCAATCCGTTTTCCAGTGCTTCGCCAACAAGCAACGGCCGATCGATATGAAGATCCGCCAGCCAACGGCCGCGCTCAGTGACTCGCTCTTGGTCGAAATCAACATAGCCAAGCGCCGCGAGCACGCGCGCGCGCTGCTCGAATGGCTGCCAAACTTCCTCACGCAAACTCTCAATCTGCCGCCTCGCGCGTTGGATGGCTTCCGCTTCGTCCAGCGCCGCCCACAAAGCTTCGGTGCAGGCAGTTCTCTTCGTCGCGCTCAAATGCGCCGGCGTTATTGATTCGATGATCTGGTCGATCAGATTCAAGGCGTCGGATTCTTCAGCGCGCGCATCGCGCAGTCTCGGTTCAGGAATAACCAGCTCCCGGCCCTTAGCATGCACGTCTGCAAAAGCTTCTTCGATGAACTGTTCTCGAAGCCGATACACAGGCGCGTAGACGCGTCCGATCCGCTCGAGCGCAAAACTCGCGCGGCGGCCGTCTTCACGAATTCCGGCGACGTTGCCTTCGCTCCGCTGTGTCACCATCACCAGCCGTTTGCCGCTGCGGCCAATGCCGACGATTCGCCCGGGTTGGACCACTTCGCCGAGCCAACGACGCAGGACTTCTGCGCGCGTCTGCGGCAGTGCTTCCTGCAGACGCGCTCGCGCGCTCACCAGACGCTCGAGGCCAAGCACAACCGAAAACGGCAAATCACAATTGGCGTTTTCCAACTTCGTTTTGATTTTCTCTTCACTTTCAGAACGCAATTCTTCCAACCGCGTGATGTGGCGCGCTGCCTCGCGATGCGCAAAGCTTCGCTCGGCTATCTCCCGCACCTGCGCGAAGTTGCCAAACGCGTCTAGCAAATTCAAGAGCGTGGTGTAGGTGGCGCGGAATTGGCTAACGAGCGGATCGGGCGGCGCTTTGAGCAATTCGGCGATGCGTTGGGGGTCCTGATGAAGCCCGGGAGCAGCAACAATGAATCCGACATTGTCGCGTCCGCGCCGTCCGGCGCGCCCGGTCATCTGTTGCAGCTCAGAAGCCGTCAACATGCGCCAGCCGCTGCCGGTGCGCGCGTCGGCGCCCGTCAACACCACTGTGCGCGCGGGAAAATCAACGCCGGCGGCCACCGTCGCCGTCGCGAAGATCGCATCGAGCAGCCCGGCGCTCATCAGCTTTTCGATCACCAGCTTCCACGCTGGAATGTGACCGGCATGATGCGACGCGACTCCGCCGCGAATGATTGTGTCCCAGTGTCGATGGCCGCGCACCTCCGGGTGTTCTGCGGCAAAGCTTTGCATGAACTCCCGGCGCCCTTCGTGACGTTCGGCATTTGGATCGCGCCGTGCGAACGCCGCTTCCGAAGCGGCTTGATCGCAGCGCCGGCGCGTCGGCAAGAAAACGATCGCCGGCAATAAATTGTAACCGCCCAGGGCCGCTAGCAATGTCGCGGGCGGCATTTCGGGCATGCTCAGTTTCATAGGAAGTCAAAAGGCAAAAGGTAAAAGGCAAAAGTCACGATCGCCAGCGGATCACTTCGTGCCACGCTTTGCGGAAACGATTATCGACGCGATGATCCTTGTTAATTCATCAGCCTCGCTTTGAAGGCCTGAGAGACGCTTGGCAGAAACTACTTTCGAAGCGGCAAGTAAGCGCAGCCAATAAACGGTTTCACGGGCTTCTTTCAACGCGATAGCATTCTTACTTATGAAATCCAGCTTACTTTGGCCGGCTTGGGCTTCTTCTATGTTCGCGCCGATGGATGTGCCAGAATGTCTTTCATTCCAATTTCCCCTTTTTCCTTTTTACTTTTGCCTTTCTCCCATCTGCGCAATTTCCGGATTGAATCTCCCAGCGTCGTTGAGCAATGGCATCAGTCTCCTATCAGGCAGCAGAAACGCCGCGCGCAAAGGAACCGGCCGCGCGCCAGGGCGTGTGACCACGCCACAACGAACACCGCGCACTTCTTCGATCCACGCGGCAAACTCTTCCGCGTTTCCGATCGTCGCTGACAATAACAACAGACGAATGCGTGGCGGCGTTAAAATGATCGCTTCTTCCCAAACGTGGCCGCGGTCTTCATCCGCCAGGTAGTGCGCTTCGTCGAGCACGACGAGACGCCCGGGCACTTCGCTGCCGCCGCGCAGTGAGTCGAACAACTGATTGCGATAAATTTCGGTCGTGCCAACAATCAGTTGAGCATCCGTATTCTCTTTGCGATCGCCGGTGAGAATGCCGACTCGCTCCGCGCCAAACTCTTCGATGAACTCTTGATATTTTGAATTCGTCAGCGCCTTGAGCGGGCTCGTGTACCAGGCGCGCCGGCCTGCTTCCAACAATCGCCGGATCTCTTCACGAGCGATCCAAGTCTTGCCGCTTCCGGTGGGCGCCGTCACGAGGACGTCTTCAAATTCGAGCGCCGCAAGCGCTTCAAGCTGAAAAGGGTCGGGCTTGAACGCAGTTGAGGGCGGAGTGCCTATTCCTGCCAGCAGCCGCTGCACGTCGCGCGACTGCGCTATCACACGCGGAGGATCCGCAAGCGTCGCTTTCGGTGTTGATCTGAGCGTTTGCTGGCCAGGTTTGTGCCGCGAAGGTTTACCCTCTCGCCGGCGCCCTTTTCCCGATCGTCCTTTGCTGTGCGAACGTCTCACGAAATGATTCTAACTCAGACGCTTCGCCAAAGAGGCTCTGATAATGATAGGCCTTTGGGACAAGCAGGCGCAAAGTGCTAACGTATATTTGCGCTCGCTCGCAACGCGCCGAACGCAGACCGCGTCTAAAGCGTACAACGATGCGAAGCGTCGTTGAATTGGAAATGGCGGAACTTTTTGGAAATTTTGAGGTTAATCGCGAGTCGCGCTGGCGGCTTTTCTTGGGTCTGCTCGGTGGATCGCTCGCGCTTCACCTCGCTCTTGCGGCCGGCGTCTACTATGCTCCTCCGCTGCTGGATGCAGTGGGTCTCGCCTCGCTTGGAAGAACGGCACGATACGTCGACAAGGCCTACAGCAAGACTGTTGTTGGGGAAGATGTGCAGATCCTTCAGTGGGGCCAGAAATTTCATTATCCCGATGGTTACTTTGCGCCTCCGGGTCAACTGGTAAATCCTTTAGAGCTGCCAAAGATCATTTCGCAAGCGCCGCCACCAAAAGTGCTGAGCACACCAACGCCAATTCCCAGCCCCAGTCCATTACCATCACCGTCGCCAAGCACGGCGCCGGTTGGTTCCGTCGTTGCCAGCAATAACCAGCCAACGCCGAATCAGCCCACCGCTCAATCGAATACTGCGAAAGACGCGGCCGCTGATACAAACAAGAACGCCACGGATGAAAGCACTCTGGGAGTGAACGACGACGAGATTAACACGCGCCCGCTGAAGGATTGGCTGGCGCGCGCGAATGCCCTCAAAGAAAAAGGTCTGCTTGATCTAACTTCGACGCTGGAGATGACCATCGACGCCAGGCTCAGCCCTGATTGCAACCTGGCTGATGCAAAAGTTGTGCAAAAGTCCGGCGATCCGCAGATGATCGAAATAGCAAAAGATCTGGCCTCCGCGATCAGTGACAGCCGCATGCTTCTATACCTCAAGGATCCCGCAAAGCTGGAGAAGGAGCAGAAAAAGAAAACCCTGAAATGCGATCCTGTTTCGCTTCGTTTCACGGTCAAGCTTGACCAAAACGACTTCAACGCCAAAGTTGAGACGGAGGCCGACTCTCCGGATCGCGCCGCAGAACTGACTCGCGCATACAACTTTGCACTAGCCGTAGGAGAGATTAAGAAGCGCGGACACGACGAGGAAGTGATTTTTAAGAACACGAAGGTCACGTCGGAAGGCAAGCAGATCATTGTGCACTTCAACCTGCCGCGCCAGAACGCCAGCGAGCTGCTGAAGAAACAGGTCGAAACGAAACCGGCAGGTTAGCCCGGACCAAGAACCCGTTTAAGGGGCGGATTTGTCCGCCCAGGCTTGAGACTTCTTTAGATTCTCGCCGGTTGCCTCGCTTCTCGTGCTCCATTACAATCACACATTGCGTTAGGTTTTGAATGAACGACGGCGTTGCGTTTTGTTTGAGAGTTTCAATTGTATTCAAGGAACGATTATGGCCAGTTTCGATAAGTTTTTAACCAAAGTATTCGGCAGTAGCAATCAGCGTTTTCTGAAATCTGTTCAGCCGATCATCGCGCAAATCAACGAGCTCGAACCGGCGCTCAAAAAGCTCTCCGACGACGAGCTGCGCGCGCGGACGGTCGTCTTCAAAGAGCGCGTGGCGCGCGCGGTGGCCGACGCCGGCGACAAGGAAGAACGAAAACGCCTGGAGCGAGAGATTCTCGACGAACTTCTGCCCGAAGCGTTTGCCACCGTGCGCGAAGCGAGCGTCCGCACCACAGGCATGCGCCACTTCGACGTGCAGTTGATCGGCGGCCTCGTGCTGCATCAAGGCAAGATTGCGGAGATGCGCACTGGTGAAGGTAAGACGCTGGTGGCAACGCTCCCCGCTTACTTGAATGCGCTAACCGGGCGCGGCGGCGTGCACATCGTTACCGTTAACGATTATCTCGCTTCGCGCGATGCGGAGTGGATGGGCCAGATTCATCGTTTCCTCGGTCTCGAAGTCGGTTGCATTCAAAACGACATGGACGATTTCGAGCGCCAGACTGCCTACGCCGCGGACATCACCTACGGCACGAACAACGAATTCGGCTTCGATTATCTGCGCGACAACATGAAGTTTGATCTCGCGACCTGCGTGCAGCGCGGTTACTACTTCGCGATCGTTGACGAGGTTGATTCGATTCTGATCGACGAAGCGCGCACGCCGCTGATCATCTCCGGCCCATCAGACGAAGCGACCGACAAGTACTACAAAGCCGACGCGATCATTCCGCAGCTCAAGCGCGGCGAAGAAATCGACGGCGTCAAAACCGGCGAGTACCTCGTCGATGAAAAAGCGCACACAGCGGTGTTGACTGAAGAAGGCGTCGACAAGACGGAACGTTTGCTGGGTGTCGGCAACCTTTACGATCCGTCGAACATGGAGCTGCTGCATTGCGTCGAGCAGGCGTTGAAGGCCCACACGCTTTACCGGCTCGATCACCAGTACGTGGTCCAGGATGGCGAAGTGATCATCGTTGACGACTTTACCGGCCGTCTGATGAAAGGCCGCCGCTGGTCCGACGGCTTGCACCAGGCAGTCGAAGCCAAGGAAGGCGTCAAGATCGAAAAAGAGAACCAGACGCTTGCCACGATCACGCTGCAAAATTACTTCCGACTCTACGAAAAACTTTCCGGCATGACCGGCACGGCGGAAACCGAGGCCGCGGAGTTTCATTCGACTTACAAACTCGACGTCATCGTGGTGCCGACGAATATGCCGATGGTCCGAACGGATTTCTCGGATGTGATCTATCGCACACTCCCAGAGAAGTGGGACGCCGTAGTCGAAGAGATCAAGGAGTGTTACGAGAAGGGACAGCCGGCGCTGGTCGGCACGGTCTCCGTGGAAAATTCCGAGCTGATCGCGCGCCGGTTGCTAAGAGAGGCGGTACCGCACAACGTCTTGAATGCCAAATATCACGAGCGCGAGGCGGAAATTGTCGCGCAGGCGGGACGCAAAGGGGCGGTGACCATTGCCACCAACATGGCCGGCCGCGGCACTGACATCCTGCTTGGCGGCAATCCGGATTTCATGGCGCGCGAGTTTCTCAAAGAAGACGAAATCGATCCCGACGAAGCAACCGATGAACAGTGGAGCGAAGTTTTCAGTCGCGCCAAACGCATCGTCGAGGCCGAGCACGAGGAAGTGGTCAAACTCGGCGGTCTCTACATCATCGGCACGGAGCGACACGAGTCGCGCCGGATCGACAACCAGTTGCGCGGTCGTTCGGGACGCCAGGGCGACCCGGGCGCATCGCGTTTCTTCCTCTCGCTCGAAGACGATCTGATGCGCATCTTTGCCGGTGACAAAGTTAAAGCCCTGATGCAGCGTCTGGGAATGGAGAAGGGCGTGGCCATCGAATCAAAGATGGTGTCGAAGCGAATCGCGGCGGCGCAGAAGTCAGTCGAAGGCCGCAACTTCGAGGCGCGCAAACACCTGCTCGAATACGACGACGTGATGAACAAGCAGCGCGAGACTATTTACGGTCTCCGCCGCCAGTTGATGGAGCAGCCCGACCAGCGCGACTACTTGATGGGCGATCCGCCAAGAGCCGGCGTCGCCTACGACTTGCTATCTGATTTGACGATTCGGTATCTCAATCCGGATGTAGCGCCGGACGACTGGGACACGGACAACTACCAGATTCAGATCAAGACGATCTACGATTTCGATGCGTTCGCTGAAGGCATTGATTTCCACAACCTCACGACGCAGGAAATCACTGACTCTATTTGGGAAACGCTCAAGGTCAAGTATGCTGCAAAGGAGCAGCAGATCGGTCCCGAAGCGATGCGCACCTACGAGCGCATCATCATGCTCAACATCATCGACGCGCAGTGGAAAGATCACTTGCTGTCACTCGATCACTTGAAGCAGGGCATCGGTCTGGTCGGTTATGGCCAGAAGGATCCGCTCGTTGAGTACAAGAAGCAAAGCTTCGACATGTTCCAGGAGATGCTCGATCGCATCGACACGACGACGATCCGATCGCTTTTCAACCTGCAGGTGGTCGAAGAGCAGCCACCGGAAGCGCTACGCCAACGGCGCCGGCCGCGTAGTCCTTTGACTTTCACTGGTCCAAACCAGGGCGCCGCAGCGGCGGGCGAGGAAGCCGGCAGAGTCAAAACCGTCGTGCGCGATCAACCGAAAGTCGGCCGCAACGAACCGTGCCCTTGCGGTTCGGGTAAGAAGTACAAGAAGTGTCACGGCGCGGCAGTTTGATGCATAGCGCAAGATGCTATCTTGCGCGATCGTTTTTCGCTCACGAACTTCGCACGGAGAAAGTGGAAATGCAAAGCTCTCACAGAATAGCCACTCTGCATTTCGGAGTTGCGATTTTTCTATTTCTCTCTCTTATCGTTCTAGGCACGAGCACCAGCACGAACGCGCAACAACCAGCCAGCAACCCATCTGAAGAACGTGATCGCGGTATTCAACTCTACCAACAAGGTGATGCGATGGGGGCCATCGAACTCTTGCGCAAGGCCGTTGAGCATCACAAAGATGATATCAGTGCGTGGCATTGTCTTGGCCTTTCGTTGCAGCAGGTAGAGAAAAGGGATGACGCGCGCAAAGCTCACGAGAAAGCCGCAAAGATAGCGGACGCGCTTCTAAGCTCCTCGCTTGATAGGGCCATTAATCTCCCAAAGACGCAACTGCTGGAAGCGGCTGACAGCGCCGAACGATACTTGGCTTTAAGTGTTCATCCTTCGAAGAAAAAGACGGAAGAGTGGCGTGATCGTGCCGATTTTTTGCGTGTGTTTGCTCCAAGCAACGATCTAGGTGTCAAGGCGTATTCGGGCAAGGACGTAACCACCAAGCCGCGCGTGCTCAGCAAACCGGAACCGACATACACCGAGGATGCGCGCAAGCATCAGATCACGGGTACGGTGATTCTGCGTTGCATTTTTGCGGCAGACGGTCGCGTCATCAACATCGTTCCAATCCGAGGTTTGCGATACGGATTGACTCGAAAGGCCATCACTGTGGCGTACGCAATAAAGTTCATTCCCGCGACCAAAGACGGCCATCCTGTTTCTATGTAGATGCGGCTTGAATACAACTTCAATCTGTACTAGTCGATGTTCCAAAGTACCGACTTCAATCGGGCCTTTTGTTTCAGAAAACCGCCCAACTGAAGCTGATACTCTGAACACCTATAGACAACGCGAACTCGATCAGGTACGTTGAAAGACGAATTCTTTATTGAGTGATCACTCGCCTTGAGCTCAAACGTCACATCAACAAATCCTGTCGTGCAGGCCATCGTTAGTGGGACTGCGCCGCAGCAGGCGCGCCTGGCGGCGGCGCGCGGAATGCTGCCACTGCCGCAATCCGACCTGCTCGAGATCCTGGTGGCGCTGCGTCACAGCGACGACGCTGAGATTGCGACGGCGGCGGCGGCAACGCTGGAATCTCAGAACGCCGAAGACCTGCTGATTGCGACAAAGACGGACGAGACTTCGCCGTCCGTGCTTTCCTATATCGCCACCAGGGCAAACAACACTCATGAAGTGTGCGTAGGAGCCGTGCTTAACAGCGGAACCCCGGCCGAGGCGATTGCCCGGCTGGCCGGCTCGACAACTGACGGATCGCTGCTCGAGTTGATTGCCACCAACCAGCAGCGTCTGGTCAACGCGCCGGCAATCATCGATGCGATCTTAGCGAATCCAGCGCGCACGCCTGAGGCCGAGCGCCGGGCCCGCGAGACACGGATCGAGTTTTTTGAGAAAGAACGCGGCGCGCGTCAGATCGCCGAAGAGTTGCGCGCCCGCGGCAAGACAGCCGCCGCCGAGTTCTTTGAAACCGCGGAGCTAACGACGGCGACCGGAGTCCTTTCAGCCGAAGACGCATGGCTGATCGCGGAGCACATCGAAGTCTCCGATGCCGACATTGATGACTCGTGGCTGCCCTCGGAGCGCTATGAAGAGTTGCTGGTTGAAAGCTTTGAAGAGGTAGCCGCGAATGTGAAGCGCGTGATTGAGCATGAGCGTCTGGAAGTTGTTGGGGAAGTACCCGCCGAGCGAGTCTCTCTGATCCGGCGCCTCATGTTCATGAACGCCAGAGACCGTTTGAAGCTGGCCATGAAGGGCGATCGCGAGGCGCGCAGTATTCTGATTCGCGACTCAAACCGGGTGGTGGCCTCCGCCGTCATCAAAAATCCGCGCGTCACCGATCAGGAAGTCGAGAACATCGCCTCGATGCGCCAGGTTTCAGACGAGGTGCTGAGGCTCATCGCTTTGAATCGCAACTGGGTCCGACAGTATCCGATCATTCATAACCTGGTGCGGAATCCGCGCACGCCAATCCCTACAGTGATCAGCAAACTGCCACTAATCCGTACCAAGGATCTCTTGAATCTTTCGCAGAATCGCAATGTGGCTGAGGCGGTGCGCAATCAGGCAGCGCGCCTTTCGCGGGCGCGCGAAGGGAAATGAATTCATTGCCGATTGCCAAATGCCGATTGCCGATTGTCTGTTTTCAATGTGATTGGAGTGCAAGAGGATTAGTTCTAGGACCCGCGCAAATTGGCAATCGGAAATCGGAAATGGCCTACATCGCCAACCCACCGTCGACCTGAAGCACCTGGCCGGTGATGTAACGAGCCTCATCTGACAACATGAAGCACGCAATGCGCGCGACTTCGTCCGTGTCGGCGAAACGGCCCAGAGGGATTTGCTCGAGGATTTTTGCACGGTAACTTTCATCAAGCGCTGAGGCCATGTCGGTGGAAACCAAACCAAGCGATAACGCATTGACGGTGACCTTGCGGCTCGCCACCTCTTTTGCCAGCGCTTTCGTCAAACCGATCATGCCGGCCTTTGACGCTGAATAATTCGACTGGCCCGCCATCCCGACGCGCCCGCTAATCGAGGTAATGTTTAGAATCGATCCGCCTTCTTCCTGCCGCAGCATGACGCGCAGCGCAGCCTTGGCAAAATTCCACGCGCCTTTGAGATTGGTATCGACGACGGCATCCCAATCCTCTTCCTTCATGCGCAGGATCAAATTGTCGCGCGTGATGCCGGCGTTGTTGACCAGGAAATCAATGCGGCCGAAAGCTTCCTTTACTTGCTTGACCATATCTACTGCCGCTTCGGTGTTGGCAACATCACACTGCGCCGCGAGTGCGCGCACACCGAGCGCCTCAATTTCACTTTTAAGCGACTCAGCCGCGTCGGCGCTCCGAGCGTAATTGAAAGCGACGTCGGCGCCACGGCGCGCGAGTTCCAGCGCGATAGCACGGCCGATGCCGCGCGTGGCGCCCGTGACGATTGCCGCGTGTCCGGCAAAAGCTTTTTCTGAATCACTCAAAGTTCTCGATTCTCCTTATACCCAAAGAGCAAGCTGGCTCTGCGTTGCTTTCCGTTCACTAGCACTCCGCAGTTGCGCAAAATGCAGGTACTCAGCCTCACAATTCAGCTCAGCACTAAGTGCGCGGAGATTGAGCCGCTTTAGTATCTCGACTGTGATGGGACGTTTGTCTGTCCAGAAGATCATCGAACGATAGAACCCCTGAGCAGGCTGAGAGTTCAGTAGATTCGCAATGAAACGCGCTTCCGACTCAGACCAGCACGGAAGAAAGTAGACGGTATCGTCGAAAACCACGATCTTATCCTCGCACGGCGTCACTATCTTGAAATCTAGGTTTGTGTAGAATCCTGATATCGCAACCTTCCACGGTGCGAACGAGTATGGCCCGACTCCAAATATCGAAAACTTAGGACGGTCGCGGTAAATTGAGCTGCCTCGCTTGCTAAAAGCCTCATCATGATCCTGCAAGTATTGCCAAGTCCTGGGAGCAATCCTTCTGATTGCGTTAGTTTCTTCTCCCACGTATCGTTGCGTAACTAACATGTACTTTCTGCCGTAGCGAATCTCTGCACTACCAATATCTGAACTTTTCAACATCGGATACAGGTATTCCTCCTCCAGAGCTACGAGTTCTCCGGCCCCATTCTTATACCTCGATCCGCATCGTTCGATTTCCATGACTTTGGAACAATCGTGCTTGATTCCAGATCGCCAGACGTAAGCGTCGTCATTTCCCTTAAGATGCTGCCACCTCTGATAGAGGCCCACATCGGCCAGTATCAGTTCGTCACGGTAGCCAATCGTGCGGGACGTTTCCGTCCGCCATAAGCTGTCGTAGACCGAACAGTCGTTGGAAGGAGCGCCATCCGTCATCTTGACGACAAGAAAACACGCATCAACGGAAGCGCCAAAATGTTCTTGCGCGTCTATCAAAAAAAGCTTAGCCAGATTTATTCGAGCGTTGTGTTTCCAGGCATATGAAAGCACTTTTCTTGCGACCGCAGTCTTGCACAGTACGGCAATCGTGCCTTGACGCCGATCCAACCAATTCAGGTTTTGCAACAACATGGATTCCGAAATGTCGAAATTGCTTTTTCCGGTTTTCGCTTCGTAGCCCCGGTGCTGCTGAAAGTTGGATTTCTTTGGAACATTGTGACTCTTTAGCAGGCCCAACTCCGAGCTAGTTACCCATGGAGGATTACCCACAATGAGTATGGGTTCAGGCATTGGGTCCAAAATCTCCGACCAATCTAAAGAGAAAAAATCTCCGACCATGAGACTTGTTCTATCTTCGATTCCCAACCGAGCAACATTCGTTTTGAGTTCTGATAAGTACTGCGCATTCACATCTGCACCCACATACCTCTTAGCAGTCGCGAACCTGCGCGCGGCAGCTATCAGGAAAGAGCCCTTACCACAAGTTGGTTCCACGATTGATTGCGGATCAATCCCAAGATCGCCCAAAACGGACATCGCCTGCCTGGCAAGCGACGAGGGCGTCTGAAAATCACCGAATTCCCATTTCTCTCTGCTTTTTCGCGGCATCTTTGCGATTATCTGATGCGGTGTATACCTTCGACTGTACCCGCTTCTTGAATTACACGGCCGTATTGCAATCTCCATTGTAAGGCATTCGACATAGTTAGGTAGCCTTGCTCGGGTGGGTTCCAGATACTGAGTGAACTTGTGCTCTAGATACGTGCCGACGGCCTTACCGTCGGTCACACCGTAAAGACCTGGCTCATCGTAGGTGCTTTCGACTCCGGCAAACTTTGCTGCTTCGGCAACGAGTGTTTTAATGTTAAGTTTGCGTTTGCGCAATGACACACGTCCAAACTAGATTTGCCACAGCTGGAGCGGTCTCTCATACCATATTTATTGGGGACAGGACAAATGCTTGATCTCAACTACGTCCGCGAGAATCTCGACCGCGTGCGCACCGCACTGGAGAAGCGCGGCTTCGCGCCGGCGGTGCTTGATGAATTCGCGCAGGCCGATGCCGAACGTCGCAGTCTGATTGGAGAATCCGATCAATTGAACGCGCAACGAAACGCCTCCAGCCGCGAGATCGGTGCGTTGATGAAGGAAGGCAAGCGCGATGAAGCTGAAGTAAGGCGAAAAGAAGTTGGCGAACTGAAGGAGCGGATTACAGAACTCGACGAGTTGCGCGATCAGGCGGAAGCGCGTATGCGAGAAATGCTCTCGACGTTGCCGAATATTCCGCACGAAAGTGTTCCGGTCGGGAAAGACGAGTCAGCGAACGTTGAAATTCGTCGCTGGGGCAAGAAACCGGAATTCGATTTCGAACCAAAGGATCACGTCGATCTAGGCACGGCACTCGGCATTCTCGATCTTGAACGCGCCGCAAAGATCGCGTCAGCGCGTTTCGCGATCCTGAACGGAGCGGGCGCACGTTTGGAGCGCGCGCTCATAAACTTCATGCTCGAACTCCACACGCGCGAGCATGGATACGAGGAAACATTGCCGCCGTTCATCGTGAACAAGGATGCTCTGTTTGGCACTGGACAGTTGCCAAAGTTTGAAGAGGATCTTTTCAAACTCACGGACGAACGCGGTTTGTATCTTGTTCCCACTGCTGAAGTGCCCGTCACGAATTATTACCGAGAAGAGATACTCGACGCCGCGCAACTGCCGATGAAGTGGGTCGCGTACACGCCGTGCTTTCGTTCCGAGGCCGGCAGTTATGGCAAAGACACGCGGGGCGTGATTCGCCAGCATCAGTTCGAAAAGGTAGAGCTGGTGAAATACGCTCTGCCGGAGAATTCTTACGACGAATTGGAATCGCTGACGCGCGATGCCGAGACGGTCTTGCAGCGGCTCGGTATTCATTATCGCACCGTGGTGCTCTCAACCGGCGATCTCGGTTTCAGCAACGCAAAGACTTACGACATCGAGGTCTGGCTGCCTTCGCAAAACGGCTTTCGCGAAATCTCTTCCTGTTCCAACTACGAATCGTTTCAGGCGCGCCGCGCACAGATTCGCTTTCGTCGCGGAGGCGGCGCGAAACCGGAATTCGTGCACACGCTGAACGGCTCCGGTCTCGCCATTGGCCGCACGTGGATCGCGATTCTAGAAAACTATCAGCAGGCTGACGGCTCGGTTGTGATTCCCGAAGCCTTGCGGCCGTACATGGGTGGGATGGAAAGGATAGAAGGCAAGTAGGCAGTAGGCAGGAAGCAGGTGGCAGGTGGCAGGAAACGACTCCCGCCTGCCGTCTGTCTCCTGGCGCCTGCCTCCTGTTTGTCTGCCGTCTGCCTCCTGCGCCTGGCCTCCTGCCTTATTTGATTCGCAGCTCGAACGGCATCAGCAGCATCGCGTCGCCGTTTTTCATCCTATCGAGCAGCAGCGCGTAACGGAAAGCGCGGCGTGCATCCTCGGGTAGCGCGGCAAGGACAGCGTGTTGCTGGCGAATCTGTGGAGTTTCACCAGTCTCGCTCGCATCGTCGCCGCCGCTGAGCAGTTCCTGCAGAAGGGTCCGCGGGTAAGGAAAGATGACTCGGTGAACACCCTTGTCTTTGGGAATCTTAGCTAATTCTTTCGCCACCTCGATCGCGCGATCCAGCCCGCCAAACTCATCGACGAGTCCTCTCTCTCTTCCCTGCGCGCCGGTCCAAACGCGTCCCTGTCCAACCTTATCGACATCATTAACATCCTTGTTCCGACCCTTTCCCACCTTTGAAATGAAATCCTGGTAGGTCTCGTTGATCCAGGCATAAAACTTCGGACGTTCAGTTTTGTCGTCGAACTTTTCCGTCTCCCGAAACATCCCCGCTGCTTTTCCGCGCGTCACATATTCGTTCGTGATGCCGAGCCAATCGTAAAACCCCTTGACGACCGGCTTGCCGGCTACGACGCCAATCGAACCAGTAATCGTGGACGGTTCGGCAACGATCTTGCTGGCGCTGGCCGAAATGTAGTAACCGCCCGAAGCTGCAAGATCGCTCATCGATACCACGACCGGCTTTTTTTGCCGAGCTTCGTTAACCGCGTGCCAGATGATGTCTGAAGCCAGGCCCGATCCGCCGGGACTATCAACGCGCAGCACGATTGCTTTGATGGTCTTGTCGTCGCGCGCGTCATTGAGCGCCTTGGCCAGCGTGTCCGAGCCGATCGATTGATCGCCCGAAGGACTGTTCTGCGACTTGCCTGAACCAATGTCGCCGGTGGCATAGATGATCGCAACACGCTCACCTTTGTTTAAGCCCAAACTCTCGGGGTCAACATCGCGATAGTCAGACGCCCTGACTAGACGAAATTCTTCGCTCTCCTTGTAGCCCAGTCGGGCTCTCAGTTTCTTTTCCACTTCGTCGCGATACCCTGCGCCGTCGATCAGGCCCGCTTCCTTCGCGCTTTTGGCGTTGTAGGGCGCATTATCAATCAGCGTCCTTACTTCGTCGGATGATTTGCCGCGCGCTTTGGCGATTGCGTCGACGTAGCGATTGAAAAGATCGTCGAGTAATTCGTTAATGAACTCGCGATGCTCCTTCGACATGTCTTTCCGCGTGAACATGTCGCCCGCGCTTTTGTACGCGCCGATCTGATAGATGTCCGGATAGATGCCCAGCTTGTCCAGGCTCCCGCGAAAAAACATCACGTCCGCTGCCAGACCCACCGTGAACAACTCACCCGGCGGCGCAACATAAATTTTGTCGCAGGCGCTGGCGATGTAGTACTCCTTGTTCATGCCGTATTCCATATAGGCATAGACAGGCTTGCCGGCCGAGCGAAAGTCGGCAATCGCGTCGCGGATCTCTTCTGACTTGGCCCAGCCGGCGCCCGAGCCGTCGATGTCGAGGAGAATTGCCGTGATGCGTTTATCAACTTTCGCTTTTTTGAACTGTAGCAGGAGGCTGGTAAGCGACTGCTCAGGACCGCCAAAAAACTTGCGCAGCGGATCCTCCGGAACGTAGTCAGGCAAAGGGCCTGAAACGCTTAAGGCGAGCACGCTGTTGTCGCGGATTGGCGGCGCGCTCTTGCGGAAGGCGGCAAACAGCAAAGCGATCCCGATGAACGCAACCAGGACGAGCGCGACGACGATCCCCGAGATGATAAGAACTGTTTTTCTTGCGCGTGACGTGGCCATGGTTTTATTCCTAACTCAGAGCTTTCGCAGATTTGGTCATTCGAAGATTTTCCAGTGTGAGTACGCAGGTAAAGCGAAAAAGGTTTAGGAACTTCGGGAAAACAGGAGGCGGGCAAAACAGGAGGCAGGCGCAGGAGGCAGACGGCAGTCGTCTCCTGCTTACTGCCTTCTGCCTACTGCCTACTGTTTTTCACTATCCAGCCGCCGCCAACGACCTCGTCTTCTCGATAGAACACAGTCGCCTGGCCGGGAGTAATGGCGCGTTGCGGCTCATTAAATCTGACGCGAACGCGGCCATTCTCGAGCGAGGTGATGGTCGCCGGAGCAGCCTCATGACGGTAACGCACGCGCACGTTGGCGCGGACCGGTTTGCTTGGGCTATCAAACGCGACCCAGTTGACGCCTGCCGCGGTGAACTCCTGGCTCAGCAGTTCTTCCTGAGAGCCAACCATGACACGATTCTTTGCTGAATCAATGGAGATCACGTAAAGCGGACGCTCAGCGGCGATGCCAATGCCGCGGCGCTGGCCAATCGTATAG
This sequence comes from Pyrinomonadaceae bacterium, assembly GCA_041499185.1. Lineage (GTDB taxonomy): Bacteria > Acidobacteriota > Blastocatellia > Pyrinomonadales > Pyrinomonadaceae > JAOAPY01. The sequence continues at coordinate 8,331 of JBGQJU010000020.1, read as the reverse complement.
TGATGAATTCCTGTGTGCGTGCCAATCACTGCACCAGTTGAATTAACCAGATCGCCTTCGTGTGGTATTCGATCAGCGGCGCCTTCGGCGTCCAGATAGCGATCGATGAAGTCGGCGTAGTCGCCATCGGGAACAAAACAGATCTCCTGCGACTCTTGCTTCTCGGCCACCGCCAGACTGTGCTGACGCGCGACGTCGCGCACGTCCGGCTTGGACATTTCACCCAACGGAAACATCGCGCGCGAAAGTTGATCCTGCGTCAACTCCCAAAGGAAATACGATTGATCCTTTTGCGGATTGCGTCCGCGCAGCAGTCGGTAGCGACTGGTTGCCGCATCGTATTCAACCCGCGCGTAGTGACCGGTCGCCACCTTCTCGCAACCGAGACTGGCAGCGAGTCGATCAAGCGAGGCAAACTTCAAACGGCTGTTGCAGGAAACACACGGAATCGGCGTCTCGCCATTCAGATAGCTGGCGACGAAAGGCTGGACCACATCGCGCTCGAAATCGCGTTCAAGATTCAAGACATAAAAAGGGAAGCCGACTTCCTCGGCGACCCGCCGCGCATCGTAAACGTCGTCGAGCGAGCAGCAGCGCGACGGCAGGGGATCGCCGTTCTCATCGACACTGATCCCGCGGCGCTGGTTCCACAACTGCATCGTGAAGCCGACCAGCTCATGGCCCTGCCCTTTTAGAATTGCCGCGGCCGCGGACGAATCCACGCCGCCAGACATTGCTACTGCGATCTTCATGAGTCTCAAGTCTCGGGTCTCAAGTCTCAGGTCTCAGGTCCCAGGTGTCAAGTCTCACCGCTTGGGGCTTAAACGATGCACTGGTATGCTTTGATCATCTGGTGTTTGAGGTCAGAGGTTGAACGCTGAGAACTTGAGACTTGAGACTTGAGACTTGAGACCTGGGACCTGAGACTAATAATGCCCGAACAAGCCATAGAAGAGTATCGCATCGCCCAAGAGCCATATTATCTGGCCGTCAACGGCGAGATAGAACTGTTCACAGCGGCGCACGCGGCGCACTTGCCGGTAATTCTGAAAGGTCCGACCGGCTGCGGCAAGACGCGCTTTGTCGAGCACATGGCCTGGCGTCTGGAGCGTCCGCTGATTACCGTCGCCTGCCATGAAGACCTGTCGGCAACCGATCTCGTTGGGCGTTTTCTGCTCGAAGGTGAAGAAACTGTTTGGCACGATGGCCCGCTGACTTCGGCCGTTCGCAATGGCGCGATTTGCTATCTCGATGAAGTTGTCGAAGCGCGCAAAGACACTGTCGTGATTATTCATCCGCTGACCGATCACCGTCGCCGCTTGCCGATTGAGAAGCGCGGCACGATTCTGGAGGCGCCGGCAGACTTCATGCTCGTCGTTTCTTACAATCCCGGTTACCAATCGATCCTGAAAGATTTGAAACAATCTACGCGCCAACGCTTTGTGGCGATAGATTTCGACTACCCACCGCCCGAGATGGAAGTTGAGATCGTCACGCACGAAGGCGGTATCGATGAAGGCACAGCGCGCGATCTGGTCCTCATCGGCCAGAAGATCCGCAACCTCCGCGGCCATGGATTGGAGGAAGGAGTCTCGACGCGCCTGCTCATTTACGCCGCCCAACTGATCGCGCTGGGCATTTCACCAATCACCGCCGCCGAGACGGCCATGTGCTCGCCCATCACCGATGACCGCGAGCTGCAGCGGAGCATTCGGGAAATCGTAACGACTGTCATTTAGAATACTTAACTGCAATGGACACCTTCGACCGCGACAAGCAATCGGGCGCAAGCGCCGAGGAGCGGGCAGAGTCGACCGGGAATTCGATCGAACACGAATTGCACGAGCACTTCGGCTCAGTTAAGAGCGCAACTGAGCGGCAGTCGATTCTTGAATTGACGCGTGAGCTGGCGCGGCTGCCGTTGGATCAGGCAGCGGCAGCGCTCGAGACGAGCGCCGCGATTGCTCGAGTATCACTGCGCGCAAGTATCGAATTTTTGCGCGCCGCGCCGGAAGCAAGTCAGATCCTGGAAGCCGCTGAATTGCGCTCGTGGGGCGAGATGGGCCGGCGCATTGCGATGGGCGACGTCGAAACCGCGGTTTCGTTTTTCATAGCTGGTGTTAGCGAGCTGAAGGATGTACCGCGCCAGGCACGACCGCTTATCTTTCAAGTTTCCTTGCGACAGATGACGCTGTCGAGCACGCACGCAACCGAGACTCTTCGGTCGGCGCCAAGCCTCGCCAAGGCTGTCAACAATTCTGAAATCCTCGCCTCAGTTTTTGAAATCGCCGCCGAGATTTCGCGACGCTCCGCCAGACACAGCGCGGATTTCCTGCACACCACTCCGCAAGTTATCGAACCGCTGGAGAAGTTCAAAGACAAAGCTGTTGTGCGCGAAGCTTTGTCGCTGGCCTCCGCGTTTGCGATACGCGCCGGAGGCATCGCGTCTGATGCCTGGGCAGCGCTGCCGCAGGCAATCGCTAGTCTTGACGCGGAAGGCACAATCAAATTACTCAAGCGTACCGCCGACTTTCTCGAACGTGGGGGAGGCGCGGCTTTGCATGTGCTGATCTCGGGCGGCGAAATCCTGCGGGTTTTGCCCGAAGCGTTCGACGATTGGATCGAGCTCTTGTGGACCATCGCCGAACATGGCAACGCGAGTTTGGTGGCTTTCGTTCGCAGCAGTCCTCGGTTTATTCGCGCGATTTCCGGCGAGGCTGATCGTGCCCGCTCAACTGAACTTTCAAAGCGCGTGCTTAAGCTAACACAGGAGATCGCTCGCGCTGATGGCGAGGCGGCGCTGGCTTGTTTCCGTTCGAGCGCGCCGGCTCTGCGCACCGTCTCGATCGAACAGTTTGAAGAGTGGGCGCGTCACGGTCTCGCGCTCGATCGTGTTGACGCGCGCGCGCGCCGCAGTTATTTTGCGCTGGAAACGCGGCGCAGCTACGACACCTTGCACACCGGCGGCAACGGTCTGGCGCTCGAATCGATCCAGCATCTGCTGCGTTTGTACGTCGAAGGCCTAACCGGTCGCGAAGTCGAGATCGCGCCGCTGGCCGCCGTGCCGGTCGAATCGCGCATCGGCGATGGCCGCACGATACATCTACCGTCGCTCGTTGCTGAATTTGGCGATGATGATCTCGATTTCCGCCTCTACAAAGTCTTGGCCGCGCACGCAGCGGGTCAGATCGAATTCGGCACCTACAAGCGCGATACAGTTGGTCTGCGTGCTGCGTATTCGGAGATTGCCGATCTCTACCACGCAGACAAAGTTGACGCGCGCGATGCGTTTGCGCTCGATGGTTATATCAACGACCAAGCCAGCAGCGAAGCGGCTCTTGCGCCGGAAGAGGAAGCGCGCCGGGCGGCGAGCGAGCAACGCCAACTACCTGCCGACAGCGACTACTTTGTGGTGCTTGGACTCTTTCCGCATCGTCAACTGGCACGACGCATCTTTACTACGCTCGAGAATGGCCGCATCGATCGTCGGCTTCGTTATGCCTATCGTGGTCTGACGCGCGATCTCGATCTAATTCGCGAATACCTGCGCCGCAGCCGGCCGCGCATCATCGATCTGCCGGCCACGCTCGTGCCATTCGAGCTGCTATTTCAGATTACGCTCTGCGGTGGCGCGCTCGACGACGCGCGAAACTACTATCGACAGGTTGTTTCAGAACTGGAAACAATCGTTGCGGATTATTTGAGCAGTACCACCGCAACAGTTGCCGACACGTTGATAACGACGAGCCGCGTCTATTCACTTTTTCAATCGTTGGCACAGGATGATTCGGAACAGAGTGAAACCCAGGAAGAACCATCAGCGGCGGAAAGCGACGAAGGCCGTGAGATGCCTGGACGAGAGCGTGCGGAGCGAATGCCGCAGCGACGCGATGCACGCGATCTCTTCAACGCCTGGAACGATCCAAACGCTGAAGGCGAACCCGACGAACTCGACGGCGCTGAAAACTGGATCGAAGCCGAAACTCCCGAGCAGGTTTTGGAAGAGGGCGAGGTTGCCTTCAACTACGACGAGTGGGATCGCGAGTTGACCGATCACCGGATCGGCTGGTGTCGCGTGATTGAAAAGCGGGTGAAGCGCGGCGACCAGGCATTCGTCGAGCAAACGCGCGAGCGACACAAAGGCGTGATCTCGTCGATTCGTCATCAGTTCCAATTGCTGAAACCCGAGAATCTTACGCGCGTGTTCAACGAGCTGGACGGCGAAGAGTTTGATCTCAACGCCGTGATCGATTATGTGATCGATCGCCGCGCCGATGGACATCAATCCGAGCGGCTTTACACGAAGCGTCTGCGCCGGCGGCGTGACGTCGCTGTGTCATTCCTGCTGGATCAATCGTCATCAACCGCTCGTACGATCGGGCGTCATCCGCTGCAACCGTACACGCACCCTGGCAGGCGCATTATCGAGATCGAAAAGGAAGGGTTGGTGTTGATGAGCGAGGCGCTCGAAGCTGTCGGGGACGTTTATTCAATCAACGGGTTCACTTCCGAAGGGCGTCGCAATGTGAAGTTTTACGTCGTCAAAGATTTCGACGAACAGTATTCCAGCGAAGTGAAGCAGCGCATCGGCGGCATCACTTACCAGAACAACACGCGGCTCGGCGCCGCGATTCGCCACGCCACGGCGCGCCTGGCAAAACAGGACGCGCGCACGCGTTTACTGATTGTGCTTTCCGACGGACGGCCTTACGATCACGACTACGGCGATGCGCGTTACGCACGCGAAGACACCCGCGAAGCTCTGCGGCAAGCAAAGATTGAAGGCATTACACCTTTCTGCATCACCATCGATCGCGAATCCGAAGCCGAGTTGCGCGATCTCTACGGCGAGATCGGCTACACCATCATCGACGACGTGCTCTCACTGCCGGAGAGGATGCCTGGGATCTATCGGCGACTGACTACCTGAGATCGGATTAAGCCGGTCGAACCTTTGCGCCTTTGCGCGTTTGCGGGAAATTATCTCGCACAAGTGCACAGCGAGTTGAGCGGGTTGGAGTCGCTACGGTATAGTTGCCACAGTCGAAGTGCGGAGGGGTCGCATAATTGGTAGTGCAGCGGTCTTGAAAACCGCCGTCCGAAAGGATATGCAGGTTCGAGTCCTGTCCCCTCCGCCATTTCTTTTCAACAAGTTACACGCCTTCATAGATCACCTTCCTTCGGTCCCAGTAGCAAGTTGGCGCGATTTTGGCGCGCTTCTGGCGTCCGCAGCCAAAGCCGCAAAGGCCCGTTCATTACTGAATTAACCGCTGTACGTGTACGCCCTTAGGGGCGGGCTCGTGGAGGGCCTCACCTGTTCTTGTTTTGTGTCAGTGTATATGTGTGAGGCGGCGGGGGTAGTAGTGACTGAGTCGCAAAAAAGAGTCGGCTTAGCGTCTGCACCGATCTATGATTTCCTGAAACGCCATGGTTCACTCTTATGCCTCCCCAGGTTCACTCACGTCAACTTGACCAACGTACGATCCTCTGACGTGGAGAATCGTAACCGTCTTCCTTTCCACAACGAACAAAACGCGATAGCGTTGCACTACCAGCTGTCGTATTTTTCTGTCGAGATCAGCGCTCTCCTGCGCAAGCGGACAACTCAGTGGTAGTGATGTCAGCCGGGATCGAATAGTGCGTTGTAGATCGCGGACCCAACCTTTGGCTCGTTTTTCTCCCCAAACGCGGGAACCCCACTCATACGATGAAGCAATATCCGCCTCAGCTTCCGGATGAAGGATAACTCTGTATCTCTTCATCAGTCTTCGGCGGGAATGTTATTCTTGGCGAAGAACTCTGTGAAGAACTGATCTGCCGTTCGTTCCTTCTTGCGGCCGACTGTAGCCAAGCGCTGGCGCAGCACCTCAACGGTTTCTGCTCGCTCTTTGAGTTCAAGCAAGCTCTGATAGCTCTGGGCATCCTGAACGACTACGGCCGCTTTGCCATTGACGGTCAGGACCACCGGCTCTTTCGTTTTCTTCATCTGGCGCATGACTTTGTTGCTGTCGCGCTTGAATGTCGACAGACTCATTATATCCCGCGCAAGTTTCATGGGGTTACACCTATCATAGATAAATTTGCATTTAATTTGACTACATCCACAGTGTAGGATCTATCAGACGGACTGTCAATACGGCTAGCTACGCATTCTTTTGGCTACATAGAACTCAGGAAAGACTTTACCGTCATAATGTATGCGAAGAGTTGCCTCGCATGATCTGAAAAGGGGTGACAAGAGTGGAAAGACTTCGAGCACGGTGTTGCCACCGCTGGAGTCTCCGGCTCCACGAGGCTCAGGTTGCGGAGGATGTAGTCCTTCCGGCATTCACCCCTTAATCAATGGCGACAAAATCGGTGAGAGGATCCCCCGAGAGATAATCAAGTGGGACGGGATTCGAACCCTAGCTTTCGCTTACCATGTACTCCACACCAGCATTCGCCATAGTTTCTAAAGGCCGACAAGGAATCGTCGAGACAATCTCATTTCAAGTGATGTAGTCCCGACAGCATTCGGCCCAAGTCAGAACCGCCTGCGGTAGCGGGCGGGTTGAATGTTACAAAAAGCACGTCATCAGATTAGAGATCAACCGCCCGCTACCGCAGGCGGTTCTGACCTCACAACGCTACCGACTCGATCATACCGATCCAGTGATTAGCGTTAAGTTCACCGCGTGCGAATTCCGAGATCACGCTAAAGACTTGATCCGAGAATCCACCGACATTGAGAATGTCCTCACGCTCTACGGCCTGCACCGTGCGATAAGGCTGCACATCGATACAAGCCAGACGAGCGTTCGGATTGCGTTGCTTGAACGCGTTCCACTCTCTCATCGTAGCAGCGCCACGGCCTCCGGCGGCATCAACCCACGATTCGTAATCCGAAACAAAGATCACGAGATCACCCTTTGCCTTGCGGCGGTTGAGCAGTTCCAGCGGAGCGCTACAGTTGGTTCCACCGCCACCAACCGAAGCCAGCCGCGCTGCGTTGGTCATCACGCTGTCACGCGAGTTCAAATCAACCTTCACGACGTTGTGCTCGAAAGGCAGCACTTCGGCGCGAGGGTTCTTACGCAGCACCGCCGCCGCAACCAGCGCGGCAACGTCGATACAACGCACCGCTGTGGTTGCGCCCTTGCGGTAGCCGGTTACGGCCGACGACATCGAACCCGAGACATCCGGGCAAACGTAGACACGGCCTTCGATTGCCGGAACATTTGCAATCGCGATCTCCATCGCATCCTGGAGCGCGTCGCAAACCCCCTTCGGAATATCCGCATTCGCATTAGCCATCATGTAAGCGACCATGAGCTGGTACGGAAACACGCGTGCCTTTGCGATCGCTTTCCGGTCACGTAGGCGATCCGCAATCACCTCAGTCATGCCTGGCTGACTGAACACGCCATGACGCGCAAACGTGTTCAGGTTCATGCGCGTCATCTGCCACGGCGCTCGACGCGCAATCGCAGTCCACTCCGCTGTGCCCAGCTCCAGCGCGGTCAGCATCTGGAACGGAACATCGGGCACGTCACGCGACTCACCCTTCTTGTACGCTTCGAAGTTGCGAGCAACTTCCGGTAGAGCATCTGCGGCGTATTCGCGGCCGATGAAGTAACCGAATAGTGCTTCATGCGCTTCGTCCTTTGGCTTTGGGTGGACCATCTTCACGATATCAGTCAGCGAAGGGTCCTGGCCCACCTTCGCCTTGAAGAGCGTCGCCGGATCGTGAGCATCCAGCCACTCCCGCACCAGCCGCTTTGGCGCTGTACCCAGCGACTTGCGACCCACTGCTCCCGAACGAACGATCTGGACGAAGTTGCGCAGCATCTTCGCGTTGTCGATCACGCGCGGGAATACGACGTTAAGCAGTTCGCGGTCCTTCACCGACAGCACGGCGCAAAGCAGCGCCGGCATGTCCTTCATGAAACCGCGCTCGCGACAGAACACAGCCGTCTTAGCGATGAACTCCACATCGATATCCGCGCACAGTTCAAGCACCTTCGCCAGTTGGTCATCAGCGCTCGCGTAGAAGGTTGTGTTCAGACAACCCGTTGCGGCGTACTGCGCCAGTTGGTGCTTTGGCGAAAGCGCGTACGCCGGGGCACGCTCTTCGTTGATGGCATCAGTTGCCGGAATCAGCTTGCCGATTAGCGACTTGAATAGAGTCTTGTTTGCCATTGTTCGTTACCTCACGTTCCACTTTCTTAGTGACAATCGAAATACCTTTTGCGAATTTCAGAAAAGATTGGCTGCGGGAGAAGGAGTCGAACCTTCATCTTCGAGTTCAAAGCCCGACGTGTTGCCGGTTACACCATCCCGCAAACAGCGGAC
>JBGQJU010000019.1:0-61850 GCA_041499185.1 Pyrinomonadaceae bacterium | reverse complement strand
GGAAAAGGCTCGGGTGAAATTCGTCGGCGTTGACGTGGCAGAGAAAGCGCCACTATGGTTGCAACTGATTGCCACGGGTCAGCCGGGTCACGGTTCGCGTCCGATGGCCGACTCTGCGCCCAACCGTCTCGTGCGCGCGATGACAAAAATCATCAATTACGAGACACCGATCAAATTACTACCCGCGGTGGAAAAGTTTTTTCACGACGTGGCGCTTTTGCAGCCAGAGCCATGGCGATCGAAATTTGCGAACATTGGCGAGGCGTTGAAAGACCCGGCGTTCGTCAAAGAGCTGACTGGCAACAAGGAATACAACTTCATGCTGCGCAACACCATCTCGCTGACGATGCTCAGCGGCAGCAAACAAACCAACGTAATTCCCAACACGGCCACCTGCAACATCGACGTTCGCTTGCTTCCGGGCGAAGACCCGGACGCCTTTATTGCCGAGCTCAAGCAAGTGATTGGTGATGACACGATCAAGATCGAAAGAATCAACACCTTCAAGCCGCCCAACAGCGCGCAGATAAATACCGAACTGTTCGATGTCATCTCGCGGGTGACGAAAGCTCATCACCCCGAAGCGCTAATCACGACGAAGATGCTGAGCGGTTACACCGAGAGTCAGCTCTACAGACAACTGGGCATTACTTGCTACGGTTGGGCCCCGGTTTATACCACGGTTGAAGAGAACGAAGGTGTACACGGAAACAACGAACGCATCACTGTGAAGAATGTGCGTGAAGGTACGCGCGAGATGCTTGAAGTTGTAAGCGAGATCGCGCGTTAGGGGTTAGACCAAACCGCCAAGACGCCAAGAACGCAAGAGAAAGGAATCGGGCCACTTTGATCTTACCTTTGGCTTTCTTCGTGTCTTGGCGGTTGCTTATTGCCCGTTCGTCGAGGTGGGGAGTCTGATCGTGACTTCCAATCCGCCATCTACGGCGTTTGCTGCGCTGACGCTTCCGCCATGAAGCCGAACTGCGCGCGCGGTGATTGCCAGACCCAGACCGCTGCCACCCGATTCCCGATCGCGCGCATCTTCAGCTCGGTAGAAGGGACGAAAGATATTCTCGATCAACTCTTCCGGCACGCCATGGCCGTGATCACGCACGGTAATCACCGCGGCGTGGTCACCGGCTCCGTTGCGCGCCTGGAGCGCAATCTCCACTTGCGTTCCCTCAGCCGTGTAGCGCACGGCGTTGCGCACGACGTTTTCGACGGCACTGCGCAGCAACTCCTCAGTTCCGGCGGTTGAGCACTCGTCACAGGTAACGATTTGCACCGAACGATTACGGCTGCGCGCTTCGAAGTCCGCATCATCGGCGACATCGCGTACTAGCCTCGCGAGATCGACTTCTGTGCGCTTCAGTCCATCGGTGCCGCTTTCGAGACGCGTCAGCGACAGCAGTTGACCAATCATTTCGTTCAGGGTTTCGGCCTCGCGCTCGATGCGATCGAGCGCGCTCCTGGCGTCGGAACTCGAGCGCTTGCGCGCCAGCTCGAGCGCCACGCTCATGCGCGCCAGCGGTGACCGCAACTCATGAGAGATGTCGCCCAGCAGGCGGTGTTGTGCGGCCACCATCGATTGCAAACGTTCAGCCATCAGATTGAAGTCGCGCCCGAGTTGCGCGATCTCGTCGCGTCGCTTGACCAGTTTCGTACCGACGCGCGCGGCCAGATTGCCGTCTGCGAATTCATGCGTCGTCTCGCGAAGTTTCCGAATATCCGTGGTCAAGTAACGAGCGAGTCCGTAGCAGAGCACACCCCCGATCAACGAAACCACAATGAGCCGCAGCGCCAGGGCGCGGAAGTTGAAACTGGATGGCGTGCGAGGCAGACGGGAAACGTAGACGTAGCGATGACCCTGCGGTGTTACTACCTGCTGCGCCACGACCAGCGCCGTGCTCGAAACGTTGAATTGCGCGATGCCGCTCTTCGCGGCGCGGCTGGCTAATTCCGGCCAGCCGGCGGGAACGGCATGACCGGACAATTCGACGCCCTGATCATTCAACAGGATAGAATCGATGCCGTTGTTCTGTTCGAATTCTTTCAAGTACCCGGTCAGCGCCGCCGCTCCTTCACGGTCGTAAGTCTCCCCGGCTTTCTGCGCCGTCGACCCCATCAGGCTGAGATCGCGCCATGGTCGGTTCGATGGCGTGGGTCTCATCGCGGCGAAGGCAAAAAACAATGCCACCATAGCCAGAATCATACCCAGCCAGAACCAGATAAAGATTTTAAGAAAAAGACTTCGCATAATTTTCAAGCAGCGTTATTTGCGCCCGGTGCAGCATAGATGTAGCCGACACCGCGAATCGTCTTGATCCGCTCCATGCCGTTGAGTTGATGCCCCAACTTTTTGCGCAGGTTGCTGACGTGCATATCGATGCTGCGGTCAAAAGGCGAGAGTTCGCGGCCCAATACTTCTTTAACGAGTTCTTCCCGCTTGGCTATCTGTCCAGCGGAGCGCAGCAATCGTTCCAGCAGATCGTATTCGACCGCGGTTAGCTCAACTGCCTCACCGGAGCGATGCACGGCGCGCGTGCTCGTGTCCATTTCGATGTCGCCAACGACCAGTACTTCGCGAGTACCGCCGGCCAGCGCTTCGTCAGGCTGAGTTCTGCGCAAGATAGCCCGAATGCGAGCGACGAGTTCGCGCGGATTGAAAGGCTTTGGCAAGTAATCATCGGCGCCGATCTCGAGCCCGACAATTCGATCCACATCGTCACCGCGTGCGGTTAGCATCAACACCGGTATGCGCGATTTAGCCCGGATGCGTCGCAGCACATCGAAGCCGTGCATTCCCGGGAGCATCACATCCAGGATCACCAGTGAATGTTCGTTGGACAGCGCTCGGTCGATGCCGCGCTCGCCATTATGCGTCGCTTCGACGTCGTAACCTTCGGGCCCGAGGTATTCCTCAACCAACTCGCACAGGCCGACGTCGTCATCTATCACCAGCACTCGTTCCATGAATTGTCTTACACCTCAAAATCCCACAGTCATCACCACGCGGTATAAACAACTCATTCTACCGCAGTTGTCTTACGTTTTTGCGTAAAGAAGTGTCAAGCGGCGGCAATGCTTTGCTGACAAAACTTTACATTGAATTTACAGACTTTTGACGCCAATATTGGATACAATCTCGTCTGATGCAAATGAAAGCGCATGGTCTAGTTGTATCCGTCGCGCGTTTGCTTAGAAAGCAAAGTCAAAAGGAGCTCTCCAGAATGAAATTGTTACTGATTGTCGCGCTGTGCGCCAGCGCCGCCCTCGCTCAACAAGCCACAGGGACACTTCGAGGACAGGTCTTTGACGAACTCGGCGGGGCAATTGTCGGCGCGACGGTCGTCGCCGTGGATGCAACGGGAAAAGAAAAGACCACTGCGACCAACGACCAGGGGCAGTTTGTGATTAGCGGCCTGGCGCCCGGCAAATACACCGTGCGCGCCTCGACCACCGGCTTTGCTCCTTATGAGAATGCAGACGTAAGCGTAAGCGCGGGACGCGGCCAACCACTCAATATCACCTTAAAGGTCACGATTGAAGAGCAGAAGGTAACTGTCGGTGGTGATAGTCAGTCATTGAGCACTGAGCCTGAGAACAACGCCGGTGCAATAGTACTGAAGGGATCGGACCTCGAGTCGTTGCCCGATGATCCGGACGATCTCGCGGCTGCTTTGCAGGCGCTCGCGGGACCATCGGCAGGTCCAAATGGCGGTCAGATCTTCGTCGATGGCTTTACAGGAGGACGGCTGCCGCCGCTGGCTTCCATTCGCGAGATTCGCATCAACCAGAATCCCTTTTCGGCCGAGTATGACCGATTGGGCATGGGCCGGATTGAGATTTTAACAAAGCCTGGAACCGACAAGTTTCGCGGCCAGGCGTCTTTCAACTTTAACAATCAGGCGCTGAATTCGCGTAATCCATTTGCGCCCAATCGTCCTTCTTATCTGCAGCGGCAATACGGCGGTAATCTCAGCGGCCCGATCTCAAAGAAGAAGGCTTCGTTTTTTGTGGACTTTGAGAAGCGCGATATTGATGACGATGCCGTCATCAACGCCGTCATTCTCGACCCAAACTTGAACATCACGTCGTTCAGCCAGACAGTGCCGACTCCTAACCGGCGGACCACTTTTAGCCCGCGTATCGATTACCAACTCAACGCGAACAACACTCTGGTCGCACGCTACAACTACACACACTTTACCAACGTAACCGGCGTCGGCGGCTTTAACCTGGTGGCTCGTAAGTATGACAGAGGGAACACCGAACAGAGCGTGAACTTGACGGAGACCGCGGTCATTAACAAGAAGATCGTCAACGAGACGCGGTTTCAATTTGAACATCAAGTCACCAATCAGAACGCTAGTAACTCCGTTCCCACAATCAACGTTGCCGACTCGTTTACTGGAGGTGGTTCGCAGGTTGGTCTGGCGTCGAATACCGAGAATCAGTTCCAGTTGCAGAACAACACTTCAATGGTGTTGGGCCGGCACGCTCTTAAATTCGGCGGACGACTGCGCCACGTCAGCATCACGGACATATCACCGCAGAACTTTGGCGGCACGTTCACCTTTACCAGCATCAACGCTTATCGGCAAACACTCTTAGGCTTGCAACAAGGACTGACCCCAGCACAAATCCGCGCCAATGGCGGCGGGGCAAGTCAGTTCACCATCGCCTCGGGAACTCCCCGGGCCGGAGTCAGCCAGTTCGACATAGGCGTGTACGCTCAAGACGACTGGAAGGCGCGACCGAATCTGACTTTGAACCTCGGGCTGCGCTATGAGAACCAGGACAACATCAGCAGCAATTACAACTTCGCTCCGCGCCTCGGTTTTGCCTGGAGTGTGGGAGGCGGGCAACAGCCAAAGACAGTTGTGCGCGGCGGCTTTGGCATATTCTACGACCGTATCAATGAAGGTTTGACGCTAACAGCGAATCGCGTAAACGGCGTCAATCAGAAACAGTATATCGTTCAGAATCCAGACTTCTTCCCGATCATCCCCTCGACTGCGACGCTCGATAGTTTCCAAACGCCGATTAGCAAGTATCAACTGGCGAACGACATTCAGGCGCCATATACGATGCAGTCCGTAATCAGCGTTGAACGACAGTTGCCACACAGTTTCACCGTTGCGACGAGTTATATCCACGCGCGAACGCTGCACCTCTTGCGCGCGCGCGCGATCAATGCGCCATTGCCCGGAACGTTTAATCCTCAAGTGCCCAACAGCGGTGTACGCCCGTTAGGAAGTATCGGCAATGTTTTTCAGTATGAATCGAGCGGCCGCTTCAATCAGGATCAGTTCATCGTCAACATGACTCATCGCTTCAATCGAACTTCGAGCATCAACGCGTTTTACGTTCTTGGCAGGGCCAGAAGCGATACCGACGGAGCAGGAACTTTCCCAGCGAATTCGTACGACTTGAGCGGCGAGTATGGCCCTTCATCACAGGACATCCGTCACCGATTTGTCGTGCATGGCTCGTTCGCTATGCCGTGGGGGGTTAGCTTGAATCCTTTTGTTATCGTCACCTCGGGACGCCCGTTCAATATCACTCTTGGACGGACGGATCTAAACGGCGACACTTTGTATACCGAACGGCCAACGTTCGCGACCGATCTTACAAAACCCAGCGTGATCGTCACGCCCTGGGGCGCCTTTGATCGGGATCCTCTTGCCGCCGGACTCATTATTCCGCGTAACTTCGGTCGTGGTCCTGGCTCTTTGACGACGAACCTGCGAGTCAGCAAGACGTTTGGCTTGGGAAAAGAAACGAGCAGCGCTTCCGCGCGCAGGCAGGGTCAGGGCGGTGGAGATGGGAAGCACGGCGGACCCGGAGGGCCCGGCATGGGCGCCATGGGTGGAATGGGTGGTATGGGCGGCGGTGGCCCGAGAGGCGGCGGTGGCGGTGGTGGTGATAGGGGCTTTGGCGGCGGCGGAGACTCGGGCCGACGCTACAACCTAACGGTGTCCCTGAATTTTCAGAACATCTTGAACCACGCGAATCTTGGGAATCCGACTGGCAATTTGAGCTCGCCGCTCTTTGGAATCTCCAACTCGAGCTTTGGAAACTTCGGCGGCTTTGGCGGGGGCCGAGGCGGCGCCTCAGGGGCGTACAACCGCCTAATCGAGGCCTCGGTTCGCTTCAGCTTCTAGCTGGGCTTCCGGAAAAAAGGTGAATCATGGAAACACTGAAGCTAACAATTTGGCAGTTGTTAATTGAAGCGATGATGCTCACCGCTCTCTTATCGTTGGTGGCCTCGATGGTCCTGGTTCGTTTGCTTACAACGTTAATACCTTCTGCTGTAATGATCAGGTCAAACGGCCGCGGCTTTGACAAAACTTTACGTTGGTTTGACCAACTCTTTACGTGCGTGTTGGCGAATCGCTCGTATTACAACTGACAGAGAGCGCGCTTTTCGGAAGTGCGCCGAGCAAAGACAACAAGGAGTATGGAAATGAAAAGACGTATTTTGATCATCGCCGGTCTGGTAGCACTGGTGCTGACCGGCAGCGTATATGCGGTGGTCAGACATGCAAAGGCGAATCGTAATCTTCCCTTCGCCGAGCGCATTGCGGCCCACATCGCCCGGCGGCTGGATCTGACCGACACGCAGCAGGCCAAGGTTAGATCGATTCTCGAAGCCGAGCGACAGAACGTGGCGCCTCTTTTTGCTCAAGCGGCAAAGAACCGCCAGCAACTGCACGAGGCCACCGCCAACGGTAAGTTCGATGAAGCGCAAGTGCGCGCCATCGCCGCGCAGCAAGCGCAGACGATGACCGAACTGATCGTTGCAAAAGAGCGCGTGAAAGCGAAGATCTACAACGAAGTGCTGACGCCCGAGCAGCGAACTAAAGCCGACCAGTTGATGCAACGGATGGAAGGACACTTCCGCGATCGAATGCACGACGGGGCTGCGGCAACCGTTCCGTTGGCGCCATAGTCTCCCCAGACCGATGGCCAAAAAGGCGGGAAGCGTTTCAATCCGAAGCGTCTCCCGCCTTTCTTTTTTCCAGCCAGTACCCCGCCTATTTCTTCAAGTCTTTCTCATCAAGGTGGAACTTGTGTAGCATCCTGTGAACAATCGGCGAGAGAGCAACACCTATTATGCCGATGAACATGAGTCCGCTAAATAGCGCATACGCCGACGCAAAGACCTTAGCTCCTGATGAGCCCAGTGAATTGACGGGGCCCATTCCGCCGAGAATCATAGCCGCGTCCAGTAGGGAATCGATCCAACCAAATCCCGCGATCCAATGATAACCCGCTATGCCGATGAACAAAGCAACCGCAACCAAGAGACAAGCTACCGCAATCGACGCTGTCAGCCTCTTAACAAAGACAGACACGGGCGCCAGTTTTTCGTGCTTTCGCTCAAATATCTGTATTCGCATCAGGCCGGCCTTTCGTCCATCTGTTTAGCGCGTCTTAAAGACTCACGGGCTGAGTATAACAGTGCCCGCGGGCCTGTCACGAGCGATTCTCATTTACGATTCACGATTCACGACTTACAATTTGGCCAGCAGCTTCCATTTACGATTCGCGGTTCACGATTAACTGAATTCGGAGGGATGCTTCCATGATGAAAACGATACTTCTTGTGTTGCTCGCCTTGATTCTTTGTCCGCTTTCACTGCCCGCGGACGAATGGAACGTAACAATCAAAGAATACGACGTACCAACGCCCAACTCGCGGCCGCACGATCCAGAGGTCGCTCCGGACGGAGCGCTCTGGTACACCGGTCAATTGGCAAACAAGCTGGGCCGGCTTGACCCCAGCACTGGCGCCATAAAAGAGTTTCCTCTCAAGACACCAGACTCCGGTCCTCACGGACTCGCCGCGGACAAAGACGGCAACATCTGGTTCACTGCGAATTTCAAGGCGTATATCGGCAAACTCGATCCGCGCACAGGCGATGTGATTGAATACCCGATGCCGGACCCGCGCGCGAAAGATCCCCACAGCCTCGTCTTTGACCGCACTGGAATGATTTTCTTCACTACTCAAAACAGCAACTTTGTTGGCAGACTGGATCCGAAAAGCGGGAAGATCGAACTCAAAGAGGTGGCCACACCCCGCGCGCTGCCGTATGGCATTATCGTTGGGCCGGACGGAGCCGCTTACTTTTGCGAATTCGGCAGCAACAAGATTGGCAGAATTGATCCGAAGACCCTCGACCTCAAGGAGTACATCCTGCCCGACACTGGCGCGCGACCTCGACGGATCGCGAATAACCCGGATCATTTGATCTACTACAGCGATTTTGCGCGCGGTTTTATTGGGTGGCTCGATCCGCAAAGCGGCAAAGTAGAAGAATGGGCGTCACCCGGCGGGCCCACTTCCCGCCCGTACGGCATCGCCTCGCTGCGCGACGGCATGGTTTGGTACAGCGAATCCGGCGTCAAACCGAACACTCTGATCGTCTTTAATCCGAAAACCAAATCGTTTCAGAGCTGGCCGATTCCCTCCGGTGGAGGAGTGGTGCGCAACATGGTGGCCACCTCCGAAGGCAAACTCTATCTGGCTTGCAGCGGTGTAAACAAAGTCGCCGTCGTGGAAGTGAGCAAGAAGTGAATTGTTGAACTGTGGGCCGTGTCGCGAACGATGTTCGACACGCTGAAAACTTTGTCGAACTCTTAAATAGGAGAACATCTTGACTGACCAACTCGGAAGACGCGCATTTCTTTCCGGCGTTGCGGCGTCCGGCTTGCTGGCTGGTGTCGCACCGGTTCTTGAGGGAGCGACGCGGGCGCCTGACTTAAAACATGAAGCCGTCGACTTGAAACCGGCGGGCGGTGCCCCATTCGTTCCTTCCGCGCAGGATCCCGACGCCGCGGTTTTTGCCGAAGCGCGCGGCCACTTCCTCATTCCCGCCGGCGTTGCCTATTGCAACACGGGCACACTCGGCGCGTCGCCGCGCGAAGTTGTTGACGCGCTTGTCAACGGCACTCGCCGTCTCGAGACTGAACTCGCCGATTGGCCTTATGAGCATCCTGACGGCGAGCCGCTCACCGGCTATCAGCAGCTCACGGAATTTCGCGCCGTTGTGGGCAAGCTGGTCAACGCGACCACGGATGAGATCGCGCTGACGCAGAACGCGACGATGGGAATGAACTTCCTGGCGAACGGCCTCGATCTGGTCGCCGGGGACGAAGTTGTCTCGACCGATCAAGAGCATACGGGTGGCATCTCTTGTTGGCGGCTGCTGGCGAAGCGTCACGGAATAGTCGTGAGGGAGTTAGTGCTTGAGCCCGCGCTTAAAGCAGGTCCGGACGCGGTCGTCAAGCTCTTTGCTGACGCGATCACAGCGCGCACGAAGGTTGTTATGTTCAGTCACATCACGTCGGGCCTGGGCATCCGTCTTCCCACGCGCGAGTTGTGCGCGCTCGCCCACGAACATGGAGCACTGGCGCTTGTCGATGGCGCTCAGGCAGTAGGCCAGATTCAAGTAGACGTTAAGCAATTGGGCTGTGACGCATACGTGGCCAGTCCGCACAAATGGCTGTTGGCGCCCAAAGGTACCGGCTTTCTCTACCTTCGCCGCGACGTCCAGGATCGTTTCTGGACCACGCTCGCGAGCACCGCGTGGAATGATCATGAGAAGGGCGCGTTTCGTTTCATGCAGTACGGCACGGGCAGTGTTCCCGTCGTGGATGGATTGATGGCTGCGCTTAAGTTCATCGATCGGATCGGCATGGCGCGGATCGAGCGCTGGGACGCGATGCTGACGAAACGTTTGCGTGACGGACTCGCGCGCATTCCTACCGCGCGTCTTTCATCTCCCACGGATCCGCACTTCGCGGCGGCCATCACGACGTTTCGTGTCGAAGGCGCGAAAGCCAAGGTGCTACAAGATGCGCTTTGGGCGCGAAAGGTCCGCGTGCGCGCGCAAAACGACGCGCGAGGTGTACGTCTGTCGGCCCACATGTACGTTAGTCCTGCCGACATCGATACCGTGATCGAGGTCGCAGCAGGCCTTCGATAGGGCCGACCATTGGAAACTTCTTCTCGGTTTGTTTGAGGAAGGGTGGAGGAACCTCGTCGCTTGCTTGTGCCGGACTCACGACGGACGCATCTGTTTCCGCCCGCGTCTTTGCGCCGCCGCACGTTCCACCAGGTAATGCAGCCGCACGACTCCATCCTCGAAGCGCTTAACTGATTTTAGCGACAGTGGAACCAGGCGATGACGGGGCTGGACCAGCGGAATGCCCTCGCCGATAAAGGTCGGAACCACATGGATGATGAACTCGTCGATCTCGCCCGCGTCTAAGAAGGACGCGATGAGCCCCGCGCCACCCATCATCCAGATGTTTTTGCCGGGCGTGGCACGCAGGCGCTTCGCGAAGTCCTTAATCGGCTCGTTGACAAACTCGACGCCGCGCGGAGCCCGTCGTCGCCGCTTCCGCGTAAAGACATAGTTCTTGACGTTAGTGTCGAACGCTGACTTCATCACTCCCTTCTTCTGAAAATCCAACGCGACGTCGCAGGTCTTGCGCCCCCACAGAATCGTGTCGATTGAGCGGTAGAACGCGCCCATACCGTAGTCACCCGCTGTTCGCGGCCGGTTCAGCCAATCGACATTGCCGTCGGTTCGGGCGATGTAGCCGTCCGCGCTCGTAGCGATGTAGACGATAATCTTTCGCGCTCTTTTCATCGGCCTCTTCTCCCGCTCTGGCCTTCGCCGCATCCCGGTAATCTACACCATAATCGCACACTCACGAATTTTTTTGAACTTCCATTGGTTTCACTGTTCTTCGGTTTCCAATTTACGGTTTACGGCTTATCATTCCCGTCATGCAAAACAAAGAAATCCGACTCGCCAGCCGCCCGACGGGCATGCCAACGCTGGACCACTTCCGCGTCGTTGACGCTGAAATGCCACAACCAAACGACGGAGACGTTTTCGTGCGCACGCTCTACATCTCGGTCGATCCGTACTTGCGCGGACGTATGCGTGAAGGCCGCTCTTACATCCCTCCGTTTCAAATCGACGAAGTCATCAACAGCGGCGTCGTCGGTGAAGTGATCGAATCCCGCTCACCTGGCTTTCAACCGGGAGATATCGTTACAGGCATGCTTGGTTGGCGGTTTTACTCCGTCGCGAAAGCGAATGAACTGCGAGAAGTAAACCCCGACATCGCGCCGGTTACGACGGCTCTGGGAATCTTGGGCATGCCGGGCCTGACTGCTTACTTTGGTCTGCTCGACATCGGTCAGCCAAAGCAAGGTGAGACTGTTGTTGTGTCGGGCGCAGCGGGCGCGGTGGGAATGACCGTGGGCCAGATTGCGAAGATCAAAGGCTGTCGGGTAGTCGGTATTGCCGGCAGCGATGAAAAGAATCGTTATCTGCGAGAAGAACTCAGAGTGGACTCAGCGATTAATTACAAAACTGCCGGCGATATGCGGCAAGCACTGCAACAAGCCTGTCCGAAGGGCATCGACGTTTATTTCGACAACGTAGGCGGCGCAGTCTCGGACGCCGTGCTGCCTCTGCTCAATCAAGGCGCGCGCATTGTGATCTGCGGCCAGATTTCACTCTACAATCTCGATCGGCCCGACGTCGGACCACGCCCGCAGCCTTACTTGCTGGTCAACAGCGCCCTGATGCGCGGGTTCATTGTCACCAAATATGCGGCCGCGTTTTCGGAAGGCATCGCTCAGTTGAGCCAGTGGCTCGCTGAAGGAAAACTCAAATACGCCGAAACGATCGTCGAAGGCTTCGAAAACACACCCCGCGCCTTCATTGGGTTATTTACCGGCGAGAACCTCGGCAAGCAACTCGTAAAGGTTGGTGCGGTGTCAGAGAGAGAAGCTTAAGGTGGAAACCAGGAGCTACGTCAAAAAAGCCGGTATTTGCGGCTCGACTTAATTTGATTGGCTGCGCAAGGTTTCCCCTTGGGGTGCGCCCTCATTCAGATACCGACGCGCCGCGCGAGGTCGGCGTATGTGCGAACGCTCCTGGATCTATCTAGGGTGCAGCAAGCGAAGCCAGGCGGTCATCGCCTGGAGATGATCTACGTGATCAGGCGCTGAATTTCCCGCGTAGCCGCGCAGGTGAAAACCTCCCGCATCTACAGCGCTCAGTTGCTGCATGCCCATCGAACCCTGACGTAGCTGTGGGTTCCGCTTGAGATTCAACTGCGCTAGCAAATAGTCCGCGCACTCGGTGGTGCTGGCGTACGTGCCGGGAAAGATCTCCGAATGCGTAAACACAAAAGTCTTTCTGCCGGCGACTGCTTCTTTGGCGAACGCTACAAACGCATCGAGCCCCGCAGGGTCGAGTGTGCCGCCATCGGCCAGGAGCTTGCCCTCTGGTGAATAGCTCGTGTGCATGCCATCCAACAGCAGCACGTTGCTTACGAGTTCAAAGTATTCCGGCCGTCGCAGGATCTCGCGCACGGCGCCGTAGCCGGCCGAGAAGCCCGTGAGCGTTACGGAAGACCAGCCACGCTTGACGCCAGCCTCACGGGCCGCCTCAGCCATCAATGCCTGAAAAACGTCCGGCTGCGCGAAGGGACGACGGTAGGCGTTCGAGCCGGCGCCGAGTTGCACAGTGATGAGTGCGGCGCGCGGCAGGTAACGAGCGATGTGCAACTCGATCAGCCACTGCGCGCCATGAAAATGGATCAGTAAAGGCGCCCGCCGGTTTGGGTTGAAGTGTGGTCCAAGGAACAGCCTCGCGCCTTTCAGTGATTTCAAATCCACGCGGCGGCCGGTCGTTTCCTTCTGTTGAATGCGTGGGTGCGGCCGCGTGTGATCGACCATGGGAGACGGGCTTTGCGCCGGCGGCCCTTGTTGACTTGCCTGGCCCGGAGTGATCAGTGACGACACAACGAGCAGCCAGAGCCAGGCCTTCATTTTAAGCTGGGCGATTGACCACATCATCGAGGGCAGTTAGCAGGCATGCTTGTAAGGCCATGCCTCGGTATCGCTGGGCCCGGAATTCATGCGCTCTTGCCCCGGGACAGAGGCTTGGCAAAGTAACCGGGCCGGTAGCGGAGTCTTAGTTGTTCTTTGCGCAAGTCTGGATTGATGATCTCGATACGCATCTGCCGATACGTGCCGTCTCGCTTTTTGTTGGTGGATGAATAAGCAATTAGATATTGTGAACGGAGTTCCTGCTCGATCTGCTCGAAGGCGATGCGCAAGTCAGCTTCCTTCTTCGGAAAAAAGGCGCGTCCGCCCGTGTGTTCTGCTACTGTGCGAAGCGCATCGCTATCGACGCCCTCGTATTTACTGTCGCCAATGCCGATCGCGTAGATCACCGTTTCTGACTCGATCGCCCGATCTATCGCCGCGCTTCTCTTCAATTGGCTGTTGGTATCCTGCCCATCGGTTAGCAGAATAATCGCGCGCCGCCTTTGGCCCTGGCTCCGCGCCAGGATTTCTCCGGACGTCACGACGATGGCGTCCCAAATCGCCGTCGCGCCTTCGCGCGGCCAGATCATGCCGGGACCAGACGCGATGCCACCGATCCGCGGTCCTGTGCCGGTATATGATGGCACTGCGACTTCGACGCGCTCGAGAGCGCGGTAGATGCTGAACACATCACGAGTCAGGCCCTGTTCGAGAAACGCGGAACCGGTGAAGGGAATTATCGCTGCTTCATCCTTGCTGGAGCGAATGATCGTTTCTATAAACGAGCGCGCCGCCGCTTTCTCTTCCGGCAGAGTGCGCTCTTCGGAACCGCTCACGTCAATCAAGAAAGCAATAGCAAGAGGACGATCCGTCTCGCGTTGAAAAGTGAAGAGCTGTTGCGGCACGCCATCCTCAAGCACGCGAATGTCTTCTTGGCGCACGGTCGTGATGAAACGATTCTGTTTATCAGTGGCGGTGAACAGTAGATTGGTGAGATCGGTTTCGGTCCGGATCACATCTTCATCCTGACCAGAGGGCGTTTGCGCTCGTACGCTGCCTACGAATGCACCGCAAACGAGACAGCAGGTCAGCGGTATTGATAATCGAAAACGCATCGATTTGTTTTAGTAGAGAAGCATCAAGAGTCACTCCGTCATGGGCGCCTCAGCCGCTTAGTTCGTAAGCATCTTTGAGCCAACCCAACAACTCTGCGTCGATATCTGCCGGCGAAGTTAGCCTGGCCTCGTGATGAAACCGCCTTGCCGATGCCTGTTCGGTTTTATGAATGCGAGGGCTGGCCAGATGGCGATCGCTTTTGATGGTTAGGACGATTGAATTCTTGCGCGTCGCCACGCCCGCGAATGCCGTCGCATTGACGAGGTGAATCGAAGTCTTCTTTGGCTCCTCGGCGATCGAACCAAACCGGCGGACCTTTTTCAACAACTCGTCGTAAATCCGGCGGACGACCGGGTCCTTGCCTTCAAACTGAGCCTTGACGGTGAATCCTCCAACGGTTTTGTTCATGACAACTCCGCATCAGTAAATCGATCAAACTCGAGAGTCTCTCTACTCGCGGTACGACGGATCGATGCGGTCGAGCTTACGGAGCAGTCCAGGCCATGCGAGTTGACCGCCCATTCCCACGGTAGCGGCTTGCAACTGCTTTGCCACCTTTCCCAAAATCGCCGGAGGCACCGGCACCAGCTCCGAGCCGCCGGATTGCGCGAGTATCTGGATCTGGCACGCACGCTCCAATGTGAACATCGCCAGGAACGCCTCCGCGGGAGTTTTGCCAACGGTCAGCAGGCCGTGGTTTCGCAGGATCATAAATACCTTATTGCCGAGGTCCGCGACCAGACGCGGCTTTTCTTGCTCGTCCAGCGCGACGCCTTCATAGTCGTGATACGCGAGCGAGGCCAGCGCGAATAGCGATTGCTGCGACAGCGGAAGCAGACCAGCTTTCTGCGCGGAAACGGCGATGCCGGCGTCTGTGTGCAGATGCATCACGCAAAGCGCGTCTTCACGAGCGGCGTGCACCGCGCTGTGAATCGTGAAGCCCGCGGGATTGATCTGGTAGGGCGACTCCATCACCTTCTGGCCGTCGAGATCCACTTTTACCAAACTGGAAGCGGTGACTTCTTCGAATAACATGCCATAGGGGTTGAGCAAAAAGTGATGCTCCGGCCCGGGCACTCGCGCTGACAGATGCGTAAAGATTAGATCGTCCCAGCCGTAGAGCGCGACCAGGCGATAGGCCGCAGCCAGATCGACGCGCGCCTGCCACTCTTGCTCGGATACTTGTTCGCGAACATTAGATTTTTTCTGGATAGTGCTGCTCATAAAACTCCTTTCAGTCTTGAGTAGGAGAACTGTGATTTCTCTCTGTTGCCGTTAGCTTGCCCGGCCCTAGCGCTTTGATGGAGCGCGTGCAGTCTATCATTCTGCTGGGAATGCTATCAATCGCGTTGGGCTTGAGTGGGGCGTTAGATCATTTTGATTTGTGAGGCGCTAATCAATCCAGTGACTGGCAAGCAAGAGATAATCGCCGGATAATTCGCTCACGATCAGACGTCCTTCCGGCGGGCAGGAATCGCTTTGCCAGAGGTATGTCGCCAGTTGGCGCTCGGCGCATTCCAACCAGAACGAGCTGGAAAGGGATAGCGGACGATGTCTGCGTTGCTGGATCAGCGCAATCAAATTCTCGTTGAATTCGACGGTGACCGGGCGCTCCCAGTCGTTTGGATTGTGAACCACGAAACGACACTCATCTGCCGTATCTCGCGCTGACGGATCAACCTCGCAGAGGCGCACGATGCTGAATCCGTTTTCGGTAACGAATTCAACAGGCGGCTGTTGAGCGCTTCGGCTTTGCAAGGCATCTTCATTCCTTAGGGCCATCTTTCTCACCCTTTCGTTCGAGCGGTCTCGGTCCATTCCGCAGCGAACGCAGTCGTTCGAGCACTTCCTTGCGTCTCTTCCCGCGCATCTCTTCCGCCAGACTGGCGAGCGCGACCGTGACGATCTCTTTGTGATGAGTCTGCTCAAGACCGCCCTCGTGGGTTACTTCCAGCCATAAACGGTGGATGAGGCGAATCTCTTCGTCGGAAAGCTCCGGCGCGTGAGCGCCAAGATAGAAGTCGCCGATTTCATCACCCGGCCCGATGACGCGGAAGCGAACCTGTTGTCGCGGTTTGTGAGGCAAACTCTCCCAGGCAGAGCCGAGCCGCTTTGCCTGCTCTTCAGGCGTCATCACTGACGAGCGCCCGGCAATGATGTTCGCCGAATCCAACTGCGCGGCTGTGTGCGCGATCGCTTGAAACACGTCTGAAGATGGAACGACAAGCAGGTGGACGCTCTTGCCGGCCTTTTCGGCGAGCGCGACGACTTTGCTGAACAGGTGCTGCTCGTAATTCGTGAAGAGTTGATTCTCAGCAATGCCTTTGTAACCGGTGTCCGGTCCGCGCATGAGGTGCACGGTCATCACTACGAGATCCTTCTTGCCGGTATGCGTTAGCTCCAACGCTTTGCGCAGGTGATCGAGCGTGTTGTAGTCGCGGACCAGGCAAAGCGTGTTGTCTGGCCGGACTTCAACCGTTTCGTTCGACACCGCTTCGCGTGGCTGCAAGCGGAACTGGTCCATCGACGTGAGGTGTGCTTCAGAGGCGCGCTTTCTTTCATTGATTCTCTCTGAGATCACAAAGATGGAAAAGAAGACAAGCGTGAACGCGATGCCGCTGACGGTCGCTACCTCTTTCGTGACCAGGTTGATACCGGCCACTGAGAACAGGAGCAGCGCGATGATTCCCAGACCCAGTGGAATCTCGTTACCGTCGAGCTTAAGGTTGAAGGGCACCTTCCATTCGCGCTCCGACCTGTCTTTGAAACGCAGCACCAACATCGCCAGCCCCTTGAAGGCGAACGACCAGATGACGCCGAACGCGTACGCTTCGCCGAGTGTGTAGGTGTTGCCGCGCGAACCGACGATCGCGACCACCTGCAGCACGACGATGAGATTGATCATGCGGTACGTCGTGCCGAATCGCTTGTGCGGCGAGCGAAACCAATCAGTCATCACGCCGTCTTCGCTGACCCGGTTCAGGACGCCGTTGGCGCCGATGATCGAAGTGTTGATGGCGCCCGCGAGCATCAGAAAGCCAACAATCACTATGAACGCCTGAAACAGCAGCTTCAGTGTCATGGGCCCAACCAGATTGATAGCGATGCCACTGATCATGTTGTCGAAGTACTGCGGCCGATCGCCATCAGGAATGATCGCGTAAGCAAAGAAAGAAACCAGCGAGGTGAACAGTAGGGAATAGAGAAAGATCACGAAGCCCGCGCGCATCAGATTTTTGTGTTTGGGATATTCGAGTTCGCGATTCACTTGCGCGAGCGATTCTTCGCCGGACATTGCGAGGAACGAGTGGCCAAAGGCCATCAGGATGCCGATCAATCCGATCAGGGCGCCGGCATTCGCGACCAGTCCGTAATGTGGCGTTGTCGCTGCTTGCTCTAGAGCCGGATTAGCGTGGCCCGCATCCGGCTTTACCTCGTTGAAGGCCCGCGGCAAGATTTTCGGCATCCAGCCAACCGCGTCGTCGTTGAAGACAAGATGGCGAGGCGCCGGCGACGGTGGCAGGCGCTGCATCTTGGGTTGGGTGAGGATCGTTATTCCACACCAGGCAATGAGCAAAACGACCATCACGGTCGTTATGTACATAATCTTCAGCGCGTCGTTGGATGACTCGTGAATGCCGCGCGTGTTTCGCCACCAAAAGTAGACAGTGATGAACACGGCGATGACGGCGGCCAGATAATTAACCGTTTCGACCGAAAGGCTCCAGGGATGCCCGACGTAAACAGTCGTCTGCGCGATCAGACCGACGATGTATTGGCCAGCGGATACGCCGGATATTGGCCCCGTGAGGATGTAGTCAAACATCAATGCCGAGACTGAGAGTTTCGCGAGCACGCCGCCCATCGCCTCTTTCACAACGCGATAGACGCCGCCACGCGTGAACATCGCGCACGACTCGACGTAAACCGCGCGCACCGCGTAAGAGAAGAGCATCACGCCGAGAATGAACCAGGGCGCCGCCGGTCCGACGGCTTTCTCAGAAATCCCGCCGACGTAGTAGGCCGACGAGCCGAGGTCGTTCAAGACAATCGCCGCTGCGCGCCAGAACGAGATGAACGACAACATGACGGACGTCGCGACAATTACCCGCGCGCGTCCGGTTTCGATCTGTTCCGCGATTTCCGTAGCCATACGCTCCGAAGGAGAATGCTACCCCTCGGCGCGTAAGAATGGCGTAAAAGGTTTATAAGGATTTTGTAAGGACAGGAGGCAGGAGGCAGGTGGCAGGTGGCAGGTGGCAGGAGGCAGGAGGCAGGAGCAGGAGACAGGAGGCAGGAGGCAGGAGGCAGGAGCAGGAGGCCGGGGCAGGAAGCAGGGCGGTAAGCCGTAAGCAACACGTCAGCAGAGCGCCAGTCACGCACGCGAACTTGTCTCCTGCCCCTGCCTCCTGCTCCTTTATTTTCCTCTACTACAAAAGAGTGCCGCGCAAAAGCACGACGGCGACACTGAAGTAGATCACCAACCCGGTTACGTCCACCAGCGTCGCCACGAACGGCGCGGAGGAAGTTGCCGGGTCGAAGCCCAGTCGCCGCAGCAAGAATGGCAGCATCGAACCGGCGAGCGTGCCCCACAACACAATGCCAATCAACGCCAGGCCGACGGTCAGTGCGACCAGCAGCCAGTGTGGTCCGTAGATGTGGGAAAAGGCTGACCACATCGTTATGCGCAGGAACCCAATCGAGCCGAGGATCACACCTAACCCCAGGCCGGAAAAAATCTCGCGCCGCATGACGCGCCACCAGTCGCGCAAGGCAACTTCGCCGAGCGCCAGCGCGCGGATCACCAGAGTCGAAGCCTGCGAGCCGGAGTTGCCACCCGACGAGATAATGAGCGGCACAAAGAGCGCCAGCACCACCGCCCTTTCTATCTCCTTCTCAAAGAAACCCATCGCCGTGGCAGTCAGCATCTCGCCCAGGAAGAGAATGACCAGCCACCCGGCGCGTTTCCTGATCATGAGCGGCAGCGCCACCTGCATGTAAGGCTTGTCAAGCGCGCCCGGCTCGACCGCGGCCATGCGCAAGATGTCTTCTGTGCCTTCTTCGATCAGAACGTCGATCACGTCGTCAACGGTCACGAAACCAACGACGCTGCCGTCCTTTTCCAATACCGGCACGGCCAGCAGGTTATATTTGCCGATCTTCTGCGCGACTAACTCTTGATCATCGAGCGCGTTTACGGTGACCGGCTTTGGGTGCATGACTTTGGTAACCGGCTCCTCGAGTTCGGCCATTACTAGATCCCGCAACGAAACGGCGCCGAGCAAACGTCCGGTGCCGGGCTCCATGACATAGCAGGCGTAAATCGATTCTTTCTCGCGCGCGACCGAACGAATGTGCTTTAGCGCATCGCCGACCGTCATCTCTCTGTCGAGCCGCACGAACTCGGTCGTCATGATGCCGCCCGCCGTGTGCACGGGATACTGCAACAGACCCTCAAGTTCCTTGCGCATCTCGTCGCTGAGCTTTGGGAGTATGCGATGCCGTTCGTGCAGGCCCATCTTCTGGATGATGTCGGTGCGTTCATCCGCCGACAGGCCGGCGAGGATCTGCGCGACTTGGGGCGGCTCTAACTGTTCAAGAATCGCGGCGCGGCGACGCATCGTCGGTTGGTCACAGACCTCGATAGCGCGCGGCACGGGCAGCATCGATACGACTGTCGCAGCCTCAGCCAGTGTCAGTTGGTTGATCAACTCTGCTAAATCCGCGGGCGCCAGATCGGAAACCATTTCGCCGATGCCGACGAAACTTTCATCAAGCCGCAGATGGATGCGTTCCAGTAGCTTCTTCAAATCTTGTGCTGGCAATTGCTCACCTCCTTAAATCAGTAGGCAGGAGCAGGAGGCAGGAGGCAGGTGGCAGGTGGCAGGCGGCAGGAGTGCGCCTGTATGCTTACTGCTTTCAATGCTTCACTGCTGCTTCACTGTCCTGCTCCTGCGTCCTGCTCCTGCGCCTGCCTCCTGTTCTTCCTTAGTCTCCCGGTTGAAAGCGGTAACCAATCCACGGCTCGGTCACGATGTATTTAGGGTTGGCGGCGTCAGCTTCGATCTTCTTTCGAAGCTGGCCGATAAAGACGCGGAGGTATTCGGTCTGTTCGGTGTAATTGCCTCCCCAGATCGCTCCGAGCAGCTTGTGATGAGTGACCACCGTACCCGGGTGCTGAACCAAGTAGACCAACAGATCAAACTCCTTGGGTGTTAAATGAATCTCGCGTCCTTTCAACAAAACTTTGTGAGCGTCCGGATCAACGCGAAAATCTCCCCGCTCGATGATTGTTGATTCTCTGTCTAACTGATCCGACGTGCGCCTGAGGGCAGCGCGTACACGCGCGAGTAGCTCATCCATACCGAAAGGTTTGGTGACGTAATCATCGGCGCCGGCATCCAGCGCTTCGACTTTGACGCGCTCTTCGCTTTTTACTGAAAGCACAATGATGGGCACACTCGACGTAAGCCGCAGCCGCCGGCACAGCTCCAGCCCTCCCATATTCGGCATCGAGAGATCCGTGATCACAAGCGCCGGATGCCAATCATTAAAAAGGTCGAGTGCAGCCTCGCCATCAGCCGCGACTCGGACATCGAAGCCATGAGTGGATAGACTCGTGCGCATCACGCGACCAATTTGCGCTTCGTCGTCAACAATTAGAACTCGTGGCTTGTCTTTCATGCCTCGAAACAGAAGTCAGAAGTCAGAGGTCAGAAGTCAGAAAAAGCGGATCGCTTCTGATTTCAGACTTCTGATTCCGACCTCTGATCTCTGACCTCTGATCTCTGATTTCTCAGTCACCGGTCGGGAGCACGACCACCATCTTCGTACCCGGATCGCCGCCGGCATCTTCGATCCAGATTCGCCCGCCATGGGCCTCGACTATGCCCTTCGCAATCGCCAGACCCATCCCGCTGCCCGCAGATTTATTACCACTCGAATCACCATCTCGCATAGCGCGAAAGAACTTATCAAAGACGCGCTCGCGCAGGGCGGCTGGAATGCCCGGCCCCTCGTCCGCGACCAGGAGCTGCACTGTTCGGTCGTTGCCGGATTTGGCTTCAATGCGGATGTTGGTTCCCGCGGCCGAATATTTTGCGGCGTTGTCAACCAGCGTGTAGATCACTTCCGTAACGGCGCGCTCGTCAACCTTCACGGAAGGCAGCTCGTCATCCAGCCAGACCTCCATTCGATGCCGGCGCGTAAGCGGCGCGGCGCGCCTCAGCGCCGCCTGGATAATCTCCTCAACCGATCCCCACTGCTTTCGCAGGTGCATCTCGCCGGCCTCGATGCGCGCGAGTTCCATCAGACCTTCGATGAAGCGATCAAGGCGGTCGGCCTCTTCATCGATCACTTCCAGCATCTCTTTTCGACCTTCGGCATCGAGACTGATCGATCCTCCCGCTGCGTCTTTCGTTTGCACTTCTTCGAGCAGTGTCGTAACCGAGGCTTTGATAGAAGTCAGCGGCGTGCGCAGATCGTGCGTAACAGCATCGAGCAGCGCCGATTTCAAACGCTCGCTTTGCTTCAGAGCCTTAGCTTGACTCGATCGTTCAAAAGCATCTTGCAATTCGTGGTACAGCTTTTCAATCTCGCGTCTCGCAGCGTCAGCTTCTTCTGCTCTACGTTTCGCACGCGCCGACAACTGACCCGCGGTAACCGCGGTAACCAGAAAAGCAAAAAGCGCGATCCAGTTGTCGGGGGCATCGATGGTGAATCTGCCGATCGGAGGTAGAAAGAAAAAGTTGAAGCAGGCGACGCCAAGGAGCGAAGCGACTACCGCCGGACGCGAGCCCCATGCGGTCGCGACGAAAAGCACCACGAGCAACAACGCCAGCGCAACCGTGGTGGAATTAATCCGCCCGCCGAAAAGCTTCAGCACGCCAGTGACGGCGGCGATACCGAAGAAGGCAGCGAAATAGCCCGCCCACTTTCTACTGGATAGTGTTTTCCACACGTGCCCTATTCTAAGCCAATGGCGAAGTGTCGGGAATCTGCGGGATCAGCTAACCATGAATCATTCCCCACTCTGTTGCAGCAGCTTGGCCACCAGCCCGGTCCAGCCGGTTTGATGGCTGGCGCCGATGCCCGCTCCGTTGTCTCCATGAAAGTATTCGTGAAAGAGAATCAGATCGCGCCAGTGAGGATCGACTTGAAACTTCTCGCTGCCGCCAAACACAGGCCGGCGACCGTCAGCGTCGCGCAGGAAGATGCGTGACAGACGGCGCGAGATCTCAGCCGCAACTTCTGACAGATTCATCATCCGACCAGAGCCGGTAGGACACTCGACCTTGAAATCATCGCCAAAGTAATAGTGAAACTTTTGCAGCGATTCGATGATCAGATAATTAATCGGGAACCAGATCGGTCCGCGCCAATTTGAGTTCCCGCCAAACAGACCGGTGATTGATTCCGCCGGTTCGTAGTCGACACGGTGATCCACGCCGTTGACATTGAGCACATACGGATGGTCCTTGTGAAAACGCGACAGCGCGCGGACGCCGTAGGGCGACAGGAACTCGTTTTCGTCGAGCATCACTTTCAAAACGCGGCGCAGGCGGTCGGCGCGCACCACGCTGACTAACCGCCGGTCCTGCTGTCCTGGTGTGCGAAGGGTCGAGATATTAGCCGTCAAATCCGGCCGGTTGTTGATGAACCACTCCAGCCGGCTCTTGAAGCCGGGAAACTTATCCAACAGCAATGGCTCGACCGTCTCGACCGCGAACAATGGTATCAGCCCGACCACGGACCGCACTCGCAAAGTGAGGTGCTCGCCGTTGGGCAAGTGCAGGATGTCGTAGTAAAAGCCATCTTCCTCGTCCCACAACCCGGCGTTGTCGGCGCCCATGTTGTTCATCGCGTCCGCGATGTAGATGAAGTGCTCCCAAAATTTGCTCGCGACGTCTTCGTAGACTGCATCTTCGCACGCCAGCTCCAACGCAATCGTCAGCAGATTGAGCGTGTACATCGCCATCCAGCTCGTGCCGTCGGATTGTTCGATGTGGCCGCCGGTGGGCAGCGGCTTGCTGCGATCAAAGACGCCAATGTTGTCGAGGCCGAGAAATCCGCCCTCGAAAATGTTATTGCCTTCTTCGTCCTTGCGATTCACCCACCAGGTGAAGTTCAGCAGCAGCTTGTGGAAGACGCGCTCGAGAAATTTCCGATCGCCGGCGCCGCGGCGTTTCTCTTCAATCTTGTAAACGCGCCAGGCGGCCCACGCATGCACAGGCGGATTCACGTCGCCAAAGGACCATTCGTAAGCCGGCAACTGGCCGTTTGGATGCATGTACCATTCGCGCAGCAGCAGCACGAGCTGCTCTTTGGCAAACTCCGAATCGACCAGCGCGAGCGGCACGCAGTGGAATGCCAAATCCCACGCCGCATACCAGGGATACTCCCACTTGTCGGGCATTGAAATAACGTCGGCGTTGTAGACGTGTTTCCACTCGTGATTGCGTCCCTGCAAACGCTCGCGTGGCGGCGGTGGCATCGCCGGATCACCATCGAGCCACTTCTTCACGACGTAGTGATAGAACTGTTTGGACCAGAGTAGCCCGGCAAACGCCTGGCGCATCACGTCGCGCGCATCCGGCGAGAGGTCCTCAGGAATAACGGTCGCGTAAAACTCGCCGGCTTCGCGAATGCGATCCGCGAGGACTTGTTCAAACGCATCGTCGAAGCATTGAGCGTCTTTGGCGATCGGCTTGTCGGTGAATCGCAAACGAATCGTCGCAGTTTCGCCAGCCTTGATGTTCAGTGAATAATTTGCCGCGGCTTTCGTGCCAACTTGTTCGGGATTCACGGCGGCTTGCACGTTGTGCACGATGTAATCGTTGATGCCGTCTTTTACATAGGGCGACGTGTTGGCGATGCCGAACAAACGTTGATTGTTCGTATTGTTTTCGGTGAACAGTAGTTCAGGCGTGCCCTCACAATATAACCAGCGCTGACCATACTTGAAGTGGTTTAGCTCAATCGCCGTCGCCGCGCCCTCATCTGCCCGACGTAGACTTGGCTTTGGATCCTGGTTGTCTCCCCAGGTCCAGCGATTGCGAAACCAGATAGTGGGCAGCAGATTTAGCTGAGCGGGCTCTCGGCCACGATTCACCGCGCTGATCTTTACCAGCAAGTCTTCGGCGCCTGCTTTCGCGTATTCGACAAAGACGTCGAAATAACGATCGTCGTTGAAGACGCCGGCGTCGATGAGGTCAAACTCCGGATCACTTTTGTCGCGGCGGCGGTTCTCTTCGACTAGTTGCGCGTAAGGAAACTCAGCCTGCGGGTACTTGTACAAATACTTCAGGTACGAATGCGTCGGCGTGGAATCGAGATAGAAGAAATACTCTTTGACGTCCTCGCCATGATTGCCTTCGTCACCCGTCAGGCCGAACGCGCGCTCTTTCAAGATCCGATCGCGCCCGTTCCAGAGCGCCAGCGCGAAGCAGATCATCTGGTGGCGATCGCAGATGCCCGCGAGACCGTCTTCGTTCCAGCGATACGTGCGCGACCGCGCGTGATCGTGTGGCAGGTATTCCCACGCGCCGCCGTTCGGGCTGTAGTCCTCGCGCACCGTACCCCACGCGCGCTCGCTGAGGTATGGTCCCCAGCGTTTCCAGTGCGCCGTGCGCTCGCGCGCTTGCTCGAGTCGTGTTTCTTCGGCGGTTACTGTCTTTGATTTCTTCACGCGTCGATTGTTCGCTCGCAGCTTTTCGTAGGCGGACCTGCGTGTCCGCCCGGTAATTGCAAAACTGAAACACCCGTGACCGTGGACAGACACACAGGTTCGCTCCTACACAACCTTGCGCAGCTCGGTCGTGCCGCATTCAGGGCACGTGTGCGCCTCCTCAAGCACGCCGCCGAAAAAGGGATCCACCAAACTCGGCTCTTCCAGCGCCACGGTGTAGTCAATCTTGTCCGCGTGGTGATTCATCTCCACACCACAATCAGGGCAGATCATCTTGTTTGCTTGTGACATAAGAGTTTCTCATCTTCAAGAGTCAGTTAGCTTCTCGAGTTGATGTTGAAAGTAGCTCCGCCAGCTTTCGGGGAGCGCGTCGACCTGAATAGCGCGACGCAGCAGCTCCGTGTTTCGCTTGTCGCGGGTATATAGTTGCGTGACGTCGCTAATTCTTACACTCGGTCGATTCTTCTCGACTAGCTCGAATCGATCGCCGGCGCCGACGTCGCCCACTTGCAGCACCGCCAGATAAAAACCGGTGCGCTCGCTGACCAGGAACTTCTTGATGATGTCCGTCCGGCCGAACCTGATGCCGAGTTTGTAGCAGGGCATGCGTGGCTCAGTCACCATCACCAGCGCCGAGCCAATGCGTAGCTTGTCACCGACGTTCAGTTCGGCTTCGTGCAAGCCTTCGGTGGTGAAATTCTCGCCGAACATGCCCCAGGGCAGTTCCATCCCGGACAGTTCATGCCTCCAGTATTCGTAGTGCTCGGATGGATAAACGTAGACCGCTTTACTTGGTCCGCCATGCACGGAGAGATCAGCCTGCCGGTCACCGTCGAGATTCAAAGTTCTGAGCATAACGCGGCTCGCAACCGGCTCTTTGAAAATTCCGGTCGAGACCGGCTCACCATTGCGCATCACAATCCGCGGTAAGCCAACGTTCAGCGAGATTAGTTTCATGAAAGCAATCACAGGGAAACGTTTTCGCGGCCGTATCTCAACACCGTGGCCATCCAGATCAACTCTTTTAGAAATTTATCGATGCGTCTGACGTAAGCCTGATCCAGCAAGTTGCCATCGGTATCGAACAAACTCTGCGCGCCGGAAAAGTTTCCATCCCAGAAGATCGTGACCAGGCCAAGCTCTCTCAATACCGGGAGCAGGTTTTCGATCGCTCGCGTGCCGCCGAAGTTGCCGGCCGAGACACCGCAGACGCCGACTGCTTTGTGGATGTACTCCTTCAGATTCGTGTCGAGCGCATGCTTGAGCAGA
Organism: Pyrinomonadaceae bacterium; assembly: GCA_041499185.1. Lineage (GTDB taxonomy): Bacteria > Acidobacteriota > Blastocatellia > Pyrinomonadales > Pyrinomonadaceae > JAOAPY01. The sequence continues at coordinate 35,907 of JBGQJU010000019.1, read as the reverse complement.
CCCGGATAGCCGTGGTTGTACTCCGGCACGACCAGCACGAGGGCGTCGGCCCGCGCTACGGTTGCGGAAAAGCCCGCTTGCTTGAGTGACTCACCCGCCTCGTTGATCGGGATTTGCAGGTCAAGGATGTCGACGAGTTCAGTTTCGACGCCTTCGCGTTTGCTCACCTCTCCAAATACGAACTTCGCGACGTTTTCGCTGGCGCGACCTTTCCGCGTCGTACCCAGAATTACGGGAATGAAAAGCGGTTTTGTGCTCATTGGCGCAGACCTTATCATGCAGACACCTGGGATCGCCACGAAAAAGTTTGTGAGGATTTATTACGGATAGGCAGGCGCGTGCAAGAGATGAGTTTAGGTATGAAACTTACCCAAAAGCCACGCCTTCAGAATGCCTGGATTGTAGCGGTCAATTGCGAAGTATTCCTGGACCAGTTTTTTATACAGCTCGTTGCGCTCGGAGGTTCTCAGTTGGTGGCCCAGAGGCATTTGCCCACCTTTGACGAAGGAGCTGATCAAGACCGAATCCATGGGCCAGTTGAGAGCACCAAGCCGCTGCGGCTGATGGCAAGCGGCACAGTCCATCGCGCGCGCCAACACCGATCCGGCAAAGCTTGCGCCGAAGCGTTGCTCGCGGCTCTGCCAACTCGCTGAACTGAGTCCGGGGCCAAATTTGGTTTCGTCCAGATATTCTTCAAAACTGGGCGCGCTGTACGTTAGGAAGCGTTGGTTGACTGCCTGTAGGGCTTGCTGCTCGCTCGGACTCACGCTGCCCGCTTGGGGGAAAATGGGGAGGATGCCGCTCTTGTGGCAGGACACGCAGTTGTCGTCGCCATATCCCAGTTCCCAGCGTCCGTTCACGCTAATAGAACCATCCCGGCGATACGTTCGGAAAAAATCTTTGAAGTAAACATTGGTTGTTCCATCACTCTGAGGAATCGCTGACACCACGGAGAGGTTGCGAATATGCATGCGCGCCCCGCGATCGGTGATCCCGAACTGCACCCATTTCTCCGGCACCCCTTTCTCCGCGTTCCCTGGAACGACGATCAAAAGCCTCTCGTAGCTGTCGTCGTTATCCGGGGTCCCGAGGTGCTGCGAACGGTAGCTGAAGAAAATAAGCTTGTCGGCAGGCTCTTTTTGTGAGTTGAGTTGCCGCAGAAAAGACTTCGCTCGTGGTAGGAATTCGTCTCGGCTGACAGACCGAAGAAAGCTTTGCGTCAGCAGGAACTCAGGAATCTCCACGTACTGGCGCGTCTCTTCAAAGTACTGCTTATCGGGAACGATAAAGCCAAGCTCATGGTCGGGCAGTTGGGCGATGAACGCTGCTTCAATGAACTCGACGAATTCCCGATGGCGGTTGACAAAGGCTTCGTCTTCGGAAAGCTTGCACTGTCGGAGCGTGTCGGCAGTTACCTTAATCACTCTGTTATAAGCCGGAAGTGCTTCTTCATTTTCAAAAGCGACGCGGGCGGCCCGAACGAGCGCATCAACCCTTGTCGTAACCCAAGCGTCCGGTTGTGACTTCACTCGCGCGCAGGGAGCAGCGGCAGCGGTCTTCCCAACCAGCAACAGACAGAACAAGATCAGGCTGAGACGGAAATTCATGGAGACACCTGCGCCTAAATCGAACTCTCCACAGATTACAAAGATTACGCAGAACTAGTCACCAATATTCGACCTTGCTCTATATATTTCTTTTCTGGGTTTGCATCTGTGTAATCTGCGTAATCGGTGGATAAATGGGAAGGGCTCTATTTCAACCGTGGAATAATTCTCCCTGTCTGCCGCATGTAATCCTGGTACTCCTCTCCAAACCACTCGCGCATCATCTGCTCCTCGCGCGGTGTGCGGACGAGATAGAGCGGCACAAACGTGACCAGGCCTGATAATCCGGCGACCCAGTTTTGCAGCAGCAGTGCCTGCGCGACGCCGAACAAAAAGATCGACACATACATTGGATGACGAATCGAGCGATAGACGCCCTGCGTGATCAGTTGATGGTCTTTGCGCATCTGCAGAAACGGCGACCAGTTGAGCCCCAAATCGGAATGCGAGCGCCGGAAGAGCCAAAGCGCTGCCAACATCGCAGCGCTGCCGCACCAGGGAGCGAACGCCGGCAGACGATAATCCGCGAACGCGAGCAAAGGTGTGAACAAATAAAGAACAGGCAGGATCAGGTTTCCCACAGCGACAAAAACTAACAGTATCTTTTCGGTAGCATCAATTCGTCTGACTCCCTTCTCAATGCCCTTCGTGCGCCGCTCAAACACATGACGGATACTCACGTACACGATGAAGCCAACGAGAAACACGATATTCCACGGTTGCTTGAGCAAGTTCATTTTTTTGGGCCACAGATTTTCACGGATAGACACAGACTAAGATAAAAAGGGGAAAGCAGTCCAAATATTTCGAGCATCTGCCCACTGCTCTTCGCTCTTTGCTCCTTGCCCTTAGCCCTTTGCTCTTTGCTCGCCCTCACTAGAGCGGCGCCAACTCCGTCGTCGTATCGCGGCGTTTCTTTTCCTTAAAGCCTTCAACAAAAAGACGAGAGCCTGGCGTCGGAAACTTCTCGGCGTACGCTCGGTCGACGGCCGTCTTCAAACGCTCGCTGCAAGTGAAGACCGCGCGAACGGAAATCTCGCGACCGTTGACTTCGATCACGCCGCGCGGCTCTTCGAGAAATGTGCGGTACTAGCTTCGCGGCTTCAGAGTGTAGGACCGCACAAACACACGCCCTTCAACCACGACGGCCCAGATGCCGATGATGCGATGCGGCTTTGTGCCGGCACGAATGCCGAGGATCTTGCCGTCGCGAATGGCGGCCACGGTAGCTTTTGGAAATCGGTTACTCGAGCCCATAAGAACATCCACGCAGATTACACAGAGGTCGAATGAAATTCGCAATCCGAAATTCGCAATTCGAAATTTTCTATCGCGTCAACTGGCGATACTTGATTCGATGCGGCGTCTCAGCCTCCGCGCCCAGACGCGCCTTGCGATCCTCTTCATAATCCGAATAGTTCCCTTCGAACCAGACGACCTTGCTGTCGCCCTCGAACGCGAGCATATGCGTCGCGATGCGATCCAGAAACCAGCGGTCGTGAGAGATTACCACCGCACATCCGGCAAAGTTTTCCAGCGCCTCTTCCAGAGCCCGCAGCGTATTTACATCAAGATCGTTCGTCGGCTCGTCCAGTAACAAAACATTCGCGCCTTCTTTCAGCATCTTCGCCAGATGGACGCGATTGCGTTCCCCGCCCGACAGCATGCTGACTTTCTTCTGCTGATCTGAACCCGAGAAATTGAAGCGCCCCACGTAAGCGCGCGAGTTCACTTCCCGGTTGCCCAGCTTCAAGACATCCGCGCCGCCCGAAATTTCTTCCCAGATAGATTTGTTTGGATCGAGTGTGCGGCTTTGATCCACATAAGCCAACTGCACTGTCTCGCCAATCTTGATCTTGCCGCTATCGGGTTCTTCCAGTTTCGTGATCATCCGAAACAGAGTCGTCTTCCCTGCTCCGTTCGGTCCAATCACGCCGACGATGCCGCCCGGCGGAAGCGCGAACGTCATGTCCTCAACCAGAAGATTGTCGCCGTAAGCCTTACTTACTTTGTCTGCTTCGATCACGACGTCGCCCAGACGCGGCCCTGCGGGAATGTGAATTTCTAAATCTTCGCGCCGCTTCTCTGATTGCTCTTGCAGCAGATTCTCGTATGCAGTCACACGCGCTTGTCCTTTTGCATGTCGGGCCTTCGGCGACATGCGAATCCATTCCAGCTCGCGTTGCAGAGTCTTCTGTCTTTCACTCTCAGACTTTTCTTCGCGCCGCAGGCGCTCCTGTTTCTGCTCCAGCCAACTCGTGTAATTCCCTTTCCAGGGAATGCCCGCGCCGCGATCCAGCTCCAGAATCCAACCCGCAACGTTGTCGAGAAAATATCTGTCATGCGTCACCGCGATGATCGTGCCCGCATAACTCTGCAAATGATGTTCGAGCCACGCGACCGACTCGGCATCAATATGATTAGTCGGCTCATCGAGAAGAAGAATATCCGGTTTCTGAAGGAGCAACCGACACAGCGCTACGCGTCGACGTTCGCCACCCGACAAGATCTTCACAGGCGTCTCGGCCGGCGGACAGCGGAGTGCATCCATGGCCATCTCCAGACGCGAATCGAGGTCCCAAGCGTCAAGATGATCGAGCTTCTCCTGCACCTCGCCCTGCCGCGCTAACAACTTGTCCATGTCCTCTTCGGACATCTCTTCGCCAAACTTCGCGTTGATCTCTTCGAACTCTTTGAGCAGACCGACAGTTTCTTTCACAGCTTCTTCGACGACCTCGCGCACAGTCCGCGAGTCGTCAATCAAAGGTTCCTGTTCGAGAAAGCCGACGGTAAACCCGGGCGATATTACCGTCTCACCGAGAAAGTCTTTATCAACGCCGGCGAGTATGCGCAGCAGCGACGACTTGCCCGAGCCATTGAGCCCAATGACGCCAATCTTCGCGCCATAGAAATAAGAAAGATAGATATCTTTGAGGACGGCCTTCTTGTCATAAAACTTACTGACACCGACCATGGAATAGATGACTTTGTTTTCAGTGGTCATTGACTGGTTAAAATTGCTGTTCGCGAAATACTATACAACTCTTAACAAGGTTAGTTCTTTTGCGAGGGCCTCTTCGAGGTCTTTGATCTTCTTGTAGGTTAGACAACGCTGACCTTGTACATCGAATTTGAGATGCTTGGTGTCTCGAACCAAAAGAACCGTAGGTATACCGCATCCCCATGCATAACCAACTTCAAGATAAACATTCGGATTACCTTCCGTCAGGTCGGCAATCACAAACGAAGCGCTCTTGATGCGATTTCGGACCCAGTCCAGTACATCACCAGTAAAGGCTGAGAGATCCGCTCGCTCACAGACGAAGCCTGCTGAGCGAACGACACTCTGAATCCCATAGTGATATACATCATCCATTTCCTCTTTGAATGGCATAGCCACAAAAACATGCGCTTTACCATCGGAAGCATAACCGGCTGCTCGTAGCCGCTCTCTGGCGGGCTCCGTCCTCTGCTGTGCTCCACTGCCAATACCCATTACTCCAGTTGGCACTAACTGTCCGAGCAATTCGCGCATACGCTCGGCTCGGCCACGGTTCCGCTCAACAAACGTGATACGAATTAGTTCGTCGGGAATATCGTGGCTGGAAATAGCATCGAGCAACCCAGCGACTTCAGCTTCAAATGCCTCAACCTCATCGAGACCATAGCCAGCACCGTGAAGGGGTTAGGGCAAGGTGCTTTGTGTCAGGTGCCTTACCCGCTAACGATGACAACACCTTCCGTCCGAAATCTCGAATCTCACGGTAACCAAACTCCCGGAGCGCAGGTACGCCAATAAAGAGGAGTCGTTCTGCGCCGATTCCCGCCGCACCCTGCTCAAGCCTAAAGCCCCAAGGTGGCGGAAATGCCACGTGACGTCCCGCCTGGGTAAGCTTGTCGCTAACCAGTGCATCGACGCCGTAAAGATCCTGAGCATACTTTAGGGCCAGAACATCGGCTGAAAACTTGAGGGCATCATCAGAAACAACCTCTATGGTTATCGGTTTAGACATTTCTAACCTCCGCGCTGATGCATGAGCCTTCAAACTACGCTCGCATGATTAGGAGTTTCGTATAGTTCTTAAGGAGTCTCTCGCTTGGCTGATGAATGATGAGTGATGACTCTGGGAGTCTCGCTCGGGAATCGGCGCCTGAGGAGCGCGTTGTATCACGGTTTGACGCGGCGTGTAAATATAAACCGTGAAGCGTGAACCGTGAATCGTAAATGGATCAAAATCATGCATCCTCGACGCGTAGCGTCAGCATGAGTTTAGCCCGGCGTTTCAACGCCGGGATCGGGTTATCAAATAATCTTTCCGTCGCGTCAGCGACGATTGAACACGTTCGCATCCATATTTTGAACCGTCGCTACGCGACGAAGGTTCTTGTTGATTCACTGATCCCAGCCTTGAAAGGCTGGGCTAAATTCATTATGCCGCTACGCGGCTCAAAGACGGTCCAGTGAATTTTCTCGTCGCGTCGCTACGGTTGAACTATCCTCACACGTATCGTTCATCATACTCAACGCCGTGCTTGTGTAAGAACTCCAAGTACTCTTCTTGAAAAGTTTTCTTCCGATGATGTTCGCGCTGATTCTGAATGTAACTGATCACGTCCGGAATGTTCGACTTGCTCACCGTGAACCCGCCGTATCCGTCTTGCCAACCGAAGCTTCGCAGCGATGAGAACTCTTCGTGAATCCATTTTGACGAGTCGCCTTTGAGATACTGTGCAATCTGGGCGGGCGCAATTGTCGACGGCGCCGTTACCAGTGCGTGGACGTGATCCTCAACGCCGCGAACTTGCAAGGCGGTCATCTTGTGAGTGCGTGCAACGCCGATAAATGACCAGACGCGCTGCTCGATGTCAGGTGCCAGCCAGGGCTCGCGGTTCTTCGTTGAGAAAATGACGTGGTGGTGGAGCGAGGTGTAGGTATTGGCCATGAGGAAAGGTCCTGCTGGATAATCAATCGTCGCTGACGCGACGGGCGGTAGCAAAATAGGACTTGGTGTTCCCGGCCTTGAAAGGCTGGGCTAAATTCATCTGGTCGCTAACGCGACGCAAACAATCTTCGGGAGACATTTCAATTCGCGCTCGTGCCTGAACCTCACGGGTTGCCACGGCGTGTCAAGAAAGACAGCTAGCCGCAGATTAACGCGGATACACGCGGATCAGGCAAAGAGAGAAATAGAAAAAGTAAGATGGTGGGACATCGCGGCAAGCCCTCCCCTCAATCCCCTCCCAGTGGGAGGGGAGGTGCGGCAAGGCTCTACGGTTGTTTTGCCTGATAGATCAGCACTCGCTTGCTTCCACTTCTCCCAATGAGAAAACCAGCCAGTGCTCCAGCTCCAGCGCCCAGTACCGTTAGGCCTGCGGTCACGGCGTGGTCGAGCTTTGCAAAGCTATCGTCGTTACTTCCTGCCAGGCCAATCGCAGCGCCAGCGCCTGCTCCCACTCCCATGCCAATCAACGTAGCCTTGGTCGCCGACTTCTTCATGATTTGATGGACGCTCAGAACATCCTCTCGCTTTAGGTCCACGGGTTTGTTTTTGACGGACAGCGACAATACGGTGTCGGAAACACCGCTCAGCTTACCCTCAACAGTTTTTCCGTTCTTTAGTTTTACGGCCAGCTTGCTTCCAGAAGTAACTGTGTTGAGTCGAGACCAGTCATTCGTGGCGGCGGCTTGCGTTGCTTTTGTTTCTTTCGTTCCTTTCGTTTCCTGGGCGGCCGACAATGTCGACGAGACTAAGAGAGATGCTACCAGAGCAATGCTGATCGTAAGTCTGTTCCTTGCGACGTACATAGAATTCTCCTTTAGAGTCTGGAGTCTTGAGTCGGTGCAAATCGTCATCTGAGGCGCGCCTTGTATCACGGTTTACCGGAGCGTGTCGAGGAAATCAGCCGCGGATTAACGCGGATACACGCGGATAAGATGAACCATTAGAATTGCGGCGATATTCACCGGCGTGCGGATTCGCTTTGTGATCTGCGTTTATCCGTGCTGATCTGTGGCTAATTAACCGGTCCGGGCGTTCGGATTAAAGTAACAAAGTATCGACACGATGCGCGTGGACCATCGCTTCGCACGGCGACCAGGCGAAGATCGTGAAGCGACCGTCCTGCGACGCCACCAGCGCCAGGGCGTCGCGCTGATCGTGTACGAACTGCGCCGCCGAGAGGTGTCTAGTACCGCCGTTTTGCGCGGGATGGATGACAACGGCTCGATCGCCGACGATGGGTTCCGTCGCCACCATCTGCTCAACCGGCGCACTCCCCTCGGGCCGTCTGATCTTCGCGCCGAATGCGAGCACCTCATACTGGTCGCTGATCACGGTGGCGCCGTCAACCGCAGTGAGACCGGCAACAGTTTCGACTGCCCTGCGAACCGCGGCCTCCCACAAGTTCTCGTTCCTCTGGTTCACATCGCGTCGCAGCAGATCAGCGAGGGCTGAGAAAGAAGGAGTGACTGAGTAGAGGACCGGGTGCACGATCGACTGGCGCCACTTTGCAGTGCCGGCGGGCACGACCAGCAATGAGCCGCCGTGACCGTGGGCGCGCATGGAGGCAGCCAGTTGCACGAGCACGTTCATCGAGTGGTCCCACTCGGAGGGCGAAGTGAAAGCGAGTAAAGACGTGAGGAGATCTGGGCAATCCGGCAAGCTTGTGCCCCGCTCGTCCACCACCTTCACTTGTTCACCTTTGAGTACAGCGACGTTGGCAAACTTGCCAATGCCATCCAGGCGTCGATGCTTGATCACCAGCAGCCCGGGTTCAATGACTTCCAGGACAAAACAGAAACTCGGAACGGTGCGCGTGGCTCCCCACACGTGCAGCTCACCGGCACCCGCATCCCGCTCAGACCATACGCCCAGATGAATTCCAGGCCGCTCAACGGCGGGTGCGAGTTTTGTGAGTAGGCCCGAGATGAGCGGAAGGGGCCGCTCGAATATTAGTGGATGGCCGGCCTGCTCGGGAGGAACGAATGCCAGAGAGATTTTCGGAGATTGACCTTCCTCGCGCCGCAGGCTCGCCCAGAACGTAGCGTCGATGATTGCTTCAATTATCCGTGCGTCAGGTTCGGGCGCCAGCTCTTGCTCGCCGCGCCGGCGGGCCGCCGCGAGATGATGTGCAAAGTGAGCCTCAACGGTTGCGGCCACGGCTCGGGCCGCCTGGTAAGTGGGTTCGCGGATCATGCTGTTGGTTTCGGTGTTCATCTGAGATCTGATCACTCGCGTGTCTATGAAATTTCAGGAGCCCTCCCTAACGGTCGGGCTTCTGCACCGCCGTGTTCGACGGCGCGATCGTTAATGACCTCCGCCCGCATAGTAGATTCCGAGCCAAACCATGAACAAGACGAAAAGGGCAAAGCCGCCGTAAACGAAAATTCTTACGACGGACGTACCAGCGCTCTTTGCACCGCGCTTTGAAAACCGCCAAAAACCGATTGCCAAAGCAAGCAATATTAATATTACTGGTGGGATTAAGAAAAAAATGTGGATGCCGTTTATCAGCATAACCTTGCGACTGAGTTGGGGGAAACGAAGTAGCCGTCGAGCCCTCCCTAACGGTCGGGCTTCTGCACCGGGCCGATCTAGTGCATCTTGAATGGGCCGCCGTGCGGCTCCGGCTCTAAATCGGGGCGGGTAGAATCCTGGACCACCTCGTGCATCTCCAACACGTTCGACTGTGAAAATGCTTCCTTCGGCAAAGTACCGGATTGCGCATGTCCCTTAACAAACGCATCAGAGCGTACCCAGTTAAGGAAGTCCTGGCGACTATTCCAGAACGTGAAAACTACAAACGGATCACCTTCGTTCACCGGGCGCAGGACGTGGTTGGAAATGAAGCCGGGCATTTTGTCCACGAGCCCGGCACGCTCGCGGAACCTCGCCTCGAATGCATCGGCGTACTCCAACTTGACGTAAATACGATTGGCGACAGTTATCATTGCGCAATCTCCCTTTATCTCATCATACCACCGGGTGGCAATCGGTCGCGGGTTAGTAAAGCCACAGATACACGCAGATAAACGCAAATCAGAAAGAACGGACGAGACAAGAACTGCGGAGATATCGTTCGCGGCGATGTGTGCTGATCGTTTTCCGATCCAAGTTATCCGCGTGAATCGGTGCCGATTAAAACGCCTCCGGCCTTTCTCTAACTATCAGGATCCTGACCATCCTTTTCGTTTTCTTTATCACTGTCAGACTTCCGTCGATAGATGTCGTAGTTGCTTAAGCTTTCCACTTGCTCGAAGTCCTGCTCTAAAAGTTTGAGCAGGCGTTCCTTGTCCTGATCCACCTGATCCTCTTCCAGTTGCAGGTCCTGCTTGACAATCAGCCAGCGAATGTTTCGAGTGCGCGCGAGTTCCAGAATCTCAGCGTCGCTGTACGGGTTGACGGTGTGGTCAAACATCAGCGCGGGGAAGCGCGGATGTCTGCCGGTCGTGTAGTAGAAAAGATCTTCGCCCGGCGTCATCAGTATTCCGGCTTCTTTTGGGATTTCCTTTTCGGCATAAGCCACCAGCTCCTCGAAGTCAGGAAGCCACGAGCCGCGGATCGAAAGCCCCTTAAGCGCCGAGAGCTTCGATCGCTGAAGAGCGCCGTCGGAGAGATTCGCGTAATCGAGCCGTTCATGAGTCCAGACGTAACGGCCGCCCGCAATCAGCAGCGACAACGCCACAACGCTCGCGAATGGCACAACCAACCACGCGAATGATTTTCTTGATGGCTCTTCTCCCAACAACTCTTTTCTTGAATCAGCGAGGGTCGCGATCAAATTCGCGACAAGGAGCAGCAATAACGGCCAGAGCGCATAGGTCGAACCCCAAAGCTGCTGGGACATGAACGCTCCTTGCGCCGTGCCGATCAAAATGAAAGGCAGGACCAGCGCCCGGCCCGCGCGTCTTCGTGCAACTAGAACCGCTAAGATAAGAGACACGACCAAAACGAAAGGCCAGACAGCGACCAGCCGCTCTGCTTGCTCTGACGCGTCTTTATCGACGAGCAAATAAATTATCGCCCACGCGAAGGGCAACGACATCAGGCACGCGCACAATAACGCAAGTAGACGGCTGGCCCGACGATTGAACCACAACAGCATTAACGCGCCGACGAATGCGGCGAGCCACAACAGCAGCACGCGGTCATGATAGATCGCGAGCATGTCGGCGAGCGGCGGCGTCCGGCGCGCCGCGGCGAATTGAATCGTCCAGCGCACGTAGTTTTTGAGACCAGCAGTAAAGTGAATCAGCAGCAGTGCTGACGTCATTCCGGCAACAACTCCACTCATCAACCAGACGTACCCGCGCACGGTTCTCTTGTGCCATGCCTCGATCGTCATCAGCACTGCAAGCGCGAGCAACGTGCTTCCGAGAAAGGCGAGCCCGGTGTTTTGTTTGACAAACAGCGGAACTACCAGCATCACGCCAGTAACGAACGCGAGCAGCGGCGGAAAGTTTTTGTGTTCCAAGCGCTGGAGCAGGAGTATGCAAATGAGAATGACGACGGTGCAGTCAGGATCGTAGAAGGGATGCGGCAAGATGCAGTAGATTCCCAGCACGACGAGCGGCGCGCTCAACAGAAACGCCACCAGTCTTGCGTGCGCCACACTTCCACGCAGCAGATTCAAAATTATTCGCCAGGTAATAACCGAGCCGAGTCCGCCAACGACCGCGCAATAAGCGATGTGGTGCCAGAACACTCGGCCAGTAAACTTGATGATCGAGGCTTGAACCAAAAACGTCAGCGGCGCATAAGGAAAAGGGAAATCACGATACGGCACGTCGCCGAGTGAGATCCGATATGAATTCTCAAGGATGTAACTGAGATCCCAAAGTACTCCGATCCTCGAATTCTGCCAAACCACCACGGCGGCGGTCGCGAGGAATAGAAAAGCGGCAACCAACCAATCCCGCCACCTCCAGGACTCGACTCGGATTGAGTGCTTCATCGGAATAAAATTAACCGCAGACTGTCTAGTCTGCGTGTGAGTAGCGTAGACTGTCCAGTCCGCGGCATTCTTTGCGGCGACGAAGCTCGTTCTTGCAGACCCGCAGACGCGACAATCTGCTGTACATTTCCAGGAGAAAAGTATGAAGCGGCTAATGAAGGACGCACGCTCGATAACGATTCGAATCGCGCTATCGCAATCGCTCGTGGTTATTACTCTTTTTCTTGTGACGTTGCCCGCGCCTGCTTTCGGACAAACAAGTGCGCGCGCCAAAGTCCCGCAACGCATCAAGTTCACGACGGGCGCCATCAGCGCGCAGGTCAGTGGTCAATTCACTCGACTGAATCCGAGAGTTCGTTATGTGATTAGAGCGAAGAAGGGTGACCACATAGTGGTAAACGTGATCCCCGTAACAAAAGGTTTGACGATGGCGGGAATTGTCGCCTCACCATCGGGCCAGGGCGACGGCGGGCCCGGCGGCATCATCATGAATGCGGATTTGACCGAGAGTGGCGATTACACCATCGAAGTATCTCAACACACGATGGGTTCGAACTACAGTTCCGGCAATTTCATTCTTGAAGTGGTAATCACGCCTGCCTGGCTGAAAAGCTGACAGTGCGTTGGCTTGTGTCAGTTCTCCCGCCCCCGATCTGTTGCACCATCGCGAACGGGCTATCGTGGGCACTCGGAATTATTATGCGTCACGACCGAACTGAACCGCTGCTGATATTCAGCCGAAGTGATAAATGAGCAAACCATTGCGTGCTGCTTCAGAACATCTCTCAGCGGCGCGTTGGCTGACCGCTTACGTTGAAGTTTATTGGCGAAGCGAAATTGCCGTTGCCGTCGCCCAGGAGCAGTGAAACAGCAAAAGTGTCTACGTTGGCTGTAATCAGATCCGCCTTACCGTCGGAATTGAAGTCGCCGACTGCGACAGCTTGCGTTCCCGGTCCTGCGGGGAAATTTGTTGGGCCGATAAACACTCCGTGGCCGTCATTCGAGAGCACTGAAACGCTGTCCCCGTTGTAGTTGGCCGTAACTATGTCGGGCTTGCCATCGCCGTTGAAATCGCCAACGGTGGCATAGCGCGGTTCCGAACCTACGCCATATATGGGAGCCGGCCTGAAACTCGGCGTGCCGCAGGGACCTGTTGCAAGGCAGACACCTCGGTCAGAACCGACCAACCACATCAGTAAACCCACGCAGACGATTGATAAGGCAACCGCCGAACGCGATGGGCGTATGCGGGTTAACCCGCATCGCCATTCGTTACGGCATAAGCGATAGCAGCGTCATAGGGGTCGAATACCAACTCATTGATTAGTGGCTGGTGCAATCCCTCGTCGCTCCTGCTCCAGTTCATGCCAGAATCATCACTCCTCCAAATCCCAAAGCCAGCCAGACCTGCAAGTACGACATTGGGACTCTTCTGGTTGATTGCTAGCGAATCAACGTGTGCGTTGACCGGAATTCCAGAATTGACTGCAAGCCAGTGTTGGCCGCCATCAGTACTCTTGAAAACACCGTCCGCCGTAGCAATATAGACGACATTCGAGTTAACGGGATCAATAGCGACGGAGAGAACGGCTGGTCCTTCAGGTCCGCTGCTTGTCCACGTATTAAATGCACTCGTCTGTGAACTTGGCGATTGATTGAGAGCACGCCACCTGATGGCCCGAGCAATTCTTGGGTATGAGGTCGCAAGGACTGTGAGACAGAGCAGGAATAGGAGTGCGGCCAAACGACTCGGCTTTTTGATGTGCGGTGAGGTAAACATGGGAGCTACTGCTTCACTTCAACCTCTCATTTCGCTGATCATCCGGGATGCCTTTGCGCATTTCCAGAAGGGTGATGTTTCAGCCGTCGAAGGTCTGTAAATTGACCAATAAACAACGTGCCGCTCTTTAATGGTGCATATATATCACCCTCGGCTAGACAGCGCAATTAGCAAGGACCCTTACACCATTCTCTCAGCACCCAGCGTGTCGGCCACGCGGTTGATGTAGTTGAAGCACGAGGGCTGGTAATGGTTCTGCGAGGATGCACTCAGCGACCAACACTGTTATCATGAATTGCATCACAAGTGGTCTGGTGACCATTAATTTTTGATTGAGGGTTTTGAGTTTAATGCGAAGTTTTGCTTTTCCGAAGTTTCTTGTGGGCGTGGGACTACTCTTGGGCTCGGCGCTTCTGCCATCAACGGCGTCTGCTCAGAGTGCGTCTGGCGACGTGGTCATGGTGCTGTCTTTCGAGAATACATCAAACCGCCCCGAATATAACTGGGTGGGAGAAAGCTTTGCCGACTCGCTCACCGAGCTGTTGAATAAACCGGGACTACTCGTCGTTTCCAGCAACGAACGCGCGCAGGCTTATAAGCGAGTGGGGCTGCCGCCGACCATGATCCCGTCGCGCGCGACGTCGATCAAACTTGCCAGAGAAGCAAAAGCGACCTTGATCGTGCTGGGAACTTATTCCATGACTCCTCCGGAGGAGCAGGACCCGAAAGCCGCAAAGGCAAAATCAGACAAGGACAAACCAGCCGTCGAGGCTTACGTTCAGGTAACCGCGCGCGTTATTAAAGTTAACGAAGGACGAACGCTCGGTGAAGAGTTGGATGGGAGTTGGGCTACGCGCCAATTTGATTTTGGCGGCCCACTGACGACGCTCCAGAACATTCAAGGCCAGCTTGCCTATCACATTCTTTATCAGCGCGACCGCACGCTTCCCTACTCGCGTAATCAGTTGATCCAGGAAGCCACCAAGATTCCGCCTCGAGCCTTCGAAGCCGTTGTGAAAGCCTTACAACTTGACGACCGCGATCCGAAACGAGAGAACTATCTGAAAAACGCGCTGCGAATCTACGCCGACGAGGAAGGCGGCGCAGTCTATTCGGCGGCAGCGTTTTACCTGGGCCGCTTCTACCTGCTCGGCGGAAAATGGAAAGATGCGTCGGAATATTTCATCAAGCTTCAGAAGAAGGAGCCGCATTACACCGAAGCCGCATTTTATGCCGGCCTTGCCTACGCGAAGCTGGGCGATTTCGGACACGCGCTCGCGTCTCTCGTGCCATTGGCGTCGGATGTACCGTTGATTGGCGTCTACAACAACGCCGGCGCGGTCGCAGTCCTGGCTGCAAGAGAGGAGAAAAAGGAGCAGGACCGGGAACGATTACTCTCGCAAGGAACTTCGTTTCTCGAGCGTGCGGCCAAGTCGTCTCCGGACGATTCGATGGTGCGGTTCAACTACGCCTACGCGCTGTTTCTGGGAGGCAAGTACGCGGAGGCCGCGGATCAACTTCGGCCGGTCATAACGGCGGATCAGAGGGACGGGCAGGCCTATTTTCTTTTCGCGAAGTGCCTTGAGAAGATCGGAAAAACTGAGGCTGCTGACGCCGCCGATAACCAGGCCAGACGTTACTTGCAAACGTACGCGAAATGGCAGGAAGAATGGCAGAAGGCGCAGACCACTTCCAGAGTCTCTGTGCGATTGCGCGACGTGTTGAACCTGGAAGACGTGACGAATCAGCCCCGCGGCCCTATTGCGGCTAACACAACCCCTCAGGATCTACTAGCGAAGGCGCGGGAACTTTACCAGGCCGGCCGCGACGACGAGGCCTTGCCTGAGCTGCATCGCGTGGTGATGGTCGAGCCAACAAATGCCGAAGCGTATTTGATGAGCGGCCGGATCAATCTACGGCGTGGAGATCAGGAAGCGGCGATTGCCGCCCTAAAGACCGCAATTTTTTGGGACCCGAAGTTGATCGACGCGCACATTCTGCTCGGGAAGATCTTTCTGGAGCGCGGCGACCGCGGCGAGGCGGTCAAGTATGCTACCAGCGCAATGGGTATAGATCCAAATAACCAGGAAGCTATCGCGCTACAGCGTCAGGTTACTATGGGTAAACAGTGAGATGAACCGAGGCGATTTTCCCCGAAGTCGCTTCTTTGAGTTTTTGGAATCAGGTTAACCTCAGACTTCAGTTTGTCACTCAACCGTCATGAATCCTACGCTCATAGTCCTCGCAACGATTGGCGCTGTTGGCTTCCTCCTTGCAATCGTCCTGGCTGCCCGGTCTCGTCACGCGAAGTTCGGCGCGCGCGACCTGCTCGTCATAGGTGCAACAGGTTTCGTGAACACGACACTTGATCCTGACGGGTCAATACTGGTTCACGGCGAGCTTTGGCGCGCTCGTTCAAAGCATGGCGCGGTTGTAGGTCCAACAAAGAAGGTAATAGTGGTTGGAGCACAAGGCCACCTGCTGCTCGTCGAGCCAATGTCCGACAGGCTTTAGCTTGTCGTTCCTCCTTCCGTGCGGTTCCCACGATCGAAAGTTTGTCAGACATCCTGATCGGCGTCTTACTTAATATCTAATCAATCCTCATTTCCAGAAAATTTATTTTCTGGCACGCGAAGTGCTGAGGACAGAGTCGGCACGCACGGAATAAACCGAAAAGTTGACCGTGCCCCCGCCGCCTTCTTCCCTCTGAGCGCCGCCTGCCGCTGCGCCAGCCGCCCGCCGAGCAACCCTTCAGTGCTTCCCCCCGAACCGCGAACCCAGTCAGCAATGACTGGGTTCTCCTGCTTTTTGGGATCGAGCGAGAAACCCAGCGAATCAGGCAGTCCCCTTGTTCTTCTGAATCAAGTACCCACAAAACGCCGCAATCTGTTCACATTACTTTTAGTCAGTGCCGTGCGACGAAATTTGTCACTCGGGCAGTGACGTTTTCTGTCTTTTTGCGATCAAAAGTAGCCGTTTTGAGTAGTTCGCTCTTGTGATTTTCTTTTCCGACAAAAATTTTCTGGCGTCAGTTCTCGCGAGCCTACGAAAAGTCAGAACGCCGCTTTGCCGGGAAGGCCTTCATGAACCCGCCTAAGAATCGCGTCGCTCGAATCAACAGGCGGCCAATGTGCTGGGAAGACCGACGCGCGCTCTGCTAAACTGGCGTCAATGCAGGACGCGGTTTCCACTGCCACGCGGACCGGTGAGGAATCGGCAACAGTTCCTTCCGCGCGCGCCCGTGTCGAGGCCACCGCGATTACCGATGGCGCACTGGCCCTATTCTCTGCGTTGCTACTCGTCATTTCTTTTCCGGACTTCAATTTGTGGCCGCTTGCCTGGGTCGCCCTGGTTCCGCTGCTTGTTGTGATTGCGCGCAAGCCGGCGCCGTGGCGAGCATTTCTGCTTGGCTGGCTCATGGGTTCGGCCTTTTTTTACGGCTCATGCTATTGGCTTACGTATTCGATGATCCATTACGGAGAGCTCTCGGGCTGGTTGGCGTACGCGCTGCTAGTGCCGGGTGCTTTGTTGGTGGGGCTATTTCCGGCCGTGGTTGCTCTTGCGCTGGCTCAATCCGTCAGGCGTTTGGGCTCGCACGCATTATTTGCCGCCCCGTTTTTGTGGGCCACTCTCGAATGGGCGCGACTGTCGATAACGGGTCAGTTATGGAATGCGATTGGATATTCGCAGGCCCTTCATCCGGCTTTGATCCAGTCAGCGCGCTGGGGCGGCGTTTATGCAGTCGGATTCCTGATCGTCCTGCTGAACGCGTCGATTGCTTTCGTGCTTCTGAAACGTACCTCAAAGGCAGCAGCGCTTGCCGCGGTTGTCGTCGTGTGTGTGGCTGCCGTTCTGTTGGTGTCGAATACGACATCGCCTTCGCGCATCTCGGTAACGACTACCGATCAAGTTGACGCCGCAGTTGTTGCCCTGCAACCAAACGTGCCGATGGAACCGATCGACTCAACGCAAGAGATGCAGGAGCTTATCAACCGACACGTGATGATGAGCGCAGGCGCGCTGCGGGAGCTGAAGAGCAACGACGTGCCTCGATTAGTGATCTGGCCGGAGTCGCCAATGAATTTTAGATATGCGGGAGACTCGGAGTTTCGTGATCTAGTCGCACGCTTAGCCAGAGAGAACCACACGGCAATACTCTTCAACTCACAAGAGCCTGCGCCTGACAACGGTTGGTACAATTCCGCGGCGCTGGTAAATGAAGAGGGTCGACTCATCGCGCAATATGATAAGATTCGCCTGATGCCGTTCGGCGAGTATGTGCCGTTGCCACACTGGCTTCCTGGATCGAACTCGGTTAGAGCGATGGTAGGAGACTTTACACCGGGCGCGAAATACACGTTGATGCCGGTGGGCAGCGAGCGCGCGGGAGTCTTTATCTGCATCGAGTCGGCGTATCCGTGGATTGCGCGAACGTTCACGGCTGAAGGCGCAGACGTGCTGATTAATATCTCCAACGACGGCTATCTCGGTCCGACGGCCGTGATGCAACAGCATCTGGCAAACGTTGTCTTTCGCGCGGTTGAAAATGACCGGCCGCTGTTGCGCGTCACGAACACCGGCATCAGCGCGTTCATAACTGCCAATGGCGAAGTGAAAGACGCGACTCAGAGTTTTCAACCGGCGGTGCGAACGTGGACGATCACGCGCAACCGAAACGAGAAGACGTTTTACACAAAGCACGGCGATCTGTTTGTGGCGGCGTGCGCAGTGATGAGCTTATTGATTCTTGGCGTATCTTTTAGAGCGCGAGTTGTTGATTGACGGAGACTGGTTTAGACGGCGGACAGTTCGGCTTGGCGCAACCCAACAATTTGCCTCAGGGGAGGAATGATGATCGAAACGTTATCAATTCAGGATTTGAGAGTCTCTTATGAAGACCTGCGCACGCGTGTGGAGCAGCTCGGGAGGTTTCTTTGATGTTGCGGCGCGGCGCGAAGAACTGAAACGGATTGAAAACCAGGCCTCGGCGCCGGATTTCTGGAACAATCAGGAGGCAGCGCAGAAACTTTTGCAGCAGAGGAGCCGCCTCGAACAAAAAGTTGGCAGACAGGAGCAGTTTGAATCTGAGATCGCCGATGCGGGAGTGCTTTTTGAGTTTGCCGAAGAGGATGAAGAATCGTTGCGCGAGCTGCGCGCGCTCATCGAACGTCTGGAACACGAGATAGCCCAGGCAGAGACCGCGATGCTGCTTTCCGGTGAAAACGATCAGCTCAATGCGATCTGCACCATTCATCCGGGCGCAGGCGGGACGGAGTCGCAGGATTGGGCCGAGATGCTTTTGCGCATGTATCTGAAATGGGCCGAGCAGCGTGGCTTCAAGACGGAGATTATCGAATACCAACCGGGTGAAGAAGCCGGATTGAAAAGCGTGACTTTCAAAGTTGAAGGTGAATACGCATACGGCCTGCTTGCGGCTGAAGCGGGTGTACACCGCCTCGTTCGCATTTCTCCATTCGATCAGGCAGCCCGGCGCCACACCTCCTTCGCCTCGCTCTTCGTCTATCCCGAGATTGACGAGAACATCGAAGTCGAAATCAACGACAAGGACTTGCGCGTCGACACTTATCGCGCCACCGGTGCGGGCGGCCAGCACATCAACACTACGGATTCCGCCGTACGCATCACGCACCTGCCCACGGGCATCGTTGTCTCGTGCCAGAACCAGCGTTCGCAACATCAGAACCGGGCAGTAGCCATGCACGTTTTACGATCACGGCTCTACGAACTCGAGCTTGAGAAGCGTCGCGCCGAAACCGCGCAACTGGAGGCGAACAAGGCCGACATATCGTTCGGATCACAGATCAGGAATTATGTTCTCGCCCCTTATCAATTGGTTAAAGACGCGCGCACGAAACTAGAGCGAGGGGACGTCGACAACGTGCTCGATGGCGACATTGACGACTTTATCAAGGCATATTTGCTGTCGAAGAAGGCGGCGTAGCGGAACGCCAGAGATTGCCACCAGAGGTGATCTGACATAAGTTTCTCTGGAGTCTTTATGGCAACTACACAGATCGAAGAGAAGCCTAGGATCATAACTCCGAGAAACACGCGGCGGAACGAGATCATCGCGATCCTGCTGCTGGCATTCGGACTACTTCTCGCGCTGTGCCTTGTTTCGGCGGCGTTTTATCCAAACGATCCTTCGTGGAATTCCGTTGGACAAGCGGAAACTCACAATCTTGCCGGCACGATCGGCGCGAACGTCGCCGCCGCGCTGTTTCAATTCGTTGGTCTGGCAGCTTATCTCTTGCCGGTATTACTGTTCGCCGCGGCCTGGCGACGTTTCCGCACGCGCAGCATGCATGCCGCCTTCTCGAGCATGATCGGTCTTGTCATGTTGGTGCTGTCGGCGTCGGCGTTGTTGTCCATTGCGAAACTGCATCCTTTGTTTGACCAGAGCGTACCGCCCGGCGGCATGGCTGGAGCGCTCCTCTCCCGCGTTTTGGCAAGCGGCTTGAACACGGTCGGCGCCACCGTGTTGCTCGTGGCCATTGCCGCCACTGGACTGCTCCTGGCTACTAGCTTTTCCTTCATCGGTCTCTACGAAAGAATCATCGAGGCGTTCGGCAGTCGCTTCTCTTCGCTGGGTGTCCTCCCTGAGAAGTTCAAGGTCTGGCGCGAAGCACGCCGTGAAAGTGCACGCTTGCGCAAGGAAGCGAAGCTTGCGGCAAAGGCCGAACGCGCTGCCCTAAAACAATCGCGCGAGCTAACGGGCGCAGAACGCGTCGCGGAATTCTTAGCCGAAACGAAAACGAATGAAGCTTCGGTAATCAGAGGCCAAGCAGAAACTACTGGCGCCGTTACTGCTGCTCAACCGGCAACTGCTGCAGCATCAGCCGCCGCGGGCGCAGGAGCGCAGCGCGCGACGGTGGTGCAAAGTCCCTCGGCCAGGCGCTCGATCTTTTCGCGTACCAACTCCGCGGTCGTTGAAGATGATGACGAGATTGAAGAGATGGTTAAGGGCGCTTCGGTGCTGCGTAAGAAAGCTGAGGCGCCAGCCACCGGCAGACTGCCCTTCGATGCCGAACGAGCGCGTCGCGTTTCGTATTCCGACTACACCCTGCCACCGATGGAGTTCTTGAACGAAGCGCCACCGCACAGCGAGCAGGCAGACGCGGAGTTGCTGAGCATTGCCACCCGTGTCGCTGAAAAGTGCAAAGAGTTCAATGTGACGGGCCAGATCAAACACATCTGTCCCGGCCCGGTCGTAACAACCTACGAATTCAAACCCGATCCGGGCATCAAGTATTCGCGCATCACCGCGCTCGTTGACGATCTCTGCCTCGCGTTGAAAGCAGAGTCCATTCGCATCGATCGCGTGCCGGGCAAGCCCCACGTCGGCATCGAAGTGCCCAATCCGCGCCGCGAAACAATCTATCTGCGTGAAGTTGTAGAATCGCGCGCGTTTCGCGAGTCGCCTTCAAAACTGACGATCGCGCTCGGCAAGACCATCGACGGCCTCAACTACGTCGCCGATCTGGCAAAGATGCCGCACCTGCTCATCGCCGGCACAACGGGCGCAGGCAAATCAGTCGGCGTCAACGCCTTGATCGTTTCGATCCTCTACCGTGCGCGGCCCGACGAAGTTAAGTTTATCCTGATCGATCCCAAACGTCTGGAACTCGGTCTCTACGAAGATATTCCGCACTTGGCCACTCCGATCATCACCGATCCAAAGCTGGCCGCGCGTTCGCTGAAGTGGGCGGTGACGGAAATGGAGCGTCGTTATCGCGACCTGGCCGGCTGGGGTGTGCGCAATATCGACGGCTATAACAACGAGATCATGCGTCGCAACCTCGTGCAGGAATATGACGATGCCGGCGAGCCGTGGAAGCCTTTACCTTACGTCGTCATCATTATCGACGAGTTAGCGGACCTGATGATGACCTCGGGCCGGGAAGTGGAAGAGTCGATCACGCGACTGGCGCAAATGGCGCGCGCCGTGGGCATTCACCTCGTGCTCGCGACGCAACGGCCTTCGGTTGATGTCATCACGGGCTTGATCAAAGCGAACTTCCCATCGCGCATTTCCTTCCGGGTCTCTTCAAAAGTCGACTCGCGCGTGATCATCGACACTAACGGCGCGGAACTCTTGCTCGGCCGCGGCGACATGCTGTTTTTGCCACCGGGTACCTCGCGCCTGATCCGCGTGCATGGCGCTTACATCGATGAAACTGAGATCGGAAAGATTGTGGCTCACATCAAGGCGGAGGGCTCACCAGCTTACGACGACTCAATCACGGAGTCGGACGAAGAAGCGCTTGGCCTCGAGGACATGGGCGGCGATCGCGACGAGTTGTTTGAAGAGGCTCTGCGCATCTGTGTCGAGATGAAGCGCGCCTCGACCTCAGTGCTGCAAAGACGTCTGCGCATCGGTTACGGTCGCGCTGCCGCAATTCTCGACATGATGGAGCGCGATGGGTTGATTGGACACGCCGACGGTTCGCGCCCACGTCCCGTGCTTGGCCGAGCTTACGAGATGGTGGCTGAGTGGGATGAGATGGGCGACGAAGAATAACTACTCGTGGCACAGACTTCAGCCTGTGATTGTTTGCCTGTCACGTTGAAGCTTTCAGAAGGTTAAGATTTCGGGAAAGATGGGATGCGAGTTTTGGAGCCCTAACCATGAGCGCCACCAGCAATGATCCAGAGGCCATGATCCAAAGGCAATTCGAGTAATTGACTTCCCAGAGCCCCGGCATATAATCGCAACGCTGTTGAGGTCTTCTCACGCTGGCAGTGCAAATCAAACCCGACGTGCACTAGGCTTCACGACATTCCCAGGGGTTTCTTGGCAAACACAAGGCCTTGTTGCCGACGCTCGTTTACGGACGTGCGAGTGAGCGTCGTGCTGCCTACGGAGCGGATGATTTACCATGGCCGAGTTCCGATTGAACGCTGGACTCAATGGAGACGGGATGCCTGATAACAGAGACGTTGGTCCAAACGCGTATCTAGTTGGGCTTGTTGGACAACTTGCTGGTAGTAGGTTTGTCATAGAGGGCAGACGTGTTCTCGTGGGGCGCGACGCCTCACAATGTCAGATTGTTCTTCCTCAAAATGTCATCTCAAAGCTCCACGCAGCATTCGAGATAGATGATCAGCAACGTGTAACCCTCATCGATCTCGCGTCGAAGCAGACCACTTTTGTTAATGATGAATCGATTGCGCGCCGCGAATTGAAGGACGGCGATCGTGTAGGTTTTGGACTGGCGGGCGTGGTTGCTTTCACCTTTCACGCCGCTACAGGTGCCAGCGGTACTCCTGCCGATGTCCCGCTGTATCGCCAAGTTCCCTCGGCGCCTGAGGACAGAAAAATATCGAGGTTGGTTATCAGCACGGAGCCGACGGATGGCACTGCCTTGCGTGCCCCCGCTCCGACCTCGCCTTTTCTTGGTTCGCCTCCTGCTTATGGGGGAGGTTCTGCAGGAACCATGATTCTGCGCGCAGCCCAAGTTCCTGTGATACGGCTGGGCCGCGCGCCAGACAACGATTTCGTTTTGGATGCGCTCAGTGTCTCTCGTTACCACGCGATCTTAAGCTATGAGGACAGCGCCCAGCCGGTGATCACCGATATGGGCAGCACGAATGGAACATTCGTCAATGGTGAACCGCTTACTGAGCCGCGCCAGCTTATTCCGCAGGACCTCATCTTTCTCGGCGGGTTCTTGCTGCATGTCGATGGAAGAACAATTAAGCAACACGACTTGAGCGCTAGCTCGGTCACGGCGCGCCACATCACGAAAGAGATCGGTGGCAAGACGATTCTCAAAGATATCTCGCTGGCCATTAACCCGCGTGAGTTTGTAGGACTGATGGGGCCTTCGGGTTGCGGCAAGTCAACGCTAATGGATGCGTTGAATGGTCTGCGACCAGCGACGACAGGACAGGTGTTCGTAAACGACCTTGACCTCTACCGGAACTTCAACGCCCTTCGGCGTTCTATTGGCTACGTACCACAACGGGATGTTTTGCACGACGCGTTGACAGTCGAACGCACGCTCCATTACGCCGCCAAACTGAGATTGCCAAAAGCAACCTCGGCGAACAATAGGCACGGCATTGTCAACGAGGTGATTGAGACGGTCGGCCTCGGTGAGCAGCGGAACACACCCTTCCGTCAATTGTCAGGTGGACAACAAAAGCGGTTGAGCCTTGCCTTTGAGCTAATAACAAAACCAAGTTTCATTTTCTTGGACGAGCCAACGTCGCCACTCGATCCAGAGACTACCGAGAACATGATGTTGCTGTTTCGGCAACTCGCAGATGAAGGGCGAATCGTGGTTATGGTGACGCACAAGTTTGAGAAGTTTCACGAGATGCATCACATCGCCATGCTAACGCGTGGCGGGCGCCTGGCGTACTTTGGGCCACCAGGCGCAGCGATGGAATACTTCGGTTGCAAGGAACCAGGGGACATCTATCGTTACATAGGCGCGCGTGATCCGGACGAATTGAGTCGCCGCTTTCAAAACTCGCCAGAATATGAGCGTTATGTACGCGCACGCATCGCAGAAACAGAGCGACTCAGTCGGACCACGGGTGCACTTCAACTTACGCCCGCGATCAAGCAAGAAGGACCAGAACGGCGTTTCGGGTTTAGTCAGTGGTTGACCCTGGCGCGCCGCTACTTGGAAGTAAAACTCAAAGACAAAAGAAACACCTTGCTCCTGCTAGCCCAGGCGCCGATTGTCGCAATCCTTCTGGCGATCATAGTGGGTGACTCGACAAATAATTCGCAAACTCTTTTCATAGCGGCGATCGTTTCAATCTGGTTTGGCGCGAACAACGCCGTGCGTGAAATTGTCTCAGAAGGGCCAATCTACGTGCGCGAACGCTTGGTTAACCTCAAGATTCCTTCCTACGTGTTTTCGAAATTCACTGTGCTGAGCGGTATTGCTCTAATGCAGTGCCTGCTGTTTGTCGGAATCCTCGCCGGAATGGGCCGACTCAGAACTGCAGATTTCTTTTCGCTCACATTGATAGTCTACTTGACGTCGCTGGGCGGAATTTCGATGGGGCTCTTCTTTTCGGCCCTGGTTAACTCTAGCGAAAAGGCGATGAGTGTGCTGCCGCTGATTCTGATTCCGCAACTGCTGCTAAGCGGTTATCTCAAACCGATCGATGACATTTATTACCATGTTTCTCCAACGAAACCCGCCACGGTTTCGCAGTATCAGCATTTTCAGGAAACGAAGGATCAAAAGCCGCAGTTGCCGCGGCCAGGGACGCGCGCGGTTCCTCCGGCGCCGCCTGACGTTATTAATACGTCCAGCGGTTTGGGAGCAGCGCGCTATGCATCTGCTTTGATGGTTGCGCGTTGGACTATCGACGCTTTAGCTCATGACGTGAGCATTGACGATAAGAATGCACGCGAAACTCTGCCAACTCGCATGACGATCGTTGAATACCAAACCGTTTTCGACGGCAAACCCGAGGACGAAATTACCTCGGCCTACAGCACTCGTGTTGCAATTGACTGTGGCGTGCTTGCGCTGTTCAGTGTCATTTTTCTGAGTTTGACGATTTGGGCGCTACGGCGAAAGGACGTGTTGTGAATTTGTCTATTTAGGAACGTTCTTGCCAGCAAGCTGCCTCAAAAAGGGAGATCATTGCCATGAAGTTTACTAGCTAGATTCTATGTGTTTGTTTCTTGTCTTTTGTCACGCTATTGTGGTCAGGAAGCAAACAAGGTTCAGAGAACAGGATCTTCCTCAGCCGCCGCGAAGGTGAGAACGAAGCCGGTAACTATTTGTTAGGTCAAGCACATTGAAATGACAAGCGCAGTTCAAACAGACAAGACGATGATTTGTTCGAGTTGTCGTAGCCCAAATACCTTAGACGCTCGCTTTTGCAATAACTGCGGGGCGACGCTGACAGGATCGAACTCTACGTTTGACGCAGACACCCTCGTGACGACGACCGAAGCGACTGCGGAAGCTCAAACGCCGCAGAACGATCCGCTGATCGGGCGCACCATCGAAGGCAAGTATAGAATCGACAGTTCAATTGGCGCTGGCGGCATGGGAGCAGTCTACCGGTCTACACGACTCTTAATTGGTGACGAGGTGGCAATTAAGATCCTACACGCCGAAAGAGTCGTCGACCCGCATGCGTCTGAGCGGTTTCGGCGCGAAGCGCAAGCTGCCGCTCGGCTCAAACATCCGAACGCAGTGAGCATTTATGACTTTGGCGTCTCTAGCGACGGGCTACAGTATCTCGTGATGGAGTTGATTGAGGGTAAAAGCCTCCGCGAAGTCACCAGGCAACAGGGACCACTGGATGCTTCACTGGCCGCTGAAGTGACTTCACAGGTTTGCGCAGCGCTCGATGACGCGCACCGCCAACACATCGTTCATCGCGACATTAAGCCGGATAACATAATTCTCAACTCGAGTGCAGCAGGACTGAGAGTCAAGGTACTGGACTTCGGCATTGCAAAGCTTCGCGATGATACGGCGAGCCATTTGACACAGACGGGGAGTGTCATGGGAACGCCCCATTATATGTCGCCGGAGCAATGCCTTGGCGAGGAGCTTGATGATCGTGCTGACATCTACAGTGTGGGAGTGGTGCTGTTCGAAATGCTCTGCGGGCGAGTGCCATTCAACGCGCCGATTTCGACTGCGGTAGTCGTGCAGCACGTGAACCAGCCTCCACCCCCCTTGAGGACAATCAATCCCAGTATCTCTTCTCAAATGGAGGCGGCCGTGCTGCACGCATTGGAAAAGCGTCGCGAAGCGCGCCCACAAACAGCAATTGCATTCGCGCGAGAAGTAACGGCTGCGGTTAGTGGCTCAGCGGTTGACTACGAAAAGCAATGGACCGGCGGAGTGCCGCAACCATTGGTGGATAAAAGCACTGATGATGAAAGAACCGTAGAGAAACGACTGCCATTATCGGCATTTGATTCACCCAAGTCAGCGAAGGAAATGGCGCCCACTGTGCACCTCGCGAGCCTGTCAGGTTCCACTGGTCCAGTAACACCGGGTCGCGCGAAAGCCGGCAGCGGGGCCGTCACCCCGACACGAAGGCGGGTGGTCGCTCGCAAGTACGCTGTTGTCGCGCTGTCAATAGTCTTCTTAGTTACGCTGATAGGTTTTGTTTCGTGGCGTGTTTTTCTCGGACCCGAAGTGAACTCTCCATCGAAGCCTGGGTCAGACAATGCCAATGTCGTTTCGGATAATGCAAACAGGGGCAAGACTCGTGAAGATCCAACGCCGCCGCAAGGCATGGCCTTTGTTCGAGGCGGTACTTTCATGATGGGAAGCAATGAGGGGGATCAGGACTCGAAGCCTCCGCATTCAGTCACAGTGAAACCGTTCTTCATCGATATCTATGAAGCGACCTGCGAGGACTACAAGAAGTTTGTTGACGACAAAGGACATCAGGCGCCGCAGGCGTGGAGCAACGGCAGCTATCCTTCGGGCGCGGCGCGACAGCCGGTAACTGGTGTCAGCTGGGAAGACGCGGACGCGTATGCTCGTTGGGCCGGGAAGCGTCTGCCAACTGAAGAGGAATGGGAATTTGCCGCGCGCGGACAAAATGGACTCAGGTACCCATGGGGAAATTCCTGGAAGCCAGGCTGCGCGAATGCTGACGAAGAAGGCCAGGCGCGAAAACGAATGGCCGATGTTGGCAGTCATAATTGTGGCTCGCCTTCTGGCGCGATGGACATGATCGGCAACGCCTGGGAATGGACGGCGAGCGATTGGGTGCCCTATCCCGGCGGTCATCTGGAGTATCCAACTAAAGGCGGCGAAAAGGTCATTAGAGGCGGTTCCTGGGAAAGCTCGCAGCAATATGCAACAAGTATTTACCGATCGGGCCTAACACGATCTGGCGAGAAAACTGGATATGACAAGACAGGGTTTCGCTGCGCCAAAGATACCCTGCCGTGACGCGGGTTGTTTCCGTTAACAACATTTATTTCGAATATGCCGCGGTGCGTGGATCGAGCAAGTTTTTCAATTGTCGCGAGAGCGATTGCTTCTCTCTATTTGATTTCTACAACGACAGGAGGTCTCCCTCATGAAGCATTACAAGATTAACCAGCAGCTTTCTCTCGTCATCTTAATCATTGGCTGCTGCCTCTTAACATCGTCACAAGTCAAAGCTCAGGGCAAGCAGGCCATCGTCATCCTTCGTCCTACCAGCGCAGATGCCAGCAATGCCGGGTGCGAAGGCGCCGCGGAGCTAACTGATCAAATACTCTACGACGCCAAATTGAACGCGAAGGACGAAATCCGCCTGCTGAACTCCGGCGGCGGCGCGTCGTCGACCATTTCACGCGATGCCTATGACCACTCAGGCAAGAGCAAAATGCGCGATCTGGTCGCGCTTAAATGGGGACGTGATGGTGTCCTTTACGCAGTTTCAGTCGCCGGTCAAGCGCCGATCATGGCGCTGCCTGACAACATGAAGCCGCAAAAAAACGTTGGGAGCGAACCGCTTTCAGCCTTTTATGGCGTAATGCTTAGCGGCGAGGCACGCGATGGCAAGCAAAAGCGAAAAGTTGAATTGGCCTTGCGCGCAATTTGGAAGGTTTACTTCCTCGCCGAAGGAGCTTCGGTCAACGACACGCTCTTCAATCATGTCGCGGAAGAAGCCAGCGTGGCGTTGTGGGAAGCATATCTGCAAAAGACAAATAACTATCGCGCCAGCGAAGCCAACGCCAAGATGCGCGACGCGCTGGTTGCCTGTGCCCGCGTTGATCTGGATCGTTTTGCCCAGGGCGATTACGGCTCGCTGGATAAGGCTCGGCAAAAAGCGACGCGAGCCCAATCCGTCAAAGATGACGAATCAACGCGGCGGCTCGTCGCGGATATTCGCAGCGCGCAACAACAAGTTGAGGATGCCCGCAACAAGGCTGAACAACTGATTAAGGCCGAGAAGTGGGACGACGCGATTGATGCCACTGAACCAATCCGAAAGTATCTTGATACATGGCCTGACCTGAACCGGATGTACAGTCATGCCCTGGAGGCAAGCCACGAGATTCATCTCAACGCCGGCGATAAAGCCTTCCTTGCGAACCAGCTCGAGGCTTCGCTTAGTGATTGCTCCATAGCGCGGAGTCGCTTGCCAAACTCGGAGCGGGCCCTTTCCTGTGTGTGTCGAGCCCGCAACGAGATCGCTCTGCGCGATTCCAAAAAGGACCGCCAGATCAAGAAACCAAAAGACGCCAAGGAGTTGCTGGAAAAACAGCTGGTCGATTCAGATTGCAAGCAGGATCCGCGACTGGTTGCCGAACTAAAGGTCTCCAAATGCGAGTATGCGCAGCAACTTTATGCGGAGGCGAGACAGTCGCTCGGGGTTGGTGGAGGTGCGGCACGACCGACCGGGCTGCGTCGCCGAGGCGCTGCCGGCACGCCGGCTCAGCCAGCCAACAGCAATGTCAACGTGAAGCTAATAACGATGCAGAACAAGAAGGACTTTCGCGACTCACGCGAGAAGTTGCTGCTGGCTAGTGAAATGTGCGGTGACAGCGACATTCAGTCGTTGCTCGCGACCACGAACCGACACCTATCTGAGTTCTGCATCACCGAGGCGAGAAAAGCTCTGCAGCGAAATGACAATGGGACGGCTTACGTCTATTTACAAAAAGCGCAGGGTTACGCGTTGGAGGATAGCAGCGTTTCTCAGTTGCTGGTTCAAGCGAAAGAGAAGTTCCAGGAACAAACGCGAGTAAATGTTGGAGTGGCGTTCGTGAACAGATCCGGCAACGGAAATGCGGACGGCTTGCTAAATGAAGTTGCCGCAGGTGTCGAGTCGGCGAGTACGGAGGCTGGCCTGGCACAGCCAACAGTGCTAGGCCGTGAGGGAGCAGTCGCAAGTCTTCGCGCGATCCAAGGAGGGAGACCGGTCGATTCGCCAACAGTAATCTTTTTCGGTGAGCTCTTAACCGCAGGTGCGCGAGTTGAGCGCAACTCGTACAGCGTCTCATCCAGCTTCAGTTATCCGAATCCTGAGCGTCAACAATGGGATCGGAATATCGACGCGAAGAACAACGAGCTGGACAATTGTAAGAAGCAATACGGCGACGCCGGTTGCGCCGGTGTACGTGCTGAAAGAGACCGGATGAGGGCTTATCGAGATAGTCTGCCAAGGAGTCTCCAACAAGCCTATTCTTATACACAAACCGATTTTCGCTTACAGGGCGCAGCAAGGATGTCGTTTCGATCGACCGACAGCATATCTCGTGGTACTGGCGCAGCCGATACTTTGGCAGACGAAGTCGGCGGGCAATGCCAGCAACGAGAAGGCGTACACGACAACGACACTCGCGGAGCCTCAAACAACATGTGTCGGGTTGATGACGAAGGAACATACTTGAGCCAGATGTTCAACAAGATAAGGAACGAGGCTCATTTAAGGGCGGTCGAAAGCTTGCGGGGTCTTCCGTCGAGTTATTACCGACGTGCTCAGTCTTCAGCCAACAAGCAGCAGGCTATTGAAGGCTATTTGCGTTTCCTTTTTCTGACGAGTAATAAGTCCGGAAGTGAAGCGGAGCAGGCGAAAGCCTTTCTCATCGCCTACGATCCAGAGTTGAGTACTGACGGGGTATTGCGCTAATTACCATGGCCGCTATTCATGGCAGATTTGAACTCGTACTGAAGCTTTTCTGCGTGCTCATGTTCCTCGGCGCGTGTAGCAGCGTCGTCAATGCTCAGGGGCCATGCGGGGGCAAGCCGTGTCCGATAGTCAAAACGAAAGAGAGCCGCAAGAGTGGAAGCGCAGCTACGTCTGGCCCGCGTCCGCAAAGATCCGGAAATACTGGCCCACGTACCCCACGACCTGTAAGCCCGGCACCTGTTTGTGAAGACGCGGAACTGGTGGTGGTCTGTGGAATGCCGGGCTGCGAGATCACTCTCAACGGAAAGGACAGAAGTATCACCGACGAGTTGGGAGGAATCACTTTTCAGGTAGAAGGAAACCAGAACTACCGAGTACGAGTAACAAAACCAGGCTACGAAAGCTATGACAAACCCGAAGAGAAGTTGGGTTGTGCCGGTGAGCGCGAAGTGAAAGCGTCACTCAAGGCGAAGCCAGTAGAGCTGCGGATTCGCACGAAACCGACAGAGTGCGATATCTACCTTGATGGTCAGAAACAACCGAAAGGCAGCGACGCTCAGGGTATGTTTTCCTACGTGTTGACGAACCCGACCATGCTTGTCGAAGCGCGAAAGAAGGGATTCTTGAGTGCGACGAAAAACATTTTTCTCGTTCCGGAATTGTCTAATCGCGAGATCGTGCTGGAATTGGATCCCATTAGTGCCACTGTAAAACTGTCAGCAAACATCGAAAACGCGCGCGTTACGGTTGATAATCAGACATCGCCGAAATCTATGACCGAGCGAATAATGCTGCCGCCCGGTGCTCACACTCTTACCGTCGAAGCGTTGGGATATACACCGGTAAAGCTTGAGTTAACTGTTGGCCCCGACGAGACAGTAAGTAAGGATGTTCGACTTGAAAGGCTTTCGCCCCAATCTCTGCAACAGCAAGCGTTCACAGCATTCAATGACCGTCGGTACGCCGACACGCTGACGTTGTGCGAGTACATCTTCGAGACAGATCAAGGGAACGCAGGTGCACACCGCTTGGCCGGACTGGTCTACTTGGAACGCGGCGATTTTGGCAACGCCGGCTCACATCTGGCCCAAGCACTGGCGGGGGGCGAGCCCGTGAGCTTGCGCGTCCGCCGACACGCAGGCGAAAAGTTCGATCTCAATAAAGGACACGATACCTGCGAAGCTCGGCTAATTCTGGGAAAGAACGATTTGGAGTTTCAGGGCGTTAGGACTGCCACTGACAACTTCAAAGTTACTTACGATCAAATTCAGGTCATCGGCATTCAGCTCAAGAACAACGTTGCTTCCTACTTAGGCACGAAGGTGAATGTCGGTGGCAAGAGGCATGATTTCAATTTCTACAGCTACGATAAAGAACTGTCGCAAGCAGGCAAGCCTTATTTAGAAATGATTCAACGTCTGCTGCGTTCCCACTAATGCACACTCACCTTTAGGAGGTCTCTCGAAGAGTTGAATTCAAACATAACCGGAAATCGGAGGCAACATGATCATGAAACGAAGCACTCTGGCGATTCTCCTCGCGCTGCTGATCTTTATGTCCTCTTGCTCTAAACAGGCGTCGTCATTCGTCGGTTCCTGGAAAGCCGGAGAGCAGGGCTTCTTCTCCACTGCGGTGGTACTCATCCTGAAGAGCAATGGTACTGCTGAAATAAATGCGGCAGTTGGGATATTTGGTTCGACGAGGGGAACTGTACGCTGGAAGAAGGATGGCGACAAACTGATACTTGAAGAGCCAAACGGCAAGACCACGGAACTCACGATTTTGGGCAAGACGGACACAACGATGACGCTGCGGGGACCGGATGGTTCGATAACCTCGTACACGAAGATTGGTGACGCAGAGTAAATTGGCCGGCCAATGCCTCGCTGGAGCTAATAGCCATCCGGCCTCGCTGGGTACAGTCAGCCGCACTCGCTCTGATGGCCTGCCGCTGCCCTGAAGAAGAAGGTGTGAAGCAATGCGGATCTATGTTAACGATGGCTATGATTGCCGCATCGGCCGGAGGCCCACCTTGTTCGCCCGCGAAGGGGTTAAGGGCATTGAACATGAAACAATCACCAGAAAGGGCGCACTGATATCGATATCGATGTTGATGTGTGAACGTGGTTTAACGCGATGAAGCCTGATGTCTTAATCGGACACGTCATCGACGGTCGTTATCGGCTTGACGCCAGAATCGGCCTGGGCGGCATGGGCTCAGTGTACAGAGCCACACGCTTGCTTATCGGCGACGAGGTCGCGGTCAAGATTCTCCATCCCGACAACACCGCTGACCAGCATGCGGCGGAGCGGTTCAAGCGCGAAGCACAGACCGCCGCACGCCTTAAGCATCCAAACGCGGTTCAGATTTATGACTTCGGGATCTCATCTGATGGCCTGCAGTATCTAGTCATGGAACTCGTCGAAGGCGAAAGCCTGCGGAAGATTATGAAACAGCAAGGACCACTCACGCCGTCTATGGCCACGGAGGTCGTCAGTCAGGTTTGCGCGGCACTGGAGGAAGCACACCGCCACAACATAGTCCATCGCGACGTAAAGCCGGACAACATCATCGTGAAGGCTGTTTCGGCAACAGGAGTGAGAGTAAAGGTACTCGACTTCGGGATTGCCAAGCTGCGAGATCCGGTCGCGACAAACTTAACGCAAACGGGCAGTGTCGTCGGCACACCTCACTACATGTCGCCAGAGCAATGTCTGGGTGAGGAAGTCGATAATCGAGCTGATATATACAGTCTGGGCATTGTGCTCTACGAAATGTTATGTGGCGTTGTGCCATTCAACTCGCCGAACTCAACCGCGGTTGTGGTCCAGCATGTGAATCAGCCGCCGCCACCGTTGCGATCAAAGAATCCAAGTATTCCCGCATCAGTCGAAGCTGTGGTGCTGCATGCGCTGGAAAAGAGGCGAGAGGCCCGGCCACAGACGGCAGAAGCGCTGGCCCGCGAATTGAGACACGCTGTCTATGGCTCCCAGCTAGCCGCACCTCATGCTCAGACTGATGAAGTGACAATATTGAGGAGTCCCGGGGCTTTCTTTGCCAGCAACCGGGTTTCGGAAAGGCACGGTCGCATAGACGTACCTGTATTGAACTCCTCTGCCAGCGACCAGCCTAACATAGCCAGAAAAAGCAACTTTCTAATTCTCGCCGTCGTTGCACTGGCTCTAACGCTTATTGCGGGAGGAGTAGCCCTTTACTTATGGTTCAGCAATGGGACAATCGAAGAAAAACTGAATGCAGCTATGACCAGAGGCGATCTCTTCAAGCCAGAAGGCGCCAGCGCTTACGATCTTTACAACAAGCTCAAACAGGATGGAGCAGATGAGAACACCCTAGCGCGATTTAAGGACAAACTGTTGCCGATGCTGACCACGCAGCCGTTGAAGATGCTTGCTGAGTTTGCGGTACCGGCTGACAAAGATCCGAGTCTGACTGAATGGCAAGACGCGCTGAAGCGTATGGCTTGGGCCAGCGAAATGAAGCCCGGTGACAGCGCGCTGGCCGCGCGAGCGAAATATATCGAGGGACGTGTCGCTTTTCTGAGTAACCAAAAAGACAAGGCGCTCGAGCTCTGGAAGCGCGCCGCCTTCCTCGACAAGAACTGGGCCGCGCCTCTGAACAGCATTGGCGTCATCTACAACGAGCGCAAAGAGTATCAAAACGCCCGCAACTACCTTCTTGAAGCCGTACGCCGTGAACCTGACTGGGGCGTTCCTTATTACAATGTCGGCACCTCGTATTTCTACGAGAAGAATTACGACAAAGCCGAGGCCTACTACCGGCAAGCCGTCGAACGCGCGCCGAACTGGCCTAGGCCACATGGATGGCTTGGCGAAATTGCAATGCGGCGGAGGGATTGCGACCGTGCGGTCAGTGAATTCGAAGCGGTACTCAATCTTGTCCAGCCCGGGACGACGACAATTGATCTAGAAGAGATCAAGAAACGCCTCGCTCTTGCTAGGCAGAAATCACCAGAATTATGCAACGTGAACGAGGTTATTGCGCAGGCAACCTATTCGATAAGACTCTTCAACTGTGACGACCGTTGCACTGCCCAGCTAAACGACAACACCGTTACCGAGTATTCGGCAGGATTCGGCCAAGATAGCGGCTGGTTAGATATCACCGCTGCGCTTCGCGCTGGCCGGAACGAGATCAAGTTCTCGGTGCATAACGATGGCGGTGGCGGAATAGCTTATGGTTTCCAGGTCCGGCAAAACGAAACGGTGCTGTACGAGCAGATCTGTGGTCGAGCCGGTGTGGTAGGCTGCGATAACAACCGAAGCTATCCGACAGGCGTCGCCAGAGAATTCCCGTACACTATAGTGAAATGATCAGCCGATATGCGACTGGGCTAGACCGGGGTCGAAGCTCGCCTTCTTTTTAGGCGCCGGAGGAACAGATGACAAGTTCGGCAACGGATTATGAAGTCTATGGTACGCCTCCGGAACACAGATTTGACAAGCTTCCACACATTCTGTGGAAAAGTCTGTGGACAACATTCAATCAACGACCAGAAGTTTTTGACCTGCTTGGACTTTTAGCAGAATGCACACGCGAGCGGCGCGCTCTTAAGCTCTTCACAAACATTTGTTTGCACACATGAGACAAAGTCCCCCGCGAGCAAGAACGATCTCCACCTTCTCGATTCTTCTTATCATTGTGCTTGCTCTCGCGGTCATTTCCTGCGCGCGACTCCCGCGTCGGGTCGTCTCGGCCGAGAACCAGCGGCCCTCGACTACGTCAACCGAAGAAAAGATAGATGCGCGAGTGAACCTCAACACCGCTTCTGCCGGCGAATTGGAAGCGCTGCCCGGCATCGGCAAGGTGCTGGCCGAACGAATCGTCGCGCATCGCCAGCGGTACGGACCGTTTCGGCGCGCTGAGCACTTGATGATGGTGCCGGGCATCAGTGATCATAAGTTTCGCGCCATTCGATCGCTCGTAATCGCTGGTTAACGCTGAAACCTCGCTCAGCGAAGCTCCGGGTCTATCGACAAAACACCGGGTCAATCTTGACTACACAGCACGCGAAGACTATAACCTTGTCGCCCGCACGTGGTGTTTGCATCAACCCACGGTTCGCGCATTCTTATTCAACGCAGTGACTTGAGGAGATCAAAAGCCTTGTCAACACAAGTTGAGCCGTCAGCAGATTCCGCGAGCGGCGTATCCAGCGACAGACCTCCATTTTCTCTGGACGCATTGGTTGAAATCCTCCAGGCACAACGCACTCCGCCTTCACTTGAACAACTTTACAACTGGCTCGAGCACGCACGTATTGACGATGATGAATTGCAACCTTATCTCGGCTTCAAAGACCGCACTTACTGGCGGCACCTGGTTTGTCGCAACGAGTCGGTCGAAATGCTGGTCCTTTGCTGGAAGCCCGGACAACGGACCGTGATACACGATCACAATGGCTCGCAGGGCGCGGTGCTGGTGCAGCACGGCGTAGTGTGGGAGACAACCTTCACGTTCGATGAAGAGAGCGGACTGGCCTACAAGTCAGGTCGCGAGTACGGAGAGGGAGCGGTCACCGGCGCCGACGTGCCGGACATTCACCAACTCGGCAATCCTGATGTGAGCGAGCAGAATCTGGTCACAATCCACATCTATTCTCCGCCGTTGGGCGTACTGCACACTTACAAACCCGGCAGCGCAAATATCGATCTCTACACTCCTGACGATTCGGATTCGTGAGAAAGATTTCCCGCAAAGGTGCAAAGGCGCAAAGACGCAAAGGCAAAAACGAAAAGGAAAATCAATCCTTGATCCCGTTTGGGAACTCGCTGATTTCTCTGAACCTTTGCGTCTTTGATGTCATGAAACAGGCACCTCCCGCCGAGAGCGGTTACACTCAAGGCGTTTTGGGTTTGCGATCACAAAAGGAGGTGCCCGATGACAGTATACTGCGGAGTTGATTTTCATGCGCGGCAACAAACGGT
>JBGQJU010000018.1:0-65353 GCA_041499185.1 Pyrinomonadaceae bacterium | reverse complement strand
GCAATCAGCGTTACCGCGCGTCACTACGGAACTGAATCTTCGCTGATACTCAGCCGACGTGATGAACGCGCAGACCATGCCGCGATAATTATTCGGCTCGCGATTGTTCAATACATTCAACCAGAAATCGTAGCCGCCCGGGTCCAGATCGCGCCGCAGGTAACCAAAGTACTCCATTAAGACGAATGAGGGGTTGTACTCTCGAGTCTTGAACTCCGGCATCTCGATCACGTCTCGCAGCACCTGGGCACGAGTCTTAGGAGTGTTTAGCAGCGCATCGATTTCCTGCTGCCGCTCGGTTATGAAGGGGAACAATTGGGCCGTGTCAAATAGCTTGTTAACAAAGTCACCAGGTGTCATCGTCGGCGGATAGAGTTGGGTGAAGGCGTTTCGCTGCACCCAGCCATCAGCAAACGCCTGCTTGCTGGATTCAAGATTAGGTCCTCCAATAACCTGCCCACGATCGTCAGTGTATTCCCCGAATATTGGCATGCGTCCGTAGGAAGCTTTGTAAATCCGGTAGATGAAATAGCCGGTCTCTTGAAACTCCGGCTCGGTTATGAACGCCGCCGAGACGTCGATACGACGACTCAAAATGCACCGGACGTCAGTTCCGCAATCCGTAATCCGACTGGTCCAATAGGTCAGACCACCAGGGTCAGGCTCGCGTTCCAGAAAGTCGCGATATTGCTGCCCCACAAAGGAAACTGGATCGTCAATATCAACGGGAGGTGAGGGCGTTGGTGTTGGTGTCGGCGTCGGTGTTGGTGTCGGCGTCGGCGTCGGTGTCGGCGTTGGTGTCGGCGTCGGCGTCGGTGTTGGTGTCGGCGTTGGTGTCGGAGTCGGAGTCGGCGTTGGTATCGGTGTCGGTGTCGGTGTTGGTGTCGGCGTTGGCGTTGGCGTCGGTGTCGGTGTTGGCGTTGGTGTCGGCGTCGGCGTTGGTGTCGGCGTCGGTGTCGGTGTCGGGGCTGCGTTCAGCAACGCTCGCGCCACGTTAAGCCGTCCGCCCGTAACCGTTAGGCCAGACCACTGCGGCAGCGCATCGACGCTATTCAGAATTACAGCTTTGAGTTGCGCCATCGTTAGACTGGGGTTGAACGCGGACACTAAAGCTACGGCGCCCGTAACGTGCGGCGTGGCCATCGACGTGCCGCTTAAGAAACCGTACGACCCGTTAACTGTGCGAATCGTGCTGAGAATGCCGACGCCTGGAGCCGCCAAATCAACACTGCTCGCTCCGTAGCTGGAAAAGCCCGCTTTGTTGTCATTCTGATCGGACGCGGCTACCGAGATGATGCTGGGCGAATCGTAGGAAGCAGGATAAAAAGGATTCGCATCGTTGTCGTTATTGCTGTTGCCTGCGGCGCAGACGTTAATAATGCCTGCGTTACCCGAGTCATCAATCGCATCCTTCAGCGCCTGATCAAATGCCGGGGCTTCGGGCGCTCCACCCCAACTGCTGTTTGTCGCGCGCACGTTGATGCCGCGGCGACGCATCAGCGCCGCATAATGAAACGCCTCGACGACGCTCGCCGAGGTTCCGTTACCCGAAGCATCGTGCGATTTGATCGCCATGATGCGCACGGTCCAGTTGACGCCGACGACGCCTTTGCCGTTGTTGCCCACGGCGCCGATCGTTCCCGATGTATGCGTGCCGTGCGAAAAACTACTATCGTCCAACGGATCGGAATCGTGGTTGATCGTGTCGACGCCGAAGACATCGTCCACATAGCCGTTGCCGTCGTCGTCGATACCGTTCGTCGCTTTGTCGTTGCCATTCGCATCCAGACCAGTCTCGCCGGGATTGCGCCACATGTTGGCATTCAAGTCTTCGTGGTTATAGTCAACGCCGAGATCAATATCCGCCACGACGACGTTTGCGCTACCCGTCGTTGTATCCCAGGCGGTCGGCGCCTGAATTTTGGTTAAGCCGTAGAGACTGCCAAACTGCGGATCGTTTGGTGTTGTCTGTGTGTGGTAGATGAAATTTGGTTGGACCAGCTCGACACCCGTCAGAGTTCGATAGCGCTGGAGACCTTCCGCTGCGCTCATTCCCGTTGGAAGACGAACTTGATGCCAGCCGATATCCGGAAAGTCGCGCAGCGTTTCGCCGCCGATCTGTTCGATTGCCGCGTGTGACTTTGAGGTGGCGCCTTCGTATTTGACGAGCAGCTCGCCATCGACATACTCGGCCCTCAACAGCGCGCTGACATCTGCCTTCTGCTGTTGAGTGTGGCCGTTGCCATAGAAAAGGAGGGCGAAAACCGCGACTAATAATGCGTATCTGAAAATGCTCTTCACGGTTCCTGCTCTATTTCTCCCCGGGGCTCGCATTTCGAAGCGAATCTATTGTACCGCTGCGCAGACACTATTGGGGAGCGTCTTCCTTTGGCGGTTGCTATGACGCAATCATATGTTTTCGTGCGCCACGCGCTCCCGAATCTCTCTGAGATCGTTAAGGTGCCCATCATCGTGTTCGCGCATCATTAAGAGCAACCTCTCGAGGGTGACCGCTCCCAATCCTTCAAACGTTCCTGAACGATCGAGTTGCTCAACGTCGAGATCCGTAAGCACGCGCACATTCGCTTTCCGCGCAAGGGCAAACGCATGAAGCGCCTCGCTCAGATTCTGGCTATTGTACTGGCGCTCGATAGCTAGTCGGCCCCCATCGATGTCCGGAAGGAAAGGCTGCTCTTCTTTGAGGATTCTGTTGATGCGCGCGGTGTAGCCCTCAACCTCGATGTCGCGCAGATGACAGACATTCTCGACGGCCGAAAACCTGCCATCGGGATTCCTCCGTCTCAGATGTGCTTCCGACAGATCGTTGACCAGGGAGGCAATGGTTTCAGGAGTTTTTGCGAGACTGTCGATCAGTTCGTGCAGTTTCTGGGTGGACATTACTTATCGCTCTTAACTCATCACTCGTCACTCATCACTCATCACTAAACCATGGTGCCCCCGGCGCGATTCCAACGCGCGACCTCTCGCTTAGGAGGCGAGCGCTCTATGCAACTGAGCTACGGGAGCACAACTAAGGTGATAGTAAATGGTTAATGAGGAATCGTAAAGTTGGTGTTGGGTATCAGGTATCGGGTGTCGGGTGTCGGCCCAGACACCTGATTCATTACCGACACCTGACACCTAGATTACCGACACCCGACACCCGACACTCGATACCCGACACCCGGCACCGGGCACCTGACACCCAGATTATGACTGATACTTAATCAGCGAGCGCACGTCGTAGCCCTCGAGCTTCTTGCGACCCGGCAGGAATTCAAGCTCGACGACGAAGACGAGTCCGACAACTTCTCCGCCGAGACTCTTAACCAGATCGCAAACAGCCTTCGCCGTGCCACCGGTGGCGAGCAGGTCGTCGGCAATGATAACGCGATGGCCATCGCCAATCGCGTCACGATGGATCTCGAGCGTGTCCTGACCATATTCGAGATCGTAAGAAATCGTAGCGCGCTCCGCAGGCAACTTCTTCGGCTTGCGCA
This sequence comes from Pyrinomonadaceae bacterium, assembly GCA_041499185.1. GTDB lineage: Bacteria > Acidobacteriota > Blastocatellia > Pyrinomonadales > Pyrinomonadaceae > JAOAPY01. The sequence goes on along the minus strand of JBGQJU010000018.1, from coordinate 61,853 downwards.
CTGGAACAAAACCGGTACCCAGATGATAAGCGAGCGCGGGCGCAAAAATGAACCCGCGCGCCTCGATGCCCACCACCGCATCGATCGTCGTTCCTTCGAACTGAGCCGCCAGAGCATCGACCGTGCGGCGCAAACCTTCCGGATGTTTGAGCAGCGTGGTGATGTCGTAAAAGTTTATGCCGGGCTTTGGAAAGTCCGGCACTTCGCGGATCAGTTTTTTGAGATCGTCCATAATGGTTACGAGAAGTCAGAGGTCAGGAGTCAGAATTCAGAAGTTTGGAGCAGAGATGTCCATCCTGTTTTCTATTCTTCAGTCGCGACTGTCAATTGAGCCCCACGCTAAGGAGCTTCCCGCTTCCGCTTCTGACCTCTGACCTCCGACCTCTGACCTCTGATTCAAGGTTCAATTCTAAACGATGAATATTGGCCCGTCGGTTCCAAATTGATCTCTTCGATCTGTCCGACCGCTGAGAAACGCGGACCGGTTGCCAGATCGTGCTTAAAAGCTTCGACGCTGTGTGCTGGTCCTTCCGCGAGCGCTTCAACACTGCCGTCGAACAGGTTCTTCACGTAGCCAACAACCTGATGCCGGGCGGCAGCACGTTGTGCGAAAAAACGATAGCCCACTCCCTGCACGTCTCCGCGGATTAGAAACTTTCGCGCCACCCTGGTCATGCTTTGCTCAGACGCCGTCACGCTTGCCTGCGGCGCTCACGCAATATAGAGCGTCCCCGCGTCTCTCTGCCACCCCATCGCCCTGTCTCTTTTCTGCCTACTTCTTCCTGCCGTCTGCCCACTGCTCGTGCTCCCGCGTCCCCGTGTCCCCGTATCCCCGTGTCTCCCCGTCTCCCCGTCCCCTCCTCTTCCCTATCTACACTTGAAAACGCGTCCTTCTTGGCCATGCACGAGCGAGTAAGTTCCCAGCGTCTCGTTCGTGTCGGTAAGTGTGACCGTGAGCGTCATTTTCTTGCCGTCGGTCCAGCCAGTGTAGCGCGCCGGGCTAATGTTTGGCTTCTCGTCTTTGCGAATCGGTCCGCCATGCTCCGGCACGTGCGTGCCGCGCCAATTAAATCGCCCGCGACTGTCAACCGTTAACGGCCCAGCGATCGTACCATTCGCACAATCATACTCGATTGTCGCCGAGCCATCGGCCACTTCCATTTGAAGATGTAAACCGCCCCACGTTCCTGCCGGGATTTTTTGCATCTTGCGATTCCTTGCGATGTAAACAGACGCGCATAACAAGATCAGACAAACGGAGAGAATGAGTTCCGTGCGATGTCTCTTCATAGTAAACCCCGCGGGTTTGACATTCAGACGCTTGGCGACCGGCTCCGGCGCGTAACCGCTTTGCTCCCTTGCCCAAACGAGCAGCGCCGGTTGTACTAAAGCTGGAATACCGCGTGGCATATGATCACGTTAATCTCGTTAGGCAGGTTGTTCAAGCAGCTTCATCAATTCGTCTTTCCGACCTCTGTCCGAGAACTTTCCTTCATCGAGCACCTGCACACGGAAAGCAGTGCCTCGGAAATCCGTCGAGCTCTTGCCCCACCAGCCGCATCATTTTGATCTGAATTCTTTCAATCCCGTACATTCGATCAGCCTATCCAGCGTCTTCACCGTAAAGACTTTTCCTTTAGTCGCATATATTAGTTTTCGCATGTCCTCTCGCCGCACTCCGAATCCACGGCCGCCGATGCAAGCTACGACTTCATACTTCGGTTGATCTGATGGCTGATCCGCCATGCTCAGCTCGCCAAGATGTTGAACGCGCGTAACCTTGTCGCGGGCCGTTCCATCGTCCTCAGTGATCTTTGCTTCGATAATGACTTGAGGATTGAACTCGCTCGGGATAATGAAGTCAGGCGCCTGATCAAATCCAGGAAGACGCTCGGCCCGTTTGGTTTTCCGGTAGCTGATCCCGGCGTCGCTCAATACCGTCTCTATGGCCGATTCCATAGTGTCGCCCACCAATTCCGAAACTGAGTCTCGGTGGCCGGCAAAAGGTCGCCCAAGAAATCGCTCGTACAAAAGCATCGCATACGGAGCCCCTAATTCCGCCACCACACGCAGGGAATCCAAGCCAGTTTTAGTGTCTGCCTTGTCCAATCGATGAAGCTTATCGAGACTGAGGTCAGGAGCACCTTCAGAAAGCAACAGCGACGCAGTCTCAATAAGCGCACTTAAGCGAGCGACAGCCGTGCCCTTCCTTGGCAAAACTTTCAGTGGCTGTAAACGAATCTGACGATCGAGTGTGCGAACGAACCCCTGCCCAATCTCAACTCCGGTTCGCTGGGTCGCAACATAGGCCCATTCCGGCGGTGTAAATCCCAAAATGGTTCGCAAGACAATAAACGAAACCGGGACTTCAATCACCGCCGCAAGCAAAGTCTCCGTATGCACGTCCGCAAACTCTCTAGTAGCCTTTTTGAGGGCCTCGTATCCGGTTTCGAAAACTACGTAGTCTATGAATCCCATGCCTTTCGGCATGATCAGGAATTCGGATTCAAGGCAGGAGAAGACGGCAGAAACATGCTCATCGATGTGTGACTGAACTTCATCGAAGGGTACCTCAAACGGAAACTTAATCATGATGAGAATTGAGCGGCGTTTCGTGCTGATTTAACCATGGCTTTGTATCGAAGCTTCTTATCATTCGGCTTTGTATCAACGACGCACCGGTCCACTGCTTCAGCTCCTCCCATATTGCTAATCTGATTTGCTACTGCTGCCAACTTGTCTCCCACAGCTATCTGCTTATCCCAAGAGTGTCTAAGCCTCCAGATTGTTAAGCGGATCAGGTGGCCAAATATCAGACACCGTATGTCGCCCCGCGACGGGGTAACTTCAGCAGCGATTAGTTGGGCCATGTCGTCCTGGACCAGGCCCGCAATCTCTAGGGGCGCGTTCACAAGCAAACGGCGAGGCACCGTGCCTGTTGAACGGCAAACAAAAATAGTATCCACAACGGATGAACCTGTGCCGCTGATATGAATCGAAGCACCCATCTCCGCTGGACATGGCAATGACCCAGTACATGTCAATCCCGCGTCCAGAACAGCCACAGCGACAGGAAAGTATGCATCGATGAAGTTGTGGTGATAAGTGAAAACGAAAGGCCCCCCTGGCTTGAGCGCTTTTGCCATCCTTGAGAAAACTTCAGACAGTCCCTCTGTGAAGTGTTTCAAGCCCCGCTCCATGGTGATGTTCCCTGTCAACTCGTTTACATTGCGTGTTGATGCGGTTATGAACTCTTCGGCTTCACCCTTTACCAGACGGCGCAGCCATACGTAGCAAAAGTCCATTAGTTCAGCATATTGCACATTACTGAAATACGGAGGATCCGTTAGAACGGCGTCTAGAGAATTTGGTGGAATATCAGCGAGCGTAGCACTCGAACAGTTAAGAGAGACGCTGCGCCCCTCACTTCCTTCGGCACCGTTGCCATTTCCAATCCACTCGCCAGGAATCGGCACCTGTATCTTACTTCCATTCTTGTGGCGTATTTCAAACGGCTTCTCGCAGTAGGCCTTCGCCTTAATGTACTTATCAACAATATTCAGCCAGCCCCCACTACCAATGGCCGAGCTTTTTACCGAGTTTCTGAGTCCGATGAAGTTCGACTCACATTGGATCAGGCCCACCGGAAAACCGTGCACGGAAAAAATGTCCAGCGACTTAAGTGCCATCTTGTCGTACCGGCATAACATGTTCTGGTATCGAAGGAGGTCCGAGAGATTGGTCGCCAGCGCGTTCCGAAGACGAGTATCCGGTACACGGGAAATTGCTTTGCAGCTCAGCGCCAATCCCAGCAGTTGTCGTGCATTGAACATCTCCCTGTAGTTTCGGTAGCCCCATCTATGGAGTCGATCCGTTTCGTCACCTGGTGGAATCTGGTCGTTAGGAACAAAAGGTGAGTTCAAAGTCGCGTAGATCGATTCTGCTTCAGCGTACTTCGCCCAATCCGCTGCGTCAGGCTTCTTGAAGAATCGGCCTTGATGCCGAGATCGGCAGCGATAGCAATGGTACTCGATGGCAAACATGCGGTGTCTGGGCGGGCCATTGTGTGGCGTTGGATACTTATTGGTAGTCCCACAGCGTTTGCACTTGCATCGGTTCTGTTTTGCTGGGCCGGACAGTTCCAGCAAGCCACCACAAGAGTCACAACAGCCCGGACTTTTCCGATTGACGACTTCGGTTAGCTCTCCGCAGATTGCACAGACAAAAACGTTCTTAGGGTGTCGTCGATCTTCCGCAAGAAGATACCCGGAGAAGAGGTCTATATTCTCACTGCATTCCTGACATGGTTGAGTCTTCACCCAGAGGAAGTACTTAACATCGGCGTCATCGGACCCACAAATACGACACGTTGTTTTGTAGAGACGTCCAACCTTTTCCTTTAGCCAGCAGGTGAGCTTACTGGCCGCTTCGCGATAGGCTTTTAGGTCGAGATGCTCGATTTCCTGCCGCACTATCCAGTAGGCCATCGGGTTAATGTCGTAGCCGATGATGTCACAACCTACTCGATTTGCCTCTAAGAGAGGAGTACCACCTCCCATGAACGGATCTGCGACTCTAATCCCTCGTAAGTCATTTGCAACGAAGAACGTATCCTGAAGCTTTCCTTCTGCGAACTCCGACAAGAGCAACGATCGAAAGAGCGTTCCTGGCCGCCGTGCAAACCACTTGTGGACGGCGATGATGGGCCGGTAGTTTTGTTGGATCTGCTTCTCACGCAAAGCCAATGCTGCTACAAATGGAACGTCAAAACCCTTTTCGATCATCGTTTTCTCTTGGATCTCTTAGCGTCGCCGACATCAAGAACTTTAGCATGAAAACTCCACCGACGAACTGTGTAGTGCCGTCCACAACTTCTGATAGAATTCCAGCGTGTGATGGTACGACTCGATTGCAGTCTTCCCTTTAAACTGAATGTCCGGCATCCGATTCTCCTTAGATTGAGACGCGAGAAAGATGGAAGCTACTTCTAACCCATTTGAGGATGAACTTCAACCCGTAACACACACCTCTGTATTGTTCCACCGAGGATTCGAGATACCCTTTGCCCTTTGCCCTTTGGCTCCCTTGCCCAAACGAGCAGCGCCGGTTGTACTAAAGCTGGAATACCGCGTGGCATATGATCACGTCAATCTCATCGGGCAGGTTGTTCAAGCAGCTTCTTCAATTCATCTTTCCAATCTCTATCGGCGTACTCCCCTTCGTCAAGCACTTGGACGCGGAAAGTATTGTCCCGAAAATCTTCAGCCAGCTTTTGCCATGGCACTTTGTGTCCGACTTTCCCAAAGTAGTCGGCGACAGAGCGTTTGTACTTAGTATCTTCGCTTCCCTTTAACTGTTTACCCTTGCTTTCGACGACGAGCACTGAAGCGACTGGCTTTTTCTCTTTGCCTTGCTGAACGATAAAGTCGGGGTAGATTCTAGGCCGTCGGTAACCCTGAATTGAAAATTGATCTGCCCCTACAAGGTTTCGATACCACCACAACACCTGTGGACACGCATCCAGATACAAAGCTACGGCTTTTTCATATTCATTCAAATCATCCGGCACGACATCAAAGAGCGATTGCTGGATTTGTTCGCCGTCATCGCGAACAAGCCTCCTCGTCTTTGTCTGTATTTGGACCCTGGGTGGTATTTCGAAGCGGGTTTCGACCCGTTCCAAGTAGAAACATAGCTGCTTGGTCTTGAAGAGGCTGTCGAATACATCGTGAGTTTTGAGATCAGTTTGGCGTTCGATGAATCCAGCAATCTTTTCCCGCAGAAGAAACTTCACGAGTGATAGTTTCCCGGTGAGATCGGGATTGACCTTGTAGAGTTTCTGAACAACTCTGTCCACAACTTCTCTGAGTTGTTTGAAACTGAAATAATCAAACGACAAGCTCGCAACCAACCACGCTTTGACTTGCTCGTCATCTTCCAAGACGGCGGCATCGTGTTCTTCGATGCGTTCCAAGTCTTGCTCCAATGTGAGTCTGTAGAGAGAGTCTTTTGCTTTGGCCACATCCTCGGATACGTCCCAGTCAATAGACCTATAGTCAAATACAGAAACGTCAACCTTGCTGATCAAGTGCCGGTGATAGTCCAGAGGCTCATAAGACGTTGCTTCTTTGACGGCGAATTTCGGCAGATAGACTTTGCCCTCAAACTTCCGATAGAACCCACGGAATCTGTCGCGCATCTGCGCTTCCCGTTTGTCCTTCGCTTTCTCAGTTCCATCGCTGCTGTCAACAACGCTCATTAAGTCGCCTTCGTAGCCTTCTTTCTCCAAGCCTTTCTTAACCTCACGAGCGATGTCCGAAGCTTTGCGCCGCATGCAGAAAACGTAGCTTTCATTCAGGCCGACTAGCTCTGACTTCTCAATATAGGGTTGGCGCAAGACTCTTCCCACTAGTTGCGTCATGCTCAGAAGGCTGCCCGTGTTATTCAAAGAGACAAGTATGTACGCGAACGGACAATCCCAACCTTCTTGCAGCGCGGCCTTTGTGATTATCCATTCAATGGGACAGCCATCGGCGAGTAGATCTTCCCCTTCGATATCGTCCTTCTCTGAAGTCTTTATTGCGATCGCCGCCTCGGGAACTCCGAGACGCTGCATCAGATGTTCCTTGACGTCCTCGCTATGTACCAGGCCCGCATCTCTTTGGTCTTTCCCTGTTCGCTCCACTTGTACGAGCACGATCGGGCGAATCACTCTTCCAGTCTTCGTAAAATCCTCGGCCGCCAGCTTGGCTAATTCCTCGCGCTTGTCCTTTGCCTGCGTCAAGCAATCCTTCCATGACATTTGATTGGAGTTCGAGATGTTCATCGGCAGCTTGATCATCTCTTCCTTAAGCAACTCTCCGCCACTGACTCGCGTCAGTATGTTCACTTCTTTCGGCGGTGTTGCCGAAAGCTCGACCACGACGCTCGCGTTGAATTCCTCGATGGTCCTTCGCGCTAGTGCGCTTGTGGCCTTGTGCCCTTCGTCTAGAATTACTGGCGGCTCATACAAGCGAACCAAATTCCCCAACGATGTTTTCACAAGATACTCATCTCGCTTTTCGTCTTCGACCAACATATCGAGGTTCGGCATCTTCTCTTTCAGTGCCTTGTGCAGATCGGGTTCATCCTCCGCAGGAAAATGCTGCACGATGTTGCCGCCACTATCCCGGAAGAACTTTAGCTGCTCGCGTGTCTCGCGATTCGTGCTGGCGAGTTTCAGCACCAGGATATTCAGATTGCTTTTCATCTGGCCCGGCGTGATCCGAAAAATCTCTTCCTTCTCCCAGACTTCAATTCGCCTGGAGACAGCAAACTCCAGCGACTCGCGGTGAAAGTCCGCGCGATCGCGCAGTTTCTTCAACGTGTCCTTGTAGATCTGATCGCTCGGCACGACCCAAAGAACCAGTCCGGCGCCGTTGCGATCCTTCAGGATCGTTTTGTAGATGAGACCGAGCACCTGCGTCGCGAGTAGGGTTTTCCCGCCGCCGGTAGGAACTCTGATGCAGAACGTGGGCAGGTCTTTACCAACTCCAGTCCGGCGTGGCCGGTAAGAACCAAGGATCGAGAACTCCTTCTGCGCTTCTTCCCAGGCCTCAGTGCTCGCGTATTTGCTGTTCTTGCCGGCTTGCTGAACCGCGAGCCGTCCGAGAAAGATTCCTACCTCTCTTATTACTCGTTCCTGGTATCGCTTCAGTTGCATGGGGACGGACTACTTCAAGTTGAAAGGGATTAGCATCGGGCGGACTTTGCGTCCCGTCTCTTTTTGATATTTAGCGAGATCATCCCGATGAATCCAGATCTTCTCGCAATAGACAACGAGATTGCGATTCTTCTCTGACTTCTGGATCGATTTCAGCCACGCAAGATCAAGCGCTTGGTCTTCTTTGTTGTTTGGCGTGTAAAGCAGGTAGTAGCTTGTGCTGCCGCGTTCGCCTATTTTACCCATCTTGGGGTTCAATGCTTTCTGATCAAAGTCCTGGCTCGCTTCAGTATAGAAAATGTACTTCGCAAGCTCTTCGTAAGTGGGAAGTCTCTTTCCAAGATCTCGGTATTCACCGAATAGCGGCGAGCCTAAGTGTAAGTATGTAAACGAGCCAGCAATGCCTTCTGTTTTACCGTCATAAGTCTTCTTGCCGATCACGCGCAGAACGCCGGCCTTTAGTTCAGTAGATATTTCATCGCACTTTTTTGCATTCGTAGCCTTTACCTCCGCGACCAACTTCATCAACTGATCGGCCTTCTTGAGTGTGGTTAAGGTGAGCTTTCGCTCAAATAGAACCTCCTCGCTCGTGCCTGTGAAAGCGTAACCACGGATCACACGCCTCAACCGTTCAGCAGTAATACGCTCACAAATGTTCAGCCTGCTCTTCTCGTCGTCTTTGGTTTCATGGGGCATCTGAATCAATATAAACCTGCGGCTGCTCTCTTCCTCTTTATTAAGTCTCAACAAGGCATGACCAGTCGTACCACTGCCAGCGAAAGAGTCCAAGACTATGTCGCCGTCCTCACTGCCTTGTTGAAGAAGGAACTTGATTAAGTCAGATGGCTTTGGGAAGGGGAACACTCCAGACCCGAAGATCTCCCGAATCTCCTTTGTCCCGTCTGCTGTATAAACTCCATCAATAACACTCGGAAAACCCGGAAATTTTGTCTGCAACTCATACAAAAAAATCTTTTCCCGTGGTCGACCGCTGGGCGATTTAGGAAACAGAATTCTGCCTTGCGCGATCTTGCGCTGCATTGTGGGTGGCTCATAACGCCAGCCGGTCTCTTTGGGCGGATCGAAACCAATTTTCGTCGACGGATCGACAAGCTTAAAATGAAGGTTGGGCCGTCTCTCCTCCGGCGCAAGTCCCAAGATACTCCGGCTCATCCATGGCCCACGCGGATCGTGGTCCGGGTTCGAGTATTTCGTTTCGTCGCGTTCACCACCGCGCAAGCGACTATCAGATGACTTTCCGTAAACAAGTACGTATTCGTGGTCAGTGGATATCCCGGTCGTGGCCCTTGCATCTGGGTATTGCCGTGCCTTCCAAACCAAGTTAGCCAAGAATTTATCCGCCCCGAATATTTCGTCGAGCAATAGCCTAAGTCGAGATACCTCGATATCATCGATCGATACAAAGATGATTCCGTCGTCGGTGAGAAGTTCCTTCAGCAGCATTAGCCGCGGATACATCATGCAGCACCACTTATCATGACGCGTTGCGTCTTCGCCTTCTTTGCCAACCGTGTGACCGATCCATTCCTTGAACTGCGGCTGCGTGAGATTGTCGTTGTAAACCCAGCTTTCATTGCCGGTGTTGTAGGGCGGATCGATGTAGATGCACTTGATTCGACCAGCATGCGTCGGCAGCAACGCCTTGAGCGCGAGCAGATTGTCGCCTTCGATGATCAGATTGCCATCGAGACTCGGCTTCTCACCCTTCGGCAGCACGGACAACTTCGAGTCAAACTCCAGAGTGTGATGCGGAATCGTGTGATGGTACGACTCAATCGCAGTCTTCCCTTTGAACTGAATCACCGGCATCCGATTCTCCTTAGATTGAGACGCGAGAAAGATGGAAGCTACTTCTAACCCATTTGAGGATGAACTTCAACCCGTAACACACACCTCTGTATTGTTCCATTCCGCAGGAAGGGCCTGCTAGAACGAGCTGACTCGGTGAGGGACTCAACCGCAGTTACCGTGAAGCGGTGCTCGACATATACGTGTTTCAAACTCTGAGCGATGTGCGAGAACAGCCTGAACCGTTGGCTGAAGGATTACAACGAAGAACGATCACACGAGTCTCTGGGCAACATGACGCACAGGGAATTCCTCTTAACCCACAAGCCCGAAGTCTCTACTTATGAGTGGACCTAAAATGGGGAGGGTTACATTGACTCAAACGGGCAGATGCTTCTCGGCAAATCTCTCGATGGAGCGAATGCCGTAATATCTATCGCCTTCAGGAGTTTCTATGAAAGGCATCGGGACTCGATCTTCCAGAAGGCCATAATCTATTACTCGCTCGACCTCAATGTTATTCAGCCGGCTAAGTGCGGCCTGGGCGCTCTGATTTTTTTGCCCGTCTGTGCCCTCAAATAGGGTAATCTTTTGTCTCATTTCCGTCTCTCCTGCAAGGACTTAAACAATTCCGTAGTAGTGTCATAGAATTGAATGTATTCTGATCCACGAGGGGCTCCGATGGAGCCAGCTTGTTTCTTCAATTGTTTTTTGGCCTGTCCGTTAGGGTCGTGCGCTTTTTCGTCTTGACATATCTTGACGGGTATATTGTGAAACAGCGCACATCTTATTTCGCTGCCAACCCCTCTGGTCTCCTTACCAGCATACCACGGATTAAAGACTACAAGGGAATCTGACTGCATTACAAGCCGGTAATCTCTTGTTGCCACATCGGCCCGTATCAGGCCCTCAGACCGATCGACGTCGTCCCTGCTTAGCTGGAGGCTCATGGGCGCATCAGAGCCAGATGTTAGCAGCATCTCTTCTCCCCAAAATCTGCGTACATCCCAGCGGTTGGCGGTATTGAACTCGACCATTTCACTCCCTTCGGAACCTTTCAGTAGTTTCAAGAGTGGGAGTTCGTCAATGGTTAACGGGCAGAAAAAGACGAAACCTGGATTTTTCTCTTCAAATGCTGCCGCCTGCCTCAAGAAGGCGTTTATCTGGTTCATACCCGAATCATCGCCGCCGTCCAGATCTTTCCGTGGACCTGAGATCGGAAAAGACAGATAAACACGCTTTAGTTTGGCCGGCCCGAATAACAAGCGATCCAGCACTCGTGCTGGATGATTTACAGCGATTAACGTATTGAGCCGCTTTACTTCACAGTGATTCCTAATGATATCCCCCAGGAAGAGTTCAGCTCGTCTGGCTGTTAAGAGTTGCTCTAGCGTTGGACGACCGACCGACTCTTCGAGAGCAGCCCGCTCATTGGTTCGGTGCCACATCATGTAGACGTCATCAATAAGAGTGATGATCGTATCCGGGTGAAACTGCTTCAAGCTTTCTAGATCAATAGGTGTCCTGACACCGTAGAGAGGACGGACAAGAACACCGTGCAGAGACAAAATCGCGTCCTCTTCCGGACCTGGTAGTTGCTTTGCGAAATTCTGCCAACCACGTTGCCAGAAATAGCGCTGCCTGTCTTCAACTGAATCAAGAAAGTTTCGCAACTCAATCTCCGGTTCAATGAATTGTTTCATGAAGTCTGTGGAATTGAAGTTTTGTGTTGTGAGGGTTTCCTTGTATTCCTTTAGCTGGTTTAGCGCTAGACTCTTATCTACGCCGGTTACTCCCAATAGAAGAACACGTCTACTCATGATAGTTCCAGCGAACGACCAATCTCAAGTTACTTGAATAATGTTCTGCGAGGCGGGCGAAGGCTACAACAAACGTCATGACGAGTCAACGGAATTTTGGTGACTGTAGCCAGGAAGGCGTATTCGAATGCGGAACGGACCAACATCCGACGTTCCAAGTCGGAGGTCGGACGTGGGGACGTGTGGGTTAGCGGGTGCGCAGTTCGATGATGGCGATGCCGCCGGGAACGATTGTCAGCGTTACGCTGTCCTGACCGTCCTGCTTCTTAACTTCGAGCTGTTTGTCGCTAAGCCATTCGGTTGCGCTTTGGAGTTGCTGCCCGCGCAAGCTGATCGTTGCTGTCACAACTGCATTGCGATCGACTTGGGCCAGACCTTGTTGCGGCTTGAACACGCCGTTGTTGTTGAAGAGCGTCACGACCCAGCCGTGATCCGTACGATTGATCAGATACTCTACATCGCCGTCGACTTTTATCGGAGTTGCGTCTGCAAATAGATGCGCGAGCAGATGTGCGGCAAAGGGTGTGAGGCGCTCGTCTTCACCCAAAAGGTCGGGCAAGGCAACAAAGACGACTCGACCGCGGCCAACCTTATTCACCGTCACCAGCGGATCTCCGGTGGGCACGGCAATCAGGACTTCGGCGCCTTTTGTTTCCACGCGATCGTAGCGAAATATTTGTCCGCTCAAATCCTGTTCCGGTTCGTTGGGAGACAGGCATTTCGCGTTATGCGCTTCGGCGTTGACGCCGGTCAATCGAACGCCGAGTAGATCGGCGGGCAGGCCTTTTGTCTGGGCGGCATTCAAGACCACGACTCCGCCGTTACGCACATAAGTAGAGAGTCTTTGCGCCCACTCGGGGGTCCACTCGATTTGTCCACCCACAACGACGGCGCGGTAGGGATCTAAGGGAGATGGGGAGACGGGGAGACGGGGGGAGCCCTCCCTAACCGTCCCACCCCAGCCGGGCTGCCCGGCCGGGGACCCCGGGGTCGGGCTACTGCCCCGGCTCTGGTCCGGCGAGGCAACAATCACATCGAAGATGTCACCGAAGATTCCGGGAACGAACGCTTGCCGATCGCCGGTCGCCGGCTCGCCTTCACGCACCGGGCCGGGATAGTACGCCGCGCCGAAGAGTTCGCGCAGTGCGCGATCGCTTCTGTCTATTTGCGAAACCTCGAATGGCCACTGCGGATAATCGGTCATGTCCCAACCGTGGGCCGGATCGAGCAGGAACGCGATCGGTGTGTAAGGCGTTCCGCGACTGGCATGTTTCTCCGCAAAGCGCACAAACTCGTTAGTGATGCGCCCGAGCGGATTCAGTTGAAACGGATGCTCACCCGGACCAGGCTTGAAGAATTGATCGAACCCCTGTTCGAGATAAATCGCCGAGACACCCGACATGTAATAGAGGTAATAGCTCTTGCGATACCAAGAGAGCGATGGGCCCGTCGTCGGTCCATAGTGTGAGTGGAAAAAGTAGTCAGGTCCGGCAAAGTTCTGCGTCTTCGTAAACGTCGTCGCCGTGTCGCCAAAGTTCGGCGCGTGATAATAGAGAAACGCGCCGCCGTACTGCCGCGCGGCGCCGCGCGTGAACGCGATGCGCATCCCGATCATCGGTTGTACCGCGGCCGTCTCCATTCCAATCAAGCGCGATCCCCACTCAGCGAGCGCGTGAGCAAATGAAGTACTCGAGGTTGACTGGGCCGGAATCAAACGATCCCACATCGCTCCAGTCTGCGTGTGGAAAGTTTCGGCCCACTTGCGCGCGATCGCATTCGTGTAGAAAACCCGATGAGCCTCGAGCAAATCCCTGCGCGACATCTCCGGCGAAACCTTCAGTTCTTTCGCGGCATTGTCCCAAACGAACCCGACGCTTTCGCCAGAGATCCAGCCAAGAAACTGCTCGCGCAACTCGCCGTTCAAGAGTTTCCACGCGGCCTGTCCGTCCGTCTCGGAAAAGTTCGCGGCTCCGTAGTTGATCAAAACCGCAAACGGCACGTGGGTCTCGCGCAGGTAACGCAAAAACGGACTGCCTTCTTTCAAGTATTCGGGAAGATTGTTGATATAGATGACGGGGACGACTAACTTCGAATCGAAGATCGGAACGTCTTTTGCGCCACTGTATTTCTTGACGAACTCCTCGATCGGTTCGGCATTGAAGGGATAGAGCGGTCGTTCCGTCGCGGGCTTGTCATAGAGCGGCCAGAACTCTTTGGCGATGTTCCAGGGCATCACAAAATCGCGGCCCGCAATCTTTGGACGCAGCCACGCGGCGGGCACATCAGTGTTTGTTTGAGCGTCGAGCAACGGCGAGAGCGGAGCGCGCGAGCTGGCCCATTCACGCAGATAGCGCATCGCGGCGAAATCAGGTTTGCGTCTGCCTTGCGGAACAAAACCCAGATCGTTTGTTAGGAGTACGCAGTCGACATGGCGTCGCGCTTCCGCGGCTTTCTCAATCTTGATTGAAAGTCGCGCGGCGCCTTTTGCGAGCGTTGCCTGCGCGCCATCCCAGGCGAACGCCCAGCCCCAGTACATGGCCGTCTCATCGTGAGGATCGATGACATCCTTAGCGCCAAACTCATGACGAAAGACTTCGCGGCCTTGCTGGGTGATGGTAACGACGAAGTTCTCGGTCTGGTTGGCCCAATCGGCGTAGCGGACCCAAAGCTTGTAATCTCCCGCGCGCGGGATTTCGAGGTCCTGATAGATCGTTGCGCTGGTTTCGTCGGCGCTGGCAGCCGCGGAATTCCATTCGCTCTCGCCGCCCTGCGACCACTCGGCGGCAACGCCTGGTCCGTTAATGCCCCAGCCCGGCGCTTTGGCTTTCGGGAGATTCATCCACGAGGGGTTAAGCAGCGGCTCGTGCAGCGCGCCCGTTGAGAATCCGCGCATGTTTTCGGCTTCGTACCAGAGGTATTCAGATCGTGAGCCGGACGACTGAGTTTGCGCCGTTGTAACTGGGATAGGAGCAAAGAACGCGAGGAGCAGTCCGAGTATGACAACAATCAATCGTGACCCAGCTTGTTTCGTCAAGATCAATCTTGACGGGAGATCAGAAAAGGAAACTGGCTCTGCCATCTGATGTGCGGAAAGGCTGTGCCTTTCCGTTGCTTGGCTCCGTCTCTTCGAGGCTACGCCTCCGTCTAGTTCGAGGCGCAGCCTCTCACAAAATTTAAAGGGAAACTTTCCCGGAAAGGCACAGCCTTTCCGCACATCAGGCGGCAGAGCCGCGAAACGACTGCCCAGAATCAACCAAGCGCGTCCAAACACTCAGCCAGCGATCGCCGCCGACATGTGAACATCGGTGTGTCGCGCAGAGTAAACGAACTCGCCTTTGTCTCGCGCAACTCCTGGACGAGATCAAGAAAATCCGCCGGGTAGTCCGTTTCAAACGCCACCACAAACTCCTGATCGTCGAGACCAAACGAATACGTCGTGTGAAGTTTCACCGACCGATACTTCATTCCGATGCGGATGTGCTCGTCCATCATCTCCTGGCGCTGCTCGGGCGGGCGTGCGTACCAGTCGCGCGTCTTCACAAACGGATAGACGAAGAGGTAATCAGATTTGCCGGGAACGATGTGCAGACGGTCTTCGACGTGCTCGGGATTGTCCTTGTCAATATACATCGAGCGCTTGGTCATCGAAAGCAACGATTGCGTCGGCTCGAGATACTTCGCCATCTCGCTCTTGTTTAGCCGCGCCGTCATCTCCTGGAAAGGCTCAAGCTCGTAACCGATGCGCCAGATCATGAAATCCGTGTTCGTGCGCAGACCGATGGTCGAATAAGTGTGCACCATCAACTGGCCGCGAAATTCATCGACGTTGCGAACGAACTCCTCCTGGCAACGCTGCTTGTCGGCTGCGGCGAGCAGGCGCCACTCCGGACGTGCGCGATAAAAAGTGAAGTTGACGAATTGACGCGGCAGCTTTGGTCTCAGCTCTTCGACTTCTGCCTTGTGGGGGGCAAGCCGCAGCGAGCCGTGTGTGACATGGCCGTGTTCTGTGTCGGTACTCATACTGTAGTGACCTCTAGAGCAATTACGCTGTGACGAATTAGCATGGCTTCAACCGAGTCGTCTGAAGGGTTCTCGACGTGCGACGTTATTCTGCTGCGTTCTGAGCGGGATTGCAACTGAGCGCGAGCAGGTCAAGAAGGATCGGGACGCTTTTGCTTTCCGGCAAGGCTTCCCAACTCCTCCGATCACCGATGCGCGTGATATACTCGCCTTCATTTTTTCGACAGGAGAAACTTGCGCATGCATCTATCGAGACTCGTGCTGGTCGCGACTGCTATCGTTTTGCTCACTGCTGCCTGCAAAAATACGAAGCCGGGAACCACGGCGCAGACGCAGCCTTCATCGGCCGCGCCGGTTTCGGCAACAGCAACTCCGGATGAATTCGCATCTGCTCGAGCGAACTTTGCAAAACACTGCAAGGAATGTCACGGCGACAGGGCCGAAGGGCAGACGGTGACGAAAGATGGCAAGAAGCTGAAGGTCCCAAGCCTGCGCATGGGACATGCGCTGCACCATCCTGATGCCGAGTTCGTCAAACAGATCACAAAGGGTGGCGATGGCATGCCCGCGTTTGGCGAAGGCACGCCGGCGCCATCTAAAGAAAAGCTTTCGGCGAAAGAGATCGAAGACATGGTTCGTTTCATTCGGCACGAGTTCCAGGGCGGCAACGCATCACCGATGATGTCCCCGATGAAGATGAAGTAAGGGATTGGAACTTTGTACTTCGAGCTTCTGCGATTTACGATTTACCAGACATGCACCCATAGCTCAGTTGGATAGAGCGTTTGACTTCGAATCAAAAGGCCGCAGGTTCGAGTCCTGCTGGGTGCACCATTAGATTCAAGAGGTTAGCGGTAGTGGTTGAATTGAGTTTTTCGCGTTTGGGTGCGAGGGGTGTGCGAGGGCTTGGCGGGAAGCCCTTTTGCCTCACGCAAACAGGCGTTCTAGCTTGGCGCTTGCGGCCTCTTGCTGGCCCGGTAGCACGTGACTGTAAACGTCCAGTGTCAGGGTGACGGATGCGTGTCCTAATCGCTCGCTGATAACCTTGACGTTCTCACCGGCCGCGAGCAACAACGTCGCGCTCGAATGCCGTAGGTCATAGACTCGCATCGTCGCGGGCAAGCCAGCACGTTTCAGCGTAGGCTTGTAATGGTAGCGGTCAAGGTAACGGAGTCTCACCGGCGCGCCGTGCGGCATCGCAAACACAAAGCCATGATTCTCATACGCCTTCCCTGCCTTTAGACGGGCCTCGTTCTGCTGTCTGCGATGATCCACTAAGAGCCGGGCCATGCTCGCAGGCAGAGGGATTGTGCGGGCACTACGGGCCGTCTTAGGCTCTGTCAGTGACCATCCTTCACCCTTGCCCCAAACAAGACTATGAGTGACTGTCACTTGTCCGCGCTCAAGGTCAACGTCTGACCATTGCAGGGCCAAGAATTCGCAGGGGCGCATCCCGGTTGACAAGGCAAGCGCGAGGGCCACGCCGCACGTATCGTGCTCACACGCGGCAAGGAACGCTTGCGCTTGCTCTTGATTGAGGGCTTGCATATCGCGGCGCTCCTGGCGGGGCAGGGTTACGCCAGAGCAAGGGTTGACAGTCAACATATTCCAGCGGACGGCTTGCCGGAGGGCGCCTGATAGAATGCTGTGCACGTATCGGATCGTGCGCGGACCTACCTTTGCGTTGCTATACAAGCCTTGCACGTGCAGGGAGCGCAGATCTGACAAGCGCATGCTGCCGATGTGGGGCTTGATGTAGCGTTCGGCAAGGAAAGTGTAGGACGCGAGCGTGGTAGGGCGCACGCGGGCTTTTGACGCGGCCAGCCAGCGATCGAGGTAGGCGCTCAGGGTCAAGCGGGAAGGTTCGGCATAGGTGCCGCGGCTGATCGCGCTCAGGGTTTCGCTCAGGTAGGTCTGCGCGTCGCGTTTCGAGCCTTTGATGGTTCGGTTAAGGTAGGCGCGGCGACCATCCGGGCCGGTGCCGGTAAAGATGCGCACTTGCCAGTTATCGCCACGCTCGATGAGTTGCCCGGCTTTGCGGGCGGATCGTTTGGGTGTCATTTTCTTAGCCTTTCGTTTTGAAGAGGGCTGATTGAAAAGCTTTCGGGCATAGCCCACGAGACAAAACCTTTCGGCGCTCCCTCGCGGACTCAAATCAATCAGCCCGGTTTAATTATGCGGCTTCCCACTCCGCTAGTTGCTCGTTAATCCTTGGGGCCACCTTCGCGGCGAACGCTCTGATTCCATCTTCTGCCAGATCTGAATGGTAGAGCGCTCGATCTCTTGCAACGCAGGAAAGAGTAAAAATGTAGTTCCCGTCATAGCAATGTCCCAGAATGTGATCGAAGAGAAACACCATCGCCCCATCGCGCGCTCCATCATCTTGGCGCCTCATAATGTCGATCAGCCGAACGACTTCCTCATCTTCTAAGCAGGGCAAATTCTCAGACGAGAACTCGCGATTGTCGGCTTCGCTGGGCAGCGATTGCGGGTCGTCCGCAGTTTGTTTGCTAGCCGTGTCCGTCGTGGTATCTTTTTCCATATCATTGATCCTTTCGGTTGAAGGGTTAATGGTTAGGGCTGGCCTTGGCGTTTACTCGCCGGAGTCAGCCCGCTTCTATTTCTTCCTTGCCTTTTGCTCAACTCGCACCAGTAGATCTCCCGGTTGACAGCCTAATGCCGTCGCCAGCTTTTGAACCGTGGTCAGGCTGGGCTCACTGCCCTTTGCGGTACGCCAGACGGTCATATAGGACACTTTCGACTGCTTAGCCAGCCAGTAGAGTGACCGGCCTTCTAATCGCCGTTTCAATTCCTTGTCTATTCGCATAGGTGGTGTATACCACAAGTGGGCATAGGACGCAAGAGCAACAAGGGTGTTCGCGGTCGTTCGCGGTCGTTCGCTTGTTCGCGGTGTTCGCGAGCGTGAACGGTTCACAACGGGTAGCGGGAAAAAGGCTATAGACGGATAGATAAACCTTGTGATACATTTAGCTCAGGTTAGAGAGTTTTAGTTCCCTCGGGACAACAGCGGGAGTCCTGCTTTTCAGCAACCTTGGAAGCTGATGGCAGGACTTTTTTGTTTTGATTCTTGGGGGGTTTGAAAATATGAGCGATGAATTACTCCGAGTCTCGGATGCGGCCAAGATTTTAGACTGTTCGGAAAACCTTGTTTATGAGTTGATCCGGCAAAACAAATTTCCGGCTGGCTGTCTTGTGAGAGTTGCACCCTCGCGAGGTCTTCGTTTTCATCCGCAGCGGTTGTCCGAGTGGATTCTAAACGGCGGGCTCAACCAGCCTAACGGATCATCGGCTGCGAGTATGGCGGCATAGTTTTTGGCCCGCAACGATTCTGTCAAACCGCGCGGGCCTAATTCGCGAGAAGGTTGGTTCTATGCCGAATAATCTACCGCACTCTCTGACCGCGAGGGAAGTAGCCGCAATTCTGAAAGCCAAGCCATGCGGCGACGGGTATACGGCGCGTTGTCCGTCGCATCATCCTGATAAAAAGCCTTCTCTTTCTATCGGTGAAGGCGAGGACGGAAAGTTGTTGTTGACGTGTCACGCTAATAAGGGTTGCACCTATGAATCAATTCTCGCGGCAATCCCGCACGCCAACGGCAACAACGGAGCACGTCGCGAGGTCGCGCACTTCAACTACCGCAACGAAAACGGAAACCTGCTTCATCAAGTCGTGCGGTCTGACCCGAAACAGTTTTTGCAACGACAGCCTGGAGACGGTGGCGACTGGGTTTGGAATCTCAAAGGCGTTCGGCGCGTACCTTATCGCTTGCCTGAGCTACTCGCGGCTGATCCGTCGCAACAAGTTTTCATCCCTGAGGGTGAGGGAAAGTGTGATGCGCTCGCAAAGCGTGGTCTGCTGGCGACCTGTAATTCCGGCGGGGCGGGCAAGTGGGTTGAGAAGGACGGATCGAGCAAGTACAACAAATACCTTGCCGGGCGGCATTGCGTGGTCTTGCCTGATTGCGACGTTGCGGGCTTGAAGCACGCGGAACAAGTGGCAACGTCCCTGCAAGGCATCGCGGCCAGCGTCAAGGTTATTCACTTGCCGGGGTTAGATGAAAAGGGCGACATAAAGGACTGGCTCGCGAAACCCGGAAACGACGTTGACGCGCTTTGCGAGCTGGTAGAGGCGGCGCCGCTTTTTTCTCCATCGAGCGTTCGCGTTCACACCCCGAACACCGCGAACACCGCGAACGACCGCGAACACGTGAACGACGGGAACGGGGTTTTTGTGGGCGAACCGATGTCGGAGTGGCTCAGGCAAGCGGCAACGCAAAAAAAACCGAACCGGCTCGCGGGCGAGTTTTGGCGCGAGGGCGAGCTAGTCCTGGGTTTCGGCACAACTGGCGAGGGTAAGACGGCGGCAGCCGTGCAGATCGCGAACGACATAGCGCGAGGTTATACCAGCACAGGCCTAGAGGTGGAGATCGAAGCAAGCAAGGATCTCTATTTCGACTTTGAATTGAGCGCCGCGCAACACCTTTCCCGTTATTCCGACAGCGGCGGCATCTTTGAGTTTTCCGAAAACCTTGTCCGCGTCGAGTTAGATATTTCGGTCTATACGCGGGGCGTGGAGCTAGTCAACGACTGGGAGTTAGCGCTTTTGAATCAGATTGAAAGCTACATCCTCGAATCCAACGCCCGGATCGTTTTCATCGACAATATAACGTGGCTTTCGAGGGAAACCGACAAGGGTAAATTTGCCCTGCCGCTCATGCAGCGGCTAGTCAATCTCAAAAAGAATCACGGGCTGTCAGTGTGCGTGCTGGCGCACACTCCGAAGCGAGACGAGACCCGTCCGTTATGTTTGAACGACTTGGCGGGCTCGCGGATTCTCGCAAACTTTGCGGATTCGATTTTCGCGTTAGGCAAGAGCGCCAGCGATCCAAGTGTGCGGTATCTCAAACAGATCAAGTCGAGGTCTGCGGAAACACTCTACACAACCGAAAATGTCGCGACGTTCACTTTTGAGAAGCGAGGGAATTTTTTGGGGTTTCAGTTTAACGGTACAGCAAGCGAGCACGATCACTTGCGACCGCTTGGCGAAGGTGAACGCGCAAAGCGTATACAGCGAGCAAAGGAACTGGCCGCTAGGGGCGACAGTCAACGCGAGATAGCCCGGCAGTTAGGTGTCGGTTTGTCCACGGCCAATAAGTACATAAACGCCCCTGAACAAGTAAACGCCGGGAGTGCGAACGACCGCGAACGAGTACGAACACCGGCGAACGATACTGAGGACAGCGACTACCGCGAGCCAACAAAATCAGAGTGGGAAGCGGCTGCGAGCGACCCGGCTGAGTGGGCACGGCTAACTATCGCAGCCGAGCGTGCGGCAATTGAGACAGCAAGTTGAAAAAGTTTGGCTCGTCGCCGGTTCGCGCGCCCCACTCCTGAGGGGAACCCCGGACCGTACACCGGGGTGCGAACACGGCGACGGCCAATTCAAAAACCAAAAAACGAAAGGGGAAAAACAATGGCCAATGAAATCGAGGTCGCAAAACGAAGGGCAGAACTTGAAACATTGGACTTGAAACGCTCGGCACTTTCGCAAGAGATCGAGCTGCTTGAGGCAGAGGCCGACTTGCCGGTTTTGCGGATGTCGGGTTTTAAGAAACTAGCGCCTGCGGCGGCATCAGCTTTTGCTGCTGATTGTCGAGCTGGCAAGGCAAAATTGATTGATGACGATTAACACGACGAAAGGAAAAGCAAAAAAATGGACGAAGGAAAAACTCACGAAATTAGGGTTCGCGTAGCGTCGCGGGCTCTGGAAACCGCGCAGAAGGATTACCAGTCTGCCGCTGCTCGCTGCCTGGCGCTGGGTCAGGAGCTAGGAAATCTCCAACATCTTCACGACGTCAGTGTGCAACGCCTCAGTCAGGCGTTGGGCGAAAGTGAGCGCGAGCGTGAGCGTTTGAGAATCGAAGCGGAGATCGCGAGGGGACTTCATGAGCAATTGAAGAGTGAGCAGCAACGCCACAAAAAGGCGTTGGAACTGAAAAATCTGGGCGGGCCTCCGGCTGTGTTTGAGACTGTCCGATGAGGTTGCTAAGCGAGGAGAAAAACTTTGAAAGTCCTAATTGCTTTCGTGATCTGCCTTCTGTTGGCAGGCTGCGTTTATGAAGGGGGAAAAATGCGATTCAAGTTTGTCACGAGCGGCCAAGCAATCGACGACGCGGCCGTCACGAATTTTATTCTGCGCGGCAATTCACTGAAACCGTTAGCGCCGGTGAATCTTAAAGGCACAAGGGATGCCGCTGGAAACTTATTGATTGAGTGGACGCGGCGATCACGAATTGGAGCGGGGATGATGCCCGGCTCAGACGTTCCGGTTGCTGAGGAGCAAGAGGTTTATCTAATCGAGATCATGGACGGATCTGCGGTCAAGCGTCCAATAACGGAAAAGACCGGCGGATCGCATCAAGCCGTGCTGCAACCGATTATTGGCGGGCAATACATCAGCGGCAACAATCTACTCACGCCTAGTCCTGATTATGCAATCGCCGCCGTTGCTCAGCGGCTTGATAACGGCGGTTTCGTTGAAGCAACGCTATCTTTCAGTGGCGACTACAACAACGTTGCTGATATAGGACTGGCAACGCCTGAGTTTTTACCGTTTCTCAGTGGACAGGGTACGCCGCCACCTATATCAACCTCTGGACGTTGGGAAATAATGTTTTTATGTTTCCTCCACGGTAAAGTGAATTGAAAAAACGCCGAGCCATTCCATCAGATAAATCGCGGTCTGCCTGAGGGGATGAAAATTCGGGCCTTTGGGTGCGAGTTTGGGTGCGAGATACACGGGTCTTGCCTATACTTGCCCACAGCTAACACATCTTGTGAGCGCAGCAAGGCAATGAAATGCTAGGTGAATGTACTTCGGTTGACTAAGGTTTACTTGCGGAATAGACTTCGAATCAAAAGGCCGCAGGTTCGAGTCCTGCTGGGTGCACCAGGAATGCAAAGAGTTACGGGCGAGCCCGCCGGTTCGCCCGTTTTGCTTGCCCCTTTTTCCCCCTCTCTCTGACCCTTCGCTTTTTCTTTGCAGTCGCCCTCCAGTATTGCGATCCCCTGGCATCGGTACTTGAACAGACAAGGAATTGGATGCCGGTGCTTCATCGTTACCACAACTTCCGCTTCGGCCCGCCCTGCTATCCTGCAAAGCAGTGTTCAACAACTCAAGAATTTCTCAAGGTGATTGCAATAATATTGCAGCGATAGGGAAAGAGAACCCTAAATCGACGACATCGCAAACGCCTTGATTGAATTTCACGGGAATCGTCAGTTCACACAGCTTAAGAATATGCAGCTAATCCTCGAAAAGATAACGATACCTTCGCAACTGCCGCGCATTGCGCGCCCGCGCCTTCTGGCGATACTTGAGAGCAGTCTCGAGTCGTGTGCGTGCACGGTCATCAGTGGGCGCGCTGGCAGCGGCAAGAGCGCACTCGCGAGCGACTTTGCGCGAACCTGCGAGAGGCCAGTCGCCTGGTACAAGGTCGATGCTTCAGACGGAGAGTTACGAGTCTTCTTCGATTATCTGGTTACCAGCATCCGGCGGCAAAGGCCAGGCTTTAACGAAGCCGCCATCATGCCACTCGCGGGCGCCGCAAAATTCGATGACATCCCACTGCTCGCCGAGACATTTGTGTATGAACTGCTCAGGGGAGAGGCTAAGCCACTGCTAATTGCCATTGAAGATCTGCATCTGGTTTGCGACACCGAGTGGCTGGTGCCATTCCTCGGCCGTTTCTTGCCGTTAGTGCCGCGAGAGGTTCACGTGCTCATCACCAGCAGAACTTTGCCGCCCGCGCCGCTCTGGCGCATGCGATCAAAACAGACTCTGGAAGTGCTCGACGAGGCCGCCCTCGCTTTCACGCGCGAGGAAGCCGTGGGACTCTTTGAGACTTATGGTTTATCAGGCGAGCATGCGCGTCTCGCCTTTGATCGCACGAACGGAAGAGCCGCTGCTCTTGCAAATTATGCGATCACCCTAAGCAAATCACAGATAGAGATCGCAAAGGCTCCGGCTAATATCAGTAGGCCAGGTCGCCACAACAAAACTGGAACTCATAGACTAGTGGTCCCGATTGGGTGAAGTGAAGGGTGATCCCCAGTCAATTAACATCGCCAGAGATTGCCAATCCTTTTGGAATGCAGGGCTCGGCTTACCGCGCAGGCCGTGGATCGATGACGCGCCAGTATGCTAATCTCCAGCCAAATCGCAATCCCCCGAGGCAAAACTCAATGGCGCCAAGCTCCCATCAGGGGAAACCACGAAAGGCATCTGCTCCAACATCTGTTGAGCGGTCAGGCGAGCAGCGCGGTCTTTTTCTGCGCACGAAGTTGTTGCCGCCGCGCCCGGCGCCCGAGCTTCTCTCGCGCCCGCGCTTAATCGAAAGACTGCTTGCAAATCTCTCGCGCCCAATGACGTTGGTGACAGCGAACGCTGGTTCGGGCAAAACCACCCTCGTCGCAGATTTTTTGCGCACGCACCAACGGCCATTCGTTTGGTATCAGTTGGACCACACCGACGCCGACCCATGGGTCCTGCTTGGTTATCTAACTTTCGGCATTCAGCAGGTTGTGCCCGGGTTTGGCGAAGCAATGTTCGCCTACCTGCGGGAATCGGCCAACGAATTGGCCCGACATCCGGAGCGGGCCGTCGACGTGCTTTTGAATGAAGTATTGGAGCGCGTCGAGCAACAGCTTGTCCTGGTCCTGGATGATTACCACCATCTCGGACCAGAGACACCGGTGCATGCGGTATTGGATCGCCTGCTGGCCTATTTGCCAGATGTGTTGCACGTCATCGTCATCTCCCGCGAGATGCCTCCGCTTTCACTGGCTCGGTTGCGAGCGCAAGCGCCGCAATCGATCATCGATCGCGCCGATCTGTTGTTCACGGACGAAGAAACGCAGCAGCTCTTTCGCAAAGTTTTTGATCTGGAGTTGACTGCCGAGCAGCTTGCCGAATACCGCGAACGCACGCACGGCTGGATCACCGCTTTGCAGCTCGTGAGACAAGTGGCCCAGCGAACGCTTGGCGGCGCACGGTCGGAAGGCCAGCACGAACATCCGGATTTGGTCGAGATCCTGCGGCAATCCGAGCGCGATATCTTTGACTATTTCGCGGAGGAGGTTTTTTCCGGGGAGGCAGAGATGGTTCAGCAAATCCTGCTGCGCATTTCGCTGCTCGATCGGATCGATCTCGACACTTGCGCCAACCTTTATCGAGGGGTGAACTGCGCGCGGGTCTTGCCGGCGTTGGTGCGGCGCAACGTCTTCATCACGGTGGCTAGCGATGGGAGCGGTGAGGAATACCGACTGCACCCGCTCTTTCAGAGCTTCTTGCGGCGCCGTCTTCGCAGTGAGATCGGGCGCGCCGGAGTGGCGGCCGAACATCTCCGTTGCGCCGAGTATTTCGCCGAGCGCCAGTTGTGGGAGCGGGCGGCGCACCATTTCCTTGCCGCCGAAGATTTCGATCGCGCGGCAAAGTTAGTGGCCGAGCGCGGCGCTAAGTGGATCGCCTCGGGAGCACTAGGCTCGTTGGCCTCTTTGGCGGATGCGATTCCGGCTGCGGCTCTGGAAACTCATCCGCGCGCGCTGGCCCACCGCGCGGAAGTGGCGC
The DNA here is from genome assembly GCA_041499185.1 of Pyrinomonadaceae bacterium. Classification (GTDB taxonomy): domain Bacteria; phylum Acidobacteriota; class Blastocatellia; order Pyrinomonadales; family Pyrinomonadaceae; genus JAOAPY01. The sequence goes on along the minus strand of JBGQJU010000018.1, from coordinate 36,853 downwards.
GGCTGCGGGGCGAGTACGATGTGGCCCAGGCGTTGTTTCGACGCGCCATAACTCTGCTCCAGCAACAAGAAGACCACGAAGGCGAAGCCGAAGCACTTCATTCTCTGGCCGCCATCGCCAGAAGTCGGCGCGACTTTAATCTCGCGTTTACGTACCTTGATCGAGCCAGTCAACTGACCGATGAGCATTCAGTTGTGAGAATGAAGTGCGGCAACACGCGCGGGTTGTGCCTCGTCGCAATGGGCCAGTGGGCCGCGGCCGAGCGAGAGTTTCGCGCGGCCCTACAACTTGCCGAGGAGCAAAGGGACGAATATTACGCGAGGCTGATTGCTCACAACCTTGGTACGCCTGCCGGGATGCGCGGCGATTTCGGCGAAGCCCTGCGATGGCTCAGCCGCATGCTGCGAACCGATAGTCAAAGACCGCCTGTTCCTCAAGAAGCAATCGCTCATCTGAATATGGCTCGCTGCTACCTGTACCGCGGAGACTTTGCGGCCTGCGAAGAGCACCTGGGCAGCGCGCTGGAACGTTGTCAGCTTTTCAACCTCGTGGCCTTGCGAGGCGAGATTTTTGAAGCGTATGGCAATGTCTATCGCGAGCGAGGTGAGGCTGAGCGCGCCGCCGAGTTTTACGAGCGGGCCGCCCGCGCGTACGACGACGCGGGAATCGACCTGAAACGGGTAGAGTTGCTCGAAGAGCGAGCGCTCCTCAGTTTGAGAGTTGGAGATCTTCCCGCCGCGCGCGCCCAACTGGATCGACTCATTGACTCCCGGCCCGTAGAGAGGGACGAGATGCGCTTCTACACCGCCTCGCTATCGCGTGCGCGCGTCATGATTGCCCAGGGAGAGCACGAGTTAGCCAGCGCTGAATTAAGCAACGCTATCAACTATTTTCGCGCCCATGGCCTTTACTACTATGAAGCTCAAGCCTGCCTGGGCGCCGCTTCCTGCGAGCTGAGACTCGGCAAAGAACCCAGGATGCTTGAGCATTTGAGACGCGCGCTCGATCTTGCTCTGCGCTACGACTATGAATACTGGCTGCTACGCGAAATAACCAGCAATCCGGATTTGTTCGCGTCGGAAGAGGTGGCTGAGATGCTCCCGGCGGATCTGCGCGCGCAGTTGGCGACCGCCGAGCGACAGAGCCGGCCACGCGTTGTCGCTAAGCCAACCGCGGGATCGCTAACCACAACGCCGCTAACTGATCTCACGATTAACATGCTCGGTCCATTAGAGATTGTGCGCGATCCGACCCGGCCACTGGCGCCCGATGCCTGGGCCACACGCCGGGCGCGTGACATTCTGTGTTTCATAGCCTCACGCAGACATCGCCGAGCTGCAAAAGATTCGATCATTGATACCTTCTGGGGCGAAACCGATCTGGCTGTAATCGAAAAGAACTTTCACCCAACGGTTTCGCATATACGTAAAGCGCTCAACAGTAACCAGTCACTCAAACAGAATCTTCTCCTTTACCACGAAGGTGATTACCTGCTCAACCCCGACTTCGCCTATCGCGTAGATGTCGAGGAGTTCGACCGCCTCCTGACTGAAGGAGAATCAGCCCGACGCGCGCGGCACTTTGATCAGTGCGTTGAGCGTTACGAATCGGCGGTGGCGCTCTATCGTGGCGAATTCATGCAGGGCAGTTACGACCCGTGGGTAGAAGAGCAAAGGTCCTACTATCGCAAGCAATATCTGCAGTTGCTCGAGTCTCTTGCCAGAGTGGCGCAAAAAACGGAGGACTGGTTCAAATCAACGCAACTAGCGCAACAGATTCTGCATGACGATCCATTTCGCGAAGACATTCACTGTCTGCTAATGCGCGCCCATGCTGCTCTAGGTAACAAAGGCGCGGTAAGAGAACAGTACGAAGGTCTCAGACGTCTGCTGACGAACGAACTGGGAGTTGAACCGAGCGCGGAGACACGCAAAACCTATCAGGAATTGGTCGGTTCGGCGCAGAATTAGTCGCTGAGTCCTGGCGAGGATTCTTCCGCAAAACGCAATGCGAACGCAACACATGCTGACTGATCGCTGCTTAAAATGCATCACTGTTTCAAAGCACGAAGCGATTGCTCGGCGCGGGGATTGGCAGGCGGCGTTCAAGAATGCGGGCGCCGGCGCTATTTGCGGGTCACAAATACGGCAAGTCGCCTGCGGAGGCGCACCCTCGCCTTTTGAATATTGTTAGCATGACTGCGCCAACAAACCCGACTGAGGTGATAGTTTGCTAAAGATGATCCTTCCGAAGAGCGGCGACGGGGCCAGGCAACTTATCGCTTTGGCTCTGGTCCTCCTTCTAAGCGTCACCCCAGCGATAGCCGGCATCACTATCACCGGCGCGAACGGCATTGTTATGACGGGCGCTGACGGTGTCACCTTCGATCATCCAAACGGGATTGTCATGACCGGCGCCGACGGCGTCCTCAATTACGGTGCGAACGGCATCGTGATGACCGGAGCCGACGGGATTGTCATGACCGGCGCCGACGGGTTCTCTTATCCAAACAGCGTGAGCACGGTGAGTGCCGACGGCATTGTGATGACTGGCGCCGACGGCATTGTGATGACCGGCGCCGACGGGATTGTCATGACCGGCGCCGACGGCACTACCTATAACGCAACTTCAGTGACGATTACTAAGGCCAATGGCATCGTGATGACTGGCGCCGATGGAATTGTCATGACCGGCGCTGATGGAGTTCAGCAGACAACGTCAAATGGCATCGTCATGACCGGCGCCGATGGCATTGTGATGACGGGCGCCGACGGCATCGTCATGACCGGCGCCGATGGCATCGTCATGACCGGCGCCGACGGCACTGTTTCCTCAATTTCACCCAGTGGCATGAAGTTCACCGGCGTCAACGGCATTGTCATGACTGGCGCCGATGGCATTGTGATGACCGGCGCCGACGGAATTACCATGACGGACGCCTATGGCATGCTCGCCACTGGAGGGAACGTCGCGGCGAGTGGATTACAGAGTGTCGACCCGGAGCTGGCGCTGCAACTCAACCAGTTAACTGACGATAGCAGCGTCAACGCAACAATCGTTTACTACTATTTGCCGACCGATGCCGACATCGCCGACCTCCAGCGGATTGGCATTATCGGCGGCACGCGATATCGCGCGCTTCCCATGATCACGATGACCGCAACGCGCGCTCAGATAATTGCGATCTCGCACCTGCCATCGGTGCAGTCTATCTCTGGCAACCGCACACTTAACCTGACCAGTGAACCTGAGGTGCGCGCGGCGACCGGCGTCGATCGCGCATGGGGGGATGCGGAAGTTGCCAGCCACAATTCGAACCTGTCCATAAGCGGCCGCAATGTGACAGTCGCGGTATTGGATACAGGGATCGACGGTACGCATGGTGATCTCGCGGGGCGCGTAGCACAAAACGTGAAACTGGGAAGCACGCAAAGCGCGAGCGTTGGCTTTAACTATCCGGTCAATACCGAGAGTCTGCCCAACACCGATCAGGTTTACGGCCATGGCACATTCGTCGCCGGCATCATCGGCGGCAATGGCGCGCAGTCGGGCGGAAAGTACAGTGGTGTCGCGCCGGGCGCGCGATTGTTAGGCTTGAGCGCCGGCGATCTGACTCTGCTCTATGTTTTGGAAGGCTTCGATTATTTATTGACGCGCGGTGGCGAGCAAGGCGTGCGCGCTGTGAACTGCAGCTTCTCGGCAAACACGGTCTTCGACGTAAACGATCCAGTGAACGTCGCCACCAGAATGCTGGCCGACCGCGGCATCAACGTGGTCTTCTCAGCCGGAAACAATGGCCCCGGCCTGCACACTTTGAATCCCTACGCGGTCGCTCCGTGGGTCGTCAGCGTTGGCGCGACTGACACACCGGGACATGTCGCGAGTTTTTCGTCGCGCGGCGATTTCGCGAGCGCGATGTTCCATCCGACGCTCGTTGCCCCGGGCGTGAATGTGATCAGCCTGCGCGGCTCGGGAATCACCAACGTCACCGGCGCTGAAGGCATGGCAGCAGGAGCCGACGCCCAACGCCTCAGCCCGTCTGAACTCCCTTATTACACCACGTCCAGTGGAACCAGTTTTTCCGCGCCGCAAGTGGCAGGCGCGATCGCGCTGATGCTCGAAGCTAATCCCAACCTCACACCGTCACAAGTTAAGGACATCCTGCAGCGCACCGCGACGCCCCTACCACCGTACTATCAACACGAGGTCGGCACCGGCATGCTCAATGTGCATGCTGCGGTTTTGCAGGCGGCTTTTCCAGCGCGCCGCATTGGAGCGTGGCGAGGCACGCTCAATCACGGCCAGGTGCAATTCATCAACGATCCGTTGAAGACATTCTCCGGAACCGTTCAACCCGGCAGTGCTTCCGATACTGCGCTCGCGATTCCCGACAACGCCTTGCTCGCCTCGGTCCAGATTTCGTGGGGTCCTTTCTCGAGCACGAACGATCTCGGTCTGAACGTTTACGATGCGTCCGGCTCGCTCAACTCGCAGTCCAACAGCCTCAATCTGCCAGGCCTGAACGGCAAGCGCGAGCGCGTCGCAATAGGCACGCCGGCCGCGGGCTCGTGGCGGGCGAATGTTACGAACACTCTGGGCGCCGGAATAGGAGCGCAGCAGTATGTTGGTGTCCTGGAGATCAGCCGGGCGCAATATGCGCAGCTCTCGGACGACACGAGCTTGAGTCCATCCCTGCGCAATGACATTTACCAGAATCTTCGGACCTACACGATGTGGCCCATCGGCAACAAGTTTCGCACTGACTTTTCCGTCACGCGCGCTGACCTCGCAATAGCGTTAGTGCTTGGTGGTCGGGTGCCGCAATACCTACCGGGCCAACCCAGCTTCTCAGACGCGCACGACGCGTCAACGATGCTCTTCGTCGAAAGCGCGCAGGCGGCGCCAGGTGGTCCACTGTTTATCAACACTGCCGACGGGAGATTCCGGCCTTATGATTCGGTCGATCGTTTAACGGCCGCAGTGGCGCTGGTCCGCGCGGCCGGTCTGCGCGCGCCAGCAGAGGGCCAGTCCGACGCTCCGCTCGCCGTAATCGATGCTCTCAACATTCCCCGTGAGCTGCGCGGCTACGTGTCCGTCGCAATTGCGAAAGGCCTTCTGTCCACTGGCACCTATTTCTATCCACAGAAAGCTCTAACACGCGGCGAGCTCGCCCACGCCATGGCCGCACTGCAAAAACTCGCAGCGCAATGAACACCACGTTGTGCCTTCGAATCAAAAGCCCGCAGGTCCGAGTCAAGGGCCGTGCCGACAGCGAAGAGAGGATCGGGTTTTCGGCCAAGTTGCTACCAAGTTTACTCGGCTTTGGATACCCACTCTGCTATAATCCCGCGCCATGAAAACACAACCAGCACGCTTCTTCGCCGTCCTTCTGATCATGCTTTTTGTTGCTTCACCTGTCTGGGCCACTTGCGGAGGTGGTGGCGGCGGGGGTGTCGGGGGCATGTCGGGTGGCGGCGGCTCGAATCCGACCGTCTATGTTGTGCCGTGGAAGAATTGGACTCCCAAGGACGCGCCGGCGATGGGGCTCGTGCTGTATTGGTTTCCCGCGACGCAGGAAGAATTGAACAAATCCAGTCTGCACAATTCGCGCATCCTGTCCGTTTACGCCAGTCAGTGCGTAACGATGAAAGTGGCGGACTATCACGTGACCGAAGTACAGAGACTCATCGGCGACTCGAAACCGCCGGTGGCGGTCCTGGCCAAAGCTGACGGCACGGTCATCAACAAAGCCGAAGGCAAAAACAACTTTCTCAAAGTGGACCAGGTTGAGAAGCTGGTTGACACCGAAATGAAGCAGCGCGAGAGCACACTCGAGGCGAGCTTGAAAGATGCGAAAGCCAAGGTAGCCGCCGGCGACAACGCCGCCGCAATCAAGCTCTATCAGTCCGTGCTGGGCGAGAAGTGCATGTTTCCGAAGAAAGCGAAGGATGCGGCCAAAGAGTTGAAGAAACTTGGAGTCGACGACATCGCCAGCGTGGCTGATTCTCCCGTCTTCGCTCCCGTTCTCGACCCGCGTCAGAGCGCTCTCATCGAACAGACGATGCGCCGAGGCCTGCTGGCTGAACTCAACGCGCGGTACGTTGCCGCGGAAAAACTTTACCACCAGGCACACGTCATGGACCCGGCAGATCCCACGCCGCTGCGCTACCTGGGTGAGCTTTATCGCCACCATATCGGCGACTGGGACAAAGCGCGCACGACATTTGAAGCGATTCTCAACATGCCTGCTGATCCGCTCTCGCGCGCCGTCGCTTTGCACGGTCTGGGAAAGATGACGATCCATGAAGGCGAGTTCAAAAAAGGATTGGCGCTGATGGAACAGTCTGTCGCGGAGTTTCCTCTGGCGCTCGCCTATCGCAACCTCGCTGTGTATTGGAATTCAGAAGGCGACCTGGCGAAAGGCAACGAGTACACGCAAAAGGCGCTCGCCCTCGATCCGAAAGATCCTTACAACCTGGTCTTCGCGGCTGTCTTCATGGCCGCTTCGGGACACGGTGATGAAGCCCTAAAGATCGCCCGCGCGAATGTGGCACTTCTGCCCGCCTCGTACAACCTCGCCGCGATCTACGCCCAGAACGGACAACGTGAAAGAGCGCTCGTGCTGCTTAAACGTCACTTCTTCCAATACGAGCGCTACCAATCGGTGCGCGCGAAGGAAATGATGGAAGCGCGCGTCGACGCAGTGTTTGATTCCATTCGTCAGGATCCGGGTTTCGTCGCGCTGACCGCAGGCGCCGACGGCAGACTGCGAATGCCGATGAAGTCCATAGGTGCTCCGTCACGAATGAATAAGTGAGCTCGGGCGGCTCGCGCGAATTAGATCAAGCTCAAGCTTTGCAACGGAAGAATGCCTGGTAAAGCAAGGGCTGTGCTGTAAGAATCTTCTGAACTTCAGTCTTGAGCGGCGGCAGGTCTTCAGTTCCAAACACACCGAGCTTTGCGACAACGTTATCGCGGCAGATGTCAATTAGCGCGTTCGTGTCAAATTGAAGAGCTGACATGGTTTGATAGTAAGACTGAAACGTCTCGGTGGGCAAGGCGATCTGCGCGCAAAGCCGTTGCCAGGATTGCTTGGCACGAAGAGTTCATACCAAAACAAGAAAGACCGCCCGGCTAGGCGGTCCTTCTGGTCTGCTCAAATAAATTGCGTTTACTTGTTTGATTTCGTCGCGGTCGTTGCCGCGGTGGCACCTGTCTGGTTCGCCGGCATGTGCTGCCAGTAGTCCTGCACGTAATCCTTCAGCTTCCCGTGACCCCAGCGTGTGTAGAAGTCATACTGCTTCATCTCGGCGTAGGCCTGGTCGAAATTCCACTGGTTGTGCGTGAACCGGTAGACAGCGCCCACCACTCCCGTACGATGGCGGCCGCCGGCACAGTGCACGAAAAACTTGCCGGTTGCCGGATCGTCAGCAAGTTTCAAGAACATCGCAATCTGTTCGGCCCTGGGGTACTCGCTGTCGCTCATTGGGATATTGATATAGCGCATCCCCAGCGCCTCAGCGTCCCTTTTCTCATACGATGTGGGGTTGTCTTGCAGATCAATCACCGTTTTGATGCCGAGCGACGCAAGGTCCCTATAGTCTGATTCCTTCGGCTGGGCGCCGCGATAAAATCGCTCGTCCATCTGACCAAAATTCTTGATCTTGATGTTCGAAAAGTTCTTCCCCGACTCTTGCTGCCCAAATGAAAGCGCCGCGCTTCCGACCATTGCGGCAAAAACAGCGGCGCGAACAAAGAAGGTATTTCGTGTAAATCGCATTTCAGTACTCCTAATTCAGTCGTTTCAGTCTATCTCCAAATTGTCGGGTTTTACCAGGAAATCTCGAAGTGGCGTGAGTATCGGGGGGCTCATCGCTGACCAACGTTCAAGCATCCTACGCGAAGTCGTCAGTCACGAGACTAAGATTCAAAGGTCGTAAAGAAAGTTGCTTTTCGACGGATCGATTTGGACGATACTATTTCGTCGCCGGGCTAACCATTTAGTCCATCCGGTTCATCTTTGAAATCACCCTAAGCCTCAACTTCAGACAGGCGATGTTTGCGTGTCGCGGCTAACCTTCCTGGCAATTCGTCCCGTCAGACTAGCCAGCACAATGGCCAGCTCATTTGGCTCGACTGGCTTGGAAACGTGAATCTGAAATCCAGCCCGCAACGCCCGCAGGCGGTCTTCGACTCTGGCATGCGCAGTAAGCGCCACGGCTGGAATTTGACCGCCGCGGTGCGCCTCAAGCTTTCTTACCTGGCGGATTAGCGAATAACCATCGATATCGGGCATTTCAATATCGGAAATCAGAACGTCAGGCTGCCAATCGGCCAATACCTCCAGGGCCTCGGTTGCGGAAGCGGTTGCCCTTACCTGGACGTCACACTTGGAGAGCATTGCCGTCAGCAGTTCGCGCGCGTCGGCCTCGTCATCGACTGCGAGAACTCGCAGGCCACTAAGTGAAAGGCGGGTAACGGCGTTGCGACCGGCGCTGAGTTCTTCTGGCTCATTCGCTCGTTCGGTCCCGATCATGACTGGGAGTCTGACGGTAAAGGTTGCACCCTGTCCTTCTCCTGCACTCTCAGCGTGGATGGTGCCCCCGTGCAGTTCCACAAGGTGTCGCACAATCGCCAGGCCCAGCCCGAGCCCGCCGAACCTTCTGGTGGTTGCGCTGTCCGCCTGGCGGAATTGCTCAAACACGTAAGGCAAGAACTCGTTGCTGATTCCCTGGCCGGTGTCGCTAACGATTATCTCAACACGAGAATCGATCGCTCTTAGCTGGATTTGTACCTGGCCTCCTTTGGGGGTGAACTTGACCGCATTCGAGAGCAGATTCCAGACGATCTGTTGTAGTCGATTTGGATCGCCTGAGACTGGGTCAGTTCTGGGATCGAGCAAGGATTGGAGGCGGATGCCTTTCGCCTCAGCGGCGAGACGCACGGCATCAACGGCCGCCTCGATGATCTGCGCAAGTTCTACCGGCCGAACGTCAAGTCCCAGCTTGCCGGTAATGATGCGCGAGACATCCAGGATGTCTTCGATGAGCTGCGCCTGGACCTTGGCGTTGCGATCGACGATCTCAATCGCCCGGTCGACTGTAGGTTGATCGAGCTTGCCGCTCCGCAGCATTCCGCACCAGCCCACGATCGCATTTAGCGGCGTGCGCAATTCGTGCGAGACGGTGGCGAGAAACTCGTCCTTGGTTCGATTGGCTTCCTCTGCTTGAATTCTGGCCTTCTGTTCAGCCTCATAGAGGCGCGCGCGATCCATTGCCAGAGCAATGCGGTCGGCTACGAGTTGCAATAAGCGCAAGTCCTCCTGACTGAAAAGACGGGCTTCGACTCTGTCGGCGTGAATGACGCCGAGAACCCGGCCTTCGACCAAAAGCGGAGCACCGATGAGGCAGCGAATCTTCTCACGCAACAGCGAGGTCACCACTTCTATTGAAGACACGTCATCTACGATCAGCGGCAGGCAAGTTGCGGCGATGTGGCCCGCAATGCCGTGTCCCGTTGGCACCAGAACTTCGTCCGCTACTTGTTCTTCCAGTCCGAGAGAGGCGCGTACAGTCAAATACTGCCCATCGTCAGACAGCAGCAAGATCGCGACCGAGTCAGTGTCCAGCAAATCCCGGATACGAACGAGCATCTCGTGCAACAGGTCGTCGAGCGCCAGATGCTGAAGGGCGGTGTCCGTCACAGCCTGCACGCGTTTAGTCATCTCTGTTGCCTTTTCTGCTTCAATGCGTGCGGCCTGCTCGCGGGCCAGAAGCTCAGCCCGTTCCGCCTCGGCCTGCTTGCGCTCCGTGATATCCGTGCATACGCCCGTTAAGCGAATCGCTCTGCCGCTATCATCTCGAATGACCTGGCCCTTTCCTTCAACCCAGCGCACGGCTCCATCAGGCCGAATAATCCGGTATTCGATCGCGTGCTCTTCGCCATGCTCAATGGTGCGCCTGAGCGACCCGATGACCTGCTGGCGATCGTCAGGGTGGATATCCATTTGGTAATCATCAAAGGTGCCGCCGAAGCTGCGGGGGAGGAGTCCGTGGATCGATTCAAGGTTACTCGACCATTTGACCGCTCCGGTTTGAATGTCGTAGTGCCACGCGCCCATGCTGGCTGCGTCGAGAGCGAGACGCAGTTGCTCTTCGTTTTCGCGCAACGTTTCTTGCGAAAGTCGGCGCTCTTCCACCACCGCAACCAAGAACAGGAACGTGACGGCATTGGAACCAAGGAATAGTTGCAAGAGCAAGAGCGACTCGTTGGGTGTGCTGCTAATAAAAGGGCCCGCACCATGTGCCGTGCCCCAAACCGCAAACACTGATAACACTACACTCGCCAGCGTTACGCCTCGCTGGCCTAATCTGAATGCCGCCCAGAGGAAGAACGGTACAATCAGGCGAGAGAGGGAAAAATATCGAGCAGACAGGGGTGCCGATCTACTAAAGGTCGTCATCGCGGATACAGAAAACAACAGCAGCAAGAGACCTGCTTCAAGGTAGCGCCTCGTGGGCAACCACTGGCGGGACTCGGTGCCCCAGGTCAGGAGCAGCGGCGCTAACACCAAACCGCCAACTGCATCACCAAGCCACCAGGTCAGCCACAGCGGACCAAACTGATCCCACCGACCGTCATGGCCCAGAGATAAGCTGAGGTTTCCGATGGTGGCGCTGACCATCGTGCAGGCCAGCGTGGCAAACACAAACTGAAAGACATCTTTGGCCCTGTCGAGAGAATTATGAAAATTCAGAAATCGAAGCAGGAGGCCGGCGGACAATGCTTCCAAGGTATTTCCTAAGGCAATTCCGCCAGCCGTCGTGATGTGTACCGGGGTCAAAAAATAATTGGCAAGAAACGCTCCCAACAGAATGCCGGGCCACACACGATAGCCCAGCAACAGGACCGCTGCTATCGCTATGCCGGTCGGCGGCCAAACCGGCGATACGCTGGTATGCACGGAGGCCATTGACAGGCCCAGCCGCGCGGCCGCGAAGTAGACGGCAGCCACACCTAAGAGTTGGGCCAGAATTAAAAAGCTTCTCCGATTCATAACGATTCGATCTGGTGGGTCAGGCTGAATCAGCCAGTGCGAAGCAGGTCTGGCCCACAGTCTGGCGCAGCGCTTTATTCAAGCGGTATTGCCCTGCCTCACCAGACCGCGATGCTACATTGCTGACTCTAGAGCCGCACATAGTCGGACCCACTTACCGAGTTTTAGAAGACGGTAAACTGAGGCGTCTTCTCTTACGCCGTAAAAGGGGGAACCGCTAACTTCAAAAGGGAAATGCCGGGAAAGTATACGCTCCATCAATTCAATAAGAAAGCACTTTTGAAGCCCAATGTTCGCCCCGACCGCCGCTCGAATTTCAAGCTCGACCATCCGGTTAGTCAGACGAGGGTGGGGCAGTTATGTGCTGCAACCTTGCCTGTCCTGCAACTTGCGATCTGGTAAACTCGCGATCACTCCTCCACCAGATGCAACGATAGTAGGCTTCGTTAATGGATCGACCGTTGATGATCTGATGTATAGTAGCGTGTGTTCGGTCACCTCAGCGGTTGTAGTTTGTCTTAAATAGCAAACATTTTGGGAGAGGCACTTATGCTACGAAGTCCAAAGCGTTCGCTCTTGCCACTACTGGTGTGCCTGGTAACACTCGGTGGCGCCTTGAGCCAGACACCGAAATCGAAGGTTCCGAACAAAGACGCGAAGCGCGAAGCCACGAGTGCAACGTCAAAGCGCGAGGCCCATGGCCCAACGGCAAAATCGCCGGCGCCGAATCTGGCGAAGGAGCCAACGCTGTACGTCGTCGGCTATGCGCACCTCGACACGGAGTGGCGCTGGGAGTATCCGCAGGTCATCCAGGAGTACCTCACCAAAACCATGCGCAACAACTTCGCGCTGTTTGAAAAGTATCCGCACTACATTTTTAATTTCACCGGCGCCAATCGCTACCGTTTGATGAAGGAATATTATCCAGCGGATTTCGAAAGGCTCAAACAGTATGTGACGGCCGGCCGTTGGTACCCCGCGGGTTCATCGATGGAAGAAGGCGACGTCAATTCGCCGAACGCCGAGTCTGTAATCCGGCAAATTCTTTACGGCAATAATTGGTTTCGAAAAGAGTTCGGCGTGGCGAGCGAGGAGTATATGCTGCCGGACTGTTTCGGTTTCCCTGCGTCGTTGCCCAGCATCCTGGCGCACTCCGGCATCAAGGGTTTCTCGACGCAGAAACTCTCATCCGGTTGGCAACCGGCGCCGCACGTAGGCGGCCCCGACTCGCCGGAAAAAACACCGGTTGGGATTCCGTTCAACGTCGGGATCTGGGAAGGCCCCGACGGCAAGACTGTGATGGCAGCACTGAACCCGTTGAGTTATGGTAGCCAGGTTGCCTATGACATCAGCAAGAGCCCACCACCGCCTCCCGATGCTGATCCAAATCTCACGCCGCAACAGAATCAGCAGCGGACAAGACCACAGGAAAACTGGGCCAAACGAATTCAGGTCAACGGAGACCTAACGGGCGTCTTTGCCGATTATCACTACGTCGGCACCGGCGACGTCGGCGGTTCACCAAACGAGAACTCAGTAAGATTGATGGAGGCAATCACGACCAGAAGCAAGGCAGCTCTGCCGGGTTTCGGCCAGCAGCAACCGAGTTCGCCGGTCCAGGTAGGTGACGGTCCAGTTCATGTCATCTGGTCCAGGGCCGATCAGATGTTTCTCGATATCTTCCAATGCTGCAAAACCGATCGCTTGCCGCGCTACAAGGGCGATCTCGAACTCATCAATCACTCCGCCGGTTCCATTACTTCGCAAACGTACCAGAAGCGTTGGATGCGCAAGAACGAGCTGCTCGCGGATGCGGCTGAGAAGGCTTCGGTCGCCGCTGCCTGGTTGGGTGGCCGCACTTATCCGCAAGAGAGATTGAACAACGCGTGGACGCTGGTGATGGGCGGTCAGTTCCACGACATCCTGCCCGGAACGGCCACACCGAAAGCGTTCGAGTTTGCCTGGAACGACGATGTGATCGCGATGAATCAGTTTTCGAGCGTACTGACCAGTGCCACGGAAGCGATCGCATCGGGGCTCGACACCCAGGCTAAGGGCACGCCGATCGTGGTCTACAATCCTTTGAACGTCCAGCGCGAAGATATCGTCGAAGCCTCAGTGACCTTTCCGAATGGCGCGCCGCAGGCAGTTCGCGTCTTCGGCCCAGACGGGAAGGAAGTAGCCGCGCAGTTGAGCAATGGCAAAGTGCTCTTCGTCGCCAAAGCTCCCTCGGTTGGTTACTCCGTGTACGATGTTCAAGCAGCCGATGCTGCCTCTCTAACCACAGAGTTAAAAGTTTCAGAATCATCGCTCGAAAACTCGCGCTATCGCGTCAGCCTTGATAAGAGTGGCGACGTATCCAGCATCTTCGACAAGAAAATCAACCGTGAACTCCTTTCCGCTCCGATGCGCCTGGCTATTCTGACTGATAATCCGCGAAATTGGCCCGCGTGGAATATGGATTTCGAAGACGAGCAGCGACCGCCGCGCACCTTTGTCGGTGGACCGGCGAAGATTCGCATTGTCGAAAACGGACCCGTTCGCGTCGCTGTCGAAGTCGCTCGCGAAGCGGAGAACTCCAGGTTTGTGCAGACCATCAGCCTGTCTGCCGGTGACGCTGGGAATCGCGTAGAGTTTGGCAACGTCATTGATTGGAATGCTAGGGAAGCAAATTTGAAAGCTACCTTCCCGCTTGCCGCCACAAATAAGATGGCGACTTACAACTGGGACGTGGGCACGATTCAGCGACCGACGGAAGAAGAACGGCAGTTCGAAGTCGCTTCACATCAGTGGATCGATCTCACCGACCAAAGTGGTTCATATGGCGCGACGGTTCTTACGGACTGCAAGAACGCCTCCGACAAACCGGACGAGCATACGCTGCGACTGACGCTTGTGCGCACGCCCGGCACTCGCGGAGGTTATGCCGATCAAGGGACGCAGGACCTGGGCCATCATGAGTTCGTCTATGGCCTTGCCGGACACGATGGTGACTGGCGTCAGGCACAAACTGACTGGCAGGCTCAGCGACTCAATCAACCGCTTATCGCGTTCGAGAGTTCCTCGCATCCGGGCGAGCTGGGTAAGAGTTTTTCATTATTAAAACTCAATAACGATCGCGTGCGCGTGATGGCTCTTAAGAAAGCAGAGCTGAGCGACGAGGTAATCATTCGCCTGGTAGAACTGAACGGTAAGCCGGCCGAGAACGTTCATATTACCTTTGCCGCTCCCGTGACCGCCGCGCGAGAGGTCAACGGTCAGGAACAGCCCGTAGGCTCCGCGTCGTTGGCCAACGGTGAGTTGGTGACCTCGTTCGGCGCTTATCAACCGCGGACATTTGCACTGAAGCTCGCTCCCGCTCGTACACGAGTGGCCGCGCCCCAGTCGCAACTGGTCGCACTGAGCTACGACCTATCGGTAGCCTCGCGCGATGGCCGACCGGCGGATGGCAGCTTCGATGCCGCTCCCAACAACCAGGGCGCGACCCAGGGCAGGGCGTTGCCTGCCGAGATGTTGCCGCGCGAGATCAGCTACGCGGGCATTCGCTTCAGCCTGGCTCCCACTGGTAAACCGAATGCTGTGGTTCCACAGGGGCAAACGATCACTCTGCCGAATGGAAAGTACAACCGCGTGTATCTGCTCGCGGCTGCGGCGAACGGCGATCAGAAAGCGACGTTCCGCGTCGGTGAAAAGTCAGTTGAGCTAACGATTCAGGATTGGGGTGGCTTCATTGGTCAATGGGACGACCGGCGTTGGAATCAAAAAGAAATCCAAATACCGCCGCGGACGCCGCCACCCGGCACACCGCCCGACATCGCTGCCCAGATGCTAAGGCCAAGAACCCGGATTGATCCCTATGGCGAGATGATTGGCATCACGCCGGGCTTTATCAAGCGCACACCTTTGGCCTGGTTCGCCTCGCACCGTCACAACGCTGACGGCGCCAATGAACCGTATGCATATTCTTATCTCTTCGCCTACGCCATCGATGTGCCGGCGGGCGCAAAGACGCTGACGCTGCCGAACAACGATCGTCTACGCGTCCTGGCAATCACAGTGGCGAACGAAAGTGGGCAAGTGCGTCCCGCTCACCCACTATACGACACGCTCGAGAGAACTGAGCGATAGTTAGCACGGTGTCGCTCTTGTGTAGGGGCAGACCTGCGTGTCTGCCCTCAGCCCGCTATGCCGGAGACCGGGCAGACACGCAGGTTTGCCCCCACTAAGACGAGCGATGGTTGCCGAAGCAAAACAGATCCCCGATTTCAGCTTCTCCACCTTTCTCCAGAAATGGCTCAACCGTGTCGGGCCAATCCTCGGGCTCGCCCTGGTGATCTTGATCTTCTACACGCTGACTCCTGGGCATTATCTTTCAACATTCAATCTGCGCGTCGTGCTCGGACAGACGGTGATTGTGGCCATCGGCGCGATCGGAATGACGATGATCATCGTCAGCGGCGGGATTGACCTTTCGGTCGGCTCAGTCATTGCGCTCACAGGCGTGATCACGGCTGTCAGTCTCAATGCCGGACTCTCGCCGGCGATTGCCGTCACCGCCGGGATTCTGGCGGGCGGGTCGGTTGGTTTGGTCAACGGACTGGTGATAACCGGCCTCACTTTTCACGTACTGTATTTCGTTTTGGTGGCTTGGATAGAGATCCTTTTGTTCAGAGCCGGCTTTAGACTCATTCCGATGGCAGCCTGTCTGGGGTTCCTGCTGCTCCTAAGATTTTTGCTGAGCTTTATCATTCGACGTTTTAGTGGACGTACTTTGCCGCGCTTTGGAGTGGTGCCGTTCATCGCCACTCTGGGAATGCTCGGCGTCGCGCGCGGAACGGCGAAGTGGCTTGCCGGCGAGCAGACCGTCAACGTGCCCGAGACGTGGGTAAACGAGCTGATCGTGTTATTCCCCAGGCCCGCGTGGCTGCTGCTGGCGCCGGGTGTGTGGGTAGCAATCATTCTGGCGGTTATCGCGGCCATTGTGCTACGAAACACCGTGTTCGGCCGGCGCGTCTTTGCGCTGGGCTCGAATGAGGTGGCGGCGCGCGCGTGCGGCATTGCGACGGATCGTCTCAAGATCTGGATCTACGGCCTGGCGGGATTGCTATTCGGTCTCGCGGGAGTGATGCAGATGTCGCGTCTGCGGCAAGGCGATCCAACCGTCGCCGCCGGCACCGAACTCGACGTCATCGCCGCAGTCGTCATCGGTGGTGGCAGTTTAAGCGGAGGCGAAGGTACCATCTTCGGATCAATGATCGGGGCGCTGATCATGGCTTTCCTGCGTAACGGCTGCCAGCAGATCGGCTGGCACAACTACGTTCAGGAGATCATCATCGGCGCCATCATCGTCATTGCGGTAGCTGTCGATCGCTGGCGGACCGCGCGCGTCGCTGCCTGATGAATGTCCGACAAACTTCAGTTTGTCGTTGCTTTCAACGAAGTTCCTTATGGCAGGCACGACAAACTGAAGTTTGCCGGACAGTGTGAGCCAATGACAGTTCTATCAATATCAGATATCCACAAGCGCTTTGGCCCAACGCTCGCGCTCGATGGCGTGAACTTGCAGTTGCGCAAAGGCGAAGTGCGCGCGCTGATTGGCGAGAACGGCGCTGGCAAGAGCACCTTGATGAATGTGGTCGCGGGTTCGCTGCGCCCCGACCACGGGAAAATGGAGCTCGAAGGAGATCCTTACGAGCCTTCGAGTCCACTTGACGCTCGTCTGCATGGAATCGCCCTGATTCATCAGGAGCTTTCTCTGTGCCCGCATCTCTCGGTGGCGGAGAATATTATGATGGGCATCGAGTCGTCTCGACTGGGATGGCTCGATCGGCAGAGCTTGCACGCGCGCACGCTCGAAGTGCTCAAAACTTTTCATCACGCTGACATTCGCCCCGAGACACGTGTCGCGGATCTGTCTCTTCCGTCACGACAAATAGTTGAAACCTGTCGCGCCATCGCCGCGCGCGCTCGTATCATCCTGATGGACGAGCCGACCAGCAGCTTGCAACGCGATGATGTGGAGCGACTCTTCGCGCTGATCCGCAAGTTGAAGAATGAAGGGATCAGCGTTATCTACATCAGCCATTTTCTTGAAGAAGTGCGCGAGATCGCCGACAGCTTCACGGTACTGCGCGACGGTAAGAGCGTAGCGACCGGAGAGATCGCCTCGGTCACCGATGAACAGTTGATCGCGCACATGGTCGGACGCCCCGTGGAGAACCTGTTTCCGCACCGGTCGGCAAAATCTTTCGAAGGCCAAGATACTATCCTGGAGGTGCGCGACCTGGCTGCTCCGCCACTCTTGAAACGAGCCAGCTTTGAGCTTCGTCGCGGTGAGATTCTCGGAATTGCCGGGCTGATGGGATCCGGACGCACGCCACTGGTGCGCGCCATCTTCGGGCTCGACAAGGCTGAGTCGGGCACAATCACATTGAAAGGAAAGGCTCTGTCAGCTCGCGGTGGCACGCCTGCGATGCGGCTGTTTCAACGGTTGGGTTACGTGAGCGAAGATCGCAAAGGCGAAGGATTGGCGCTGAGGCTTTCAGTCGCCGACAATATCACGTTGACGCGGTTCGCCTCGTGTTCGCGGTGGGGTTGGCTTGATCTCTCGCGCCAGCGCAAACAGACGGAGAGACAGATCAATTCACTCAGCGTCAAAGCGCGCAGCGTGCGACAACCCGTCAGCACGCTCTCTGGCGGCAATCAGCAGAAGGTGGCCCTGGCGCGTTTGCTCCATCAGGACGCTGACGTGCTCTTGCTCGACGAGCCGACGCGTGGCATCGACATCGGGAGTAAGGCGCAGGTGTATGAAACCATCGCCCAGTGCGCCGCAGAGAATAGAGCGATCCTGATGGTCAGTTCCTACCTGCCGGAATTGTTTGGCATGTGTGATCGCCTGGCAGTCATGAGCCGCGGTCGACTCTCCGCCGCAAAACCGATCGACGACTGGACGCCCGAATCAGTGATGCAAGCGGCGATTGGTGGTGATGAGAGCGATCAGAGGAATGCCGCGGAGTGAAGTCTGGCTAGTCCGCTAGGCTGACGGTCGAGAATAGCCCGGCGATTCATACCTTTACGGAGCGCTCGCGATAGCGCAGATGGCGCTGTTATAATCTTGGCTGAGTCCGGCTCTTGGGTGAGATGAGGAACACAATGCGTGGACATTGAGATTATTCGTCAGCAAGTACGCGATGACCGTTATCTAATCAAGAGCCACGCTGTCGTTCACGCGTTGAAAGAGGGATTCGATCGTCGGCACATGGTTGAAGCGGTTCTCGACGGAGCGATTATCGAGGATTATGCAGCCGACAGGAGGGCGCTAATATGCGGGATGATAAGCCTGACGCCGAATGTCGATGTTTATTTGCACGTCGTCTGCGAATATGCGGATCCCGTTTACGTTGAGTTTGTAACCGCCTACATTCCAGATGAACAAGAATGGGAACATCCACCTTTCCGGCGACGCGAAAGAAAGAAGAAGTGATTATGACCAGCCAGCCTGTTCCGGTTTGCGGTGAGCATCAGATCCCGAAAGAGTGGCGTCCGACCACGTTCGAATACGGGGAAGATGGTGTTTCGATTCGAGTGCCGAACATCTACGCCTGGGTTTGCCCGCAAGATGGCGAAGCCTCTTTCACGCCTGAAACAATCGATGAGCTGATCGACACAGTCCGTGAATTGATCGAACCAGCCAAACATGCCCGCGAACGCCGCTCAATGCCCACCGAGTACATAGTGTCAATTGGCTGATGCCCGCACGGTGCGTTGGTCAAACTCAATCACCGGCCCAAATCCAATTACGCGACCGGCGAGAGCCCAAGCTTGCGTTTAACAGTCCCGTTAGGGACGAAATCTTTATAGCAACAGGCAACACCAA
Organism: Pyrinomonadaceae bacterium; assembly: GCA_041499185.1. Taxonomy (GTDB): domain Bacteria; phylum Acidobacteriota; class Blastocatellia; order Pyrinomonadales; family Pyrinomonadaceae; genus JAOAPY01. The sequence continues at coordinate 17,921 of JBGQJU010000018.1, read as the reverse complement.
CACATATTCTTGAGCCCATTTATGGGCGGCAGAACATTCCGCTCCGCTGTAGCTTTCAAATCAAATGCGTCGCCTGTTTCTATAGACATTTCGCCACTACGTGGCTCCGGAGCGGTTCCTTTGGTCCAACTCAATCCTTTGCGCTAATCCATCACGCAGTGCTCGCGGGAGCCAGCCCACGCTGTTATACTCACGGCGCGCCTCAGTTCTAAAGTTGGGAAAGGGAAAATGGGTATGCGCTGCGTGCTTCCGTTTCTCGTCTGCTTGATCACTGCTTATCCGGGCCTTCAAGTGACCCCATCCGCGCAAACACCATCGCCTGCTTCCAAAGCACCGGACTCTGTTTACCTGCTCAAGCCCGCTCACGTCTTCGACGGCGAATCGGCGCAGTTGCACGACGGTTGGGTTGTGTTGGTGCGTGGCGAAAGGATTGAGGCGGCGGGGCCGGCGGATGAGGTAGCAGTTCCGGGTGAGGCGAAGGTGATCGATTTGCCGGGCATGACGTTGATGCCCGGGCTCATCGAAGCGCACTCGCATGTGTTGCTGCATCCGTACAGCGAAACTTCGTGGAACGATCAGGTGGCGCACGAGGCGCTCAGTCTGCGAGTCGCGCGCGCGACCAATCACTTGCGGAACACTTTGCTTGCGGGGTTCACAACGATTCGCGACCTGGGCACCGAAGGTGCGGCTTACGCGGATGTCGGCCTGAAGCAAGCGGTGCAGCAGGGCATCGTTCCTGGGCCACGCATGTTTGTCGTGACGCGAGCCATCGTAGCGACCGGCAGCTATGGACCAAAGGGTTACGCCGCAGAGTGGCGCGTGCCGCAGGGCGCGGAAGAAGCTGATGGGATTGACGGCCTGACGCGCGTCGTGCGCGATCAAATCGGCCATGGCGCGGACTGGATCAAGGTCTACGCCGATTATCGCTGGGGCACGGGAGGTACGGCGCATCCGACGTTCTCGTTGGAAGAATTGAAGCTCGCCGTTGAGACCGCGCGTAGCGCCGGCATTCCGGTATCGGCGCACGCCACGACGACGGAAGGAATGCGACGCGCAATACTTGCCGGCGTTGAGACGATTGAGCACGGGGACGGCGGCACGCCTGAAATCTTTCGTTTGATGAAGGAGCATACCACCGCGCTGTGTCCGACGCTCGCGATTGCCGGCGCGAATGCGGAACGCAAAAAGGCGGTATTCAAACAGGCGCTTGAAGCCGGAGTGACGATCGCCAGCGGCAGCGACGTTGGCGTCTTCGCGCACGGCGACAACGCGCGCGAAATCGAGGCCATGATCAACTTCGGCATGCCGATCATCGATGCGCTGCGATCCGCGACTTCGATTAACGCGCGCGTCTTGCATCAGGAAGATAAATTTGGCCGAGTCAAAGCCGGACTCTTCGCCGACGTGATTGCAGTCGAGGGCGATCCAACGCGTGATATTTCCGCGTTGCGCCGCGTGCGTTTCGTAATGAAAGGCGGGATGATTTACAAGCAGCCCTAAAGAGAAATTGGATCTGTCACAGGTCTGGAACACATGAACAGGAGAATAATAGAGTCCGCAACGCGGACGTACGAAATTAGCCCAGCAATTAATTGCTGGGACTCGAAAGCCGTTCGCCCAACCAAGTCCGCGAAGCGGACGGCAGAGGTTCATTGCGATATTCAACAAGGCTTTTTCTGTCGCCCGTTTCACGGGCTTTTGTTGCTCATACTCTCAATTACCCAGCACTCAAGTGCTGGGCTATTTTCGAACGTCCGCTTCGCGGACGCGGGATTGGCAATTACCGCGCTGTTGAGTCTAACGCTAGCAGCGCAGGCTCAGGTAAAGATCGCAATCGAACACAATAGCAACGCTACCGCGACCAGTGCATTCAAATTCAAGAACGTGCCGTCGCCCGTCAAGGACGATCTCGGAGCCAAAGCGAAGTTGCTGCTTCTTATCGGTGAGATCGATCCCAACGGCGCGGACCTGAGCGCGCTCACCGATGGCGCGTTGCCAACCGAGGAAGATCAGCCGGCTGCAAACTTCTTTTTCAACGCCGGCACTTCGGGCGGACGCTTCCGCATGGACCTCGGCAGCGCTGCAGAAGTCGCCCAGGTCAACACTTATTCCTGGCATCCCAACACACGCGGGCCGCAAGTCTACCTTCTCTACGCCAGCGACGGCGCCGACCCCAAGTTCAACGCCGAGCCCAAGGGCAACGTCGACCCAACCACGTGCGGGTGGAAACTGATCGCGACCGTTGATACGCGGCCAAAGCAGGGCGAAGGGGGAGGGCAATACGGCGTGAGCATCACGGATGCGGGCAGTCTTGGGAAATACCGCTACCTGCTTTTCGATTGCGTTGTCACCGAAATCGACGACGATTACGGCAACACGTTCTACAGCGAAGTGGACGTCTTGGCGAAGAAGTAGCAGCGTTGCCTTTCGATCACTCGCAATCTAAAGTCAAAATAAAATAGGGAGTGGCGTGCAGAATTATCTCGATCTAACGGGCAAAGTCGGTTTGATCACGGGCGCATCGTCCGGCATTGGCGCGGCTACGGCGAGTGTGTTGGCTGACCTGGGAGCACGCGTAGCGATCAGTTACCACCAAAATGAAGAAGGAGCGGAACGGGTGCGCCAGAGTATCGGGGCGGCCGGCGGAAAAGCAATTGCCATCCGCGCCGATGTGCGACGAGCTGACGATATTCGTGCGTTGGTACACCACGCCTCTGAGAAGCTTGGACCGATTGACATTCTAGTCAACAACGCGGGCTCGCTGATCGAGCGGCAAACAATCCTGGAAATGACGGCCGAACGTTGGGACGAGGTGATGAATCTTAATTTGAAGAGCGCGATGCTTTGCTCCCAAGCCGTGGCGGCGTCGATGATCGAGCGCAAGACTGGAGCTATCATCAATGTCGTTTCGATCGCCGGACGAACCGGCGGTGGGCCGGGGGCAGGCGCCTATTCTGTTGCTAAGGGCGGGCTAATCACGTTTACAAAATCACTCGCGAAGGAACTCGCGCCGCACGGCATACGCGTAAACGCGATTTCACCCGGAGTGATCGACACGCCTTTTCACGAAGTATTTTCTACCCCGGAGATGATTCGTAATTTCGTCGGGACGATTCCGCTCGGCCGGGTGGGTACGCCGAGGGAGTGCGCAAAAGTGATCGCGTTTCTGGCCTCCGACGCCGCCGGCTATGTGGTTGGCGAAACGATTGAAGTAAATGGCGGCCAGTTAATGCTCTGACCGTGAGCCTACTCGAGGTCTCCGCTTCGGGACCTCTGCCGCGCTTATTTCCAACTGCAGGCGTAAGTAACACCTTGCGATTTCGCGATTTCAGTGAAACGCTCTTCGTAGTTCTTCGCGTATTCTTCGACAGACCGTTTGATCTTGTTGAAGAGTTTGCAGTGAAAGCTTTCCTTGGCAACTCGGTCGCGGAGATAGAGCATTGCGTTTGCTTCGCCCCAGTATTCACGATCCTCCCAAAGCTCTACCGGGTTGCCACCCATCTGCTGGGCCAATTCGACCAGCTGCGGATCGTTAACATTGTGGCCGTTGCTTAGAAAGATTTTATTGTAAAGCGGTACCAATTTGAGCTGAGTACGATAAGCCGCTTCGGAGGTGCTGGCCATTTTCATAACGTGGCCAAACTCGTGCGCGATCTTTGTCGCTGCCAGAACGTTACCGCTGAGCAGTTGAGATGATTCATACGGCTCGAGCGCATTCATTACCGGATAATAAACCGCGCTGGGGAAGCCCTCGTTGAGTCCGGTACCTAAAGTGATGGTTGCCGCGATGAGCTCGCCCTGGTCATTCCACTTGTACTTGCCTGATCCCGCCCCATGCGTATTACCCCGGGCAACAGTGATGGTAACAACGAGATGCGGGTGGCGCGAATACAACTCCCATTGCGCGCGGCCGATCTCGGTGGAGAGAAACTCGTCCTTCCATTCTTGATACCGCTTCTTATATTTATTATCGATCACTTCGCGAATACCACCGCTGTCGGAATCCGCCAGGACCAGATGTTCACTGGGGACGTAGGCGTTGGTGTTGCGTTGCCTCAAACTCGTCACACGTAATTCAGTCGAGCTTTGCCTTTCAGGACGCAGACTCGCCGATTGTTGCGCGTTGAGACGTTGCGCAGGCCCAAACCACAACAGCGAAGTCAGTAGCATCAAGACGGAAGGTAGACGGGTCGCTCTCATTTACTATGTCCTCCTGGCTGGTGAGCCACAAAACCGCGGGCTGGAAAAAGCATTTCTAAACGATCTTCGGCTACAAGTCAATCAAAATTTCCTCTGTCCTAATTTCCTCTGTCCAGCCGCAACAATGTCCTGCCGTGGGCCAGAGCACATCGTCTATAATGTTTCCTGACCTGACGATTGAACCAGGACGCCGATAGATTGGACGCGTTCTGAGAGATTCAAGATGATGCACTGTCGTAATGTCCTCAAATCGAGTGGGGCTGGCCTGGCTGCGGTCACTCTGAAATCGAGCTGGATATCAAAAACCTCTGCAGCTCAACGCAGCGACAACGTCGTGGCGCCCGCCGAACGATCCTCGTCACCGCGCGAGCGGCTGCTGCTGGATTTCGGTTGGCGCTTTCAGTTGGGCCATGCCGATGACGCGGCGAAGGATTTTGGTCTCGGCGCGCGGCGGCGAGAGTTGCAGTTCGCAAAGTCCGGCGGTTTTCTGCCGGTTACTCGGTCGAATTTTAATGACAGTGGCTGGAAGAGCATCGACCTGCCACACGACTGGGCCGTTGCGCTTCCTTTCAAAGAAGCGCCTGTGCTTTTCAACCACGGGGCAAAACCAATTGGCCGCGAGTATCCAGAGACGAGCATCGGCTGGTACCGGCGCGTGTTCAATATTCCTGCGTCTGAGGCAGGCAAGCGCCTTGGGGTCGAGTTCGACGGCGTGTTTCGCGATTGTATGGTGATGTTCAATGGACATTACATCGGAGAGAATTTCAGCGGCTATGTGCCCTTTCGTTTTTTACTTCACGCGCGGCATTTATGCGAACGACAAGGAGAAGGGGTACGTCAGCGCCTACGATGTCAACTTTCCCGGATACGCGAATGGCACCGAAGGATGGTGGAAAATCTATGATGCGCGCCCGTTCGTCGCCGGTGGATTTGCGTGGACGGGATTCGATTATCGGGGCGAGCCGAGTCCTTATGGCCGGCCCTGCGTCAGCTCGCACTTCGGCGTGTTGGATATGTGCGGCTTCCCGAAAGATATTTTCTATTATTACCAATCGTGGTGGGGATCAAAGCCGGTGCTGCATCTTTTTCCGCACTGGAACTGGAACGACAAAGAAGGCCGGGAAATCGACGTGTGGTGCTTCACGAACCAGGACAGCGTGAGCTTTTCCTTAATGGAACGAGCCTTGGAACGAAGAGAGTCGAGCGCAACTCGCACGTGGAATGGAAAGTGAAGTACGCGCCCGGCGTGCTCGAAGCGCGCGGATTGATGGATGGCCAGGTCGTGCTCACCCAAAGGCGCGAAACAACTGGCGCGCCCGCTAGACTCGGCCTTCGTCCTGACCGGGAGAAGATTTCTGCCGACGGCGTAGACGTTGCAGTAATCGGGGTGGGGTCGCCGACACGCAAGGTCGTCAAGTACCAGTGGCGTCAAACGAAGTGACTATTAAGATCACTGGGCCCGGACGCCTGATAGGCGTTGGTAACGGCGATCCGAGTTGTCATGAGCCAGACAAGCCCGGTTCTCCAACTGAAGCGAGGCGCAGCGCCTTCAACGGTTTGTGCCTGGCGTTGGTGCAGGCTTTGAAACAGCCGGGCGAAATTCGAGTAGAAGCATCAGCGGCCGGTCTCGAGGCTGCATCCGTCGTGATCCAAACTGAAGCTGCGAAGTTGCGACCGGCGGTTGATTAGCACGGCATTTCGGAGTCGAGAGCGTTGATCACATGAACAGAAGTCATCAAGGCCCGCGCCAGAGGTCACCAGAATTTCAAAGTCTTCTCGACGATGGCGCGCGATTGTTCCAAGCGCCGGGCCGTGTCAACTTAATCGGCGAGCACACGGATTATAACGATGGGTTCGTTATGCCCGCGGCCATCGGGTTTTCCACCTGGGTCGCCGTGGGCTTGCGTGATGATCGTAAATTGTCCATCTTCTCTGAGAATTTCTTTGATCGGATCGAATTTGATCTGGACGACAACGGCCAACAGGCGCAAGGTCATTGGAGCAATTACGTAACTGGCGTCGCGCTCGCGCTTGAGCAAGCCGGTCACCATCTGCGTGGTGCGAGCCTGCGCATAAGCAGCGATGTGCCGATAGGCGCGGGCTTAAGTTCGTCGGCCGCGCTCGAAGTCGCGGCGGCTTACGCTCTGCTGGCGAACTCGGGTCTCAACATCGATCGCACCTGTCTGGCAAAGCTCTGTCAACGCGCTGAAAACGAGTTCGTAGGCGCGCGTTGCGGCATCATGGACCAATTCGTTTCCAGTCACGGCCAGGCGGGAAAGGCCCTGCTGCTCGACTGCCGTTCGCTTGAATATAAGCTGCTGCCGTTGTCCGATTCAGCGCGATTCGTCATTTGTAACACCATGGTTAAGCACGAGCTGGCGCGCGGCGCCTATAACGAACGTCGCGCTGAATGTGCAGTGGGTGTGCAGCGCCTGGCGCGGGTCCTGCCCGGCGTTAGCGCATTGCGTGATGTGACTGAAGAGGATCTCGAGCTAAATGGTAGCGAGCTGCCTGAAGTGATCTACCGGCGCTGCCGTCATGTGATTAGCGAAAATGCCCGCGTGCTCGAAGCGGCGTCGGCGCTGGAACGAGGTGACCTCGATCGTTTTGGTCAACTGATGAATGAATCGCATCGCAGCTTGCGCGATGATTATGAAGTCAGTTGTGCTGAACTGGATCTGATCGTGGATTTAGCCCGGCAAGCTCAAGGCGTTTACGGAGCGCGAATGACCGGCGGCGGATTCGGCGGCTGTACTATTAATCTGGTCAAGTCTGAACGCGTCGAGCAATTCAAACGTACAGTCGCTGAAGGTTATGAGAAGGCGGCCGGACTTTCACCGGACATTTATGTCTGTAGCGCCGCGGATGAGGCTGGAGAAGCATGAAGTTAATCATTCTGGCGGCGGGCTACGCCACGCGGCTTTATCCGCTGACGCTGACCAAGCCGAAGCCTCTGCTTGAAGTAGCAGGCAAACCGATGATCGATCACGTGTTGGATAACCTGGCGGCGATCGACCATATCGACCATGCCTACATTGTTACTAATGCCAAGTTCACCGGCCATTTCCAACGATGGGCGGACAAATATCGCAGCCATCAAGCTGCATTCGGCTTGACCATTGTCAATGACGGCTGCACCGACGACTCGAACAAACTCGGCGCTATTGGCGACCTGCATCTGGTGCTGACACAACATCGGATCGATGCGGACGTGATCGTCGTAGCGGGAGATAATCTCTTCAGCGAAAGACTCGACGCGTTTGGGGAGTACTGCCTTGAGAAGAACACTCCCGTCCTGGCCGTTTATGATGTCGGTAATCTCGACGAGATCAGAAAGTACAATGCTATTGAAGTAGATAGGGACGGACGAATCATCTTCTTCGAAGAGAAACCCGCGCAGCCTAAGAGCACACTTACCGGAATTGCCCTCTACTACTATCCCAGTTTTTCGATGCCGCTAATCCGTCAGTATATAGAGGAGGGAAACAACGCGGACCAGCCGGGCCGTCTCGTGCAGTGGATGTACCAGCGCACACCGTTCTACACCTGGCGAGTGCCGGGGATCTGGTATGACGTCGGTTCGCAGCAAACGCTTGAAGAGGCAAATCGCATCTTTTCCCAGCTTAGTGCATGATTGAAACTACAGCACCACCGGTTGTCGGCGCGGGCGCGCCCAATTCTTCGCTCTCTGTGCTTGAATTGAGATCGATTGTTCAGCAGGCATTGGCAAGTGTGGAAACTGGCGCGCGCGTGCTGGCGATCGTTCCAGACAAAACGCGCGACGACAATACAGATCTGCTGTTTCCGCTCGCTTCACAAATACTGAAAGGAAAAAATGTCGCCCAGTTTGATGCTCTCGTCGCGCAGGGTACGCATCCGCCGATGACGGAATCACAAAAGCGCGAAAAGATTGGCTATGGCAATGTAGAGATACCTTGCCTTGGCAGTATCTTCGATCATCAGTGGGACCGCGCAGACGAATTAGTTACGCTCGGCGAGTTGGACGCAACGCGAGTCAACGAACTGACGGACGGACTGATGAAGGAATCCGTGCCGGTACGTCTCAATGCGCTGCTCGCGCCCGGCGTCTACGATACGGTGCTGGTGTTTGGCGCGACGATGCCGCACGAGGTCGCCGGTTTTGCCGGCGGCGCGAAGTACTTCTTCCCCGGCGTCGCTGGTCCGGAACTTACGCACATGACGCACTGGCTCGGCGCTTTGGCAACCATCGAAAACGTGATTGGGCGCGTCGAAACGCCGACCCGCCGCGTTATAGAAGCCGCCGCCGCTTTTGTCCCAGCCGAGGTCATCTCGTTCACTTCGGTTACGACTCGTGATCGCTATGGACTTCACACACATGCTCTGTTCGCCGGCGACCTAAACGAATCATTGCGACGCGCCGCCGCGGTGAGCGCCAAGGTGCATATTAAATATACCGGACGCAGGTACAAACGCGTGGTGGCGCTGCTCGACAAACATTACGATGAGCTGTGGGTTGGCGGAAAGGCCAGCTACAAACTCGGCAGCATTATTCAAGAGGGCGGGGAATTGATCATCTATGCGCCTCACCTGAATCAGCTCTCCGCGACCCACGGCCGTTTGATTGAGAAGTATGGTTACGCGCCGCTCGAGCAGGTTCGCGAAATGGTTGAGTGGTCCGATGAGCTGCGTGCCAACCTCTGCGTCGCCGCGCATCTGGCGCATGTAAGCTACGGTAGTTCGCGCGATGCGGACGGACAGGTCTTACCGCGCTATCGCATCACGCTCGCCTCGGCAGTGAGCGAAGAAGCTTGCCGCCGCGTGAAGCTGGGCTTTCTTGATTACCACACCTTCCAACGCGAACGGTATGAAACCGACCCGGACACGCTTGTGGTTGAAGACGCCGGTCGCGACCTTTACCTGGTGCAGCCCTACGAGAAAAGCGTTTCTTGAAGTCTGCTTAGTTTGGAGAATGTTCCAGGCGGGGTTGCTACTATTGTGGACACTTGCGTGATCTCAATGTCCTCGTCAGTGCACACCTGCTCTTAACACCGGGACTGCTACAGGCTCGTACTTCAAATTGTTGGGCCAAAACACATAGTCGGGTTCCCAGTTGACGTGGCACAGCGGTTGCCGGTGTATGAGTTCAAAATGATTTGGCTATATCGGTCCTCGGAACGTGCTCCTTGATTTAAGAAAGCCCAGAACGCTGCCGCTTCACGTGGATTTGCTAACCAACGAGGTACACAATGACATTCCGACCAAAGCTCACATGGCTCCTTCCTTTCACTCTAGTGTTACTGTGGGTCCAGCCTTCGCTCTCCCAGAGTAAAGATACAAGAACAACGACTGTAATTAGGGTAGGCGTCATCACTTACAGTGACTACGATAAGACCTATACTGAGAACCAACAGAAGCTTACGCACTTAGCGGATCTGTATAACGAACCGTCGGCGGGAAAAACAACCAAGATTAGCTTTGAGCTTGCGGTCGGCTCATACGATGATGTCCTGGCGTGGTATAAGGACGGACTCATCGACGCCGCGATACTTTCGGCAGGGCCCGTGGCGGAGCTACTCTCGTCCGATGGCCGCGACGGCAAAATAAAAATAGAAGATCTATATGTGGGCACAGTGACTGCGGATCGCACGTCGGCTGACAATATCCTGGCGGCGCCCGAACGACGCGTTGCGAAAAACCAGATCAGGTATCAGTCAGTGTGCGTGGTAAGTAAGAATTCCGAAATCAAGGATTGGCCCCAACTTAGACAGAGCATAAAGGATCATAATGTAGAGTTCTTGTTTGTCCACCTACTGTCTGCTTCAGGCCGTATCCTGCCTGAGTATCTGCTTCGTAAATTGGGAGTCCTGCCTACTGAACTGCACGAGAACTTGTTGGAAGTTAAGTGGACCTATGACCACGACGCAACCATCAGGGCGCTGGCGCAATCAGCCGATAACGGAAAGACCAGGGTGGCGTTCGTTTGGGACGCGGTGGGCGATGATCCAAAAGTCAGTGACAAGGTTCGGAAGATTCCCATTCCGGGTTTGGACGAACTCTGGATACCTCAGGAAGTTGTGCTGATGAGTTCCAGTGTTAAAGCTCAGGAACAACTCGCCAAAGTCGTCAAAGATGTGTTCGTGTCCAAGGAAGAAGCAAGACAAACCGGATGCGTGGAAGTTCCGGATTGGACTAAGGCCTACAAGGAGGGAATTGTGCAGTGGGTCAAGGCGCTCAAATTGAAACCCAGCGAAATGCGGCAGCAGCCTTTCGGCCTTCAGCAGATCATTGACAAAGTGCGCAGTTATGAGAACAGCCATCCGGGTGGGTCGCGCCTCGCCTTAGTGCTTTCCGGTGGCGGCGCCAAATGTGCTTACCAGATAGGCGTAATCAAGGCAATTGAGAACTTGATCAGTTCTTCCAATAAACAGGAAGCCCTGAATAAAGTTGCGAGTCGCAATAAGCAGGTCAACACGAATCACGCGTCAGACGAGGGTCCAAAGACCAGACCGCTGGATATTGGACTCGTCGTTGGGACTTCCGGAGGCGCAATCAATGCGCTGAGTGTGGCCCTGGGTCTTACCCGCACTGAAGATGGCCAGGATGCGTTGTCGCAGGTCTGGCTGTCTTTCAAGCAACAGGATTTTTTCCGCCCCTGGTCACCACTGCCGCTGATATTAGGATTGATAGTCGGACTTGGACAGGCTCTGATTATCATCCTCGCGCTTCGATTAATTGACGATAATAGGATCGAATGGAAGAAATTCAGCCGGCTTTCCGTGGCTTGTTTGGCTGGGATAACGATCGCCATATTGTTTACCAGCTGGAGGTTCTGGGCATCGATTCCTCTAATCGCGATAGTGATTTTGGTCGAAGCTCGGCTTAATGACAGACCTACAGAGAATTGGAGGAATCGCACTGGGTTGACTCTGCTTGTGGTCGGAATAGTGGAGCTCATTGTCGGGATGGCGCAAGTAACACCCTGGAACTATATGCCCTACATTTTCTCCGTGCTGGTTTTCATCCTCTTAGCTCTCATCACGGTTTTGGCCATTCGCGTGGTCACTCTTGACGAGCCGAATTGGCGCAGGTTCGCCCTGATCGTAGTATCGGTGGTTGCCGGAGCAGAAGTTGCCGTTCTATTGTTGTGGAAAGCTCCGGTGAGTTGGATGAGTCAACTTTCTAAGCACCATATGCTGCATCACTTTTGGATGGCTATCTCCATGAACCTCATGTTTTCTGCGATTTGTCTGATGGTGATTGGCTCATTGATGCTTTTGGCTGAATGGTCCGCAAGAGCAAGAGAAAAAACCAAGAATCAGTTTTCGTCAGAGAGGCGGCAATCCAGGCTCAGGGGATACGCGAGCGCTCTGGCAGAGAGGAATATGCGATTTTTTACCAACAGAAAACCCATCCTCACTGGATTCGTCTACGCGCTGATCGTCCTATTCGCGCTGCAACTGGGAAGGTCGCTGTTCTTTGACACCTCCCTTTCCAGATCCGACGGAATCGATCACGTTTTTGCGGAGAAACTACCTATATTGCTCCAGCATCACCCCGACCTAAGAACCAACATCACGCCGCAAGGCAAAGATGATCATGCCCGGCTAAGTGATATTTCCGAGCGAATTTTGCAAGGAGGATTGCTCAAGCGTGATTTGGTAATTACCAGCTCGCTGCTGACGAATGGAGAGGACGAGCCAGATCGGTACTTCTATTACCAATACCAGGGCCAAGGTTCTTATCAAAGACTACCGCCGGACAAAACCTTCCCTTCTGACAAACGGTTCAGTTCGTTTCAAGAGGCGGATCTCTCGCCAAAGATGCTGGACGTAGTCATCGGCTCCGCTACGATCTATCCGGTGTTTAATCCGCGCCACTTGAATGCATCTCAGTCAGCAGATAAGACCGGTGACAGTAGCGGTTTTGATCTCATCGACGGCGGATTCGCACACAATAGCCCAATCGAGGCAGCCGTAGCCTGGGGAGCAACACATATTATCCTGATCGAGGCGTCGCCGAAGCCCAAGCCATCCCTGCATCTGAATCTCCTGGACAATTCGGTAGATGCTTTCAACTACCTTTTCAATGAGGCACAAGTACTGGATGCCCGTTCAAGAGGAAAGATTGAGATCTTTTCCATCCGACCTGATGGAGACGATTCGGCCGCAGACCCGAATCTATGCACTTTCGATTTTGACGATTCTCTTATGCGCGGGGCAATCGAGAAAGGTTTTTTTGATGCCTTGAATGTTGAAAAACCAAAGTTTCTGAGAGAGCGGGGTCAGCCCATCTTTTGATCTCGGTAGGGCTTGACTCTGATGGTTTAATTGAAGGCTGACTAGATGACATAACCGGAAGTGAAGAAGCGGGCTGTCCCGAATCGTTGCCAAGCCTGGAAGGAGAAATTCATGCGTCGTCGCAGTTTGATTACTTTCGTATGTTCTTTCATCATCGCGGGCGGCTTGCTTGTGGGCGGCTCTCTTACCACTGCCAAACCACACAACCCTTTCGCTCAGGACAAGAAGTACAAGATCTATTGCGTCAATGGGAAGATTGAAATTGGCACACGCAACCTGGACGAGATGAAGGCCGCACGTGGCAATCAGGTCTGTCTAAAGGGTTCTTTTGACAGTTTTGAACAAGCCATGGATGCCTCTAAGCGTCAAGGTGGAGTCGGGTCTGCTTGTTCGTGCCCGTGAGGAGGCCGCGACAACAGCGGCCCAAGCGCGCGACTGATCTGAATGACCAAAGCTGAGAACATCACGGCCCCGGTGCAGTGCGTACGTCTGGTGGATGCAGCTCGTAGTTCGGCGGCGGCTCAGAGCCCAGAAGATAGCGGACAAAATAATCCCACCGCCGGCGCGTCATGTAATTGCCCGCAGTACCATATCCGTGGCGCTGGTTCGGCAGCATGAGCAGATCGAAGTCCTTGTTCGCCTTGACGAGCGCGTCCACGACCAGCAGCGTGTTATACGGCGGCACATTGTCGTCCAGCGTGCCATGCGCCAGCAGCAAGTGTCCCTTCAAATTCTTCGCCAGGCTCTGATTTGCCTGGTCGTCATAATTGGTTGTGCCGTCGGCTTTACGCGCCAGCAGGCCCTGATACCTCTCGCCCCAATCGTCCTCGTACTCGCGGTTGTCGTGATTCCCTGACTCAGAAATACCCACCTTGAAGAAGTCCGGATACCGAAACATCGCGTCGGCGGTCGCATAGCCGCCGCCGGAGTGGCCATAGATGCCGGCGCGATCAATATCGATCCAGGAATAACGCTCGGCTAATTGCTTCATTGCGCCGACTTGATCGGGCAGCGTGTTGTCACCCATGTTGCCGTAATAAGCGTCGTGGAATTTCTTGGACCGGAGCGGATTCCCCATCCCATCGATTTCAACGACAATAAACCCGAGTTCCGCCAGCGCTTGCGTGTCGCCGCGCGCGGCCGCGAATGATCGACTGCCGACACTTCCACCCTGCGGACCAGGATAGATGTGATTAATGATCGGATACTTCTTCGCTGTGTCCAGATTCGTCGGCTTGAACATCAAACCGTAGAGATCAGTTACGCCGTCGCGCGCTTTGACGGTGATTGGCACCGGCGGCTTCCAGCCCGCGGCGAGAAGCCGAGAGATGTCCGTCTTCTCAATCGTGGCAATTAGTTTCCCCTCCGCATCACGCAGAACGGTAACTGAAGGGACGTCGGGTTTCGAGTAGTTATCGACGAAGAAGCGTCCTGAAGGCGACAGCGCAATCTCGTGGTTTGCATCCTCCGGGGTTAGCAGCGCAAGATTCTTGCCGTCGAACCCGACGCGGTACAGATGACTGAAATAAGGATCGCGGCCCTGCTCGCGGCCTCCAGCAAGAAAGTAGAGCACCCGATTCTTCTCGTCGACTCGCAGCAACTGGGTCACCGCCCATTCGCCGCTCGTGATCTGATTCTTCAGCCGGCCGGTCGCTGAATCGTAGAGATAGAGATGCCCCCAATTCTCGCGCTCGGAAAACCAAATCACTTCGTTCGAAGCCGGCAAGTAATGCCAGTTGACTCGACCCTGGCCCGACTCGTACTGCGTCGCCGCTTTTTCTTCGAGCACATCACGAACCGCGCCCGTTGTAGTCTCCGCAATGCGAAGCTGCGCGTGCTTATGATCGCGCGACGTCGAAACAAATGCGAGCTGCGTACCATCACTGCTCCACTCCACGTCGGCCCACTCACTGCCACGGCATACGAGATCGTCGCAGAGTGTCGAGCGGTGCTGATCGGCCGGCGTTTGTAGCCTGATCACCCGTGGTCCATCTACCACGATTATCACTCGTTGGATTGTTGTGACCACGTCATCGCCGGGAAGCGGGTACTTCCACGCTTGCAGTTTGGGATGGCCCACCCTGGTCTCCACCAGGTACATCTCGCCCACACCGCGCTGGTCTTGTTGGAAGGTGGCGATCTTTTTCGAATCCGGTGACCAGACTAAAACCGCACGGTCGCTGTGAATCCATCCGGCATTATCGGTCGCGTAGCCAAAGTCTTTCACGCCGTCAGTGGTTAGTTGCGTCTCCTTGCCCGTCGCGACGTCACGAACCCAGAGATTGAAGTCGCGGATAAAGGCTGTGCGTTTCTTGTCCGGCGACGGTGCGTCGATGCGGGCGCCAGCGCCGCCGCGGCCTCCAACAGGTTGTCCGCCCGCTTGCGAGTTACCTTCGGCGCTGCACTGGTTCGCCTGCAGATCGCACTTCCAGCGGCGCGCGCGCACACTGAAACTTATCGTCTGCCCGTCCGCTGAGAAGTCAAACTCCGTGAATGGCAGATGGTGCGCGTCGTAAGTTGTGCCAGCCGCGGCGGAAAGGGCTGCCGCGAGCTTCACTTGATCGAAAGCTGGCCCGCGAGTTCCTTTCGCGGGATCGACAAGCACGAACTCGCTGCCTTCCGCCGTCGTGATCCGATACCAGAAGCGCTCGTCCGGCAACCAGGTCGGGCGCACGCCGGAGCGAAACACCAGCGGCGTCGTGTTGTAACCCATTAATTTCTCGGCGCGCGCGTAGTCGGCAGCGGTGAACGCGCGAGGCGCATCCCCGCGTTGTTGAGCGACGCCCGTGACGGTTGCAACGAAGCTTGTCAAGAGAATCGCAAGCTTCAGAAGGTTCTTGTTTTTCATATGCAGTAGCATTCTGTTCATGGTCATGTGAGGCAATGCCTTAACGGATTGGCCCGTTGCCCGTCGCGGTCGGTTGCGCCGGGCCGAGGATGCGGTCAAGCTCCGCGCGAATTGCGTCAAGCTCTTTGCGCAGCACTTCATACCGTTCTACAGCATCGCGCCCGATCCTCTGATCGACGTTGGCGGTCATCCCGGCCAGATAAGTGATGTGCGCCTGAAGCCCGGGCTTGCTATAGCGTATCGGTTCCGTGAAAAGTTTCGCGGCAATAACATTCACACGATTCGCCGTATCGCCGTCCGTTGCTGACGCAGTGCGCAGTTTCGTCTGAGCTTCCCGAACTCTGGCGGCTATTTGGTTGGCGCTGTTCACGAGTTCCCGCATGCGCAGGTTGTGCTCGTACTGCTCCTGCAGGTCCGCGACTGTAACGCCATCCTCGGCGACGCGCGGATCGATGCGCACATCGAAGGCTTCGGTCAACGTCGTGGCGCCGAACTTGAGACGCGCTTGATACTGTCCCGGCGGAACTATAACACCTGCCTGATGTCGCACATCCCAGACAAAGCGATTGAGTCCTGCAACCTTTGTCACGCGTGGAGGTGGGCCGCCAAAGCGTCGTCCGGTGGGCACGTCGGGATTTTCCTGTTGGGGCTCAGCACCTCCGCCCGCCGCACCTGCACCCGCGCCACCACCGCCGCGACCGCCTCGCCCACTGGCTGCCGCAGGCGCATCGCTGTTGTAAGAGTTGATCAGCGCTCCTTTTGCATCAAGGATCTCGATCACCACCGGGCTCGTGGCTGCCGCCGGCAAGTAGTATTCAATGGTTGGTCCAAGATTATTCGGACCAACTCGCGTGCGATAGCCGTCGCGGGGTTTGAAAAGGTGCACTTCGGAGGTCGAAAGTTGCGGCGTGAGCTGATGGAGCGAGCTAATGTTGTCCAGGATCCAAAAAGCGCGCCCCTGCGTCGAGACTACCAGAGCCTTGTGGTGGATCTTGATGTCCGTTACCGGCACGTTCGGCAGGTTCAACTGAAACGACTGCCAGTGCGCGCCATTGTCGAACGAGATGAACATTCCGAATTCCGTTCCGGCGTAGAGCAATCCTTCGCGATCCGGATCCTCGCGGACGACGCGCGTGGGCCAATCGGCGGGGATGCCGTTCTTTCCATCTGTTAGTCGCGTCCAGGTCTTCCCGTAATCGTCGGTCCGATAGATGTACGGTTGGTAATCTCCGAGGAGCCAACGGTACACGGCGTAGTAAGCCGATCCCTTCCGATGCGGCGATGGCTCGATGTATTGCACGCGGCCTCCTGAAGGAAGATCTTTTGGCGTCACCTCGGTCCAGGTCTTGCCGTTGTTGCGCGTGACGTGGAAGGGTCCGTCGTTTGAGCCCACCCAGATCACACCCTTCTCGAGCGGCGATTCTGCAATCGCGTAGAGCGTGCTGTAGAACTCTTCGCCCGTGACGTCGCGGGTGATCGGCTCGCCGCTGGCGCCCTGGCAGCACGCGGGCTTCGCGGTGAGATCGGGTGAGATCTTTTCCCAGGTCATGCCTTTGTCTCGCGTGCGGTGCAGGTACTGAGATCCGTAGTAAAGAACATCAGGGTCGTGCGGCGATGTGGCCATTGGCGAGACTCTTTGCATGCGGTAGATCAGATCGCTCGCGGGATTTCCGTACAGCGACTGCGCGCCGATCCAGTAATTCTTTTCCTGTCCCGTTTTGAGGTTCATGACGCCGTACTGCCCTTTGCACGATCCGTAGACGATAGTCGGGTCTTTGGGGTACGGCATAATCGGCCCAGTCTCGCAACCAGGCCCGGTTCTCCACTCCTCGCGGCCGGCCGCGTCAGGCTGACTCGAGATGATGATCGTCGTGTTGTCCTGCTGAGCGCCGTAGAGTTTGTATGGGAACTGGTTGTCCACCCAGACGCCATAGATCTCAGCGGTTGGCTGATTCATCTGCGTGGACCACGTGCGTCCGCCATCGGTCGAGACGTTGGCCCCGCCGTCGTTCGACTGGATCATGATGTTTCCGTCTTTTGGATTGATCCAGATGTCGTGATTGTCGCCGTGCGGCGTCCGAAAACTCGTGAAGGTCTTGCCGCCATCGGTGGACTTGAAGAATCCTTCAGCGCCCGCGTAGACCACGTCGGCGTTCGTCGGGTCAGCGCCAAGCGCAACGTAGTAGAAGGGACGCTGAATCAACGCTCCTTGTGAATTGATGAGCGTCCACGTCTGTCCCGCATCGTCCGAACGGTAGAGTCCGCCGCCTGGCTTAGCCTCGATAAGGGAGTAGAGGCGATTAGGTTTTGCCGCCGTGACCGCGAGGTTCGCTTTGCCAATCAAGTCGTTCGGCAGACCGCTCGTGATCTGCGTGAAGTGCTCGCCACCGTCAGTGCTTTTGTAGAAGCCGCCTTCACGCGACCCGCTGATGATCGTCCACGGCTTGCGCTCGAGATGCGACATCCACGCGTACACAACATTCGGATTGCCCGGCTGCAGCTCGACGTCCATGGCGCCCACAATGTCTGAGACGAACAAAACTTTGTGCCACGTCTGCCCGCCGTCCGTGGTCTTGAACACGCCGCGCTCAGAG
>JBGQJU010000017.1:0-66874 GCA_041499185.1 Pyrinomonadaceae bacterium | reverse complement strand
CTCCGCAGCTTCTTCGCGCGCAAACGCTACCGGTCGTGAATCAGCGTCGCGGGGAAACATAGACGCCACGACCGTCTCGTCCTCGCGCATCGACGAGTCGTATTCGGCTGAGATCAAAAAGAACACGACGGAGAAATTCTTTCTTACGGAACTCGTCGATCACTTGCCCGCGTCTGACAAAGTGCCGTCGCCAGAGAAGGTCTTAGGCTACTCTATCGGCACGCCGAACAAACTCACTTACACGAAAGATATGTATCGCTATTATCGCGAGTTGGAGAGAGCAACGCCGCGCGTGCGCGTCTTCATGGCGCCCGAGCGATCTGAAGAGGGCAGAGAGCAGATGCTGGTGTTGGTTAGCGACGAGGCGAATTTGGCGAAGCTCGATCGTTACAAAGAGATCACTGCGAGGCTCGCGGACCCGCGGCACACCAATGATGCAGAGGCCCAAACGTTGATCAGCGAAGCCAAACCGTTTTACTGGGCGTCAGGCTCGATCCATTCACCGGAGACCGGCTCGCCTGAAATGTTGATGGAACTCGCCTACCGTCTGGCTGTCGAAGACTCGCCATTCATCGAAGCCATTCGCAAGAACGTCATAGTCATGATCACGCCCGCGCTTGAAGTCGACGGTCGCGATCGCATGGTTGACCTGTACAACTATCGCAAGGCCAACCCGGGCAAAGCCTCGCCGCCTTTGCTCTACTGGGGCAAATACGTCGCCCACGATAACAATCGCGACGGGCTGGGCATGGCGTTGGCGCTCACGCGTAATCAGATGAAAACCTTTCTTGAGTATCATCCGCAAGTACTGCATGACCTGCACGAATCGGTGCCTTACCTGTACACGATGACTGGGACAGGACCGTACAATGCCTGGCTCGATCCGCTCGCGCTCGACGAGTTTCAGTTGCTCGCCTATCACGAAATCGAAGAGATGACGAAACGCGGTGTGCCGGGCGTGTGGACGCACGGATTCTATGATGGCTGGGCGCCGAACTACATGCTGTACATCGCGACGGGCCACAATGCGATCGGCCGTTTCTACGAGACGTTTGGCAACGGTGGTGCGGACACGCGCGAACGCACCTTGCCGCCTGCCGACACACAACGTTTGTGGTATCGGCCCAATCCGCCGATGTCGCGCATCAACTGGTCGATGCGAAACAACGTCAACATGCAACAATCGGCGATTCTGTTCGCGATGAATTTCGTGGCGAAGGACAAGGATCGTTTTCTCAATAACTTTTATCTCAAAAGCAAACGCGCTGTGGCCAAAGCGTCGAACGAAGGTCCGGTGGCTTACGTCATTCCGGGTGACACGCCGCGACCCGTCGAAGCCGCGGACATGGTTAATTTGCTGCGGTTGAGAGGCATCGAAGTGCATACCGCGAACAAAGAAATCACAGTCAAGGATCAGAAGTTTCCGGCCGGCTCCTACGTTATTCGCATGGACCAGCCCTATTCGCGCATGGCCGACATGTTGCTCGACACGCAGTATTACAACGTCAGCGATCCGCGACCTTACGATGATACTGGCTGGACCATGGGCGCGATGCGCAACGTCAAAACGGTGCGTGTGACTGAAAAGAGCATTCTGGATGCGCCGATGACTCTGCTTACCGGCGACGCTAAAGTGCGCGGTAAGATTGTCGGCTCCGCTTCGCCGGTCGCTTATGTGATCAATCACAACACCGACAACACGCTGGCAACACTGCGGTTCCGACTGAAAGACGTGAAGATGAGCACGGCTGAGGACACTTTCAAGCTCGCCGATCAGCAGTTCAATGCGGGCTCGTTCATCATCAAGACCGATGGCAACGCGACGGATCTCAAACAGCGGCTGGATGCGGCAGTGACTGAGCTTGGCGTCACAGCGCAGGCAATAGACAAACTGCCCGAAGTCAAGACGCACGCGCTGTCGGTTCCGCGCATCGCCATCCTTCACACCTGGACCAATACGCAGAACGACGGCTGGTTTCGCATTGCGTTTGATCGCTTGCAGATTCCTTACGCTTACATCTCCGATCACGTCATCCGCGACACGCCAAACCTGCGCGAGAAGTATGATGTGATCATTTTTCCACCCGTCGGCGGCTCGGCCCAATCGATCGTCAACGGAATGCCCAAGCGCGGCGATCCGATCCCTTGGAAAGGTTCCGACTTGACGCCGAACATGGGGCAGTCGCCTGACCAGACAGACGATATGCGCGGCGGCATGGAAGTGAGCGGCGTGGCGCACTTGCAGAGATTCATTGAAGACGGCGGGCTGTTTGTTACGATCGCCGGCACCTCGCAGATACCGATCGATTACGGCATCACCAGCGGCGTGGCAATTCAGCAATCCGATCGACTGCAAGCGCGCGGATCGATCTACAACGCTAATTTCGCAGATCGCAAGAGTCCGATTGCTTATGGCTATGCCGAATCGCTCCCGATCTATTTCAATCAGGCGCCCCTGTTTCAGGTGGCCGCAGGCGGCGGTGGCGGCGGTGGATTCGGCGGTGGCGGTGGCGAAGGTGGTGGAGGCCCGGCAGGTTCGCGGCCCTCGGGTCGCGGTACGCTAACCGATCCTGACGTTGTCCAGGCAATGCCACGCGGTATGCCCAGCCGGCCACCAGGCAGACCCGGCGAAGAACAGATCACTAACGAGCAACGCGCAAGCCCGTTTTTCACACCGCCTCAGTTTCGGCCACGTGTGGTCATGCGCTTTGTTGCCGATGAGAAGAATTTGCTGGTGAGCGGAATGCTGGCAGGGGGAGCGGATCTCGCAAACAAACCGGCGATAGTCGACGTTCCAGTTGGACGAGGTCACGTGGTGATGTTCGCGACCAATCCGATGTGGCGGCACCAAACGCAGGGCAGCTTCTTTCTGCTCTTCAATGCCGCGCTCAACTATGACAGTCTTGGCGTTGGGCGAGGGGATCGACAGGCGCGGACGCAAACTGCGACAGACGACGATCAATAGCAGAGGAAAGATCCCAGTCAACGCGCTGCCTCTGAACCACTACTTGTGGTCCTAGCTGTTCTTTCGAGCGAGCAAGTCTCTTACACCTCGCTTCAAGCGAGGTGGGTCCGCGGCCATAGTTGCCTTTGCCATTTGTGTTGTCGAGTTCATCAAATGGATTCCATCGATTGAAATGAAAGAAGTTTCTTTTCGTTCGCTTCCAACAGTTTGAGTGCTGCCAGTTTGAGTGCTGCATAGACGAAGCCACGAAAGATCGGTGCGGGGGGTGATTGGAGAAACCGTGCCGCCAGCGCGATCAAGGGTTGAGCCGCAAGTTCTCAACTCTGGCCAGGCGATCGGCTCCTGGAATGCCTCTTATTTCGGCATATTCGCCTTGTGCTTTGCCTTCTTCCAACCAAGCTCGAATGAAGTTGTGTCCGTCAAGATCCGCGACCAACAGAACCACCGAGAATTCTTCGGCTGCGCCGTCTTCAAATATCGTGTGATTCCAGCGCCTTGCTCGTACGGACACTTCGCGTTCTTTGGGCCAGATAAAACCCATCGCTTCGACCG
The DNA here is from genome assembly GCA_041499185.1 of Pyrinomonadaceae bacterium. Classification (GTDB taxonomy): domain Bacteria; phylum Acidobacteriota; class Blastocatellia; order Pyrinomonadales; family Pyrinomonadaceae; genus JAOAPY01. The sequence continues at coordinate 63,357 of JBGQJU010000017.1, read as the reverse complement.
CCAACCAAACATGTTTGTCCCTCGGAATACCGAAAGCAAAACCGCTGCAATGTATAGTTCGGTCAACGGTAGTCTTTGATCCTGGGACGTCGATGGTCGCGTCGGGTTCTATCGCGCCCTCTCTGGTGTTTCGTTCTACCATTATGAAACCAATTAAAGGCGCTAGGATCACTAAGGCAAAAAGGACAAGGAGGCCGGGAGTAACAACCAGTCCAAGCGCAGCTATCAGCAAAACCGCCACTATCGCGGGAAAGCCATATGCAAGTGGGGCCGGCCACTTGGCGCTTTGCTTTGCTATAGGACCAAATACTGAGTGCAGAGCTTCAGTTAGAGGATTTGTCATGGCGTACTCCGAGTAGAAGTTCCGGTAAGTCTAACTGCGCAAATAGCGAGTTAGCTTCGAGGTCTTAAGCGGTCTTATACTAGGATTGCCAGCAACGGCTGTCAAGTATCTGAAACGGGCTCCTCACCAACAATTTGTATTTGCGTTTTTGCCCAGCGAATGCGAACCGGACGCCCCTCCGCAAAGGACGCGTCTATGAAGCATGAGTCGCTGTCAAGAGCTAGAGAGCACACGCTGATACTATGGCGCCGGGGCGCTTGGGGTCCGATCTTGCTTAACCCGCTTGTTCTTTGACATGTGACTGTTTGTTTTAGTTTCGTCGTAAGCAGTCCTCAAGATATCAAAAGCGTCACTGGGCTAAAGTCTTAGTCATCGTAAACAGAGGCGTCCCAAACAAATCATGAGGGGCCTTCATCACTGCGCCGGAAGCCAAAACGCTCGTAGAGCCGAATTGCGTGCGTTAAGAAAGGCGTCGTGCTCAGAAACAATCGCTGGTGCCCATTCGCCGCAGCAAACTTCTCGATATGCGACAAAAGCAAAGCGCCGATTCCTTGTCCTCTTCCCGCGGCAAGAACTGCCATGCCGCGAATGTACAGCGCCTCGCCTTTGGGAACGACTGATACAGTTCCCACAATTTGGTCTTTGTGCAGAGCAACCCAAACCGGTCCTTCGGCGATACGATCGACTATCTGTTCACTCGTGGGTGTGGTGGCCGCGAATCCGCCATCAGTGTAAAGAGATTTGTAGTCCATGAACGACTCGGATAGAAGGGACGAGATTGAGGAGGCGTCGCTTCGGACAGCCAATCTTATTTCTATTTGCGCACTGCACGACATTGCTAATGCGCCAGCCGCCCCGCGTTTGGACATTCCCACATGAATATTACCTTAGTACGTCGTGGCATCGGTTTTCTTGCCCTTGTTCATCCCGGCTGATGCTCGTCACGATGGCCCAACTTGAGTCTCAGTTCAAATCATAATCGCAGTTTGATCATCTTGAGTCGTATCGGTTTCCCGGGCAGAGCTGCCTGCATTCCTCATCTGATGCAACCTTTTTCTTAAAGAATACCCGCTCGGTAACCTCTCCGGTGAGCGGGGATCGCTGGCTAATGATGCATTTACACAGAAACGGCAAAGCCCTCTCCCGCTCTTTTTCTCGGCGACTCTCCCATTCCTGGGCGCGCCTCTCTTCACGCGCCGTTTCGCTCTTTTCGGCGATCTCAAGCCCACGTGGGTCTTTTATTTCTTCTAAAGCCTTCAAGGCACTCCCACGGACGCCCCTGTCGGGGTCTTCCTTCAGCGCCATAAGCAGAGCATCTACCGCGCGCGGGTTCTTGGAGGTTCGCGGAGAAGAATCTACCGACCCGAAGATGATTCCCAAAGCGATTGCGGCATCCTGGCGAAGGGAATTGTCCTTATCGTTCTTTAGTACGGCAATCAATGCTTCTGCGGCTTGAGGATCTTCTTTTAGTATTTCTCCCGCGTGTCCGGGCCGCGGTCGACTGTAGTGGTCCTGCCAATTGTCAGTTTTTGCTTCTTTCAACAGTTCGACTACAGCCTCACGGCGCACGGAGTAATCATCACTCCGCAGATTCGCCTTTATCTGTTCGATTCGTTTTTGCTCTTGGAGATAATCTGCTCGCCCGGCTTCTCGCGAGGCTTGCAAGGCTTGCAGCTTTTCATTCTCCCGCCCACTAGATTGAAGCTCCAGCCCGGTGAGGACTGCGATCAACGCCACGATGAACCCGCCACAAACTATCTTGCTGGTTCGCGACGAGAGCGCCTGGAGCAACCAGATGCCAACGATCAGGGGAATCACGTTCACCATAATAATCTCAGTTGACGACTGCAGAGGGTATTGACTTGCATATACACATATGCGAAAGATCACGACGCCAACTCCAACTATTGTTTTGAACATGGCGCCTTCTGTTTGCATATTTGTTGCCTCCTTATCCTGATTCTCCTCAGAATTATCAACTGCCTGATTGCAACCAGCCGGGCCAGCGAACACCTCGAGGGGAGAAGGCACAGACCAGAAGTCGCAAGACTGTGAGCGCTCCTCCACCGACGAACCCCCGCATAACAATTACGCGAGTGGCATATACAGAGCAACTGACCTCAAACTTGCACACCGGCTCCGGACTGCGCATCAGATTCTGGCGAAGCGCGCTTCTCTGGTAACGCGCAATTGAGCGCAAAGCAACTTCTTGCAGATATCGTGTTGGTTTATTGCTCGACATGGCTCTGCAGCTCTGGCACAACCAAGCCATCAAGCCGCTTCCTTGTTTCTTCAGTGCCTTTCCCAATCTCCCCGAGCCAAAAAACGTACTTGATCACTTTCTCGCCCTGCGTTGGCGCCACCACGCTCGGATCGAACGTCGTCCTGACATAGAGACGACAGACGGGTTCGGGCTTTCGTTTCACGAGCTGAGTCAGCTTCGCCTGTCTAAGTGGCCCGAACTCAAGCTGCAAGATTTCTGCCTTCAGGTGCCGCAAGCCTTGAGTCCTGCGCACGAATGGCGCCAGCAGACAGGTCCCCAGACACCCGAAGATTCCGAGATGGATAAACCAGGGATCCCACTGCTGGAAGACTTCGAAGTCATCTTTGTACACTTGGATTCTACTGGCGGATAGCCCGACGAACTCTTTCCACGGAAAGATGATTTCATCGGTGCTATAAGGCTGCTCCTTAAAAGGAATAATGGGAATGACTACAGCCTCTTTAATTTCCTCTGGTGTCCTTGCTTTCAGCGTGTTGGGAAGCACGGAAGATCCTCCTATTCATCAGCATTCGTTTCTTTCGCAAGCAGTGGAATATCTCAACGATTGTATGACGGGCTGCTTACGCCGCCCAACGTCCGAGTGGACCGGGCGCGGCGATTATCAACAACGTCGAATCCAAAGCACAAGTTAAAGAACTTGCTGCCCGCGCTCGGGTCCGATGAAGCGTTATGCGTAATCGAACTTCTCAATATTAAGTATCTATCAAGACTGCTCGATAATACCGCGATTCGCGGTGTTACGCATCACATGGTTAAGAAGAGACTTCTTCACCAAGTGCGGATGTTGCTTGTTTTGGTTAGCACAGCGACAGTTCGATTTCGACAATGAGGCCGCCGTCGGAGGCGTTGAGGGCAGCGATAACAGCTCTCGATTACGATCCGCGGCACTACCAGGTTTTTCGGATCGGATGCGCCTCGGTGTTGAAGACCACTTTATCGAAGTCCAGGGTTTTTGGGGGAGCAAACAAAAGATAGAAGTATTTGAACGTCTCGGCGAAAAGGAAGCTTTGCATTGAATCGGATTTTTCTTTTGTCACGACACTTTTCAGAGCGGCGTATCCTGCGTCGGTCATGCAGTACTTCACGAAGTCGCCGAACATCGTCTGGCCCATGCGCAGGTACTTGGGATCTCTTGTGTAGTGATAGAGATGATAAGTCGACTCGACAATCTCAGGTCGCAATGGATAACCGGGCGAGACAACTTGCATCGAGTTGTAGTCCAATTCTTCGGGTTCGATTCCGTACAGTGACCACATCTTGAAAGAGGAAGCCTGCAACCGTTCGGCGCGATTGAGGTCGCCTGATAAAGCCAGGACTGCCGGGAAGAAAGCATCCAGCGCGCCGTAAATTGTTGCCGTTCGTTTGCCAGTGTTCATATCGGCGTGGCAGTACCAGAGTTCAGGCTCTTTCACTTGCGCACCGCTGTTACCGCTCGCATACATCAAATCATGAAGGACCGGTTGCGCCAGATATTTATTGATTGCCGCAATGCTGTCGAGCCACATGCGATGACAGTCTTCATCGCCAAACAACAACCAGCACTTCAAAAGGTATTCGTAATAACTATCGATCGCGCCGCTGATGTGACTGTCAGTGTTGGTCCACTTGCCGGTCTCAACATTAATCCACGTCCCGACCAGCCCGATCGAGGAGCGGCGTTTGTAGATTTCAACGAGCGCGCGCTTGGCTTTGTCATAGAAGACGCGCTTGTGCGTGAGTTTGCTGAGTGTGCCGAACTCGATCAGCAACGTTCCAGCTTCGGCCGGATTGGTTTCGGCGCCGCGAACCTTCCCTGTTTTTAGGTTGACGAATCGGTATGGCAAACCTGTTGCTGAATCAAAGACGGGCAATAGTCTGTTTCCCAAGTCCTCTGCCAGCGCGAGCAGCCGTCTATCGCCAGTGAGTTGATAGTTGGAAAGCAGACCACCCAAAAGTCGAATCGTGATTTCGAAGTTCTGGACACTGATATCTTTGTCGAACGAGAGATTCCTGGCGATGTATTCGCGGGTGCTTGCAGCTTCATCCTTGAAGCCCATGATGATCATCGTGTCGAGGGCATCAACCGGCGTCATCAAAAGCGGTTCGGCATACCAATCGTGATAGCTCTTGCTCAATGGCCGTAGGTCATCATGTGCCCAGGCGTATTTCTTGTATCCATTCCACGCGTGCAAGAACTCTAATCGTACCTGCGCCGCGAGCTGTTGTTTGTTGACGCGCTGGCGTTGAGCGAAGCAGATCGGCGCCGAGAGAGAAACGATCAGGAGGAGGAGAATTATGGGTTTGAGCATGTCGGACTTCAGCGGGAATACCACAGCGCCGCGACGAAGTGGCAAGTCGTACCCACCATTACAAAGATGTGCCAAACGAAATGACTGTAGCGCACGCGGTGGGCCGAGAAGAAAGCCAGCCCGGCCGTATACGCCAGACCGCCGGCGATCACCCAGACGATACCCGCAAGCGGCACGTGCAGCCAGATTGGTTTCACTGCCACTAAAGCCAGCCAACCCATTCCCAGGTACAGCACCATTGAAATCCAGGGGTGTCGCGTACCAATCAGCGCCTTCATCGTCACTCCGGCAATGGCGAGAGTCCACACCAAAACGAGGAGCGTCCAACCCCATGGACCACGGAGCACGCCCAGAGTAAACGGCGTATAGGTGCCGGCGATGAGCAGAAATACCGCCGAGTGATCGAGCAGGCGAAAGATATCCTTCGCCTTGTTCTGAGGTAGAGCGTGATAGAGCGTGGAGGCGACGTATAAGAGCAACATGCTCGCGGAGAATACACTGGCGCCGATGACGCTCCACGCATCGCCGTGGCGGAAAGCAGCAATCAGTAGAACAGGCGCCGCGACAAGCGTAGCTACCAAGCCTAAGCCGTGGCTAACGCTGTTCGCAATTTCCTCTCCCAGAGATTGCTCGCGCGAACTTGAGCTTACATATAAAGGCGAGGTCATCTGTTTCCCATCGGCCTTTCGTCATTTGATTCCGTCATTCCTGCTCCTCTTTATTACCTTAATACGTTTCTTGCTACGGCGAAACTCCCATCGTTTTTCGCAGGCGTTAAGCCAAGAATTTGCGTCATGATGTTATAGATGTGAATGTTTTCAAATGGCTCAACAACTTTCCCCTCCTTGAAGGCTTTGCCGTGCGCGATGAAAATTGCCCGCATTGATTCAAGCTGGTTATCATAGCCGTGTCCGCCTCTCAATCTTTGCAAATCACCTTTCTTTTTCATCTCGTCCAATCGTTGGCGATTTATCAATGCCCAACCTTCGTCAGGCAAAACGATCAGCGGCGCAATACGCGGACTGTTACGATAATGAAGGCGTTCGGGTATTTCCGCTTTGCGATACACCTTCGCTTGCGGCGGAAGTTTAGTCTTCAAGACCGAGTAGATTTCTCCTTCTTTTCCTGGTCGCGGAAAAATGCTGACGATTTCGGGCGTCCACAAGATTCGCTCCGCCAGGTTAGTGTCGAAAAGCTCGTCCAGCAGAATAACACTACCTGGTCTAACCGTCGCCATGCCGTGATCGGAAACGATTATTAAATTGACTTGCTGGAAAACGTTTCGCGCTGCCAGCCCTTTAATCAATCTGCCGATTTCGCCATCGACTTCGATAACAGCATCCTTAGTCTCGACCGAATCAGGACTAAAGGCATGTCCGGCGTCGTCAACGTCGCTGAAATACAAAGTCAAAAGGGTGGGACGCTCCGTAAGTGGTAAATCGAGCCAGGACAAAATGGTGTTGACTCGCTCCTCATTCGGGATCTTGCCGTCGTAGGTTTTCCAATACGTCGGGCGCTTGCTGGCGATCTCCGTCTCAGTGCCGGGAAAGAAAAACGAGGCTGCCCTTTGTCCTTGTTTTTCGGCCGTTACCCAAATCGGCTCGCCCAGCCACCAACGCGTGTTCTGCACCTCCTCTCGTTTGCTCAAAGTGAAGACTGCTTTGAATTCCGGGTCGTAGATGTTGTTCTCGACTATGCCGTGATTCTGCGGATAGAGCCCGGTGGCAATGGTGTAGTGGTTAGGAAAAGTCTTGGTCGGAAAAGAGGGGATGAGCCATTTGGCCCGAACGCCCGTCCGCGCCAGCATCTCAAGGTTCTCAGGCTTGTACTTCGCCAGATAATCATAACGAAACCCATCGAGCGAAACCAAAATTACTGTCGGCTTCAGATCCCTTATTGGTTGAGGTTGAGCGCAGACTGAAAATACTGCGCCCAACAAGAGCAAGGTGATTAGCGAGAGATGCCGAAACCTCTGAGTGATAGTTCTTTTCATATTAGTTCGAGCCAAGGCTGCGGATTCATTCTACAAAGGACTTGCTACCGAACCCCGAATTGGACGCCGGCGCAACGTTTCAGTCTGCGCTCGATCACTCATGAAGAGAGGATCGCTTCAGCGTGGCGCCGATGTAGGCTTTCACCACGTCGTAGACGTATTCCTGACAAGCTTCACCGGTTTTGGCCGTATACGTTCCGCCGTTGGTGATGTTGTTGGACAACACCCGAATACCGAGGAACGGAATCTGGAAGAAGCCGGCAATCTGCGCCGCTGAAGCCGTTTCCATTTCCTCGACCGTGGTGCCGTACTGACTGTGGAACCGTTGGATGCGATCAAGCTCACTATTCCAGACCTCGCTGGACCCAATTACACCTTGCACGACTCGGCCTTTGCGGTACAGATGCTTCACGCTCTGGGCGGCAGCCAGCAGTTGCTCGTCGCCTTGGAATCGTCGCATGGTCTGCGCGTTCGGATCGTTTCCGGCGCTGCCTTCCGTAGCCAACAGATCCAGCGGTTTCCATCCCAGCAGATCGCTGCCCTCCCCAGGCTTACGGTAGGCGGTTTTGAACGCTCCCAGATTGACGGAGTACCGGCCCAGCACGATGTCGTAAACATGTAACTGCTGGTCATGACCACCGGCGGTGCCCTGATTGACGATCGCCACCGGATGATAGCGCTCCGCCGCAATCGCCGTGGCCGCTGCTGAGTTGGACACGCCCTTCATGGTTTTGGAAACGATCACCGGGTAGCCGTCCAGCGTGCCGACCCAGAATGTCCAGCCGCTTACCTTCTCGAGACGCACGTTTTCCAAACGGCTCGCAAATTTCTTCACCTCCAGGTCCATCGCGCCTTGCACGATCACCGGGCGCAACTCCAGCGTGCTATCCGCCGCTCGGGCTTTCTGCCCTTGAGCGCTGCAGCCGGTCAGCAGCATGCCGATCAACAGTGCCGTGCTCACAATGAATGCATTTCTCATCGTAGTCTCTCCGGATGTTTGAAGAATTCCGCCGGACCCGTTCCTGACGCAACACGGGCTAGTGGGTTGCATTCGATCTCCGCGATCCCGTCGTCACGCGTCGCGCGCCGGCGCGCTCAAGCCACCGTCAGTTGGCGACGTAACGACCCGCTAAACGAATACAGCAGTTCTCCTCGTTCGTCAGCGCAAGGTGCGAGTTCAGGTGGCCTCGCGGCGGCACACGAGCTGGATTCTATTCTTTCAAGTTGCGAGACGCGCTACCGCGGCTCACCTGCAACGCCGTTTATGCATTGTATTCAGCGATGAATTGCTCTTTCTTCCTGCCGATTAGCCCGTTGTTACCGAGCTCAGGGTGTTGATAGAACTTGCCACTTCCGATGAGCCAAAACAACTTGTCAACGTTATAAGAAGAAACACCTGCTTCACTTGCGATCCGGGAGATGACCTTTTGCACGTGGTAAGCGCTCGCGCCCCGTTCACATAGACCGATACCAACAAATATTTCAATTACGTGCACATCTGGTTTTCCGTAATTCACAAACCCAAGGTCCTTGAGAAAATCGCAGGCGAGTGGGTAGCCTATTCCTTCTATTTCGGCAGCAAGAATCATTGGCAGTGCCGCCATCGATCTTTGGTCTTGGTAAAGATGATTGGCCCAGTCATAGAAGTCCTGACCGCAACTAAATTGCCCAAAGAACGCAGCGGAGGAAATTATTGTCCTGCAATATTTCGGCCAAATGCTACGAGGGGCTGTTCGGATTTGCCCTCGAGGTTTTAGTGTTTTCACAATATGTTCGAGAAGTCCGTCTGGGTCACCGTGGTATTTCGTTCCAACCTTGACCGGGTTAAACCCAAATAGGGCCTTGCCAAGATTATTGATTCCATTAATTGACCCACCTACGACGCCAGCTTTCATGTTGGCGTTTTGAGCTGAATCAAGCAGTCGCCGGAAGAGTTCATCCAATGACTCCGGATCGTTACTCTTGTCGGGTAAGGTCAAGTAGCTTTCAAGTATGTTCTTTGCATCAGCAGATGGAATCTGCTTGATGAGAAATTTCTTTGCTGAGGAGTATATGTCGCGCATGGTATGCATATCGGTAAACGAGTAGGAACGATGACGTGTTAGGGGCGGCCATGTTTACTCGCGAACTGTGCATCAATCAGTGCCCAATTATCTTTGAACTGTTCCAGGTTCTTGGGCCACACGGCACAATGCATGGAACTGGGATTCCTTGGTCTGCGGCCACCCTTATAGTGCTTGAAAAAATGCGCTTGTAGATCTCGGAGTTGGAAGATGTAGAACGCATCATTTTTTCCGTCTTGGTCGAGAAAGACGAAGACGCATATTAGGTCTGGGTTTAGAAGTTCTTTCTCGCCCCTCACATGCTGTGTGTCCTCAATTATCTCGATTTCGAGAAAATCGGTTGCTTTAAACTGCCACGAAGGTCCATCGATCGCCTTGACTTGAATTGGTATGGCGTAGCCGTGCATGTCAGCTGCCAATAGATCAAATGTGGGAACATTTCCAGCGAATGGGGCGGCGATGTATCCGAGGCGCCCGAGCTTCGCTACGACCAGATGCTCGCCAATTTGTCGAGTCAGTTGGGTATCCCTTCCGGCTGCTATGGCACAAAGCCCCTAACGCCAGAGTTCAGGTGGCGGGGGCGAGCAGCATTCAAGCAGCGCCGGAAAGAAGCCGCTTGAGAGGCACGCTATCCCTATCCCGCGCTCACCTGACGAGTTGTTGGGCGCGTCTGCGATCCAACAGTATCCGAAACAGTTTCTGGATAGACGTAGTTAGTCGTGCGGTCTATTTTCTGTATTCACCGCGGTCGAGTAGTTTCCAAGCCGTTCTAGCCCTCCTGGCACTTTCGAGGGTGGGTTCATCACCATCATCACAATCCCGCCTTGAGCCGACTTTACAGCTCTGCTGAATTTCGTTCATTGTCTTGCTCAAGTATTCGGCTGGAAATACTTGCCTTATGGATCCTTTGCAGCAACGACCAATAAAGCTTTCAGCTGTTTCACCCATGTTATCTCGGGGATTACAGCTGTCGGCCGAAGCGGCCGAAACGATACTTGACGCATTGTCTCTATTCACATTGCTTTTCAAGCCAATTACAGAGACCAATGCGATGCAAAAAGCGATTACCGCCATCTTCCTAAACATCTTTGCCTCCTTCGGTTTTGAGAGATAACCTACGGCCACCACGTTCTAGTGGCTGATGTTGTTGTCTTCCGGCTTCTTGCTTGCCCGCGGTTCGAGCTTTTCATAATCCCCCAGGTTTGTGAAATACCGAGAGTGCAGTTCTGTGCCGTTTATCAGACTGCTATCCATGATTTCGCATACACCCAGAACTTGCATGGGGGACCAAGTCACAGTGTCACCATAGGTGTTAAGATAAGCAACATAGTCATCTTTTGCGATGTATTGTGCCTTATCCAACGCTTCCTTTTCGTCTTTCGCTTCAATCAACAACACTTTTTCTTCGTACAAAAGCTCATCTTGCTTTTTTCCCACTAATGCTTTGTACAATAGCAAAGCAGAGTAATACATTCTTTCCTCCTTGACGGCTTGTTTAGTTCGTCGCTTGCTATCTTCAAGTTCATCGAGCACGTGAGTGCATAACATGCACAAACGCGACACCTATTCGCCGTACGCTTCACTCAGCTTGCGAAAGTGGTAACCCATTGCGGCTAGTCGCAGCGATTCAGCAAATTTGTCGCGATGTTTCGCGGCGGCGTGGGCGAAGAAGCGCCAGAATTCCCGGCGCTCCCGGTCAAGGATGCCGAGCTTAACCGCGACGCGCGTAAACGACGCGATAGCACTGATGAGGGTGTAGTGTTGCGGCTCAGCAACGTCATGCGCCGTTCGTCTCATGGAATTGAGCGCTCGCTCGTAGTATTCACGCGGACTGTAGATTGTCCGCATGATGTTCTGATAACCGCGAATGAGTCGCGCGGGATCCATCTTCGTCACGAAGTTCAACGTGCACTCAGTATTGTTTCCAGAGGCGTCGGTGCCCAGCAGACGTCCCTCGCGCTCGAGCCGCCGCCAAAGCTGCGTATCAGGAAGCGCGTTAAGCAGCCCAACCATTGCGAGCGGAATCGCGCTCTCGCGAATGAAGTTGATCTGTCGCTCGAAGATATCTTCCGGGTCATTGTCGAAGCCAACAATAAATCCGCCCATCACTTCCATGCCGTAGCTCTGAATCTTCTTGACTGAGTCGAGCAGGTTGCCGCGGTTCTGTGACTTCTGCGCCTCTTTGAGACTCTCCTCCACGGGCGTTTCAATGCCGAGAAAGACACGGCGAAAGCCGGCGCGCTGCATTACGCTGAGCAGGTCATCGTCATCGGCAAGATTGACACTCGCTTCAGTGAGCAGTGAAAACGGGAAGCCGTTTCGCTCCTGCCACTCAGCCAGTTCGGGCATGAGTGTGCGGACATTCTTCTTGTTGCCAATGAAGTTGTCGTCCACGATGAAAACCGTACCGCGCCAACCAAGATCGCGTAGGGCGTCGAATTCGGCCAGCATCTGCTGATTGCTCTTGGTCCGCGGCACCCGGCCGTAGATTTCGATGATGTCGCAGAACTCGCAGTTGAATGGACAACCGCGTGAGTACTGCACCGACATCGCGCTGTAGCGTTTGAGATCGGCGAGCTGAAAATGAGGAATAGGAGTGACGGAGAGTGGTGGCTTCTCAGCCGCTTGATACGTCCGCTTGGCCTCGCCCTGCTCCAGGTCTTTCACAAACTGCGGCAAGGTCGTTTCGGCTTCGCCAAGGAAGATGTGATCGGCTTCGGGCAGAGCTTCAATCGTGGTCGTGATGTATGGTCCACCAATGACCACACGCTTGCCGGCTGCCTTGCAGCGCTTCACAACGCTCCGCAACGAATCCTTCTGCACCAGCATCGCGGTGGCAAAGACAATATCCGCCCACTCGATGTCCGACGACTTCAGGGATCGCACATTCAGATCAACCAGCCGGCGTTCCCATGACGGCGGCAGCAACGCGGAGACGGTCAACAAGCCGAGCGGCGGAAAAGCGCAACGCTTGCCTTCAAACGGGAGCGCGTGCTGGAAACTCCAATAAGTATCGGGAAACTCAGGATTCAATAACAGCACTTTCATAACGTCCTCCTCGCTCGACGGCAATTCTTCTGGCCGAGCAGGTCAATACGGAGAGATGGAAAAGGGAGAAATCGGCAAGTTGTGATCTTAGTACCGATCCACCGATGCAGTTGTAATAGTTGTGTAAGAATCCGCGAACTGCTGGTTCTGCGCGCTCTTCGGAGTGTAATTGATTCGCGCCCTCAACGTGGGAAATGAGAGGGAAGGGTAATCGGGAATCGGTTTGGGTGACGCAAGACTACCGGGGTGTCGCGTCTAAACCTATTTCCGCTTCCAGCGCACGCCGTCTTTGGTGTCTTCGAGTATGATGCCGCAGTGTGCAAGCTGATCACGAATTTCGTCGGCCCGGGTAAAGTCGCGGCGGCGTCGCGCCTCCTGGCGCTCGTCGATTAGCGCCTGAATCTCGCTGTCGAGCATCTCGCGCTGATCTTCTCCAAAAACATTCAGCACAGTGTCGAAGCGCCTGACCAGATCGAGCAACTCGCGTTTGTTTTCTTCGCGGACCTTGTGGCGAGCCAGCGCGGTGTTGACCTCGCGCGTGAGATTGTGAATCGCCGCCAGCGCAACCGACGTATTAAGGTCGTCGTCCATGCCCGCTTCAAAAGCTTCAAGCGCGCGTTGGGCTGATTCACGCAGCGCGTGGTTTGCGCCTGGTTCGGTGCGCGCTTCGCTTAATCGCGCGCGGAAATCGCGCAAGCTCTCGACCGTCTTCTCGGCTCCACGCAACGCGTCGAAAGTGAAGTTAAGTTGCTTGCGATAGGGAACGCTCAAAAGAAAATAGCGAATGCCAAGTGGCGCATGACCCTTGGCGGTCAGGTCGCGCAGCGTGTAGTAGTTGCCTTTCGACTTGGACATCGTCTCGCCTTCAACTTTGAGGTGTTCGATGTGCAGCCAGTAACGAGCAAACGGCTTGCCGGTGGCGCCTTCACTCTGCGCGATCTCGTTCTCGTGATGGGGAAAGATCAGATCGACGCCGCCGGCGTGAATATCAAACGTCTCGCCGAGATACTTCATGGACATGGCCGAGCACTCGATGTGCCAGCCGGGACGGCCGCGGCCAATCTCTGTGTCCCATGCCGGCTCGTTTTCGTTACCCGGCTCCTTCCACAAAGCGAAGTCGCGCGCGTCTTCTTTTTCGTAACGATCGGTGTCGATCCGTTCGCTGCCGCCGACGATGTTGCCGGCAAAGTTGATCTTCGAGAGCTTGCCGTATTCGGGAAACGAGCTGATGCGGTAATAGATCGAACCGTCTGAACGGTAAGCGTGATTGTTCTGCAAAAGTCTTTCGATGAGCGCGACCATCTCGGGAATGTGGCGCGTCGCGCGCGGCACGATGTCAGGCCGTTCGCACCCGAGCGCGTCAGCGTCTTCCCACAGCGCGTCGATATATTTCGCGGTGTAATCGTCGATGCTCAGACCGGCCTCCTGCGATTTCGCAATGATGCGGTCTTCGACGTCCGTGATGTTCATCACGTGCGTGACTTGGTAACCCTTGAACTTCAGATAGCGGCGCAGGATGTCCGCAGCCACCGCCGCGCGGAAGTTACCGATGTGCCCATAGTCCCAGACGGTCGGGCCGCAGTAATAGAAACGCGCCTCACCCTCGCGCAGCGAATGAAACTCTTCGAGACGACCGGAAAGCGTGTTGTGGATGTGGAGCATAGGTTGCGAGTCTAAGAAAGGACTGGAGGCGAGTCAAACAGTCTCACGGATCAGGTGGGAAGCTGTGGTAGACGTGCCCGAGCTTCAGCAGCAGTAAGAATGTCGACTGGAAGATCCTTAACCGTTTGCAGGAACTGACGGTTTTCGCTGACGATGATTGTCACACCCTGCGCCTCGGCGTGAGCCGCGATGACAGCGTCGCCTTTTCGGCAACCGCGTTTTTCGTAAAACTTCACTCGCTCAACCGGGACTGGATCCCAACTCAATTCGATGAATTCAGAGTACTGATTCGTTAGCCGGTAGAAGGCTCGGATCTCGTCTTCGGACAAAGCGAGATTTAGTTCTTTCAAAACCTGGAAGGGAATCACAGCGGAAAATGAACCGACGCGATCCAACAATTGCGCACATGCGGAGAACGCCACTTCACGGCGCAAACCGAATATCCAAACGTTAGTGTCCAGCAGCCATCGTTCAGGCGGGGTAGTCATGATTAGCGATCTGTTCGCGGATACGGTGAAGTTCGGTCCAGACCTGCTCTGGTGGCGCGTTCAGTTGGCTTTGCCGAGCGAGCCGCGCCCGATACTTATCCGCGAGGTCGTGCAGGCCCTTCTGGAAATTCAGTTGCGCCACCTTGTCCAGCAGAGCTTGCTGCTCGGATGGATCAAGGTCGGTGATCACATTTGCGAGATCGTCAATTGATTGCATGCGAGAACTTCCTTATGGCACTCATGGTATCGTTTAACGGGACATATTGGCAACTTCGATCATTAGCACGAAGAACTATTCGATGACCTCGAGATTTCGTAGGACTTCTAGCGCGCCGTCGCTTTGACTTCCGATGAGCACCCTGAGTATAGGTTCCCGCTCGATAAATCGGTCGTAAAATTGGCTCGTGCGACGACGGAATTCTGCGTCCGTCATTCCGCAACGACTCGCGAACCATTTGTTGCGGTCGAAGCGTTCTCCTTGGGGTAGTGCCGCCAGAGTCAGCCGTTGGTTGTTGAGTCCATGGAATCCGTATCCTAGAAAACATATGGCGCGTGCTTCTTGTAACAGTTGGACAGCCTCAGACAGATACCGAGCTTCAGTCGTCTCTTCATGAATGATTCGGAGACGCTCGGCAGCTCTTCGCACTTCATCAGGCGACGGGTCACCGCGGTTAAAAGGATCCTCTGCGAAGCGCTCGTCGCCAAGGCTGCCATAGACGTGAACGAAGCGCAGTTGGTAGAGCTCTTTGAAACATTCCTCATCATTTTCGTACTGATGTTTCGCCTTCAGCCGCAGAAAGAAGTATCTTTCCAGAGACCTATCAAAATCAGCGTGACGAACGAAACCTGGTTCACGCCGAACTCGCCCTTCCGCGAGGCCATCTCGTTCCAAAGATAGTGATACCAGTGAGTTCCCGCACCGTAACTTTTCCGGAAGGGTCGAGACAAATGCTGATCTTGTTCTTTTGGTATGAGGCTTAGCGCAATCGCCAGCTTTCCTATTTTCAAGAAGTCGGGTCGATGCTCCAAAAAGGCGTCCACAGAGGGTGCGTCGGAGTTGGATAGATCGCGAGCAAAACGCTTAACATCCTGATCAACGCAGCCATTGTATAAGAATGCATCCAAAGTGCGCTCTCGGCTGGCCAACCTAATGATCTCTTCAACCAAGCCTTCGCCGGTCGGAAAGCCGTACGGGTAACTTGCTCCTGCACCTAGGACGAAGACTGTTTGCCGCCTGATCATTGATTGTTACGTTCTTCCAACTTGAAATGGTCAAACCCTTGCGGCTCTAAGTCCCACACACGGTTCTTCTCGGCGATGCGAATCACGCCGGGCTCGTTCGTAATTTCTCCGATGCGGGCGATCGCGACGCCATCGACCTTCTTTGGCAGGCGCGGAACATCTTGCGGATTCACCGTGAATAAGAGCTCGAAATCCTCGCCGCCATGAAGCGCGAGCACGAGCGGATCGAGCGCGCGGCGGCCACAGAGATTAACGACGAGCGGATCGATTGGTATGCGCGAGGCGTCGATTAGCGCTCCCACGTTGCTCTCTTCGCAGAGGTGGTGAACGTCCGACGACAGGCCATCGCTGATGTCGATCATCGCAGTTGCCAAAGGCTCTTCGCCCAGCACCAGGCCCCAGCCAACGCGCGGCTCAGGACGAAGGTGGCGCAGCACCAATTGCCGGAGTGCGGGTGAATCCGGATCGGCTGCGTCTTCGCTTTCAACGCGCGCGCCACGCTCGATCAAACGCAAGCCTGCCGCTGATCCGCCAAGCGATCCCGTAACGAAAAGCTGATCACCAGGGCGTGCGCCCGAGCGCAACACGGCGCGCTCATGAACACACTCGCCAAGCACGATGGAGTCAATAACAATTTTTTCCGGCGTGCGCGAAACATCGCCACCAACGAGACGGACATCGTAAGCATTCGCCAGCGCAAAGAAACCTTCATAGAGCTGGTCCACGAAGCCGGAGTCCCAGATGTCCCGGGGAACGCCGATCGACAGCAGCGCCCAACGCGCTCGCGCGCCCATCGCGGCAATGTCTGACAGAGAAACCGCGAGCGCTTTGTGGCCCAACATCACCGGCGGTGTCGAGTCGCGACGAAAATCTACGTCTTCGACCAGCAGGTCCGTCGTTACGACAGTGTCGCGTCCCGCCAGTTGTCTGACCACCGCGGCGTCATCGCCGATGCTCCGCACAAGCCCGGCTGCGAGAGTCTCTCGCTTCTGCTCATGGGCGCGAAGATGCTTGATGAAATCGAGTTCGCTGCGGGAGTGCATCAGAGATTGCGTCGAAGGGATTCAAGTCCGGCTTCGATCGTTTCGATCGAAGTGGAGAAAGAGAAGCGCAAATGCCCTTCGCCGTGTAGGCCGAAGACAATGCCCGGCACGGCAGACACCTGCGCGCGTTCGAGCAGTATCTCTGCTGCTTCGCGGCTGTTGTGGCTGATGCGCGAAACATCCGGGAATGCATAGAAGGCGCCGGCGGGCGATTCGCAATAGAGATCAAGTTCATTCAGTCCCGCTAAAAGCAAATCGCGCCGCTTGAGATAAGCGACGCGGTTGCGTTCCAGAAAGTCCGACGTGTTGGTAAAGGCGGCCAGCGCGGCCCACTGCGTCGGTGTTGACACACCATTGGAAGAATAGAGCGTCGTCTTGCGCAGACCAGTCATCCACGGTTCCGCTGCCACCGCGTAACCCATACGCCAGCCGGTCATCGCGAATGATTTCGAGCAGGTGAAAGAAGTAATGGTTCGCTCCAACATGCCATCGAGTGAAGCAATAGAGAAGTGCTCGCCCTCGTAAACGAGATCCTCATACGCTTCATCGGCGATCACAACCAGATCGCGTGTGCGAGCAAAGCGCGCGACCGCTTCCGCCTCCTCGCGCGTGAAAACGACGCCGGTCGGATTCTGCGGCGTGTTGTAATAGATCGCTCTGGTGCGCTCAGTCGAGTATCGCGCCAGGGTTGCTTCAAAACCGTTGGCGCGCGCTTCCTTTGTCGGCACGAGAACAATCTTCCCCTGACAATGAGCGACCAGGTCTTTGATCGGTGTCCAGTAAGGCGAGAAGAGAAGGACTTCTTCGCCGGGATTGACGACCGATTGGAACGCGCCGAACAAACCTTGCATCCCGCCGTTTAGAACAATCACGTCCTGGTCGCGTGCGGGTATGCGATTCTTCTCACGCAGTTTTTCAGCAATCGCGGCGCGCAACTCTGGAATACCGGACGACGGCGCATAGCGCGTCTTGTTCTCTTCGAGAGCGCGCACCATCGCTTCTTTGATGAAGTCGGGTGTGTTGATGAAAGGCTCGCCGCCTTCGAATTGGTAGACGGTTGCCCCTCTGGCGCGCAGCCCCATTATTCGGTTGCGGAGATTTACAATGTCAGAGAAGCCAACTTCATCGAGCCGCGAGGCGAGGCGGAGAAGGGCAGGTGACGTCGTCACTTTTGTGGAAGGACCTCCAAGCTGCGGCTATTCAAGCGTGACCGAAGCGCGATTATAGCTTGCGTAACTGATCCGCGTCCATCGTTCGACAAGCTTCAGCTTGTCGCTGTTTCGAACCAAGGCACTCTGGTTCCTTGAGACCTTGAAACTGTGCGGGGCCCGCGACAAGACGCGAGCTGGTCGGACCGCAGACTCTAGAATTTACCTTTAAGACTTAGTTTTAACTCGCGTCTGCTAAATACAAGTATTGACACGCCTGTAGGTCGTGAGTAACATGACGCAGACCGAAGCAATGCGGTTTCGAAACGCCCGATCTTACTTTCAACTTTCTGAGCCAGCAGACCGAGAATGTTTTGAATTGCGTTTTTTTGCGTTTTCTAAAAGCATGAGCCATCCCGCCGTCGCCATCCCCGAAAAACTTTTCTTCAAGATCGGAGAAGTATGTCAGCTCGCTGGTGTCCAGGCGCACGTGTTGCGCTACTGGGAATCGGAGTTTCCCACGCTGGCGCCGCAAAAGAATCGCGCCGGCCAACGCGTCTATCGCAAGCGTGACGTCGAGATGGCGTTGCGGATAAAGGAACTTTTGTATGAAGACCAGTACACGATCGCCGGAGCCAAGAAGCGGCTGGCGCACGAGCTGCGACCGGGCGGGAAACTGAAGGTCATGTCGCCGGAAGCGGGCGATGAAGATAACTCGAAGGCGACGTTCTCGGACGTCCCGTCAGCCACGGCCACTGCGGCGTCGCCCAGAACATCGAGGACGACAGGCCATTCGGGAGTCGTGGGTTACAAAACCGCGGAAGGGCGTACAGCCCTGAAGCGAATCGCGTCTGAGCTGCGCGAGCTACTGGGAATGCTTGAGGCGGAAACCAGGAAAGCGCGTTTGCCGAAGAAGTAGGCGGCACAGACTTGAGTCTGTGCTACGCTGTTTGACAAATCGTCTTTTGGAGACATACTTGAAACAAATTACGGGACGTGGCGCAGCCTGGTAGCGCGCACGCTTGGGGTGCGTGAGGTCGCTGGTTCGAATCCAGTCGTCCCGACCAGTTTCAAAAAGGGCTTTCAAACGGCAAGCCGTTTGAAAGCCCTTTACACTTTGGCAAGAACAGCCTCTTCTATTCGACGAGGCACGTTGAGAAACACGAAGCGACTTGCTGGAAACAAGTAGTCTTCACCAGTTTCATCAATGACGCGAACATAGTCGTCCTTCTCAGCATCCGCGTCTGGCACCACTTGATAAACCTTGCGACGCTGGAGGGACATCTCGTAATCAGTATTATCTACGCAGATGGCTATGAGCTTTTCATTGTTCTTAGGATGTTTCATGGTCTCTTAATCCGTCATCTCAGCGATTACGATCTCGGACGTGAGTGTTTTGTGCACGGGGCATTTGTGCGCGATTTCTTGAAGCCGCGTGCGTTGTTCGTCGGTTAGATTGCCCTCGAAAGTCACCGAGCGCTCAATGCGATGAACAAATCCCTCTTTAGTGTGCTCGCACTCGTCGCAGTCTTCCGCGTGTATTCTTTGCTGTCGCAAACGGACGTGCACGCGTTCGACAGGCCAGCCCTTGCGGCGCGCGTACAACATCGTCGTCATCGAGATGCAACTGCCAAGAGCGGCGAGCAGCAGAGTGTAAGGATCCGGACCGGCGTCCTCGCCACCGGCTTCAACAGGCTCGTCGGTGATGAAGGAATGCGCGTCGCCGTACCGAACTTCGTTTCGCAAGTTGGTTAGAGATGTGACTGTGATCTCGCTCATTGATCGCCTCCTGAAGATTTGTTGGAGCATACCAGATCAACCAGCGCGTTGTTGACCCGCGGCCACCGCGTACCGCTTGCAGTGATCGAATTCGTGCGGCTACACTCGTTGCGCTCCGGAACAAGAACAAATTCACGACGCGCTTGGCGCTGTCAATCGCTTAAGGACAGAGAATGAAGATTCACGAGTATCAGGGCAAAGAACTATTGAGGAAGTTTGGCGTCGCGGTGCCGCGCGGCTTGGTCGCGCGTTCGCCTGAAGAGGCTTATCACGCGGCGAAAGAGTTGGGTACTGATGTTGTGGTCGTCAAGGCGCAGATTCACGCCGGCGGTCGCGGCAAGGGCGGCGGCGTGAAGCTCGCGAAAAGCGCGGACGAAGCTCGGGAGTTGGCGCGCAAGATGCTGGGCATGAAATTGGTCACGCATCAAACTGGTCCCGAAGGTCGCGAGGTGCGTGTGCTCTTGATTGAAGAGGGTCTGCCGATTGATAAAGAGTTTTATCTCGGCATTGTGTTGGACCGCGCCTCCGGTCGGCCCGTGTTCATGGCGTCGGCGGCAGGCGGGATGGACATTGAAGAAGTGGCGGCCAAAACGCCCGAACTCATCCTGAAAGAGACCATCGATCCGGCTGTCGGTTTTCGTTCTTTTCAGGCGCGCAAACTTGCTTTCGGTCTCGATATCCCGGCGGTTTTGATCGGCCAGGCGGTCAAGTTCATGCAGTCGCTCTACAACGCTTACGAGCAGATGGACGCGTCGCTGATGGAGATCAATCCGTTCTTATTAACTAAGGACGGTCGCCTGATCGCGCTGGATGCCAAGGTGAACTTCGACGACAACGCGCTCTTCCGTCACCAAGAGTTTCTTGATTTGCGCGATCTGAATGAAGAGGAACCGCTGGAGATTGAAGCGTCGAAATTCGATCTCAATTACATCAAGCTCGACGGCAACATCGCGTGCATGGTAAACGGCGCAGGCCTGGCGATGGCCACGATGGACATCATCAAACTTGCAGGCGGCGAGCCGGCAAACTTTCTTGACGTAGGCGGCGGCGCGTCACAGGAACGCGTTGAAGCGGCCTTTCGGATCTTGCTTGCGGACCAAAACGTGAAGGCGGTGCTGATAAATATTTTCGGCGGCATTGTGCGGTGCGATATGGTCGCGCGCGGGGTTGTCGAAGCGGCAAAGAATCTGGGCATCAATGTTCCAGTCGTAGTGCGTTTGGAAGGAACGAACGTTGAAGAGGGCCAGCGCGTCATTCGCGAGTCGGGTTTGAACTTCACGGTTGCGCAGGGAATGAAGGACGCGGCGGAGAAGGTGGTGGGGTTGGCGGCTTAAAACTTCGCGCACGAGCCTGACGAGATTGAGAAACAAAGACAGTGTTTCCCGCAAAGGCGCAAAGCCGCAGAGAAGATCAAGAACGCATGCAAGCTCGCTCAGTTTTTGACCGCTCGACCAGCGAAGGACTCTCAGTGAATCGTCACGCGATAATGCGTTGGGTTTTTCAGATTTCCCGCTTTGGTCTTGCGGCGATGTTTCTGTTTGCCGCCGGCGCAAAGCTGGTCATCATCAAAGCATTCTCGCAAAACGTCTCTCAGTTGCTCAGCGCCACTGGCATCAGTTACACGCGCTGGACTTGGCCAACGACGGTCGGCGTGATCGTGGCTGAGCTAATATCCGCGATTCTATTGTTGTTGCCGCGAACCACGCGCATCGGTGGCTTATGGTCGGCGGCGTTACTGATTGGCTTCAGCGGCTTCGCACTCTATTACGTTTATGCTTTGCATGGTGAACCACTCGAGTGTGGTTGCTTTGGCGGGATCATTGCGAGCCAGTTGGGAGTGAAGACGGCGCTGCGGAACCTTGGACTACTTGTGCCGGCGCTCATCGTGCTGTTCGGCGCGCGCAGAGCAAACCCATCTGAAAACTGAAAACTGAAAACTCAAGACTGACACGCTGTCGCTTCAGCCTTTTCTCGACGGCTCTCGTCGCATTCGATTGATCTCATACCGCGTGTTGTAAATTCGCTCCTGCACGTCCGGATGATCGGAAAACAATGAGCCGAGCAGTCCTGAGTCGTTTACCCGTTGCACCTTCTGAAACATAGTGATCATAGCTTGCGGTTCAAAGCCCGCGCGCGGCATGGTGCGCACGCCGAGGTAGTCGGCTTCGCGTTCTTCCTCGCGCGTGTGAATCGTCAGGAAGCCTTCGCCGACGATTTGCACCAGCGTCGTGCCCAACTCCCGCGCCGTGTCGCCGGCAATACCCGTGATTGAGCCCAGCGCCTCGGCAATATCCGTGTTCTGC
This sequence comes from Pyrinomonadaceae bacterium, assembly GCA_041499185.1. Taxonomy (GTDB): domain Bacteria; phylum Acidobacteriota; class Blastocatellia; order Pyrinomonadales; family Pyrinomonadaceae; genus JAOAPY01. The sequence goes on along the minus strand of JBGQJU010000017.1, from coordinate 41,673 downwards.
TGACGTTGTTTCAGCGTTTTCAAACTGTGCCGCGCGACCACGTGTCCGACTTCATGGGCCAGGACGGAGGCGAGTTCGTTATCGTCGGCAAGTTTCAGCAGCCCCGTCGTGATGTAAATATGCCCGCCGGGAATCGAAAAGCCGTTGATCTCGCGGCCTTCGATAACGTGAAACGTATACACAAGCTTCGGCCGCAGGCTCACGCGCGCCACGCGCTGGCCGAGGCGATCGACGCGCGCAAGTCCAACATCGGTCAGCTTGTACTTCTTTGCGACTTCGTTGTGAATCCGCGCGCCGAGCCGAATCTCATCGCTCTCGCTCAGCAGACTGTCGTTCGAATACTCCGCGTCGCGAAACTCGGAATACGGATCGCCAAACTGCGCTGCTTTGGTTGAGTCTGTTCTCGCACTCGATGAGCGTGCTCGCGGCGTTGCCTTGATTGACGACGAGCGCGAACGAAGAGCCGTCGTGGACAGCAGGAACGCGCAGAGAATGAAAACCAAAACAGCTAATACTGATTCGCGTTTTTGTAATTGTGACTTGATGGCTTCACGTCTCCCAAAAGAAGTTGATTTCAGCAGCAGACTTTATCATAGAGAGTTGAGCGGAAGTAAAGGCTGCGAAACAAATCTGGCAACACGCTCACCTTTGGCTGCGCCGTTTTCTCCGGTCATATTTCGCGAATCAACTCGCCACTCGCGCCTGCGCTGTGTACAATTCACAAACATTTCGAAACGTGAAGTCTGCGAAAGGATTTCTGGGAACGACTGATGGCAACACTTTCATTTTGGGGAGCGGTGGGCACGGTTACCGGCTCGAAGTATTTGATTGAAACCGATCGCACGCGCGTGGTGGTAGATTGCGGGATTTTTCAGGGCTTGAAGGAACTGCGCGAACGCAACTGGCAGGAGCCGCCTTTCGATCCGCGCGCGGTTGACGCGGTGCTATTAACGCACGCGCACATCGATCACACGGGCTATTTGCCGCGTCTCGTTTCACAAGGTTTTAGAGGGCCAGTCTACTGCTCAAAGGGAACGGCTGACTTGCTGAAGATCATGCTGCCGGATGCGGCGCGCCTGCAAGAGGAAGAGGCGGACTATCGCAACCGGCACAAGATCACGAAACACCTGCCTGCTCTGCCTTTGTACACTGAGGAAGATGCGCGCCGCACGCTGGGCCTGGTCCGGCCAGTTGGGAACACTGGTGAGCGCGTCGAAATCGCGTCCGGCATTCACGCGGAATTTCGTATTGCCGGTCACATCCTCGGCTCGAGCGTGGTCCTGGTCCATATCGACTGCGCGGGAGACGACAGAGCCGGCAGGCAGGTGCTGTTCTCCGGTGACTTGGGGCGTTACAACCAGCCCATCATACGCGATCCCGTAGCGCCCCCGGTTTGTGATTACCTGCTCGTCGAGTCAACTTATGGCGATCGCTTGCACGATCCGGAAGATCCGAAAGAGACGCTGGCTCGAATTGTCAACAATGCTGCGAAACGAAATGGCCCGATCCTGATTCCCGCGTTTGCGGTCGGCAGAACGCAGGAGATTGTTTACTTGATGCGCGAGCTTGAGGACGAAAAGAAGATTCCGGTTTTGCCAGTTTGTGTTGACTCGCCGATGGCGGCCGCGGCCACCAACGCCTACAGCAGCCGCACCGAGGAGCAGGATGAGGATTACGCAGGCGTGCTGGCAAAACAGCAGCACCCGCTGCGCACGCATTCAATGCTCACGTGCTCATCAAGAGAGGAGTCGAAACGATTGAATGACGCACAGGGCGCGCGCATGATCATCAGCGCGTCGGGAATGATGACCGGAGGCCGCGTGCTGCACCACGCTTTGCGCATGCTGCCTGACCCGGACGCCACGATCGTCTTTGTCGGTTACCAGGGCGCGGGCACTCCAGGCCGCCGCATCGCCGATGGCGAAAGGGAAGTGAAGATTCTGGGCCAATGGGTGCCGGTGCGATGCCGTCTCGAGCACATCGGTGGCTTCTCAGCGCATGCGGATTGGAAAGAGATCATTCAATGGCTGGAAGGAATGCCCTCCGCGCCACGGCGAACTTTTGTCACGCACGGCGAATCCGTAGCAGCAAACGCGATGGCCGGTCACATTCGGGAACGATTCGGCTGGAGCGTAACTGTTCCAGGCTATGGCGACAGAGTTGAAATCGCGTAAACTATCGCCACGAACATGGCAACGAACAAAGATCAAGACGAAAGCTTGGAAGCTTGGGTTCGGAACTGGCAAGTTGTTGGGCCTAAGCTTGAGCGTATCAGACGGGAAGAGATCCGTGGTGCCAAGACGCAGGAATCTATCAGGCTCTTCGATTTGGCATTCAAAGCGGCGCTGAGAAATACTCCGCCCCGCGCCACTTCCGGACTCGTCGAGTTTCAAAGACTGCTTCGCAAATTGCCCGCCAATGATCGATCTCGTCACTGAGGCGCATCAGTTTCAATTATTTCTGCCAGACGACCGCGTAGGACAATTGAGCGCACAACCCCGTAAGGAGAACTCTGATGGAGAGAAATGCCCAGACTGCTATCCCCTCCTTTAGCCTTCGGAAAAAACTTTTGTTTGTTTCGGTAGCTACAATTCTCTCAGCGTTGTTTGGCTTAGTGATCGCGGAGATAACGATTCGTCATACTTCCAAGTTAGGTTATGTCACGCCGGAAATAATAAAGAATCGAAGTCTTCAGTATTCACCATCACTGTTTGCCAGACATGTCTTTCCGCAAAAGGAAGTGCGAGCCCATGGCGAGTGGAGTAACAGCCCGGAATTCTACATCAATGACCAGGGCTACCGAGGGCACGGCTTCGCAGCCACGAAGCCCGAGGGAGTCATCCGAATCATAATCTACGGTGGCTCCGCGGTTTTCGATCCGTACCAGCCCGAAGGAAAGGATTGGCCTCATAGAGTCGAGACAATCCTGAAGGACAGCGGCTTTCCGCAGGTTGAAGTCATCAATGCCGGAATTCCCGGGCATGCCTCGTTCGACTGTTTTGGAAGGCTGTTCGCCGAAGGCCACGTGTTCAATCCGGACTATTTGATTTTTTCGAATGCCTGGAACGACATCAAGACCTTCCGGTCAGATCGGCCTCTGCTGAGACAGCTTCACCCCTACAAGGTTGATGAAGACCCGCGTCTCAACTATCAGGGCACTCTCGATCGTTTTCTGAGCGAGCATTCTCAACTGTATGTGCGGCTGCGTGGCCGCTACTACAATTGGAAGCTGCGAATCAATTCCGAAGGAAGCGTGCCCGAGGGGGACTACGTCTCTGATTTTAATCCGGCGGCTCTGAAACAGTACCGAATAAACCAACAAATGTTTATCGATTTGGCAAGAGAAATAGGCGCTGTTCCCATCTTGATGACCGAAGCAAGATTGGCCGCGCCGAGCAACACAGAGGTCCAGAAGTCTCGGATCGTTTACGAGTCCGTGAAACTCACGCCTCAAGGCTTGCTCAAGTCTTACGAGGCTATTGAGGAGACCGTCCGGCAGGTATCTTCTGAAAAAGGAGTTGACCTCATTGATGTGAGCAAAGATATGAACGGAAAAGATGAATTCTTTTTAGATCACGTTCACTTGACCGCAAAGGGCTCAGAAGAACTGGCCAGGATTACTTCACAAAAGTTGGCCGAGCTAATAAGAGTCAAAACTCCCGGGAAAACCAGCAGACAATAAATGGCCTCCACACAAGAGCATGACAGCTTCCCACACGCATGAGCTTCCTCCGCATGTTATACTTCGCCCTCTTCTTTACACACTTTTCCAGTAGGTGAAATAAGTGAGCGTTCTCGTTGATAAAGGTACTCGCCTGGTTGTGCAAGGAATCACCGGCAAGGAAGGATCATTTCATACCAGGCAGATGATTGAGTATGGAACGAATGTCGTTGCCGGCGTGACGCCAGGCAAGGGCGGCACGGTGCACGAAGGCATTCCTGTCTTCAACACAGTCGCTGATGCAGTCAACGAAGCCGGCGCGAACGCCTCGATTGTTTATGTGCCGCCGGCGTTTGCGGCGGATGCGATCATGGAAGCGGCTGACGCCGGTATTGCGGTGGTGGTTTCCATTACTGAAGGAATTCCAACGTTGGACATGGTCAAGGTCAAGGAATACCTGGCAGATAAATCGACTCGTTTGATTGGACCGAACTGTCCGGGAATCATTTCACCGGGCAAGTGCAAAATTGGCATTATGCCGGCGCACATTCATCGCGAAGGCCGCGTCGGCGTCGTGTCGCGCTCGGGAACGTTGACCTATGAAGCAGTGGGCCAGCTAACTGCTTTGGGCCTGGGCCAATCGACGGCAATCGGTATCGGCGGCGATCCGATTGTCGGCACTTCGCACGTCGACGCGTTGGCACTGTTTCAAGCCGACGATGAAACCGACGGTATCGTGGTGATCGGCGAGATCGGTGGCACCGCCGAAGAAGAAGCCGCCGCGTTTGCGAAGAAGAATGTGACAAAGCCCATCGTGGCGTTCATCGCCGGGCAGACCGCGCCGCCGGGCCGGCGCATGGGCCACGCCGGAGCGATCATCGCTGGCGGCAAAGGAACCGCGGCGGAAAAAATGAAAGCACTGACCGACGCCGGCATTCATGTTGTGAAGTCGCCGGCGGATATCGGCTCAGCGATGAAGGAAGCGCTCGGATCATAATCACTGAGCCATGAAAACCTGTCCCTCGTGTCATAAAACCTACGAAGATGAGACGATGATGTTCTGTCTCGTTGACGGGGCAAGATTGCTGCAACCAACTGCCGCCGGTCCAAATGCGACTTTTGTTCTTCCTCCGCCACGAGCCACCGAACCTGGGCCCACTGTGGCAAGTCCGCAACCGACACTGCGCGCTCAACCGGAACTCATGCAGGTGAGTCCGCGGCCTTATGCGCCCGACTTTGATTCATCAGAACGCACGCGTAGGAGCGCTCTTCCGTGGCTGCTGGGAATCGTGATCGTGCTTGGCGTTTCCGGCATTGTCATCGCGTTGATTCTGACTCGGAGTCGTAGCGAGCCAAACCAACAAGTGACCCAAACGTCAACGCCAACAACTTCGCCCACGCAATCGGGCGCGATAACAACCGAGTCCGAACCGAGTCCTCCGGTGAAGCAGAAGGCGGTGACTACACCCACGCCCGCGCCCAAACCCCCCGCGCAACAACCGAAGAAAGTAACGGAGCGAGCGCTGCCGGGATCGGTTACAGTCACCAGAGCGACGCCGGTGCAAACTCCTGAGAGTCGGCCCAAGCCAATGTTCGCGGTAATGAATAACATAAGCTTCAACGGCTCGAGAATTACTTACTATCCGAGACCGAGCTTCGGCTTGTGCCAGGCTGACTGCGCCGGCAATGCGAACTGCAAAGGCTTCACGTGGATCCGGCCAGGCGCCTATAACCCGGGTGATTCGGCGATGTGCTATCTGATGTCAGCCGTTACCGCAAAAATATCGCACCCGTGCTGTATCTCAGCAGTCAAGAACTGAGCGAGATGATCTTTGCATCGACTAATCTAACGAATTGAGTAAACAGTCAAGAGCACAATGGCGGAACAAATAAGCAATCTTACCTTCGGCATCATCAAACCCGACGCGGTGCGCGCAGGGAACACGGCACAAATCATCCAACGTATCATCGAAGACGGCTTCAAGATTCGCGCGCTGAAGATGCTGCACATGACCTTGCAACAGGCGGAAGGTTTCTATGCGGTACATCGCGAGCGGCCTTTCTTTCCGGGCTTGACGGAGTTCATGTCGAGCGCGCCGTGCTTGGTGATGGTTCTGGAGAAAGAAGGCGCGGTCAAGGCGTGGCGCGATCTGATGGGCGCGACTGATCCGGCAAAAGCCGACGAGGGCACGTTGCGAAAAGAATTTGGCGCCTCAGTCGGCGAGAATGCCGTTCACGGATCGGATTCAGACGAGAACGCGGCCATCGAGATAGCATATTTCTTTAGTAAGCTGGAAGTGGTCTAATAGGGCTTCGGGATTGGAGATCAGTAGTCAGTCGTCCGTTATTCTCTTCTACTGGCTACTGACGACTGACCATCTTAAGACATGAAGCGCTGCCCAAAATGCAATCAAGAGTTTACTGAGGACTGGCTGACCTTCTGCACCAGCGACGGAACGCCGTTGACCGAAGCTGGCTCGACAGGAGATCCACCACCAACGATGGCCATGCCTCGGCCGCCGGTAACCGCGACGCAGGAAGAGCGACCCACGATAAGGATGCCCGCTGAGGGCGTCCATGGCGGGCCGCTGGGAAGACCACAGCAGCCGCAACCGATCGCGCCCGTTTGGCAACCGCCGCCGGCACCTTTCGCGATGGCGCCGCAACCGACACGGCAGGCCACAAACGCCCTGGGATTGCCTATCTTGGCACTTGTTATTGGTATCATCAGTATGATCTTTGGTCTTTGGTGCTGTTTCGGCGTGTTGACGAGTCCGGTCGCCATTGGTCTTGGGATTTTTTCCCTTGTGCAGATTAAGAATAAACCAACCGAACATACCGGAAAGCCGTTTGCCATTATTGGCATTGTGACTGGCGCGCTCGGTGTGTTGGAGTGGATTCTTTACATCGGCTTGGTTTTGTGGGCCCGGAGCTAGCGCTGCACCTTTCCTGGCGCTTCCAGCGAAGGCGAGATGGGAAAGGATACCTGGACATGCGGGTAGTATTGGCCCCGGGGAAATGAACGCGGTAGTTAGAAAGAGAAGTTCACCATGAAGCGTTGTCCAACCTGCAACAAAACTTTCACCGATCCAAATCTTAGCTTCTGTATTGATGACGGAACGCCACTGGTTAAGGCGGACGCTCCGGCTTACGATCCGGAAGCGACGCTGGTGTCGCCATCACCGTCAGTTGACGAGAGCAGTTCCGAAGTCAAGCAGAATTATGGCCAGGGAAAGGCGCCGAGCGACTGGAAAGGCCCCGTCTATCAACCACCGGGTTCATTTGTACGGCAGCCTCAGACAACTAAGGGAAGAGTTTGGCCGTGGATCGTTGGCATCTTGGCTTTGCTCCTGATTGTTGTCGGAGTGGGCATCGCTGCGGTCATCTTCGTCCCAAGAATGATGCGGGCGGCGCAGAGAGGGAACGAGAACACGCCGTCCAACTCTAATCTTGATCGGAATGACACTAATCGAAATTCGAATGCGAATGCGAACGGAAACTCGAATTCGTCAGTCACCAATACAAATGAAAACGCGAACGCGAACACAAATTTCAATTCCAATACCAACTCCGCGGACGGCAGCCAGCCTCCGACGAATGAAGATCAGGTGCTCTCTGATTTGACTGATATAGAGAATGAATGGTCCGCCGCCAACATCAACGCCGACAAAAAGAAATTGCAGCGAATCCTGGCGGATGATTATGTCGGCACGAATTTGGATGGGACGATGCAGGGCAAGGCCGATTACATAAATGACATCAAGCCCGATCCTTCGATCAAGCATTGGGACTTTCAGAATCTGAAGCTTAGCCTCAAACGAGATCGGGCCACACTGAGTGGGACCGTGAGACTCGAGGTTGAAGGTCAGGACGAGGACGTCATTCTGCGTTTCACGGACAAGTTTGTGTGGCGCGACTCGCGCTGGCAGGCTGTGGGGTCTGAAGTCTCTCGTGTAAAATGAGCAAGCAAAGGGCCAAGAGCAAAGAGCAAAGGGCAAAGGGCAAAGGGCAAAGGGCCAAGGGCAAAGGGCAAAGGGCAAAGAGCAAAGAGCAAAGAGCTAACAGCAATCTTATGTCCATCATCACCGACGTAATTGAATCAACGAAGGCGATCATCCAGGGGATGGGCGTCACACTTTCTTATATTCCCAAGCAGAAGTGGACGGTCCAATACCCGGAAGAGCCCGTGACGGTTCAGCCGCGGTATCGCGGCCAGCACTTGCTGCACGTCGATGAGCACGGCAAGGAGAAGTGCGTTGCCTGTTTCCTTTGCGCCGCCGCCTGTCCTTCTGACTGTATCTACATAGTCGCCAAAGATGACCCGCGCCCGCCCGCGGAGCGCATCGGCGTCGACGAGCGCTATGCGGAGGTTTACAACATCGACTATGGCCGCTGCATCTTCTGCGGTTACTGCGTAGAAGCGTGTCCGAAGGATGCGATCACCCACGGCTACAATTTCGAGTTGTCAGTCTACAATCGCGCCGACCTGTTGAAGACGAAGGACGATCTCTTGATAACCAAGCAGGTGCAATCGAAGAATTATCGGGTTGCCTTTTCCGACGAAGACGTTGATTCCGAGTACAAAGAGGTCTGAAACGACATCAGAGGTCAGAGGTCAGAGGTCGGAGGTCAGAGGACGATTCAGAGATCAGAACGGATGCGAATTGATTCAGCGAAAGAATTGAAAGTGTACAAAGCGGGATATGAACTTGCGATGAGAGTGTTTGAGTTGAGCAAAGACTTTCCGCCGGAGGAGAGGTTTGCGTTAACGGGTCAAATTCGGCGATTGTCACGTTCAGTATGTTTGAACTTGCGTGAAGCTTGGGCAAAGCGAAGGTATGAAGCTCACTTCATCAGCAAGCTAACGGATTGTGACGGTGAAAATAGTGAAACCGACTCCTCGCTGGATTTTGCCAAAGACTGTCGGTACATCACATCCGCACAGCATGCCGAACTCGCTGATCTCTGCCAGGGAATCGGCAGAATGCTCGGGAGTATGATGAAGAATCCCGCTGCCTTCTTGACGCCCAGCCGCTGATCTCCACTTCTGATCTCCGACCTCTGACGTCTGATTTATGCCCTACCGTGAATTCCATTACCGCTGGGAATACGATCTCCAGTCGAGCCCCGAACAATTATGGCCGTTCGTTGCCGACACGAATCGCTTCAATCGCGACACGGGAGTGCCCTCGCTTGAAATTGACGGAGAGCAACGGCCGCCGAGCAGTGGTCTGCGGCGGCGTTTGCGGCTCTCTGTTTTTGGCGTGCCCATCGAATGGGAGGAGGAGCCGTTCGAGTGGATCCGTCCGGTGCGCCTTAGCGGCACACGACGATACATAAAAGGGCCAGTCGCGGAACTGAGAGTGCTCGTCGAGCTATTGCCGCGGGCAGTGGGTGGCACGAAACTCACTTATCAAGTGTGGGCAAAGCCAAAATCTCCGCTTGGCCTCCTGGCGATTCCGATTCAGATTGGCATGATCAGTGCGAGACGCTTTGCCCGAGCATACGAGAAATACGACGAGCTGGTGGCAAACGCTGAAGTTCTCATTCCGGCCTCAGCGCGCTCGGAGATCTCCGCGGCGGTACGCTCGCGCCTGAACCTCTTCCGCGAGAAACTCGTGGAGGAAGGCGTCAGCCAGCCCGTCGCCGGTCAACTGGTTAGCTTTATCGAAAACGGCGACGAGATGGATCTGGCGCGCATTCGGCCTTACGCGCTTGCTGATAGTTGGCACGAGTCGCGCCGCGCTTTGCTCGAAGCCTGTTTCCGAGCCACGCGTATCGGCCTGCTCGATTTGCAGTGGGATCTGCTCTGTCCGATGTGTCGCGGGCCACAGGAAACCAGGAGTTCACTGCAGGAGTTAAACTCAAACGTACACTGCGAAGGGTGTCGGATCGATTTCACCGTTAACTTTGACCGCTTCGTCGAAATCACCTTCACTCCCAATGCCAGCATTCGCAAAGTCGACGTAGAGACGTATTGCGTGAGCAGTCCGCAGCGCACGCCTCACGTGATTGCGCAGCAAATCCTGAAGCCCCAGACTGAACGCACGCTTGTCTTGCCGGTTAGAGAAGGCAGCTACCGCTTGCGTGTGCCGCAACTGCGCGGCGAACAGTCCATTCGCGTCATTGCCGGCGGTCCCGAATCCGCGGTCGCCACCGCATCAGTCGATGGCTCGTCCGCTGAAGAGATCGTGCTGGCGCCAGAGTCCGCATTGCTGCTCCGGAACGCCAGCGACGACGAACAGTTGTTCCGTCTCGAGCAGATGGCCTGGAGCGATCAGGCGGCGACCGCGGCGGAAGTGACGGCGCTGCAAATCTTCCGCGATCTGTTTTCAAGCGAAGCGCTGCGACCCGGCGAACAGATCTCGGTTGGTACCCTAACCGTTTTGTTCACCGACCTGCGCAACTCAACTCGGCTGTATCGAGAAATCGGTGACGCGCCCGCGTTCGCGCGCGTGATGAACCACTTCGACGTTTTGAAGAAAACGATTGCCGACGAAGATGGAGCGTTGGTGAAAACGATCGGCGACGCGGTGATGGCGGTTTTCCGCGAGCCTGAAGCGGCGCTGAGGGCGATGCTGAAAGCTCAGGAGATTCTGGCTTCGCCGCCGGACGGGTCGATGCCGCTGACATTGAAAGCGGGAATCCACAGCGGCCCGTGCATCGCCGTCACCTTGAATGATCGGCTCGACTACTTCGGCTCAACCGTGAACATGGCAGCGCGGCTCGAGGGCCTTTCAACCGGGAATGATGTGGTAATCTCGCGCGCAGTCTATGACGACGTGGAAGTTCGCGAGTTAGTCAATGGACCGGATAGCTCGCTTTCCGCGACTCGCTTCGAAATGGATCTGAAGGGATTCGACGAAGAGCGGTTCGAGTTGTGGCGCGTAGGGCGGCAGGAGGTTGCTCAAATGCGCGATGCCGCGTCGTCATAAAGGCCGGGTGGTCTGTAGGGGTGGACCTGCGTGTCCGCCCGCAATCTCGCATAGCCCGAGCCGAGGGCGGACACGAAGGTCCGCCCCTACAAACAAATGTCTTTGCTGGAAGCACGCGAAGTCTCGAAGATCTATCAGATGGGCAGCACCACGGTGGCTGCGCTGGATCGTGTTTCGCTGGCAGTTAATGAAGGCGAATACGTCGCCATTCAATGGACATCCGGCTCAGGCAAATCGACCTTGCTGAATGTGATCGGGGGCCTCGATCATCCCACCAGCGGCGAAGTGTTATTCGAATCAAAGTCGCTGGCGCCATTGAGCAAGAAAGAGATGGCCCGGTATCGTCGCTACTCGGTCGGCATGATCTTTCAAAACTTCAATCTGATTACGACGATGAGCGCTGAAGAGAACGTGGGCCTGGCGCTGGCTTTCGCGGGTTTGCGAGGCGCGCAGAGAAGTAAGCGCGCGCAAGAGTTGCTGAACCGAGTCGGCTTGTCAGATCGTCTCACGCACCGGCCCACAGAGCTTTCCGGCGGCGAACAACAGCGCGTCGCGATCGCGCGCGCGCTCGCCAATCGGCCGCGGATCTTACTTGCCGACGAGCCGACCGGCAACCTGGATTCTACGCGCGCCCACGAGTTGCTGGCCCTGTTGCGTGAAATGGTAGACCACGATGCGTTGACTGTCTTAATAGTGACGCACGATCACGAGCTGGCAACAACATTTGCCGATCGCATCATTTTAATGAAGGACGGAAAAGTAGAACAAGGGATAAGGGCGGAGGGATAAGGGATGAATCTGATTTCAAACTACCAAGTTGAAAACCACGATCCGAATCTTTCATCCCTCCGCCCTCATCCCTTCTCTTAGTGAGGTGATCCTATGTCCAACAACCCTGCTCCCGAAATGACGCTGGAAGCGATTCGTTCGGTTCCGTTATTTGGTTCGCTCGATGACGATGCAGCCGTCAAGCTGCGCAGTCTCCTAAAGGTGCGCGAGGTGGCGCGGGGGGCGCCGCTCTTTCGGGCCGGCGACAAAGGAGATGCAATGTACCTGATCGAACGGGGGCGCGTGCGCATCAGTGTGAAAGACGAAGACAAGAAAGAGATCGTACTAGCCGAACTGGCGCGCGGCGATTTCTTCGGCGAGATGTCGATCATCGACGGGAACCCTCGTTCCGCGGATGCGAAGGTGATCGAAGATGCGCGGCTGGCGATCCTTTCGCGCGAGGATTTCATGGAGTTTATTCACAGCAATCCGGTCGTGACGCTGGAAATGTTGAGCGCGGTCTTCAAGCGCCTGCGGCGCACCGACGAGTTGCTGCGACAGCGCGTGTCGCGAAATGCGAACGACGAGGAAGAGAAGCGCAGGACCTTGGCGGATCGCATGGCCGATCTGATCGCGGAGTTTGGCGGCAGTTGGAAATTCATCGGTGCGGCCATCGGGCTGATCATCTGCTGGATCATTTTCAACTCTTACATCCTTCTGAAGGGGTTTGATCCATCTCCTTACCAGATGCTGAACCTCGTGCTCGGGGTTATTGCCGGCCTGCAAGCGCCGATCATCATGATGTCGCAAAATCGGCAGTCGGGAAAAGATCGCCTCCGTGCGGATCTCGATTATCGCGTGAACCTGAAAAACGAGCTGTCGCTAACGGAAGTATTGCGCCGACTTGACGTGTTGGAGAGCGAGCGTCTGCCGAAGTTGTTTGCGGACCAGAATGCGCGGCTCAGTAAGTCTCAAGCCTAGAGTCTCAGGTCTCAAGTTCGCGAACTGAGACCTGGGACTTGGGACCTGAGACCTGAGACTACTAGGATGATTCACGCGATCCTTTTCGACTTCAACGGCGTCATCATCAACGACGAGCCGCTGCAATTGACGGCCTATCAGGACGCGCTGCAAGGGCAGGGAATCAGGTTAACGGAGGAGCAATACTACAGCGCGCTCGGAATGGATGACCGCGCGTTTGTGCGCGACGCGTTCGCGCGGGAAAAGAAGAAACTCAACGAACAAACAACGCAATCGGTGATTGAGCGCAAGTCGGAAGTCCATCGAAAGCTGATTGAAGATGAGCTGCCGCTATTTCCCGGAGTGGTCACGTTTCTGAAAGCGGCATTTCGTCACTTCTCGCTTGGCTTGGTGAGCATGGCGCGGTACAAAGAGATCGACTATGTGCTCGCGCGTTCACGGTTGGGCGCATTGTTCGCTGTTGTCGTCAGCGCCGAAGAAGTGAGCGCGCATAAGCCTGATCCGGAATGCTATCAGCGGGCGCTTGCGAAGCTGAACGAGAAGAGGCACAGTGCCCGATGGCTGCCATTGCTGCCTTCGGAGTGTCTGGTGATCGAAGACGCGCCGCCGGGCATCGAGTCCGGCCGCGCCGCCGGCATGCGCACAATGGGAATAACGAACACGGTTTCAGGAACGGAGCTGCGGGCGGCCGGCGCTGAAGTCGTGACCGCTAGTCTTGCTGATTGGAACGTGGATGCGGTGCATCTTGTGTTTGATTGAAGTAGGGGCGGAACCTGCGTGTCCGCCCTGACCTGGGCCACAAGAGGGCGGACACCCGAGGTCCGCCCCTACATCATGAGTTTCATCGACATCCTTCATCTCGCGTTGCGTAACTTGCGTCAGGCGAAACTGCGTGCCGTCTTGACGACGATGGGCGTCATCGTCGGCGTGGCGGTCATCGTGACGATGGTTTCGTTTGGTCTGGGCTTGCAGCGCAACATGCTCGCGCGCTTCAAAGCACTCGACCTCTTCAATGAAATGAGTGTCTTTGGCAAGGGTCTGAGCAGTATGGCATCAGGCTTCGACCGCGGTCCGCGTGGCGAACGCGACGGGGAGAGACGCGGACCTCGCGGACGGCCTGACAAAAACCCCACACGCATACTCGATGATGCCGGCATTGCCGAGATTGCCAAGATTCCCGGCGTGGCCTATGTGGAGCCATACATACTTTTTCCAGTTTACGCCCGGGCGAATGGGCACGTGCTGCAGCAGTACGTGAGCGGGGCGACCGTGCCCAACGCTTCTTCGCGCTTCAAAGAATTCGTCGGCGGCCACATGATCAGCGCGCCAAACGCAGACGAGGCGATTGTGAATGAACGGTTCACCCGCGACTTTGGTTTTGAAAAACCCGCTGACGCCGTGGGCAAGACCGTAGAGTTTCTCGCCCCCGAAAATGAAAAGAAAAGCGAACTGAAGAGCGACGAGAAAAAGAGCGCACCGAAAGACGAGGAAGGACCAACAAACTTTTTTGGCTTGCCGCTCGACGAAGGTGACAGCGCCGAGCCAAAGACCAGCGGTTTGGTGGCGCGCACGTTCCGCATCGCCGGCGTTCTCAATACCGAATTGAAGGAAGGCGCCGGTCAGGGTGGTCTGCGCGGCTTGCTGCCTGGCGCCGGCATCTACATTCCCTTAGCGTCGGCGCATCAATGGAGTGTGGAGCATCGCGGCCCGATGGGCCAGGTGGCGCTGGCGCTGGCGCGCGAGAGCGGCGCGCTTGGCGCGGGTCAGACCGAAGGCTACGACTCCGCGGTCATCCGCGTTACCGATCCGGTAGTGTTAACGGAGGTGAGAAAGCGTCTGACGGATCTCGGCTTTGGCAGCTTCTCAATTGTCGATCAGTTGGATCAAATACGCACCGTTTTTCTGATCATTGATTCGGTGCTCGGCTTGCTCGGTGGCATTTCGTTGTTAGTCGCCTCGTTTGGTATTGCGAACACGATGATCATGTCGATCCTCGAGCGCACGCGGGAGATCGGCATCATGAAGGCCATCGGCGCCGAAGATCGCGAGATCAAATTGATCTTTTTTGTGGAGGCTGCGGTGCTGGGATTCACCGGCGGAGTGATCGGAACTTTGCTGGCGTGGGGAATTGACGGAGTGGCCAATCGCGCTGCTTATCGTTTCATTCTCAAGCCGCAAGGCGCGTCGTTTGTCGACTTCTTTTCGCTGCCATTGTATCTCTCGCTTGGGGCCATCCTATTCGCACTGGTCGTTTCCATCCTCGCCGCACTCTATCCTGCAACGCGCGCCGCGCGCATCGACCCGGTGCGGGCGTTGAGGCATGATTGAGGAGAGGAAGGTTGACGGATCGCGGCAACCTTCCTCTCCTGTTGGTCCCTTCGTGAAGAGCTGTGGCGTCAACAACACTTACTGCTTCGCCGGCGGCTGAGCTCCCGCGGCTTTCGCGGCCGCTGGTTTCTTCATATGCTTCTTCATCATCATCATTGCCGGCTTCTCGGGCTTTGGATTCCAGAAGGTTGGATCTGCGTCGGCGATGTTCTTACTGACGTAGCTCATGCGCGGATCGATCGCATAGATGCTGGTTTCAGAGAAAACAACGCTTTCGCCCGCCATTTTGTCCGCTTTCTTTTTCTGATCGTCAGTCATCGCCCCGCGAACTCGTGGTCCGATTCTGAGATCGTATTCGGCCAGTGACTTCATGGGCCTGAAGAACATGTAAGTTGTGGCAGGAGTTCCGGCGATGACTTGAAAGGCGGCGATGTGCAGCTCTGCTTTTGCCTTGTCGCGCGCCACGTTCACCAGAGTTCTCACATACTCCGCATACACATCATCCTGGCCGGGTCGGACTCGCACCGTCGTAATGGCAAAGTAGCGCATGTGCGGGATGTCTGCGGGCGCATCGTAGCTGAGCTCCGAACGGAAAACGGCCAGCATGTCTCGCATTCCTGCATGCAGATCCGGAAGTTCCTTGTTGAGCCGGTCAAGTTCTGCCTTCGTTGCGCCAGTGGCGCCCGCCAACTTCTTATCAGTGTCTTGCTGCATCTGCTCGAGCGCGGCAAACGTCTCGGCGCCGGTCAAGTAGATGACCTCGTTTTCACTACCGGCTACCGGTACCAGAGCGATCCGGTGGGCAGGAACGTTGGCCTTCGAAAAGATCTGCGCGTACGAGGCTGAGTGCTTGCTGTGCGGATCCATCTTGCCGGGTTTGATATCTTCTCGAACGATCAAGGCGACGTTCGGTGGCCCTGGCGGTGTTTGGGCCAAAGACTGCGAGCAGAGCGAAACCAAAAGAGCTAGAGCAAACAGAAAGAGAGATTTCTTCATAAGCGAACCCACCTCCAGGGGGTTTTGAAAGAGAGTTTAGTACTTGCGGTCATTGTCTTCCGGCCGGCGCTCACTTCCAGGGCCAAAGAAGACGTAAACCAGAATCACTGCTGCTGCAACTTTAATGCGAGCGTTCTGCGCTATACCTAATGAAGATATATTTGCAGCCTGGTATGATTAGTTACGAAGCTTTTCTGGGCGGCGTGAAGATATGCCGAATTGAACAGCAAGTCAAATGGTCAGATCACTGCTGCGAACTCAAATTCGGTGCAAAGTCTTCTCAATGCGACGGTCAGGGACGAGCCACATGATCGCCACCAGAACACGTTTCTGGATCAGATCGATTTTTCTGCGAAGAAAAAGTTCTTTCCCTGCTACGACTCAGTCACCAGCGGTTTCCCACAGCTATTACAAAACCGCGCTGAAGAATCCTTCTGCACCGCTCCGCACGCGTCGCAGGCGAGGCCGATGCGGAGGTTGGCGCCGCACGAGGAACAGTAGGCAGCGCCGGAAGTGTTAGCCGAGCCGCATGTGCCGCAGCGTCCGGGCAAGGGCGGAACGTAGCCGCCGGCTTTGCGCGCGATGTGATCTTCGATTATCTTCCATGCGTCTTCCGTGATCTTGTATTGCCAGTAGGCGCCCAGCGCCGGCAGCGCGAGCAGGAGACCGACGGACAGGAGCACTGCGACCGCGGCCACGGCAGCTTTGTCGAACCACTTTTGCATGCCGATCTCTACGCGCGTGCCGCCGGGCTCGGGTGTGATCTTTATCGTCAACGCCGCGGACAGTCCGGTCATTTCGCGCAGCGTGCTAGACTTGCGTGCTTGCAGCACAGTCGTCGCAGACACGTTCATGGTTTGGATTTCGTAGTCTTCATCAAAGAGCTTGCGGAGCTCCGCGATTAGTTTAGTAACATCTGCTTCGACGCCGGGGTAGTATCTGCTGTCCATCTGTGTTGTCCTTTCGCTTTATTCTACGCGAAGATGGAGAACAATGTTCACTGCCCTTCGTTAAAAGGCGAGTTGTACGATAACGAATCGAATGATCTTAACGCAAAGGTCGCGAAGTAATGCGCAAAGGAACGCAGAGGAGGTTTCCTTGGCGCCCTTTGCGCGGGCCTTTGCGTACTTTGCGTTTCAAGCAACGCGAGACATCCTTAACACTGTCGAGGAGAGAATAAATTGAAAACAACTCGTGCCATTATTACGCTCCTTTTCGTTGTGGCATTTCTGATTTTCCAAGCGAATCTGCGTTCTGCGCTCTCGCAAAACTCATCTGAAACTTCCGCCTTGGACGGCTTCACGATTGATGACGCCGTGCAAGAGCGCCGCTGGGAAGAACAGTTCCGCGCGGTGCCGGCGCCGGATTCGGCGCGCGCACATTTGCGCAAGCTAACTGCCGAGCCGCACGTTGCGGGCACGAAAGAAGATTACGCGACGGCGCTTTACGTGCGCGATCAAATGCGCAGTTATGGATTGCCGGCGGAGCTGAAAGAGTATCAGGTGCTTTTGCCTTACCCGAAACAACCGAGCGTCGTTGAACTAGTCGCGCCGCGCCACGAACGATTGGCCACTACGGAAGCAGTTGTTAGTGAAGATCCAACCTCGTCGGATGCAAGAATCACTCCGCTCTTCAATGGCTACAGCGCGAGCGGCGATGTGACCGCGGCGCTGGTGTATGCCAACTATGGTCTGCCGCCTGATTACGACGCGCTGAAGAAAGAAGGCGTGGATGTCAAAGGCAAGATCGTGATCGTGCGCTATGGCAATTCGTTTCGCGGCGTGAAGGCAAAAGTTGCTGAAGCCCACGGCGCAATCGGCTGCATCATCTATTCCGATCCCGCGGATGATGGTTATTCGCAAGGCGACGTCTATCCGAAAGGACCGTGGCGTCCGGTGGCCTCGGGACAACGCGGCTCGGTGCAATATCTGTTTGACTATCCCGGCGATCCGCTGACGCCGGGCCGGCCTTCGATTCCCGGCGTGCCGCGTTTGAAGATCGAAGAGGCAACGGACCTCACGCACATCCCCGTACAGCCGATCGCCTACGACGCCGCGCGTAAATTGATCGAGCCATTGAAGGGTCCGGTGCGCCCGCGTGGTTTCCAGGGTGGTTTCCCGTTCGCTTATCACGTCGGCGGGACTGACGACGTGAAGGTCCACTTGAAAACCGACATGGACTATCAAACGCGCACGATCTGGGACGTGGTCGCGCGCATCGAGGGCGAGTTGGAGAAAGATCGCTGGGTGATTATGGGCAATCACCGCGATGCTTGGGTTTTTGGCGCCGTCGATCCCAACAGCGGCACGACGGCGATGCTCGAAACTTCGCGCGCGTTCGGCCAGTTGCTGAAGCAGGGTTGGAAACCGCGTCGCACGATCGTGCTCTGTAGCTGGGACGCGGAAGAGTATGGTCTGATCGGTTCGACTGAATGGGCGGAAGAATACGCCGACGAGTTGAAAGCGAAGGCGGTCGCGTATCTGAATGTTGACGTAGCCGTTTCGGGTCCAAACTTTGGCGCGTCGTCGGTGCCGTCGTTATGGAAGTTGATCCGCGCGGCCACGCACGACGTGAAAGATCCTAAAACAGGAAAGAGCATCTACGAGCAATGGCAGGAACGAGCCCGCGAACAACGACCCGAGGCGGAACAAGATTCAAAAGCAGAAGCGCGCATCAACCCGCTCGGTTCCGGCTCGGATTACACGCCATTTCTGCAGCATCTCGGAATTCCTTCGACCGACATGGGATTCGGCGGTGACTATGGCGTTTATCATTCCGCGTACGATTCGTTCTACTGGATGTCGCACTTCGGCGATCCGAATTTTGTCTATCACGTCGCCGCGGCGCAATTGTGGGGCACCATCGCGATGCGACTGGCCGATGCCGATGGGTTGCCGTTTGATTATGCGGACTATGCAAATCAGGTGCGCGACTTCTTTAACGATAGCGCGAAGCTCGCGAAGCGTCGCGAGCTGGCAAACGCATTCGATGAGAAAGCGATGACCGAAGCGGTCAAGGACTTTTCGGAAGCGGCAACCCGAATTGAAGAGCGAAGGCAGGCAACTTTGCCCGCGCTTGCGAAGACACCCGGCGCCGCCGCCACACTCCAGCGTATCAACGACGCCCTGATCGCCGCCGAGCGCGCGTTCATCGACGAACGCGGCTTGCGCGGACGCCCCTGGTACAAACACGAAATCTACGCACCCGGCGTCTACACCGGATATGCGGCCCAGCCGTTGACTGATTTCGCCCAGGCGATCGATGATCGCAATGCGCCGAATGCGAAAGAAGCGCTCGGAAGAATCGTCGAATCGATCAAACGCGCGACTGCGGTGCTAAAGAAGGCAACCGAGTGAAGAGCCCTGCTGCCAAACCAACGGCATGAACGTTTGGATCATTAGAGGGAATCAGAGACGGCTTTCATAACTTCCAACATCAATTACCAAGGAGCAAGACCATGAAATCTAACAAGATCAAAATAACAGTTGGCATTGTTCTGGCGTGCCTTTTTGTGGCTGCCTCGCTCGCTTTGGCCCAGCAGCCAAAGACGTCACGGCCGCAGGCGGACATCAAGATCACTTACAAGGTTACAATGCCCGGCGGCATGCAATCCGAAAGTACCACCATGATCAAAGGCGTGCGCGAGCGCAGCGAGCAGCGTATGGGCTACGGCATGGATATGGTCAACCTCACGCAATGCGATCTGCGACGAACCATTCAACTGAGCGACAACACGAAGAAGTACATCATCACGCCTATGGATGATGGCGATTCGTCGGAGGTCACAGCGGCGCCAGCGGCCCCGGCGACGACTCCGTCAGGGGGTCCATCGCGTCGAGGTGGCGTCATAACCTCCGTCATGACCTCGACCGATACAGGCGAGCGAAAAGAAATGTTTGGCTTCACTGCGCGGCACGTTAAGACTTCGATTCGCATGGAGTCGTCGCCCGATGCTTGTAATCCGCTGAGTCAGCACATTGAGCGCGATGGTTGGTACATCGATCTGAATTTCGGATTGAATTGCGAAGCGGGCGGCGGCAGGCCGCCGATGATGGGCCGTCCTGCGCGCCCGAATTGTATGGATCGCTTCCGCTCAAGGCGCGTGGGCACGGGCAGGACTGGCTTCCCGCTCATCGAGACGACGATAATTTATGACCAAAAGGATCAAGGGCAGACCAGGATGACGAAGGAGGTTACGGATCTCTCGCGGCAACCGCTTGACGCGGCCCTCTTCGATGTTCCGGCGGGCTACACGCAAGCGAACAGCACGCAGGAACTCTACGCCGTCAATCCAACCGACATGATGCAGGAGATGATGAAGGGTCGCCAGCAGCCGGCAGCAAGTGAAAACACGGAAATGCCGGGCACGTTTCCCACTGAGTCGAAGAGACCGGGAACGATCCGCGTCGGCGTGGTCCAAATAAACAACAAGACTGATCATTCAGTTTCGACTGAATCGCTGCGCGAGCGTTTGATTGGCGGCATTCAGGGCTCCAGCGTTGAGGCGGTGCCGTTGAACGCCACTTCGCCCAGCGAAGCCGATGCTGAAGCGAAGGCCAAGCAGTGTGACTTTGTTCTCTACACCGACATCAGCGCGTTAAAGATTTCCGCGGCAAAGAAACTTGGCGGAATGTTTGGGCGCGCTACGGGCGTCGGCTCTGGCGGTGCTGACAAGACGGAATCGAAAGTGGAGTTCAAACTATTCCCCGTCGGCGAAAGCGCGCCGCGATTGCAATCTTCCGCGTCAGGCAAAGAAGAGGGAGATGATGCCAGCGCCGGCGCTGCGGTTGATACGGAAGCGAAGCAGGTGAGCGCGGCTGTGAAGAAACGCGGATAGGAAGAGCAAAGGGCAAAGAGCAAAGGGGCGAAGGGCAAAGCGCAAAGGGCAAAGCGCAAGGGGCAAAGAGCGAAGGATACGATATTCTGCTGTCTGTTGCGCGTTGCCCTTAGCACTTTGCCCTTAGCTCTTTGCTTAGTCAGGGTTTCTCTTTCGGCCCGGCTTTGGCCTTATCTTTCTTTTCCTTTTCAGCCGGTGGTGGCAGTTTCTTGGCGGCTTCGATGATCGATTGAGCGTTTTCCACCGCTTGTTCCAGGTTACCGATTTCTTCCTCGCTCTTAGCTTGGGATCGCAGTGGTGTCAATTGATCGATAATTTGCGTCGCCGCCGCAGCCAGTTTGCGCAGAGCTTTCGGCAACAGCGGGCTCTTTTCGTCGTGCATGCTGACGTCGTCGATGTTGGTGATCGCTTCGTCAAGTATTTTCGCAACGTCGCCAATCAATTCCGCCCGCGTGCCCTTTGGCACGTCGCCCCACAGCTCGGCATCCTTCTTAGCCTGTTTTGAGTTGCTGGTTGAAGTGCTCGCCGCTGTGCCGGTCACAAGAGCCATCCGGCGCTCTGCGGCCTTGATGAAAATGCCTGTGCGAAGGTCGAGCGCCTGAGCGTCCTTAACGAGATCAACTTCTTGCGGTGTTAGATGATCCCGCGTTTGAGCGGCAACGGAATATCCACTCGCTGCGAGCAAGAGCGCAAGTAGCATGAAGGTGCGCGCGTGAGTCTTTGTTTGTATCACGGTTGTTTACTCTCTGGTTTGGTGGCCGCATCTTTTGGTTTTTCGTCGGGCGCTTTTTTCTTTCCGTCGCGGACGACCGTGTGGCCGTAGAATGAGTTGAGCGCTTCAGTTCGTCCTTCGCGCGCGAAATCCTCGATCTCCTTAATTCGGATGGCGTATTCGAGCGGTGTGATGCGACGCATCGACGTCAGACGCGGTCCGTCACCACGCAGGTCCAGCTCCAGGTGCTTATAGAGATCCCGCGTCTTGTTGCTATCCCGATTCATTTGGCCGAGAAACCTCAATGCGTCGTCAATCAAAGCGAGGTATCCGCCCAACTCAATCAACACCTCTTCGTACTTCTCTTGCGACGTAAGCACTTCAGCGTGCTGCAAGTGAATTTCCGCGAGTTCAACTGTCTTGCGCAGGCGGGTCTTCGCATCCTTTGCTTCAGTGAGCTGGGCGCGCTCGTCCTTAGAAATGACTTTCAATGGCGGCGGCGCGGGCCGTTGCGGGCCACGCGTCTCTTGTCCTTGAAGCGCGGGGACACAGATCGCTCCCAACACAACCAGCAGCTTTAGGCCTTCAGAAATGCAGCGGTTGATCGATCGCGATTTCATTTCTTTACGGTTTCTGCTTCACACCCTGTCCGAGTTTGATCTGTTGTCGCAGTAAAGGCAGGCGTAACTTCACCTTTTCGATTTCCAAATCGTTGGTCTTTGCATCAGCGCGCGCGATAAAGGTCTCATATGCCGCCAGCGCTTCCTTGTATTCGCCGAGCTTGTCGTGCGCGGTGGCGATAAAGTAGTGGGCGATTACCAGGTCGGGCTTCGCCTTTAGCATCCATTCGTATTCGGGCAACGCTGCGGCGAACTGCTTCAGCTCGTAGAGCGCGGTTGCCAGATTAGCATGAGCCACATAATTTTCTGGAGCCGCTGAAATCACCCGGCTCAGGATCGCCACTGCGTCCGCGAAACGGCGCGCCTGGACCAACGCCGCGCCGTAGCCCGTTGCGTAGTCCACATTCTTTGGCTCGATCTCCGCAGCGCGGCGATAGAAGTCAAGCGAACTAGCCGGAGCATCCGTTCGATAAGAAGCGCCAAGTTTCGCCAGCAACATCGCGTTCCGAGGGTTTTTTACAAGGAGTGCTTCCAGCGCCTTGCGTGCTTTCAAGGGGTCGTTGTTGTTTGCCGCTTCGATCTCTTCCGGCGTTCCGACGACTTTTATCGTTCCCTGGTTGGAAACGTCCGTTGACTTGTTTACCAGGCCGAGCGATTCGGCCAGCTTACTTGCGTCTTCCGTCTTGCCCGCGCGCTCGTACACGCCGAGCAGGCGAGAAAGAATCTGTCTGTCGCCTGGTTTAATCTGTTCTGCTTTCTTCAGGTCTTCAATAGCGTGCTCGTAGTCAGCCTCTTCGGCGCGCAGGTCCGCGCGTTCTTCAAGCGCAACAATGTTTTCGGGTTCGATCTGAAGCGCGTGATCTAAACTTGTTTTCGCTTCGGCTTTGTCGTTCGCCGCGCGTTCCGCGATACCACGTAGAATCCAGGCTGAAGCCGACGCCTCTTTGTCGTTGGTTGCGCGGCGCGCGAATTCGACTGCCTCCTTCGGATCTCCCGCCCGCAGTCGCACATCGGCAAGCGTGCGCAGCGCGACGTTGTTCTGCGCGTCTAGTTTGATTGCCTGTCGCAGCAGCGGCTCGGCCTCGCGATCGCGATTGTTTCGGACCAGTAATGCTCCGAGTGATGAGTAAGGTAGCGACCAATCTTTACGTAGCTCGATAGCCCGCCGAAAAGCAGGTTCGGCTTCGGTCGAGCGGCCCAGCGAGACCAGCACAGAGCCGCGCTGAAACTCTGCTTCAGGAAACTCAGGTCGTAACTTGATTGCTTGTTCGTAGAACTCCAACGCGCGTGCGAGATCTCCATGCGCGTGTGCATTCTGGCCGCGCTCGAACAGCTTAATCGGATCGACTGCGCCGTCACCGAGTTCTTCTGTTTGGGCCAACGCTTGGGGCGCCAGCAGCAGCGCCAGCAAAACTATCGATCCAAAAGAAATCTTGAAGCGAGAGCCTGACCGAAAGAACTTTGCTGTCCAGTTAGTCATCAGAAATCAAACCGCTGACACCATGAGTAAGAAGAATCCGGGGAGAGGCTGATCTTAACACGCGCAAACTCGCCGCGTCCAAAGTCGTGGCAGGTCTCGGGTCGGCAGCGAAAAAAGTAGATGCGGTTGCGCTCGCTTAGGCCATGAGATAACATGCCTTACCGGAATTCCATTCAGTCATTTAAAGAAGACGCGCCGCGTTCGTGTGGAAGTTTTCCCGAGAGGACGAAGAGTGAGCAGCATCGCTACCGAGCAGATTGAGAGCGCTAACCCGGCAATGGAAACCATGGCAGTTTCGGCGGAGGCGTTGGCAAAGGAAGCGCGATTGCGACAACTCTTTCGCGAAATGGGCACTGTGCTCGTGGCGTTCTCTGGCGGAGTTGACAGCACCTACGTTGCTTATGTAGCCAACGCTGAACTCCGTGAGCGAGCCCTCTGCGTCACGGGCGAGTCTGCCAGCCTTCCCGAATATCAGCGCGGCGAAACCGCCCGCCTGGTCGAGAAGTTCGGCTTTCACACAGAGACAATCCAAACGGACGAGCTTGCCGATCCGAATTATCGCGCCAACGCACCTGATCGTTGTTACTATTGCAAGAGCGAATTATATGGAAAGCTCGAGCCGCTCGCTCGGGCACGGGGGATCGAGGTCGTAGTTGATGGTTCGACAATGGACGACCTCGGAGATTATCGTCCGGGACGCGCGGCAGCGGGCGAGCACGCGGTGCGGAGCCCGCTCATCGAGGTGGGCATGAGTAAGAAGGAAGTGCGAGAGCTAAGTCGACGCGCCGGTCTGCCGACGTGGGACAAGCCCGCGAGCCCTTGCCTTTCTTCGCGGATCGCCTACGGTACAACTGTGACCATCGAACGTCTTGCAACAGTCGATCGAGGCGAAGAGATTTTGCGCCAGCTGGGCTTCCGAGAATTTCGTGTGCGACATCACGACAATCTCGTTCGTCTCGAAATCGCGCCGGCGGAATTGGACCGGGCTCTGAGTCGCGAGGTGATCGACGAGCTGGCGAGGCGCTTTCGCGATCTGGGCTTCAGGTATGTCACTCTGGATTTGCACGGCTACCGCAGTGGCGCGATGAACGAGATTCTCAAGTAATTGCAAAGCACTAGAGTTGCTCAAGTCGGATTTAGTAGTTATCAGTTTTTGTTTAAGTAACTTTCACGGGATCGGTACCGACGAGTAGAGAGGCTCTTACAGCAAGCGAGCCTAATTATAAAGCGGAGATAGTCATGAACGCAGTGCTCACATCATATGTAGATGACATTCGCGAGATAAAAGAGGAGAACCCTTTCGAGTCAATGATGTCGCGCTTCGATCGGGCAGCACAATTGCTTGACCTCGATCCCGACCTCTACGCCGTGATGAGAGTTCCGAACCGGGAGTTGAAGGTTTACATTCCGACGCGCATGGACTCTGGCCGCATTCAGGTTTTCGAAGGTTACAGGGTGCAGCACAATTTTGCGCGCGGTCCAGCCAAGGGCGGAATTCGTTATGCTCCGGATGTAAATCTTGATGAGGTGCGGGCGCTGGCGGCCTGGATGACCTGGAAGTGTGCGGTGGTTAATGTTCCTTTTGGCGGCGCTAAGGGCGGCATCGTTTGCGACCCGCAACAGATGTCGACCGGAGAACTCGAACGAATGACCCGCCGTTACGCGGCAGAGCTGCTCGATTTCATTGGCCCGGAGAAAGACGTGCCGGCGCCGGACATGAACACCAACGAGCAAACGATGGCTTGGATCATGGATACTTACTCAATGCACGCCCGGCACACGGTGACTGCAGTGGTTACGGGGAAGCCGATCGATCTGGGCGGTTCGTCAGGGCGGCGAGAAGCGACGGGTCGAGGACTGCTCTTTGTGGTTAACGAAGCCGTCAAGCGATTCAAGATGACTCCGTCTTCAACTCGAGTGGTTGTTCAGGGCTCGGGTAATGTTGGCGGCATCGCGGCGCAGTTGCTTCATGAAGCAGGCTATCTGGTAGTGGCTATTTCAGATGTTCACGGCGGAATTTACAATCAGAACGGTATAGACATCGGGGCTGCGCTGAGTCACCTTCGGACGACACGTTCGTTTGAAGGCTACGAAGGCGTGGAAAGCGTGAGCAATCACGAGCTGCTCGAACTGGAATGCGACGTCCTCGTGCCGGCCGCCACCGAGAATCAAATCACTTCGCAAAACGCCGACAAGATCACCTGTAAGGTCCTTGCAGAAGGGGCCAACGGACCGACAACGGCGGCAGCGGACGAGATTCTTCACAACAAGGGAATCTTCGTTATCCCTGATATTTTGGCAAATGCGGGAGGGGTGACTGTTTCCTATTTTGAATGGGTCCAGGACCGGATGGGCTATTTCTGGCGCGAAGACGTGGTAAACCAACGACTTGAGGATACGATGGTTGCCAGTTTCAATGATTTGTGCCGGTATGCGGATTCGCACTCGGTAGATACCAGGACCGCGGCCTACATGCTGGCCATAGACCGGGTAGCCTATGATACGCGCATGCGAGGCTTCTATGCGTGACGGAAAAAACATAAAGAAAATGGGCGCTAAGTAGTGAAAAAGTCTTGATTTCCGGCTCAAGGTAGAGTATGGTCTGCGCTTGGTTTAGTCCTCGGACCATGCGCGCAAAAATTTTTTTAGGATTACGCAACGGGTTTGAGTACTGAGTAGTTGACACTAAGGGGGGCCTTTTCGTATAAAAGGGCTCTTAAGCTTTGGAGCTTGCGCATCCGACAGGGAATTAACGCGTTACGCTGGACGTTCACGGTAATCCAGTTAACGCACCTTGGTTAGGACGGCGGCTTATACAAATTTCTATAGTCATTTCGCAGGAGGAATGCGATGAGACTCGCGAACAGAGCGCTTATTGCCGCGCTTGCAATGTTGGTGTTATGTGCCGCAGTTTCAGCACAGACTTTGAGGAGTCCGAATGATCCGCGGAATCAGTCGCCATCCGTGGGTACTGGCGGACCAGAAGGTGGGCCGACGGGACTGTTCACTATCTATGATGGCTCGACGATTCGCAAAGGCGAGTTCACTTTCAGTATCGCGTACAGCAACTTTGACCGCGATCCCGGCAACGTCGATATCACGGATATCCCAAGTAGTTTCAACGTTGGTCTGAACGATCACATCGAGCTGTTCTTCAAGAGCAACTTGATGCGCGGCGTAAAGGTCAACAATCCGACACAGTTGTCGAGTTTCTATCTGCCGAACGTCGGGCTATGCACCGTCGCGCCGCCGTGCACGGGACCGGCGGTCATTCTGGCGCCGTCTGGGCCTAACGTTGGCACTATAGCGGGCCTAACGATCTTCCGGCCATTCAACAATCAACCCTTCGTGCAGTTTCCGTTTATCGGCGGGTCCGCGGGTAACTTCCAGCAGGGACCAGGAGTTATTGGGGGTCAGTTCGGCTTCCCCGGATTTCTCGCACAGATAGGAACGCCTTTTGGGGGCAACCCCGGCGGCTTTGGGAGCGCAGCCTTCTTCCCCGGTTTGGGTTCGGCCGTGGGCAGCATCCTGCCCGGCATCGTGTTATCCACCGTGACGCTTCCCTGCACGGCTTTAACGGGTAACTGCCGCCCGCCCGCATTTCCTAATCCATTGAATCCGATCGAGGTTCCAGTTACTTTCACAATCGCGCCGGCCTATCTGCCTGATGCGCCTTTTATTTCTCGCCCGTACGGCGAGTCGAGTTTCACCAACTTTGTTGTAGGCGCGAAAATCAGATTTACGGGTCCGCATAATCCGTTAGGAGTCGGTATCATTCCCTTCTATCGTTGGTATGGGGATACTCCCAACGACCTCGGCGGTTTCAATCAGATGCAACGTGGTGCTGGTCCGGGTGTCGGCTTTGGCAGAGGCGACATGGGCTTAGTGGGTTTCGTTGATGGCCGTCTCAGCACGCACGTGAACCTTTCGGTTAACGGTGGCTATATCGCGAACAGGAATCCCAGGAGCAGTGCAATGGGCAACGCCACATTGCTTGACCGCCCAAACGAATTCCTGGCTGGCGTCGGGTTCGACTTTCCGGTGAACAAGCACTTCCAACCTATAGCTGAGTTGAAGTCGGTCCACTATGTTGGCAATCGTACTCAAAATGCGTTCGAGAACAACCCGGTTGATCTGCTAGGGGGTTTCAAGGTTTATCCAAAACGTTGGTTCGGGTTTGGCCTCTGGTATCGACGGCACTTGAACCAGCAGGATGAACGCCACGTCAACAAGCTGGACTTCAACACGCAGATTAACAATTTATCCGGCGTCAACGTAATTAACCGAGGAGTAGTTATCGTTCCGGGAACAACCAGACCGGCAACGGCGAACGGCGTGCCTCTCGGCTTCAGGTTCTCTGATGATCCGAACGGATTCGGCTTCCAGTTTTTCGCTGGGCACCGCAACGCGCGAACGCCACCGCCGCCGCCGAATCAGGCGCCGACAGTTTCGCTTTCGTCATCTTCGGCGAGCATTGCGACTCCGTGTCCAGAAGGACAGAGTTCCGAGACCTGCACTCCCAGTGCGAGCTGGCAGGTTCAGCTAATGGCTGCTGGTAGCGACCCCGACAACGACACATTGCTCTACAGTTGGACTGTCACTGGAGGCAAGATCACCGGCGAGGGCAAGAACGTAACGTGGGATTTGACAGGCGCCATGGCTGGTACTTACACGGCTACGGTTGAAGTCAATGATGGCAACGGCCACACCGCCAACGCTTCCACCACTGTCACCGTCGCTATGTGCACTGGTTGCCACCCGCCTCCGTGCCCGACTGTTTCGGTAACCTGTCCGTCTGACGTGGACCAGGGCGGGACGATCACGTTCAACGCGAGCGTCAGCCCCAGTGCTAACGTCACCTACAACTGGTCCGTCTCTGCTGGAACGATCGCCAGTGGTCAGGGCACAGCCTCGATCACGGTGGAAACAGGTAATCTGGGCGGCCAGTCGGTAACGGCAACGGTCGAAGTCGGTGGACTTGATCCAGCATGTACCAGAACAGCTTCTTGCACGACAGCAGTGAAACCGCCAGTGGTCATCGAATGCACGAAGGTTGACGATTACGGGAACATCAAGTTCAATGATGAGAAAGCCCGTCTCGATGCTTTCGCCTCGAGATTGCAGACCGAGGCTGGCTCGCAAGGGTACATCATTGGCTATGGCACGTGCGAAGGTGAAGGTTTGGCTCGTGCCAACCGTGCCAAGGATTACCTGGTCAACACACGGGGCATCGATGCGGGACGCATCACGACAGTCGATGGAGGATGTCGAGCTGAGCTATGGGTGCAGTTGTTCGTGTGCCCGCCGAATGCTAAGCCGCCTACACCGATGACTGACGGCGCCGTGTCGCCTTGTCCGGAATGCAAGAAGAAGAGAGCGGTTCGTCACCGAGTCCGCCACGGCAAAAAGAAAGCCAGTGATCACGACGATGACGAAATGTAACGCATAATCAAGTCAGCTCGCGTCACCGAGCGGATCTTTGACGCGACCTTTCCGAAAGCGGGCGATGTTCTCCAAAGTGAGAAGCATCGCCCGCTTCGCGTTTTGAACCAGCGCACAACTTATGTGTCCCTCGAGGACGGAGGCTATATGCACAAATGGCTGTATTTGTATTAAACTGGTCAAGCGCCAGTGGCGCTCATGATCCTGATGGTAGAGAGATTCACTACATGATCGGTGCCAGACTTGCCAAGCTTAGTGTTTTGTTTCTGCTCTTCGCGGCTCTTTCAATAGGGCCATTCCTGCTGAATTCAGCCGCAGCCAGGTTAGAGGATCGCTCTTCCGATCCATTGCTCTACTCCGATGACTGGCGTTCGACTGGCCCTCCGGGCGGGGATGTGCGGGCGCTCGTGGTTGATCCAAGCGATCCCGATCGGTTCTATTTCGGCACCCTCGACGGCCAGATCTACAACTCGACGGACGGGGCCAGGACCTGGCGTCTGCTTCACAACTTTAGCATCCCGAGGTTGTTCGTCGACCATATCATCGTCGACCCGCGCAATTCGAAAGCGATCTATGTAGCCACGCATCGCCACAAAGAGCCGGGCGGCTTTTTCAAGTCGACTGACGGCGGGCGGACGTGGCGCGAGAGTCCTGAACTAAAAAACGAAGCCGTCCACTCGCTGGCACAGTCAGCACTGAATCCGGACATTCTTGTTGCCGGAACCTTCAACGGGATATTTCGTTCGACTGATGCCGGCACGTCCTGGACTCAGTTGCCGACCTACGGCACTCCGGGACTGGTCCATGTCGAGTCACTGGCCATCGACCCGCGCAGCACCGATATCATTTATGCCGGCACGTGGTACCTTCCCTACAAGACAACGGATGGCGGACAGACGTGGAAGACCATTAAGAACGGGATCATTGACGACTCTGATATTTTTGCCATCGACATTGACCCGCGCGATCACAACCACATCATCGCCTCCGCTTGCAGCGGCATCTACGAAACTCACACTGCCGGCGACAGTTGGAGAAAGGTGCAGGGGATTCCGTCGCAATCGCGAAGAACGCGCGCCATCCTGCAGCATCCATCAATGCCGGGCGTTGTTTTTGCCGGCACGACGGAAGGTTTCTGGCGTTCGGAGAAAGGCGGAGACGCCGACTCGTGGATGGTGACCACCTCACGCCAGCTCGAGATCAACTCGATTGCCGTGCATCCGTCGCATCCGGAAACCGTCTACATCGGCACGAACAATTATGGTGTGATGGTCTCAAACGATGGTGGCAGAAACTTTGCGCCGAGCAACGGCGGGTACAGTGGGCGTTTCGCGAATGCGATTATGTCTGATCGCGAAATGCCAAATCGGATCTACGTAACGACGATCAATACGACTACCGGCGGCGGATTCTTTTTTGCCAGCGACGATGGCGGCCAAACCTGGCATCCATCGATGCGCAGCATGCCGGCGCGGTTGGTCAGTTATTCGCTTCTGCAGGATGCGCAGGACGCAAACATCATTTATCTGGGAACGAACCTGGGTGTCTACCGCTCTATTGATCGAGGAGCCTCGTGGGCGCCTGTCTGGGCAGCGAACCGGCCTGTTGATAAAACCTCCAAACAAACCCCCGCACGTCGCAAACCGCGAAGCGCTCTCGCCAGACGGCCGCGGCCGATTGCACGCACCGCGATCCCGCCGCGTGTCAGCGAGACCGTGCGCCGTGCTCAGGAAGCGTTGAACGCCGCCGGTTATGCCGTCGGCGTGCCCGACGGTCACGCAGGCACACAAACCATTGCGGCGATCAGAAGATTCCAGACGGACAAGAGTCTTCCAGTAACCGGGAGTCTTGACCAGATCACGTTGGACGCGTTGGGGGTCGCCAACAGCGTCGGTTTGTCGTCGTCGGTTGGCGCGACTTCATCCATGATCTTGACTGACGCCGTCAATGCTTTGGCTCATACTGCCGATCCTCAAACCGGCAAGCCAGGCATACTTGCCGCCACGAATTCGGGTCTTTACCGCAGTTACGATCCGACGAAGGGTTGGCAAAAGCTTCCATACGGCGCGGCATTCGATTCGCACACCACGACTGTTTCGACCGATCCGAAACAACCGGAGACGATCTGGGTGGGCACGGCTTCTTCCGGCGTGTTGGTTTCGACCGATGGCGGCAACTCCTGGCAGCAGGTCGACGGAATCCCAACCGACGCGCCCGTGAACGCGATTGCGCAGGACCCGCAGCGATCATCCCACGTCTACGTCGGCACGAAGCAGGCGTTCTATTCTTCGCATGACGGCGGGCGGCGGTGGTCACGTCGTGGCGGTAATCTGCCTTTCGGCGACTTTACCAGCATTCTAATAAATCCGCGCAATGGTGACGAAGTCTTCGTCGGCAACGCTTACCAAAATGGTGAAATTGGCGGAGGCGTTTACCACTCGACCAATGCGGGATTGACGTGGGCGCGGATTGATCCCAAGGATCGTCGCTTGCCAAGTTTGCGCATTTGGTCACTGGCGCTTGATTCGCAACATCAAGATACACTTTTTGTTGGTTCTCATTCAGCAGGGATTTATGTTGTGCCACGGAATGCTGACAACGCATCGGCGACGGGTCGGCAGTGAACGATGCTTCAACCGCGTACAGGAAGCGAAGCAAGCAAGTAATGAGGATGCACGTTATCACTCGAACGTTGGGTTTGTTTGTGCTGGTTCTGCCTTGATGTTAGCGCCTTGACACGCGCTCATTCCGGCGTGTACATTGCCGACCTACCCGGTTAAGCGGCTGGTGATTGTCGGACCAAGCGGGTGACTACGGGCACGGCGGAAATCGAAACACATTAGACCTCCTTTTCCAAAACTAGACGGCTCGCATCCTCGCCCAAATTTCAAAATCCGACGGGTCGCCAGGCAAGCAAACCAACAGGCCGCAAAGGCGTGTTCCGCCAATCATCAGGGTGCGCGACGATTGGCGTACGAGAGTGAAGCGTGAAAAGATCTACGACACGCTAGAATTGCCGGGGTGCGACAGGAGTCCGCATGTCTAGTGAAGAACCAAAGCTGAGTAACAGCGAGGCAGATATCAACAAACCACAGTCGGCCGAAGAGGAAACTTCGCCGCAGCAAGCCATACCAGTGTTGTCGAACGAGGCGCCTGCAGAGGTCTCCTCGCCAGCCGATGAGGAAGAACCGCGCCCTAGTGGCGACGTCGATTTCGGACAGCTTCTCGACCAGTTTGAGCAGGAACAGGCGAGTCTGCAAGAGGGCGAGGTCGTCCGCGGAACCGTCGTTAACATCAGCGAACGCGGTGTGGTGATTGATTTTGGATACAAGTCCGAAGGGGTCATCAATCCCGCGGAGTTCACTGAAGATGGCCGATTAACCGTCAAGCCCGGAGACGAAGTTGACGTGCTCGTGAAGAGCATCGACACCCACGATGGTCTGCCGGTTCTGTCACGTGCCGATGCCGTGCGCATGAAAGCCTGGGATGATCTCGAAAAGGCTTATCGAGAAGGAACGAACGTAAAAGGCCGAATCATCGAACGCATTAAAGGCGGCCTGCGAGTGGACATAGACGGCATCGCAGCGTTCCTGCCGGGCTCGCAGGTTGATGTGCGCCCGGTGCGCAACCTCGACAGTCTCAGGAACCAGGAGATCGAAGCAAAAGTAATCAAGCTCAACCGGAAACGTTCAAACGTCGTTCTCTCGCGTAAGGCAGTGATCGAAGAAGAAAATGCCGGGCGGAAGGACGAGACCCTGGGTCAGATTGAAGAAGACATCATCGTTGAAGGCCAGATCAAAAACCTAACCGACTATGGCGCCTTCGTCGATCTTGGTGGCGTCGATGGCCTGCTCCACGTGACCGATATGTCATGGGGCCGGCTGCAGAATCCCGCGGAGCTTTTTAAGGTAGGCGATAACATTCAGGTCAAAGTGCTCAAACTCGATCGGGATCGCGAGCGCGTTTCGCTTGGTTACAAACAGTTACTCCCAGATCCCTGGGCCACGGTTGAAGAGCGCTTTCCGATTAGCTCCCGCGTGACGGGACGCGTAGCGAGCGTCGCGGATTATGGAGCGTTTGTAGAACTCGAAAACGGAGTCGAAGGGCTCGTCCACGTTTCCGAGATGAGCTGGTCCAAACGCGTCAAGCATCCGAGCAAGATCGTCAATCCCGGAGATACGGTGGAGGTAGAAGTGCTGGCCGTCGATCCCAAGGCGCGACGCATCAGTCTGGGGATGAAACAGATTCAGGACAATCCGTGGCGGACGCTTAACGATCGCTATCAGGCCGGCATGCGAGTGAAAGGACGGGTTAGGAATCTAACCGACTTCGGAGCCTTTATCGAAATTGAGGATGGAGTCGACGGTCTGGTTCACGTGTCTGACATATCCTGGTCCAAACGAATCAAGCATCCCAGCGAGGCCCTGAAAAAGGGACAGGAGATCGAAGCGGTCATCACCAGCATCGACGCTGAAAACCGTCGCTTGTCTCTATCAATCAAGGATCTTGAGCCAAACGCCTGGGACCGCTTCGTAACCACGCATAATCCTGGAGATGTTGTCCGCGGAAAGATTGCGCGGTTTGCGAACTTCGGAGCGTTCGTTGAGTTGGACGAGAATCTGGAAGGGCTCTGCCACATTTCAGAGTTGTCGGACGAACGTGTAGCAAAGCCCGAAGATGTCGTCCAGCTCGGCCAGGAGATGGATTTCAAAATCCTCCGCATCGACTCTGACGGGAAGAAGATCGGCCTCTCGGCTCGCTCGATTGGCAAAGGCCAACCGGTCGCTGATACTAAAGTCTACTCATCAGAAGTCGGCAGTGGGATGGCATCGTTGGGAGAACTGGCGGACTTTGGCATCGCCAGGGCGGAGCCGATCCAAGAGTCAAGCCCAGAGCTAAGCCCAGAGCTAAGCCCGGAGCTAAGCACCGAGCCAATCCAAGAGCCAGGCCAGGAGCTAACCGCGGAGCCGAGCGAAGAACCGGTTGAAGAACCGGAGAAGAAGGCCGAATAGCGCAGCTTGCCGATCCTTAGTGGGGCAGTCGCAGGTTCGGCCGGGGTGAAACACCCCCTGCTAAAGCCTTGGACTAGGCGGTTCTAAGTCTTGCCCCGCGCGATCGTTTTCTGATACTGTACGCGCGTTATAAAGCACTCTCGCCATTAAAGACTTGCGGTAAACTTTCGCTGGCCACTCATTTTTTGGTATGGACGATCTTTCCTAAGGTTAGAGGTGACGCATGACAAAAGCGGAACTTGTCGAAGACGTCGCGCGCGCGGCCGAACTTACGAAAAAGGATGCCGAGCGGTTAGTTGAAATCGTCTTTGAGAGTATTATCGAAAGCTTGAACCACGGCGAGAAAATTGAGCTTCGCGGTTTCGGCAGCTTTCGTGTACGCGAACGCGGCGCGCGCCGCGGTCGAAATCCGAAGACTGGAGATCCGGTAAGTATTCCCGCCAAGCGCGTCCCTTACTTCAAACCGGGCAAGGAACTCAAAGAGTTGATTAACGAAAAAAGCGCTCCAGCCTTCTCGGCTGCTGACGGCTCATTGTCAAGCAACAAAGACGATACCTACCGGCCTCCCGTTTTGTAGTTTCGGCAAAAGACCAGAGGTGACCAGAAGTGGAAAGGTTATGGAGCCCCTGGCGTTACGAGTACATGGCTTCCAGCGGAAGTGCCGCCTCCGATCCGGGGCCTTGCGTCTTTTGTGAGATTCGGAAAGATCCGGATCGCGACGAAGCAAGTTTTGTCCTCCATCGAGCCGCACACAATTTCATCGTCCTTAACATCTACCCTTATATCAGCGGTCATCTGCTGATCGTTCCTTACGAGCACGTCGGAGAACTGGACGCTGCCTCAAAGGAAACGACCGACGAGTTGATGGATCTGACAAAGCGTTCTCAGACCGCGCTTCGTGATGTGTATGGTCCCGGGGGATTCAATATCGGGATGAATCTGGGCCGTTCCGGAGGGGCAGGCATAGTCGATCATATCCACATTCATGTGATGCCTCGCTGGGCCGGCGATACGAATTTCATGTCGACCATCGGCGAGACGCGAGTGATTCCCGAAGACCTCACTACAACCTACCGCAAACTGCGAGACAAGTTTTAGCTCGTCGGAGAACAAACAAATTATTTGGCCTCAGCGCTTCGCAACTTTTCGCGTGACGGCTTCGTCTTCGACCTCGCCGCCTTCATTGATCGGAACTTCTGAAGGTTCGTCGTAGGTGACGCCACGCTCTTCGCCGTCCAGGTGTGTCAGCGGCAGAGTTGGCAGCGGGCCTGTTAGCGCTGGCGGATTGAAGCCGGGATAATCTATCCGAGCGTGATAGATGGCGATTAAGGAGTGGATCATTGTTTCTCTGATCGTTGTGAGTTCACGCAGTGACAGATCGCATTCATCGAGTTGCCCATCGCTGATGATCGCATCGACTATCTTCGCTACAATGGTACGAATGCTCTCGGGATCGGGCCGGGCGAGCGAACGCGCTGCGGCCTCGCACGAATCCGCGAGCATCATGATCGCGGCCTCTTTGAACTGCGGCCTCGGACCGGGATAGCGAAAATCCTTCTCGTTGATTGTGTCGCCTGACTTTGTTTGAGCTTCTGCTTTGCGCAGGAAGAAGTGGAGTGTCCGCGTCCCGTGATGTTGCGGAATGAAGTCGGCGATCTTCTGCGGCAGTCCAATC
Organism: Pyrinomonadaceae bacterium; assembly: GCA_041499185.1. Classification (GTDB taxonomy): domain Bacteria; phylum Acidobacteriota; class Blastocatellia; order Pyrinomonadales; family Pyrinomonadaceae; genus JAOAPY01. The sequence continues at coordinate 6,226 of JBGQJU010000017.1, read as the reverse complement.
TCTTTTCCCAGTCTCATCCCATAGGTAACGTGGCTGATAATAATCTTCGCACTCTGTGAGGGTCGCAGGTGGTCATGCGGATTATCGCCCTGCTGGTTTTCGACGAAGTAATCAGGCGCCGCCAGTTTTCCGATGTCGTGGTAAAGAGCGCCAATGCGCGCCAGCAACGGATTCGCGCCTACCGCGCGGGACGCCTCTTCCGCCAACTGGCCAACTGCGTGCGAATGTTGATTTGTGCCCGGCGCTCGCAAAGCTAGCTGGCCGAGTACCGGCAGGTCCGCGTTTGATAACTCCAGCAGCTTGACGTCAGTCAGCACGCCAAAAAGCGATTCATTAATTGGCAGACCTCCCGCGGCAAAGATCGCAGTCAAGAGCCCGCCGGCAATACCTCCGCCCATCGCGAGCAAGAGCGTATTCAAGGTGAACGGCTGCTCAGCATAAGCGATCAGCGCCAGGGCCATGACGGCGTTGGCGCCACCAGCTAAAAGCCCGGCCAGCGTGACTGACTGGCGCTCGCGATAGCGACTGATGCCGTAAATCGCCACCGAACAGGACACCATTGCGTAAACGGCTTTCTGCATGCCCGTCTGTGCAAGGAGCCCCGCAAAAAGTGCCGTCACCATGCCGGTCATGAACGCGAGTTGTGTATCTACCAGTATTGCCACCAACAGCGCCGCGGCTGCGAATGGAATCGCAAAGTTCCAAATAGTGGGGTCGTTGAAAGGAGCGCGCAGGCTTTGTGAAGCGACGCTATCGCCCAAGGTAAACCCTACGCGCATTAACGCAGTCTCGACGACGATGGCGGATGCGACGAGCGCAAAAGCCCGGTCCTTTGACAGTGACATGCTGGCCGCGGTGCTTCGATGCTCGGTAAATTTCCAAGCCACCCAGTAGAGCGCAGTCACAAGAAAGAGCAGACCCGTGAGTCTTTGCCACGGTCGTCCCGCGCGCCCGGAATTCCTGATGGCTTCAAGCTGGGCGAGCGTGCCTGCGGTGACGGGTTCACCTTCGCGAGCGATCACCTGATTCCGCTTTAGCGAAATCACCACCGGCGGCACCTTGCTCGCTTCGGTTTCCCTCAAAGTTGTCGTGGCGGTCTGGTCCAACACCACGTTTGGCTTGATCAGCGGGGCCATGGCCGAGGCGAGTGCGGTCTTTTCCTCCTGCGACCAGCCGCTCAGGTTCCTGACTCGCAACTCAAGATTGCGTCGCGCCGAGCTGAGCGGGGTCATGCGCGTCTGTGGCGCGGGCATGATCATCTGGGCGGTGGGATTCTTAACGTCGACCAGTGTGATCTCTTGCTTCAGGCGATTCGCATCGTTGTCGTCGTAGATATAGCCGCCGCCGATCTCGCGAATCATTCCGGTCAAGCGTTCGAGTTCGGCCGAGTCGAAATGGTGCGCGGTGATTGCTCGGGCGACGGCGGCGCCACCCTCGCCGGTCCAGATCGGTTGGGTCTTGTTTGGGCCCGGGCTATCAGTTTGCTTCTTAAGATCTTCCCAAGCCGCGCGAAAGCTTTGCACCGAACTCTCGCCGCGTGTCGAATCGAAATAGAATACCGGCCTGGTCGCTTCCCTTGCGGCCGTGCGTTTTCGCTCTGTCTCACCGATGTCCACGGTGTTTATGTCCGCGGGTGAGACAACGGTTGCTTTAACCACTTCGCCTTCTCTGTAATTTTCAGAGAAGCTCGAAGAGTAGTTGCTGAAGAGCAGCAGCGCGGTCACAACTACACAAAAAGTGAATCCGATTGCAAAGCGCACGGTGGGCGGAAAAATATCTAGCGGACGCACAACATATCGCACGAAAGCGTCGCGCGCGATTGTAACCGGAGTTGTGAATCTTGGTCGGCGGGCCATCTTTAGCTCAGGCAATATGACTCAAACTCTCAATCTCGTAACGTTTCTTTTTTTCAAACCGTGAAACGAGATTATGCGCGAGAATCGCGCCGGCTTTCTCAAGTAATGGTTGCAGCGTGTGCGCCTTTGTGGCCGAGATGGCCACACATTCTCGTTGGCCCGAGGTCTGCATCTGTCGCAGCATTGCTTCCATTGCTTCCCCGTCGACGAGGTCCGCTTTGTTCAGGGCCATCAAACGCGGAATCTCGGCCATTTGCAGTTCTCCCAGAATTCTTTCGACTGACTCACCTTGCTGTACCCATCTGGAATTCGCCGCGTCGACGAGATGGATAATGAGATTGCTGTCGCTGATCTCTTCCAGCGTCGCGCGGAATGCTGACAAAAGATCCGGCGGCAAGTCGCGTATGAATCCTACAGTGTCGTTGATGATCACTTCCTGCTCGCGCGGCAGCCGCAGCCGCCTGGAGGTCGGATCAAGAGTCGCGAACATGCGCTGTTCCGCGCGCACGTCGCTCTTGGTCAGCGTATTCAATAGTGTCGATTTGCCGGCATTGGTGTAGCCGACAATCGAGATCACAGGCAGACCTTGCCTCATTCGGCCTTTGCGCCGCTCCTGACGCCGTTGGCGCTGGGCCTCGATCTCTTTCTCGAGTCGGTGAATTCGATCACGCACGCGGCGCCGATCGGTTTCCAGTTTAGTTTCACCTGGGCCACGCCCGCCGATTCCGCCCGCGAGACGCGAGAAGGCCGATTCTTGTCCGACGATGAGCCGGGGCAAAAGATACTTCAATTGCGCCAGCTCGACCTGAATCTTGCCCTCTCGGGATTGTGCGCGCTGCGCAAAGATGTCCAGAATCAACTGCGAGCGATCGATGACCTTTAGGTCCGTCGCCTCCGAAAGCGAGCGTACCTGCGCCGGTTGCAGCTCGCGGTCGAAGACCAGCAAATCCGCGCCCAACTGAAGTGCGCGAATCAGCAGCTCGTCGAGCTTGCCGCGCCCGAGCACCGTGCGCGGATCGATCGCCGAGCGTCGCTGTATGATTTTGTCGAGCACCACGACACCGGCGGAAGTCGCCAGCTCTTGCAGCTCGGCCATTGACTCTTCGGCGTCGGTAAGAGATGCGGTCGTGACTCCAACCAGGATCGTTCGGTCCCGCGCCTCGGCACGCCGCGTCGTCCGCCGGTTACGAGCCATCTCCTCCTCAAGCGCGTTGATCAGCGCCAGAAAGTCGAGATCCATTTGAGAAGGAATCTTCGGCTCGAGAAAAGTGTACGGTTTATGCCGGTCCCTTCCGTTCAGTTCCGCCGTGGTGCTCGGAAGCAAGTGTGCCGCGCGTATCACACCCGGCAGTCCGGTTTCCGCGTCGACATCTATCGCGGCCATCAGATCCAATCTGAGCAACGCGAGGTCGGTCAGGTCGTCTTGGGTCAGTTCTTCGCCACGCAGATGCGTATGCACGCAGCGCAGTCCGCGAAAGCGATCCACCGCCACGCGAATACGTTTGAAGTCCGGCAATTCGATCCGGCGATTGTCGCCAACCATTACGTATTCGACGCGGCCTTTGCGATCGATCAGCGCGCCAATCTGTCTGCGCGTCTCATGCGAAAGCTCTGCCATCTGTCGTGCAAACTCAGGCGTGACAATTTCGTGAGGAGGAATGCGCCGCGTGTAAAGTTTTTCGATGCGGCGCAACTGATTCGCCTTTAGGCCGACGGTGTTTCCTAAGACGTTACTGATAGTTCATTCTCCCCGGGAGCGCGGGCATCCCTGCCCGCTTCTGTTCTGGGACCACGGTCATCCTTGCCCGCTTTCCATGAAGCGCAGGCATTGCTCGATTAGAAAGCGGACATTTTCCCTTCTGACTTCCGACTTCTGATCTCTGGCATCTGACTTTCTGAACCTACAGCAGGACTGGTACGAGCGATGCATGTCGTGGGTTGGGAAAACGTTCGTAAGATTGTGCGGCGATTTCCCGCTGACTGGTTGGCTGAGCATCACGTTTTGCTCTGAACTACTCCCTCGATAAAGGCGAATTATAGCACAGGCTACTTTGGGCTTCGGGCTAGTGGCATAAAGTTGCTCGTTACAGAACCGCGGCCGGTAGGGGCCGCATCCGGGCACTCAACCATCGCTCATAAATCTTTCTGCCAGCGAAATCGGAGATCGCAGGTTGAGGGTAGGATCCGGTCGCTACTCTCGCGGTTCTGTAACGCCTCGCCCGAACTCGTTAAGGTCATCAACCAGGATTGAAACTGCACCAATACTTTCAGGAATCGATTTGTGTCGGAAGACACCCAATGATATACAATCCCCACGACCTGGTATTATGCGACAAGCACTCCGCACCACACTTCTGTTCGCCGCCGCGCTACTGATGGGTTTCGCGGCACTCATGAACGCGACCGTTAATGTACCTCATCTTCGCGAAGATCTGGTGGAGATCAATGTGCGGCCGACGCTGCTGGGCGCGGTGTCTTTGGGATTGCACTTCGGCACGTTTGCGATGTTCGCCTTCACCTGCCTCGTTCTGGCGGCCGCACTCCAGTCTTTACGAGCGGCTGTCATAGCGCGACTTCCGCTTTCAATCATCGCCGCTATGTATGTCGGGTTTGGCACTATGGCCTTCGCCTGGAGCGGGAGCCTTCACACACTGGGCTATGTACTCATGGGCGTTCTCATTTTCGGCGCGATCGCTATTCCACGGCCGCGCTAATCTTTACTCTGTCGGGGACGCCCAACCGTTCGTTGAGCCTGAATGCGGATGGCGTGATCTTAAGTCATTGAACCTTCGCGCCGGCAGAAGCTTCCGAGAGAGCGCGGTCAATCGTCTCGCGCAGGTGGTCACCGCTCCGTCCACGCGAGTACCCATTCCAGTGACTGACGATGCGCCCGTCGGCGGCGATCACCAGGGTCTGGGGGATCGCGCTCCTGCCGTTCATCAGCGTGCGCGCGGTCTCGCGGTCGGCCCAGCCCAGGCGGAACCCGAAATTGAAATTGCGCACGAACTGTTTCACGCGGTCGGACGACGTGCGCGGGTCTTCAGTCGTTAGACCGATGAACTCCACGTTGCGGCCGGCGTACTCCTTGCGCACCTTCTCGTACTCTGGAACTTCCGAACGGCATGGGCCGCACCACGACGCCCAGAGGTTCACGACGACGACCTTGCCGCCGAAGTCCGCCAGGCGGAAGCTGCCCTTGTCGAGCGACTTGAGGGGGCGCTGGAGCAGGCTCTCCGGCAGAGCACTCAACTCCGCTGGTGCGGCGGGGCGTACGACCTCGGGCTGCGCCCAAACTGGCGCTTGAACCGGAGGCTCTGTCTGCGTCGGCGAGCGTGGGACGATTTTTCTCCCTGACTGAGCCGCGGCGTTCGCGGCAAAGGCGGCGAGGAAAAAGAGGGCGAACATTTTCTTCATAACAAAACCTTCAAGAAGTAACCAAACGGTAACTGTGTCGGCAATTCTACCGTAAGGAGTTACCTATTAAAAGGAGCCACCGTATTCCTAACGATTTTCCTGGATGTTGGCGTTAGACAGGTTCTCGCGCCCGTCGTATCATGAAAGGCTTTTGTCGATTGGTTTGACGTTACAGTGGCTATCAGGGATCAGCCTGGCGATGAATAGAGCAGGAAAGATTACGCGGATCGATCCGGCGGCGGGAATTCCCTGCGGCGAAGTGGCGATCGAGTGCGCCGGTTTCGATACGAGCGACCCGACGCTTTGCGCGGTCTGGTTCGACGACGAGCGCGCGCCGCTGGTTGCGTTATCTCCGAAACGCGTGTTGGCTGTAGTTCCCGAACTGAAAAAGAGTGGCGCTGTCGAGGTCACACTCGAGAGTCACGGAGAGCGAAGCTCGCCCGCGAATTTCGTCACCGGCAAAAGAATTGCAGAAGACCTCCATCCGGTGACTAATCCGGCGTTTGACCCGGATGACGGCTCGCTCTTTGTAACGCGTTCCGGATCGCGCGGCGAACAATTGCCGGTTTCGCTCTTTCGCATTGATCTGAACGGCGAGCTTTCGGAATTCTCTGGCGATATCACTAACCCCACAGGCATCGCTTTCGATCGCGAAGGACAGATGTTTGTCACCAGCCGTCTGGATGGCACGGTCTATCGCGTGACGCCCTTCAAAGAGGTAGTGCCCTTTGCCAGAAACCTGGGCGTAGCGACCGGCATTGCTTTCGATCGCCAGGGCCGGATGTACGTCGGGGACCGAACGGGAATTGTTTACAAAGTTGACGGAATTGGAGACGGAAAGATCTGGGCCCAACTGGAGCCATCGGTTTCGGCGTACCATCTCGCGTTTGGTCCTGACGATGCGCTTTACGTTACTGGGCCGACCGTGACGAGCTTCGACTCAGTGATGCGAATTG
>JBGQJU010000016.1:0-67059 GCA_041499185.1 Pyrinomonadaceae bacterium | reverse complement strand
GCCGCTCGCGCGCAGTGTGGTCAACCCTCTCGGCGGTGAACCACCAACTGGAGAGCCGGATGCGGGAGAACCGCCCGTCCGGTTCGGAGGGAGGGGGAACGACTCGTTCTCCCTACCCCTATTGGGCGGCGGCAAAGCCGCGAGAGCGCTTCACCTATGGCGCTTTCCGATTTACTATTGAACCTTCATGGTCAAGCCTCAGCCAAAACCAAGACCAAACCGTGATCCGACCAAACACGTCTCGCGGAAATACGTTCATGGTCTACGTGGGAAGTTCAAAGGCAAGGGTCTGCTCAAAGCTCTGATGAACGAGAAGAAGAAGGAACGGTCTTAAGCCGTCAACAGGAGCCGGGCGCAGACTCCTAATCAGTCCATGAAGAGAGACTACTACTCCGACTCGATCGCGAATTTCCTCAGTGCGTCTACGAACGAAATCCTTGGCACACTCGCGGAGAACAGCGGCTTCGATATTCAGCTAACTCAGCGCAACGCCTGGCTTGAAGAAATCGTTATTCTGAAAAACGCTCTACGCGATAGCGAAGGCATGATTTATTTTGAATATTCGATTCCGCGCATGGGCAAACGTATAGACATTGTACTTCTCATCGGTCCCGCGCTCTTCGTTTTAGAATTCAAGATAGGTGAGAAAGAATTCACTTCATACGCTCTAAACCAGGCTTACGACTACGCCCTCGACTTGAAAAACTTCCACGAAACTAGCCGCGAACTATCTATCGCGCCAATCGTCATCGCCACTAATGCCTCGGCGCCCATACCTGCGATTGCCACGACCGTCCACAACGATAAAGTTCTCGCGCCCATTCGTTGCACCGTGGAAATGCTAGGCGAAATATTGCGACGGGTGATGGAGTTCGTCGGCGACGGCCTAATCGATGCCAGACGTTGGGAAAGTGGGAGATATTCTCCCACCCCGACAATCATTGAAGCTGCGATGGCCCTCTACAATAGTCACTCAGTTGACGAGATTTCTCGGAGCGATGCCGCGGCGATTAATCTCAGCGTAACTTCGGCAACAATCTCAGAGATTATTCAGTCTGCGCGGAACAATTCTTTCAAAGCTGTCTGTTTCGTAACTGGTGTTCCCGGCGCGGGCAAGACCTTAGTCGGGTTGAATATTGCGACTCAGCGGCGCGACGAATCTGACGAACTCTACAGTGTGTTCCTCTCTGGTAATAAGCCGCTTGTCGATATTCTACGCGAGGCTCTCGCGCGTGACCGAGTGCGCCGTGAAAAAGAAGCGGGAGGAAAGACCAGAAAAGGCCAGGCGATGAGCGAGGTCAAGGCCTTCATTCAAAACGTCCACCACTTTCGGGATGAATGCATCATCGATGAGGGCCCGCCCAAGGAGCATGTGGCGCTTTTCGATGAAGCTCAACGTGCGTGGGATTTGCAGGAAACGGCGAGTTTCATGCGTCGCAAGAAGAGCACTCCGCACTTCAATCAGTCTGAGCCTGAGTTCTTGATCTCATGTCTTAATCGACATCCTGATTGGGCAGTTATCGTTTGTTTAGTCGGTGGCGGTCAGGAAATCAATAGAGGCGAGGCAGGAATCAGCGAGTGGGTTGATGCGTTGAATCGCTCTTTTCCAGATTGGCATGTGTACATATCATCTCGGCTCTCGGACAGTGAATACGCGGCAGGACATGCGTTAGACCTACTACACTCACGCGCTGACTTGAAGATCCAAGATGAACTGCACCTCGCCGTCTCAATGCGCTCGTTCCGTGCTGAACATGTTTCACTGCTCGTCAAGCAACTGCTTGATCTTGAGAAAGAAGAAGCGAGCAAGACCTTGGCAAACGTATCGGCGAAATACCCAATCATGCTTACGCGTGATCTCGCCAAGGCAAAGCGATGGCTGAGGGAGCAAGCACGAGGCACGGAGCGCTACGGAATTGTCGTGTCGTCACAGGCCGAAAGACTAAAGCCGCATGCAATCGATGTGAAGTCTCCGATGGATCCGATTCATTGGTTTCTCGATGGACCTGAAGATGTGCGGTCATCTTTTTATCTCGAAGATGTCGCCACGGAATTCGCCGTTCAAGGGCTCGAACTTGATTGGACCTGCGTAACCTGGGATGCCGATTTTAGATACACCGAGAATGGGTGGGACCATCGATCGTTCCGAGGAGATCGTTGGAACTACGTCAAGAAAGCTGAAAGGAAAAGTTATCAGAAGAATGCTTACCGCGTTCTTCTCACTCGGGCCAGACAAGGAATGGTGATCGTCGTTCCTCGGGGGGATGTTGAGGATCCGACTCGCAAGCCTGAGTTCTATGAGGCGACATTTGAATATCTACGAGGAATCGGCTTTAGGATGATTTGAGCAGCATTTAGGATTGTGTAGGTACTTGCTGACAAAAAGGAGCAATCATGTAGCAGTAACCAAGCTCGTCCGACTGTGGATCGTAGTCGGGATCGTTGTCGATCTTGTATTCACGAATGAGTTGGTCCTTCTTTATCCGTTCAAAATGATAGCTAACACCATCAATCAGGAGTTGAGTACTCTCTCTTTCGCCGTCAAACTCCAGAAAAACGTTAATCGTCGCAAGTCCGTTTGAAATCTCGACACGAAGGCCTTCCTCCATTTTCTCATCTCCTTCGGCGCTAGGCGTTCATTAATGCGGAGTGGCCGTTGTCCGACGACCGTAAATTGCCAGGGACCCGGTCGTTCCTCGATTCCGTGTTCCTCGAACAATCGACTACTATTTTACCGCAAAAGCCCAAACCACGCCGGCATTGCCTGAAGATGATCGACGTGATGGGGCGCGGAGTTTCCGCATTCCGAAAATGTAGCCGATCGGCCGCAGACGTCGGGCCCAGCCCGGGCTGCCCGGCCGGGGACCCCGGAGTCGGACTACTTCCCCGTCTCAGCCTTCCACGCCAGCGCCCAGAGAATCTTGGTGAAGCTCCCGTAATCGCTCAGTGCGTGTTGATTGCATCTCGAAATCGAAGCACGGCGGGCGCGGCGCAAGAGCGGGATGTCTTCAGGACGCAGAGTCGCAACGGCATCGACCTCGCCGTCAGGCGCTTTCATCACCATCTCGCGAAACGCGGAGTAGTCTCCATTAATAATTCCCTGGAACGCGATCAGTTGTTCTTCGCGCGTCAGCTTCGGATTGGCGCGCGGCTTCAGCAGCTTGGGATTCTCAAGCTGCTCGTGGATCGACTGAGCCGTGCCGGCGGGGAAGCCCGTCGTATTAACTTGCTTCAAAGCGCGGAACGAAGCGGGCGTGGCCTGGCTCATGAGGATCGCCAGCGCACTGTCGCGTTGCGGATGTCCAACCTGATTCGCGATCCGCAGCAGCACGGGCGTAGCCAGATCTTCGTCCATGCTGCCAAAGATGAAAACCGCGCCGATGAAATTATCAACCGGAAAACCTCCGTGCATCTTGAGGTTGTATTTCGCCTTCCGGTACGACAACCACTTGGCGCCGGCCGCAGACGTGTCAAAGCCTTCGAGGCCGCGACGCGCCATTGTCGCCACCCAGTATTCAAGATCAGCGCCATCCAGATCGGCGTCGATGAACTTCCGCACCTGCAGAGCCTTTGAAGCGCCGGAAGGATCGACGTCGACGAGCAGCATGCTGCCGTCAATCGCAAAGAAGGAACTTGAAGTGTCTTCCTTGAGCGCTTTGCGCAGACACGGGAGCAAAGTGGCGCGCGATTGTCTGACCTGATTCCAAAAGACATCCAGCTTTGCTGATTCGGCTTTCACTTCGGCATCGTTCATGCGCGCCGGATTGAAGGTGTAAGTGCTCCTGATCGTCTGCTGAAACGCATCGCACTGACCTGGCGCGATGACTTCGTTCGGCTCGGCGAGCGAAACACTCTCTGGCGCGGCTGCGCTAAGACGGTCGAGTACCGGCTGCGCACCGGGTTTGCGTTTGATGGCCCAGGCCGTGCCGTTGCAGGAATCGGAAAGCGTCTCGCCAGAGATGACGAAGCCTTCGGGAACAGGCAAGCCTTTGCAGATTACCTGGCGACTATCTTGCGCGAACGCCGTGGTGCTGAGAAGACAGAGCAGCGGAAGTAGCGAAGCTTTGATTATGTTCATGATTGTCCTTTCGACGAAACGGCCGTGAGATGTTCGGAGACCGCGGGATTGCGGGTAAGAAAACTATAGGGCTCGCCGAAGGCCGCCGTCAATAACTATTTTGTCGCATTTTTTGTTGCATGGATTTGCGGCGGGTTTCGTGGGCAGCGTCGGCGGTAAAATCCAGCGCCACGCCCTCCCTCACGGTCGGGCTACTGCCCCGAATCAGTAGGCCGCTTCACTTCTGCCAGATAACCGAATATCGCCACAAAAGATGCTTCCTCACTCTAGCGCCGGGGAGGATGTCGGCGCAGAGGGCGCGGACTTCGCGCATCTTTGGATAGGAATCGTGTTGGCCGTGGGCGGCCCAGGCGGCGCGCACTTCGCGAGGCGGCTTCAAGCGGCCGTTGCGAATCAGTCGCAGGCTGCCGCTCACTCCGATGGCGAGCACGTTCAGGAAGCTATCGAGCAATGCGTCGGGGTTAAGTAGATAGCCGGGGGCTGTGAACAGGTTTCGTTCGGGCTCGAAGAGATCGAGGACCATCAGAACGCCGCCGGGTTTTAGCGCAGCTTTCAGTTTCAATAACATCTCGCGCAGCGGCAGATGATGCAGGGTCGCGATGGTGGCGATGCAATCAAAATGTGCCGCGGGAAAATCACACGAGATGGCATCGGCAACGTGAAACTCAATATTCGGAAAACTTGCGGAGCGCGAGCGCGCGACGCGAATCATCTCTGGCGAAAGATCAAGCGCGACGACGTGCTGTGCATGCTCAACTAAGCGCCGAGCGAACGCTCCCGTGCCGCAGCCGATCTCGAGCGCGTTCTGACAGCCGTGGTGAACGTGCCGCAGCAGGAAATTGTGAAAGTGATTGTTCTGAGTCCAGCCTTCAGCGTCGAGTAGTGCGAGCCGATCGAAGTCTGTTTGAATGGCAGCCATGGGTCAGCCTGGGCCGCGGATACACGCAAATGAACGCGGATTCAATATCTTCTCTGCGCAACCTTTGCGGCCGCGGTGAGCCTTTCGCTGGCAGGATTCACCGCAGAGCCGCAGAGAACGCTGAGGTTACGCAGAGAGTAATGCCCACCAGCAGGGCTGCCCGGAGTCCGTTCTTCCAACCTGGGCGAAGCGGCGTTACTCTTCGCTTAAGCGCGGCAATGCTCCGTGAATGCGGCCCTCGTGGAAACGCACAGTGTGCGCGGACAGAGCTGCGCTCAACTGCTCAGTGTCGCCCATGAATAGATTGCCGCTTTGATCCAGAACGCAGCTTCCTATTTCGGGTGGTGGCAGGAGCTTGACGAGGCCGCGCGCTTCATCCAGCATCGCATGCCATCTTTGCGACAGTTCGGCCGCGTCCGGTGTCGGCCCGGCGAAAGAAAGTGCGGCGAGCTCTACCGTGGAGTAGCGCGCCGACCTGCCGGCTTGCTCAAGAATCGCCCCAGGGCTAAAGCCAGGATCTTTGCCGCTGGCCGCCCAGGCGAGGTAGCCCAGCCGCTGGATTCGCTCGTGGCAGTTGATCACGTCAACCCAATCGCGCGCTTCAAGTCGTCCGACCAGCGCCAGCACCTTGTTGGTCGCGAGGTCAAACGGATGCAAGGTCAGTCCGAAATCTTCATGTTGCGCGAGTGGGAAGAAGCGAAACGCGCTATCCGCCGCCCACTGCATGATCACGCTCTGACCTTCCCTGCTTACTTCAGCCTCCACGAACGCGTCGCGCTCGCGTTGATTGTGGATTTGATATCCGTGAGATTCAAGCAAATCGCGGTCGGCTTTCCAACTGGCAGCCACGGCTTGAGCTGTATCGTGAAAGAGATCGATGTCGCGCGAGATGCGCGTTGCGCCGGTCAGCGTATTTAACGCCACTGCTCCCGCCACGTAGCTCTCGCCGCTCTCCACACGTTGGCGGGCAATTAGGCGGCAGATGGCGCGCTGGAATTCTGTAACAGCCATCGTCGGAGGGTTGCCGCTTTCTGGAACGCCGACACGTCGCCATGCCGCTCGATGTATTCCAGGACCCGGCAGGCATCGGTTGGTGTCTGGGGATAGTAGTCCTCGCGCAGAAACCACAGGCAACGCGTCCGGTATTCATCTACCAGCGCGTTAACATTCTGCATCACCGTTTTTTCATCCTCATTCACTACGGTCCGAGTCTAACCCGCCTTGGCGCGCCTCACAAGCCACGCGCCATCTTCGACGCGCTGTCGTTAACACTTTTGCGCACGCTCTGCGGGGAAGATGCCCGCGCTCCTGGGAACGCTCCTGACTATCGCGCGATGACGTTCCCGATGTTTCGATCTCGGAGCAGCTTGTTGAAGGCGTCGAGATCGGTGCTGACCACTTGATCGAGTTGCTTGCGCTGCGCTGCGAGTCTTTCCTTGAGCATTGCGTGCACTTCGCGCTGCTGCGTCGTGGGTGCGAAGTCTCCACCGCTGACGCCACCGGCCAGATACGCGATCTTGCTAACCAACATGGCCGGCCAACGCGTGGTGTCCTGTCCCTGGCCGGTCAGCTTCCTTTGAATCAACTTGTCTTCGACATCGAGCAGCTTCTTCTCGAGATCGTCGCTCGCCGATCTGACGGGTGCCGCATCCCCACTCCCTCTTAACAACGCTCTCATATTGTCGAGCTGACTGCGGATCATCTCGATCTGATTCACCATGTCGGCAGCGGCTTCGAGATCTTTTCGCAGATCCATGAGCAATTCAGTTTGCGCTTGAATATCTGCTTCGCTGCCACTCGTGTTTGGATCTTTCTTGACGGTCAAAGGCTGACTCAACTCCTGCCCGCCGGCCGCAAGCTTCACCGTGTAATTTCCGGGCGGCAGCAGGATAGACATGCGTCCGCCGTCCGGCGCAGGCCGCCAGCCTTCGGGTCCAACACGCAGGTCGGGCGCATAGGCCGGGCTGGTTCGCAAGCGAATCTCCTTCGATTGTTCGCCGCGCAGGTCCCACATGACGCGGTTAAGACCGACGCTCTTGGTGCCGTTGATCGTGCGGACAAGTTGTCCTTTGGAATCCTCGATGCGGATTCGCACTTCGCCGCTCGGCGCTGATTTCAAGTAGTAATTGATCATCGCTCCGAACGGTGGATTCTGCCCGGCTGTTGGATCATCACCAACTGAGAAGGGCACGGTAGCGCCGCGAAAACGGTAAGCAACGCGTGGCGTGAAGAGCTGTGCGTTGGCATCCATCACACCTTTGGTCATCTGCTGAATTGGCGCGAGGTCGTCGAGAATCCAGAAGCCACGACCGTAAGTCGAGATCACCAGATCGTTGAAGTTCTCCTGAACCGTGATCCAGTACACGGGCGCATGCGGCAGGTTGCCCTGGAGCGGCTGCCAGTTTGCGCCGTCGTCGAACGAAACGTAGATGCCGCCCTCGGTGCCGAAATATAACAAACCCTCACGCTTCGGATCTTCGCGTACGCAATGCGCATAGCTGAGCATCGTGTGCGGAAGCCCCGCGGTGATCTCCTTCCAGGTCTTGCCGTAATCGGTTGTCTTGTAAACGTGCGGGTCGCGATTGTTGACTTGATGTCCGTCGACCGTGAAGTACGCGGTGCCCGCGTTGTAGCGCGACGCTTCGATATTGGCGACAGTGCCCCAAGACAGCAAACCGGGAACATTCTTTGTAACGTTAGTCCAGTTCTTTCCGCCGTCGCGCGTTATCTGCACCTGGCCGTCGTTTGTGCCCGCCCAAATCACGCCTGCCTCTTTTGGCGATTCGGCGATGTCCATCACTACGGGAGCGTACTCGACGCCGATGTTGTCGCCGGTCAGCCCGCCTGAAAATCCCTGCTTGCTTTTGTCGTTTGTCGTCAGATCGGGACTGATCACTTGCCAGCTATTGCCGGCGTCAGTCGTCTGGTGCACATACTGGCTGCCGACATAAAGCTTGTTGTGATCATGCGGCGAGATTGTCAGCGGCATGGTCCAATTGAAACGATACTTCAAATCCGCCGCCGTCCATCCACCGGTCACCTCGGGCCACACTTCGACGTTGTGTGCCTGCCCGGTTGACAATTCAAAGCGTTCGACAATGCCGCCGACGCTGCCCGATCCGGAAGCGCTGGACCAGATGATGTTGTTATCAACCGGGTCGGGCGTGGCCCAGCCACTTTCGCCGCCGGCGACGGATTGCCAGGCGCTTCTCGGAATCGCTCCGCCGCCACCACCGCCTCCGCCAAAGCCGCCACCACCAGTGCGACTGGGGCCACGATATGACGGTCCGTCCTGCTTGTTGCCGTAGACGTAGTATGGAATGCGATTGTCGACCGTGGCGTGATAGATTTGAGCAATCGGAAGCTGGATGCGATTCCATGAGCGCCCGTGTGTGACTGAGATGGAAACGCCGCCGTCGTTGGCCACGGCCATTCGGTCGCTGTTGGTGGGATCGATCCACAGATCGTGATTATCGCCTCCGGGACTGCCGGCGAATCCGCCGCCACCGCCTCCGCCACCTCCGCCTCTTAACGTCTCTCCTCCGTCAAGCGACGTGCTGAACGCCGCCGTCATGAAGTACATCTCGTTTTCATTATCCGGCGCGACTGCCAGGCGGAAGTAGTAATGCGTGCGGCCTCCCAGATTGCGATTGGTGCCAACCATGCGCCAGTTTTCGCCACCGTCATCCGAACGCCACAGCAGGCCGCGATCAGTCTCTTGTCCATTTGCCGGTACGCCTTCGCCGGTTTCGATGAGGGTGTAGACTCGATTCGGATTGGAGCGCGCGATCGCCACCGTAACTTTTCCCGTCGTGCGCGTAGGCAGACCGTGACCAGTCAATCGCTTCCAGGTGACGCCGCCATCAGTGGACTTAAACAGCCCGCTGCCCGGTCCGCCACTTACGCGACCCCAGGTGTGAATCTCAAGCGGCCACATGCCGGCAAACATAATGCGCGGATTGTGTGGATCCATCGCGATATCTGAGCAGCCGGTGTTTTCATCTGTGAACAGAGTTCTTTCCCAGGTCTTGCCGCCGTCTGTCGTGCGAAAGACGCCGCGTTCCTGCTGCGGTCCGTACGCATGTCCGAGCGCGCAGGCACACACGGTGTTCGGATCATGTGGATCAACTACAACGCGCCCGATTCGTCCCGTCTTTTCCAGACCCATCTGAGTCCACGTCTTACCGGCGTCGGTGGATTTGTAGATCCCGTTGCCAACGGAGATGTGGCTGCGGATCCACGCTTCGCCAGTTCCGGCCCAGACGACGTTTGCGTCAGCCGGCGCCACCGCCAGCGACCCGATTGAAGAAACCGGTTGGTCGTCGAAGATCGGCGCCCAGTGCGTGCCGCCGTCGATTGTTTTCCAAATGCCGCCAGACGCCGCGCCGACGTAATAGATGTTTGGCTGCCCGGCGACGCCCGCGACCGCGGTCGTGCGGTTGCCGACCGGCCCGATGTAACGCCAACGGAGAGCGCCGAGTAAATCTTTCGCTTCCTCCGGTGGCGGTTGCTGGGGTTGTCCTCGCCGCCCCTGCGCATACAGGATCGACAACGACGCAGCGGTAATGAAAAGAGAGATGATCGCGGATTTTACGATGGCTTTCATTTTATTAGACATAGTGGATCTCCTTGCAGCGCCTCGTACGAAAGACCTGGAGGGGGGCTGTTTGCTGTGGTTGTGTCTGCGCCTCCGTGATGGATAGTGAACGACTCAAAATCCACCACGAAGACGTGAAAGATCTGGAAAGACTGACCCGTGCTTGTTCCTGGAGCGAGCGGATTATTGCACAATCGTTTCTGACTGGCTAGTTTTGTTGTGCAGTCTCAAAAAACACCGAGCGTGCTGCTTGCTGGGAGCGCGGACATCCTGTCCGCACTGAACGCGGAGCGCGAGCGATTTAGCGTGCTGCGCACGCTCTGCGGACAGGATGTCCGCGCTCGCGGCTTTAGCACGCGTCGCCAATCATGTCGTAAACCTTGCGCCAGCGACCGGCTTGTTTCCTGTAGATCAAATATCCGTAGGCGTCGAAGCCGCCCTGAATGGCGAAGACCTCGCCCGTGCCGTCGCCGTCGAGATCGAGCTGATCCACGAACTTGATAGCTGAATCAAAACCTTCGGGCGGGAGTTTGTAAGGCTGATAATTCACCAGCGCCGCTTTGTAGCCGTTACCCTGCGGCTCGGCGATCAGAAAGAGATCGCGGCGTGCTTTGGCCTTCGTCTCGATCACAAAGCTGCCAACCAATTCAAACTTGCCGTCGCCGTCGAGATCCGTGGCCGTGAGATTTGTCGTCTGCATCCGGCGCAAGAGCAACGCGGTCGTTCCTTTCGAGCGATAGATCTGTTTCACCAAATCCATCACCGCCGCGCGCTCGGCGTCAGCAGGCGCGCGCCGGGCGCTTGGCTTCCGGCCCAGCGATTCTGAGTTAGTCGCCAGCGCCATCACCTGCCCGTGAATCTTTGCTGACGTTTCAACCGTCCCTTTTGCGTGAATGTTGTTGCAACCCTGGCCGGATGTTCTTACCGTCGCGACGCCGATTTCTCCGCCGCCAAACGTCAGCCGGTACTTTTGACCCTCACGAAAATACTCTTTCGCAAAACGTTGCCGATCCGCCTCGTCATATTCCTTAAACGGGGCCAGAAGTTTTCCGCCCTCGACGATCACGACCGCATCCATGCTCATCTCATTCAATTCTTCACCCGAAACCACGCAGACCAGCGTGCTCAACTTCGGCGGCAAAGTGGTCTTATCCGCGACCGCGCCGGTTGTGTTTGCGCCGCCAAACAAAAGCGGCAACACCAGCAGTCCAATGACAAGTGCGATGATCGACCCACGCAGCCTTGCCTGGCGCGTGAACATGTTTTGCGTTCTCGGATCGCGCGACGGCATCCTCGAATCCGGCTTACTGTTCGGTTCGCTCAACAATCTCATCGATTATCTCCTGTGTGGCGGCGGATTCTTCGGCGCGCCGCAAAAACTTTCGCCGGCCGAGCGACCATTTAAGCGCCGGCGGCGTGACGAGCGTCGTGATGATCACCATGATGACGACTGCGCTGAATGTTGCCGCACCGACCAAAGGCTCGTTTGCTCCAGCCGCATTTGGCAACGTCAAACCTGCGCCGATGCCGGCCACGATTAATCCAACCTCGCCGCGCGGAATCATGCCCAGCCCCACTGCGAGTCGATTGAGCCCGCGTTCCGCGACCGCGAGCGAGCAAATCTGCTTGCCGACGATCGCGGCCAGAGTCAACGCGAGCGCAAAGCCTAATAGTTCGGGTCGAGCTAAGCTGCGCAAATCAACCTTGATGCCCATCAGCACGAAGAAGATGGGAACCAGCACAGTGGTTACGGGCGCGAGCAATTGCCGCAGATCATGCTCGCCGCGATCGCTGAATGATTTGAAGTGCGCTTCTTCCAACACCAGCCCCGCGGCAAACGCGCCCACGATCGCGGCCAGTCCGACCTTGGTGGCCAGCCACGAAAGCCAAAAACAAAATGCGATTGAAAGAACGAGTAAGACTCCGCGACTCTCGAATCGGCCCGCGCCGCGAAAGATCGGGGGCGCCGCATATTGTCCGATGGCGAACGCGCTGACAAAAAATGCAGCGGTTTTGGCGGCAATCCAACCCAGGTCGGCGAGGGAAAGCGATGCGCCAGTCGCTGAGGCATTAACGGCGCCGACTACGACCGCAAGGATCAGCAACCCGATTACGTCGTCGATCACTGCCGCGCCGAGAATGATGCGCGACTCGCGCAACGAAAGCTTGCCGAGGTCTTTCAGCACGCGCGCGGTTATGCCAACGCTCGTAGCGCATAGTACCGACCCAATAAACACATGAACCAGACGCGACTCATGCGGCAGAAAATAGGCGGACACTCCCCAACCGAGAAAGAAGGGCGCGATTACACCCGCGACCGCGACAAACAGGGAGGACCAGCCGACCTCGAGCATGTCAGCCAACTTCGATTCCAACCCGACTTCAAACAACAACAAGATGACGCCGATCTGGGCCAGCGCGGCGATGACTTCATCGGTTTTCAAAAGTTCTGCTCTGTGAAAGCCAACAAGCGTGAGATTGCCAATGACGATTCCCCCGATCAGTTCGCCCAGGACGGCAGGTTGTCCGAGACGTTCAAACACCTCGCCGCCAAGCTTAGCCACGATCAGCATCACAGCGACGCCAACCAGCACCAGCGGGTCAAGCACGTTACCTTGACTGGTCCGTGAGCCGTCTGACCCTACCGCAGCTAATGTCGGCAGCGGCAGCGCCGAGGCAAAGAGCGCCAATGGGATCGTTATGACAACAATCAGGCTTCGTCTCATACAACTGCAAATGGGCCGTTGATTATTACACATCCTCGGCGTTAGGCCTTATGTTTTAGATTTGCTTCCCGCCAAAGCGATCAATATAATGCGCGCACCCGAAATAATGGCGTCTCAGGTTGGGAGGAACGAGGCGCCAAACTGTGAATCGCGGCCAATAAATCGAAAATGGCGACTCCTATTCGATGGAAACAGCGCGGTCGTGTCGTGCGAAACCGCCCGCAAACGCCGTTGCGCGCGCTGGCATTGAGTCTCAGTGACGCAGCGCGCTCGGCACTGGCCGAGCCTTTCACATTGACGGTTGAACATCAGCCGATCCATTTGCATCGCTTGCCAAAGGCACTCGACGGCTTACGTATCGTTCACCTTTCTGATTTCCATCACGGCCCGCTCACCAGCACGAGCCAGATTCTTCGCGCCGTCGAAACCGCCAATAGTCTTGAACCAGACATCGTGGCGCTGACCGGCGATTACATCTCGCATGAGCGCCGGTACGCCGCGCCCTGTGCCGAGATCGTCGGTCGCCTGCGAGCACGCCACGGGGTTTATGCGGTACTCGGTAATCACGACCACTGGACGGACGCGCCTCTGATCACCGACTTGTTTCGCGCAGAAGGCATAACGGTTCTGATCAATCAGGGGATGCGCTTTGAAAAAAGTGGCACGACCTTCTGGCTGGCGGGCGTCAACGATACGATGGTGGGCCTGGAGGATCTTTCGCTGGCGCTCGCCGGGGCACGGAGCGACGAGATGAAACTCCTGCTGGCTCACAACCCGATAATCCTGCGCCGTGCCGCACGCGCGAATGTTGATCTCGTGCTTAGCGGACACACTCACGGCGGTCAGGTAACGCTGCGTTCGGAACGTAGTGCCTCAGGAAGACCTCGACGGCGCTTGCTCAAGGGGCTCGGACGACAGGGCGAGACGCAGATCTATGTAACGCGCGGGCTGGGAACAGTGATTCTCCCCATCAGGTACGGTTGCCCGCCAGAAGTCTCGTTGCTTGAGTTGCGCTGCGCCTCCTAGAAAGGTTTTCATACAGCAAACTTTCGATTCTGGCTTCGCAGCCTTCCTAACGGACAATCGGAAATCGGCAATCGAAAATCAACAATGCTCTAATGTTCTCTAGAATTGTCACCATACCTAATGTGCTCACCGTCTTTCGGATGGTGCTGATCCCGATCTTCGTTTCGTTGTTGTTCTATCAGAAATTCGTCTGGGCACTGGCGGTGTTCGTAGTAGCAGGCCTAACCGACGGACTTGACGGCCTGTTGGCGCGTCGCTTCGACCAGCAGTCTCAGCTCGGCACCATCCTGGATCCAATCGCGGACAAGTTGATGCTGGTCACCGCGTTTATCGTCCTCTCTATGCGCGGAGTTTTCCCGCACCCCCTGCCAAAACACCTGCCGGTGCCTTTCTGGGTCACTGTGTCAGTGATTAGCCGGGACGTTTTTATCATCGTCGGCGCTGCGGCAATCAACATGATGACCGGCTTCCGAGGTTTTCGGCCGTCATGGCTGGGTAAGCTAAACACCGCCGTCCAGATAGCCGCCGTTGCGGCGATCATGTTTGCCGCCAGCATTCCATCCGGATCCGGCTACTATCTACCCACCATCTATACAAGCGTCTTCACACTGGCGATTCTCTCAGGCGCGCATTACGTCTTCTTCGCCTCGAAGTTGTTAAATGAGGATCGGCGACAGACTGGCTCGACCCCTTCATGACCCTCGAGAACTTCAGCCCGGGACCAACTTTCGACGCCACGGCAGGCGATTAAGGAAGTTGACAACAAGACACTCAGGTATTATATTAACGTCGCGTTCAACTTAGGAAGTAAAGGACGTTAACTCTGTATCAGTGAGCTGCGGCTTGAGGCCGCGGCGCTGTCTTCAAGCCTGAGAAAACGGCAAAATCAACCATTTTTGGAGAATTGAATTGAGATGAGCAAAATCATTGGAATTGATTTGGGCACGACCAACTCGGTAGTCGCGGTAATGGAGGGTGGCGAGCCGACTGTGATTACGAATTCGGAGGGTGGCCGGACGACTCCGTCAGTCGTTGGCTTCCAGAAGGATGGGAGCCGGCTGGTCGGCCAGGTGGCCAAGCGCCAGGCGGTTACTAACCCTGAGAATACGGTCTATTCGATCAAGCGATTTATGGGCCGTCGCTACAACGAGGTGACCGAAGAGATCAAACAGGTTCCCTACAAAGTTCAGGCAGCCACTGGCGGTGGCGACGTGCGCATCGGGGCCGGAGGCAAGGAATGGAGTCCGCCGGAGATCTCGGCAATGGTTCTTCAGAAGATGAAGCAGTCGGCCGAAGATTATTTGGGACAAAAAGTCGACAAGGCGGTCATCACCGTGCCCGCTTATTTCAACGACTCACAGCGTCAGGCAACCAAGGACGCGGGCAAGATTGCCGGTCTCGAAGTGATGCGCATCGTGAACGAGCCGACGGCGGCGGCGCTGGCTTATGGTCTCGACAAGAAGAAAGACGAAACGATCGCGGTCTTCGACTTCGGCGGCGGCACGTTCGATATATCGATCCTCGAGGTGGGCGAGGGTGTCGTTGAGGTCAAGTCAACGAACGGCGACACGCACCTCGGCGGCGACGACATTGACGAGCGCTTAATTGAGTGGATCGTCGAAGAGTTCAAGCGCGATCAGGGAATCGATCTTTCAAACGACAAGATGGCTTTGCAGCGACTCAAAGAAGCCGCCGAGAAGGCCAAGATTGAATTGTCCAGCACGATGGAGTCTGAGATTAATCTGCCGTTCATTACTGCCGATCAGTCCGGGCCAAAGCACCTGGTGATGAAACTTACACGGGCGAAATTTGAGCAGTTGGCTGAGCAGATTCTGCAACGACTGCGACCGCCAGTCGAGCAAGCTCTGAAGGACGCCGGTCTCGACTCCAAAAAGATCGATGAGGTCGTACTGGTCGGTGGCTCGACGCGCATACCCAAGGTCCAGGAGATCGTCAAGAACATTTTCGGCAAAGAGCCGAACAAGAGCGTCAACCCTGACGAAGTCGTGGCCGTCGGCGCAGCCGTGCAGGCAGGCGTGCTATCGGGCGAGAAGACCGACATCCTGCTGCTCGACGTCACTCCGCTCAGCCTCGGCATCGAGACGCTCGGCGGCGTGTTTACTAAACTGATCGAGCGTAACACTACAATCCCCACCAGGAAGTCGGAGATCTTCTCGACGGCTTCAGACAATCAGACTTCTGTCGAGGTGCACGTGCTGCAGGGCGAGCGCCCGATGGCCAGCGACAACCGTACGCTCGGCAAATTCCATCTGGTGGGCATTCCACCGGCGCCGCGCGGCATGCCGCAGATCGAAGTGGCGTTCGACATCGACGCTAACGGCATCGTCAACGTCTCAGCCAAAGATATGGGTACGGGCCGCGAGCAGAAGATCACTATCACATCATCCTCGGGTCTCTCGAAGGAGGAGATCGACAAGATGATGCGCGATGCTGATGCTCACTCCGCGGACGACGCCCGGAAGCGAGAAGAGATCGAGGCGCGCAACCGTCTGGATGGGCTTACTTACCAGATGGAGAAGACGCTCAACGATAATCGCGAGAAAGCCGGAGCCGTGGCGGGAGACGTGGAAACGGCAATTGCCGAGGCAAAGAAGGCGCTGCAAGAGGGCGGTGTCGAAAAGCTGAACGAGGCCTTCAACCAATTGCAAACGGCGTCGCACAAGTTGGCCGAGGTGCTTTACCAGCAGACTGGCGCGGCGGGCGCTAGTGACACGACGACCGATCAAGCTGCGGCGGCCGGGGCCACATCTTCGACAACGGGTGGCGAAGACAACGTGATCGACGCTGAATACGTTGACGTAGACGACAGCAAGAAATAAGTGCTCGACACGGCGACGGGGAGACAGGGCGACACGGGGAAAACACTTTCAAGTTCACCGCGTCTCCCAGTCTCCCCTTCTCCGTGTCCGTTTTACTGATGGCCAAAAAAGATTACTACCAAATACTCGGCGTCAAGCGCGATGCCAAGCCTGAAGAGATCAAGAAGGCTTATCGTCGGCTGGCGCGCAAGTATCACCCCGACGTAAATCCTGGTGATAAGGCCTCCGAAGAGCGATTCAAACTAACCTCGGAAGCACACGATGTGCTTTCCGATCCAAAAAAGCGCAAAGTCTACGATCGTTTTGGCGAGTATTCGGAGAATCTTGCCGACGCCGCTGCTCGCGGAGCGACTGCCGGTCCGGGATTTGGCGGCCAGACGGGTAGCACAATTTTCGAAGGTTTTGATTGGGGCGCAGCGACCAGTTCCGGCGGCGGCACCAGCTTTCGAGACATATTTGCGGATCTGTTTAGCGGCGGGGCGAAAGAAAAAGAACCGCCACGCCCGCAACCCAAACGCGGCGCAGACATTGAGATGCCGCTGGCGCTTTCTTTTGAAGAGGCAGTCAAAGGTCTGACAACCAACATCACGGTCAATCGTTCCGAGCAATGTTCGCGCTGCAATGGCGCGGGTGACATTGGTGGCCCCGTGGTTGTTTGCCAAACCTGCAAAGGCTCGGGTCAGGTGCAACGCGCCGGTGGCCGTTTGCGCTTCTCGCAAGAGTGTCCCGATTGCGGCGGCACGGGACGTCGTCGTGCGCCGTGCTCGCTGTGCAAAGGCAAGGGCACGATGCCCAAGATCGAAACAGTCAAGGTTCGTATTCCCGCCGGCGTCGACACCGGATCGCGCGTGCGTATTCCGGGCAAGGGCGAGGGTGGCAGACTCGGCGCGCCGCCGGGTGACCTGCATATCATCACCAATGTCGGCCCACACAAATATTTCACGCGCAAAGGCGACAACATTTATGTAACGGTTCCGATCACGGTACCCGAGGCGGCGCTGGGCGCGAAGATCGAGGTGCCGACGGTTGAAGGCAAAGCGCAATTGCGCATTCCACCGGGCACCCAGTCGGGTCAAAGATTTCGTTTGCGGCAGCGCGGCGCTCCTTCGTTGCGCAACCCGAACGCGCACGGCGATCAGTTTGTGGAAGTACAGGTGACGCTGCCGAAAGTGATCTCCGAAGAAACGAAAGAATTGTTACGCCAGTACGCGAAGATGAATTCCGAGAACCCGCGCGTGGTAATGGGGCTGGAGTAAGGCATTGCCGATTTCCAATTGCCGATTGCCGATTGGTCATCACCGGACACAATAGGGTGAAAGGTGAAAGTTGTTTTAGGCTGGATGAAAGAATTGGCAATTGGAAATAGACAATCTTCTAAATCGGCAATTGGCAATCGGCAATCGGCAATCGGAAATGAAATGAAGCGCAAACCCAAGACATATACAATCAGCGCGGTAGCGGATCAGTACGGCATCCATCCGCAGACGCTGCGCCTTTATGAGCGCGAAGGATTGTTGAAACCATCGCGGTCGGAAGGTAACACGCGCCTCTACACTGATACCGATCTCGAGCGCCTGGAGCTGATCCTCTCGTTGACGCGTGATCTGCGCGTGAATCTCGCCGGTGTCGAGATCATCCTCAACATGCGCGAAAAGATGGATGCGATGCAGCGCGAGTTCGAACGCTTCTTCCAGTATCTGCAATCACACGTCGACGAATTCGCAAACTTCACCGAGCCTCCGCCCGCAGAATCCGGCGCCCTCGTGCCTTTCACGCGCGCCGCCGCCCTGCGCCGCCGGGGAGCTTCGCGCTAATGATAACGGAGAGGATCGCTTGACGGCCACAGATCACCCGAGGGCGCATCGTTAGGCTGAGGAAACGGGAAGCGCGGGGGTCGAGAGTCTCACCGAACGAGTTTGTCTTTCGGCAGTGCAGTAAACGGGGCAGACGCAAAGGCATCACGCGCGGCTATGTCATCTAAATCAAGAATGGACAATCGCTCAACCCTTCTAAAGACAAGCTGCAGGCGCTGGCGGATGGTTTGGGTGTAGCTGTCAGTGAGTTGTTAACTTGTGCGCCGGGACAGAAGCTTGAGCCCCAAGATCGCTTCATCATTATCAGCATGAAGTTTGAAAAACTGTCGCCTAATCTAAGCTAAAGCCGAACCTTTGATCGAGGTATTGGAAAGGGAGATCGAAAGGCTGGGACTTGAACAAGAGCCACATCTTGAAGGCTTGCGCCAACTGCTGTTGCGCGGGGCATTGGCACGTAGGGAGAGTGAAGCAGACGGCATTTATGAGATTTGTACTTACTACGTCACGATGACCCGGGCGCGCGAGTTCACCGCGTTGCTCAGCTCATGGCTGCCGGATCATCCGCCGCATGAAGTCCACGTGCAGGAAAGTTAGTCATGGCACGCTTGCGGACGGAAGAAGTGCGCAGGCTGATGAGCTATCTCAGCCAGCAGATACGAGATCCGGAACGGCTCGCTGAGATTGATGCTTTACGTGATGAGCTGGTCAAACGTTACGCTGAGGAAACGGGAAGCGCGTGGGTCGAGAGTCTCACCGATCCGCGAGTCGGCAATCGCATCTATGTGGCCGCGATCACACATGTAGAAAGTAGTTGCTGCAATCACGCAAGCGCAAAGCTTAGTCTGCGCTTCCTATTCTCTGCTCATTGGAACAACCAAGAAACAGGAAAACTGTCTGAGTCTTTACAGTTGGAAGCAGATGGTCGCAAGGGTCTGCATTTTATTGAATAATTGGATGGGAGGGATACAAAAGGAGTCTCCCGCCGCCCGCAATACTGTGGGGGCGTTCAGGACGTCAGCCCGATGCGGCGCACGAGCACCGCAAAGCGCCGGTCAGAGCGTAGGCCGTCGAACTTTGGCTCAATATTAAGCCAGACGATATTCGGCGAGTGTTCCTGGCGGGCTTTATCAAGCCATGTGAACCCCTGATCCTTGTCGCCCAGCCCTACGTAGATGATCGCAATGTTGTAAGGATCAATGAACTCCTCCCTCGCTCGTCCTTTCAACTTGTTGAGGAGCTTTAAAGCCGCAGCCTGCTGGCCTGTTCTGGCATAGGCATAACCCAGTTCCGCCAGGAATGGAGGTGCGCTCCCGCCGGGGAGGCTCTGGGCGCGCTTGAGCTCGACGATTGCCTCTTCGTACTTTCCTTTCTGCTCAAGGGCCATTGCCAGCGGCAAGTAGGCAAAGCTGAACTTATCGTCCTGCGCGAGCGCTTTCCGACATTCTGCAATCGCTTCGTCGTACTGCCGCGCATTGTAGTATGACCAGCCCAACTCCATCCCAAGCATCTGCGAAAGCGGATCGATTTGCAGAGCTTGTTTGATCTCTCTAACGGACTCGTCAGCGCGCCCGATCGCATCCAGATAGCTGCAGTAATAGTGATGGGTGTCGCCGTAGCTCGTATTTAGCTCAATAGCCTTACGGTAGCTCGCATTGAGTTCTTTGGCACGTTGTGCTTCCTGGCCGGCGCCTGCCCAATCCCATTCCAGGAATAATTTGACGGCCCCCATGGAGATGTGCGCTGCGCCGAGCGACTTGTCCAGCTCCAACGCTTTGGCGGCGGCCACTTTTGCCTGCGCCAGAGCCTCTCGGGGTGGCATGAAATCGAAGCCGAGCACCACGTAGGAATCGGCCATTCCCACGTACGCCAACGCATAGTTCGGATCTTTCGCTATCGCTAATTTGTAGTACCCGATGCTCTGCTCCAGAGCTGTTTTCGTCAACTGATTCCAGTAGAAGCGGCCTTTCAGAAAGAGTTGATACGCTTCCACATTCTCCGTGTAGTGCCGGGCCAAGCGCCGTGCGCTGTCTCCGACTAGCTTCAGTCGCAGTTCGGCCACGACATCGCGCGCGATCTCGTCCTGGAGCGCGAAAATGTCCTTTAGCTTGCGCTCATAAGATTCATTCGCCCAGAGCACCCGCCCGTCATCCGTGCTGACCAGCCGCACTGCCACGCGCACCGAATCTGCATCTCTACGGACGCTCCCTTCCAGCACGGCCGCCACATCGAGTTGTCGCCCCACCTCCTGCGGGGCAACCTCTTGGCCTTTGTAACGAAAGACCGCACCGCGCGAGACGACCTTCAATTCCTCGACCTGTGAGAGCGTGTTGATCAGCGTCTCAGTCATGCCGTCGCTGAAGAATTCGTTAGACGTATCGGGCGACATATCTCGTAACGACAGCACCGCGACGGAACGAATCGGCGCCGCCGGGATTGCGGCGGGGCGAGTGCGGGAGCGATAGATGATAAAGGCGCCTGCGGCGAGAGCAACGATGACTACGGCTAAGACTGCTGGCATCAGCCAGGAACTTTGTCTGAAACCCACCGGGCGAGAATTTCCGGTCAGGAAGGCTGGTGATTTCCCGGGCAACGCCTTTTCGCTGACCACCACAGCATTCTGTCCGTCATCCTCTTCAACGACGAGTTTGACTGCGCGCGTGCTCTCGACTTCAAAGCTTGAGGCCTGGAGTTGTAGCGCTTCCTCTGTCAGCGGGCCGATATAACGGTAGCCAACGGCGGGAACCGTCTCAATAAACTGGTGCGGCTTCTTCTGATCGTCCAGCGCCTTGCGGATCTCGCTGATGCACTTGGTCAGGTTCTCTTCGTAGACTTCGTGCCCGTCCCAAAACCGCTCAAGTAATTCCTGTCGGCTCACGAGGCGCTGCCGCTCTGCCACCAAACAAAGCAAAACCTGAAATCTTTTTCGGCTGAGCGGAATGGGCGTGCCGCTACGCACGAGCGAATGGCTGCCCGCGTCGAGCTCGTACTCGCCCAACAAATATTTCTTCTGAATTTCGACGGCCATGTATGCTTTAGTTCGTGGTATATGTATGCTTTAGTTCGTGGTATTTAGTGAACTTGCAAAGCGAGGCCGACTCGGCGTTCCAAGTCTGCGAAGCGTGGGTCGGAGCGGAGGCTATCTAATTCGGGATCATACTTGATACTAGGCATCCAACCACTTCGACCCTGGTATGCCGTCTCCAGCCAATCGAGCGCCTGCTCCTTCTTCCCCAGCCGGACATACATCAACGCAATGTGGTACGGCTCGTAATACTTCTGCTTTGATCCTTCAATCGCTAGCGCAATACGCTTTTGCCAGTAGCCTTTCCAGCCGGACGCCACATAGACTTGCTTCTCCGCAGCTAGAGTTTCCGGGGGGACGCCACCAATCTCTCCGCCCTTCTGCGCTGCCTCGATGGCTTGGTCATAGAGGCCCTTTGCCTCATAACACCGCTCCAGCCAATAGTAAATCGCACTATAGTTTGGTTCCAGTTCGAGTGTCTTCTTGAACTGTTCTATCGCCCGGTCATACTGGCGTGAGTAGTAGAGATGCTCACCGAGGTCTTTATTGATACCGGGCGATAAGGGGTCGAGCTCCAGAGCTCGCTGGAGCTCTGCGGAGGCTTCGTCAAAGCCTCCTGTCATATCCGGTAAGAATTTTCCATAAAGATGATGAGCTGTCGAAAGGTTCGAGTTAAGTTCGGCGGCTCGTCTGAATTCACGCTCTGCGCCCGCGAAATCCCAATCGTAATTATCTTTAATCACTCCCAGTGCGGTGTGAGCCTCGGCGAGGTTGTCATCAAGCTCAGCGGCGCGCAACGCTGCCGCCGTCGCCTTAGGCCTGACCTCACTTGCCGACGCTCCTCCCAATCCATTAAGCGCGAAATAGGCATCGGCTAACCCGGCATAGGCCAAGGCGTAGCCGGGATCAAGGTTTATCGCCTGTTGAAAGTACTCGATGCTTTTCTGACTCTCCTTGAGTGTCCATCTATCCCAGTGAAACCGTCCGCGTAGATATAGCTGATACGCTTCAACGTTATCTGTATACCGTTTTGCCAGCCGCTGGGCGCCCTCTTCGCTGAGCTTCACTCTCAAACCTGCTACAACGTGATTTGCGATCTCGTCCTGCAAGCTGAAGACGTCGGAAATCTTTCGATCATTACTCTCGTTCGACCACAGCACTCTGCCGTCCTCTGCGCTTACGAGCCGCACAGCCACGCGTACCGAGTCGCCGTTCTTGCGCACGCTGCCCTCCAGCACGGCCGCCACCCCTAACTGTTTGCCAATCTCCGGCGGAGAGGTTTCGTTGCCTTTGTAGCGGAAGGTCGAGCCGCGCGAGATAACTTTCAGACCATCGATCTTTGAGAGCGCAGTAATCAGACTCTCAGTCATTCCGTCGCTGAAGTATTCCTCTGCTTGATCGCCGGAGAGATTCTTGAACGGCAGCACGGCAATCGAGCGAATCGGCGCCGACGAGATGGCGGCGGTGCGAGTGCTGGAACGATGGATGATAAAGGCGCCCGTGGCGACAGCGACGATCACACCAGCCAGGACGGCCGGTCTTAGCCAGGAACTTTTCCCGAGACCCGCTGGGCGAACATGTCCGTTCAGCCGCGCTGGCGATTTCCCTGGCAGTGTCTGTTCAGTCGCTACCGCCGCATTTTGTCCGTCGTCTTCCTCAACGACGATCTTGACTCCGCGCGTTCTCTCGATTTCAAAGGTGGAGGGGCTGGGTTGTAGTGCTTCCTCTATCAGCGGGCCGATATATCGGTATCCAACCGCCGGAACAGTTTCGATGAACTTATGAGGTTTTGTTTGATCTGCGAGAGCCTTGCGAATCTCGCTGACGCATTTCGTCAGGTTCTCTTCGTAAACTTCATGCCCGTCCCAGAAGCGTTCAAGTAATTCCTGTCGGCTTACGAGGCGGTGTCGCTCCTCAAGCAGATAAAGCAAAACCTGAAATCTTTTTCGGCTGAGCGGAATGGGCGCACCGCCGAGCACGAGTGAATGGCTGCCTGCGTCAAGCTCGTAATCGCCCAACAAATATTTTTTCTGAATTTCGACTGCCATAACGCAAAGGAGGATTAATTCGGCTTTAGTTCAGCCTTTTTTCAGGACGCCACCGCGTCGAAGGAGTAAATCTCCGGGTCACATGCGGTCAGCTTTGGTCGGCCAATGCCGCATATTCTAACGCAGAGAGAGGGCGAATGAGAAGAAGGATTGAGATCACAGCCTTTGAGCAAGAGCGAATCGTGAGTCACGGAGTCCTGACTCATTGTCCCGTCTGTCGTTCACACAGCGAATTATTAACTCTGGCTCAGGCGGCGGCGCTGGCTCAGGTTGATATGCGCAGCATCGATCAATGGTTGGCAGACGGCAAGATGCACAGCGCGACGACCCCGGATGGCGACCCTCGCATCTGCCGAAATTCCTTGCTCGCATTCGGCGAAGCTTAAGCGCGGAGAAAAGTCATGATTCGATTGAAACTTAACAAATCCAAATTGATCAGCCTCGTTCTGGTTGCCTTGCTCATCTGGCACTTTGGCGGCGTCAACCTCTATGCGCAAACGCGAGTGATTGAGAAGCAACACGAAGCGCAGCGCGAGCAAGCAATCGTCCAGTTGGGCGGCAGCGAACGCTTTGATTCTCTGCTTGGCGAATTGAAAGATATCGTCAAGCAAGGTTCAGCAAAAACAAAGGCTGCGCCTGAGAAAGGGTTTGCGGGAATCGAGAAACTCAAGGCGATCAGCGAGAGGCTGGTTGCGGAAAATGATAAGAACCAGGATTACTTCAACGCGCTCGAAAATCTGATCAAAGACAAAAGTCTTGGCGATGAAATACTGAGCCGTCACCGCCAGTTCGTCAGCGAGTATGAAGCGAAATACAAGACGCTGCTGGCGAATCTCGACGGCATTGAGTCGGCGCACAAAGACGCGACCGGTCTATTAGGAAGACTCACGGGAAAGAACCAGAAAGTTGATTGGGATGGGCCAATCAACAGGACGCTCAGTTTTATCGACGCGAACACACCTGCGCCGCCCAAGCATCACTTCGATCCAAACAATCTGCCGCACCGCTCATTGAAGGCCGATCATCCGATTCCGCCAAAGTTAACGCGCGCTGAGTGGGACAAAGCGCTGTCCGCGGATTTCGCAGATTCCGCAGATTCAACAAAGACAAGTACAGCGAAGACTACAGCGCAGGAATCTTCTAGCACACAATCGAATGCGACGGAGGGCGGACACTCAGGTCCGCCCCTACAATCCCAGACCGCGCAGCCGATCAAACCACTCGGCACTGCGCCGCCAACGCCCGCCGATCTGGCGGAAACAATCGAAGTGAAATTCACGCCCGAGATCCGCGCGCTCGCCGAAAGCCTCGATAAGAACCCGGTGAAGATCTACAACTGGGTGCACAACAACATCGAGTTCACGCCCACCTGGGGCAGTATTCAAGGCGCTGAGTTGTGCATGGAGAATCGCGCCGGCAACGCCTTCGACACCGCATCACTTCTCATCGCGCTATTACGTTACTCAGGCGTTCCGGCGCGCTACGAAATGGGCACAATCGAAGTGCCGATTGATAAGTTTAAGAACTGGGCTGGTGGATTTACCAATGATGGCGCAGCTGCGTCGCTATTTGCTAGTGGCGGAGTAGCTTCAGTAGTCCGACGTGTGGATCAAAGCGGCAAAGTAGTGAGCGTAAGACTGGAACACATTTGGGTTAAGGCTTTTGTGGATTACTCTCCTTCGTCCGGGGCAATCAATGTGCAGGGAGATGCGTGGGTGGACCTTGATGCCAGTTTCAAGCAGTTCACCTATGCCGCTCGAAGAGATTTTAGTTCGACTGTAGCCGCAGACCCCCAGGCTCTAGCCAATCAAATACTGGCTGGCGCTAACATTAACACAACCACCGGATTCACTACGCGAATCAACACCTCCCCTTTTCAGTCTGTTATAGATAGCGCGACGAACCAGATTCAGCAGTCCCTGAATGGCCTGACACCCGATCAGCTGGTTACGAACCTCATTGGCTCAAAGATAATTCAAAAACAAGAGCTTGCTGTACTACCGTCCGGGTTGTCATATAAACGTTTGGCGACCGCAAATGCCTTTGCCTCGATTCCGATGAGTCTCAGACACACTATCACTCTAAGGTTGGAAGATCGCTCCTCTAATAACCTGCTCAGTCTGACCCTCTCACTACCTGAGATAGGCAAGAAACGTCTTGCGCTAAATTATGTTGCCGCATCTGAAGCTGACGCCTCAGCGCTCGTTGGTGTCAACAGTCAAACCGCCATCAATCTCATCCCGTCGAGCATCATGCTCAAGCCAGAGCTGCGCCTCAACGAGCAAGCACTTGCCACCGGCAGCTCGATTGGTTTTGGAAATCAACAGGTCTTTAAATACACTTTCAGCGCGCCAACGATCAGCACTCCGGAAGTCGCAAACCAAATCACGGCTGGTGAACAAATAGCAATCGGCCTTGACTTAGGACAAATCTCCCCGGCCCAACTGGATGATGACGCGACCTATTTTAGCAATATCCAAAATCTGATTAACAATAATCAAACGAGCGCGCTGCTCCAGAAAAAGATCGCTGAGCGTATGCTCAACAGCATCATCTGGACATGGTTCTCCCGCACAGACCTGGCTTCAAGAGTGACCGCCAGCGCCGCAGACGCTTTCACGCTGCGTTATCCATCGGCTGGCTTCTGCTTTTTAGACCTTGAGCCAAGCACTCTGTTCGGAGCTGTCAGAGGAGCCACGCTTACCAGCTTGAGCCTTGATATTGATCGTGATGTGGTCATTACGATGTCGAAGAACGGGAACACGGACAGTCTGAAGCGCTTGGGCGAAATTCAAGGCTCTATCGGCTCTTCGTTGGAGGCAGCACTGCCTGAGCAATTCTTCTCCAAGGTGAGCGGCACACCGAGATGGGGGAGCACGACGACTCTTCTCAATCTGGCGAACACGGGTAGTGCTCCGGTCGTCGAGATCAACCAGAATAACAGTGCGGCGCTTCTGCCTAATCTGGCGCTGCCTCAGGAGCTTAATGACGAGATTGCCGACGCGGTAAATACAGGACTTGTCGTTATTACGCCGCAGGTGGAATTAACGGTGCTTCGCTTTCGCGGGACTGGCTACATCGTCGAAGACCCGCGCACAGGCTCCTCCGCTTATCTGATTTCGGGCGGTCGGCTCAGCGGCGGTGTCCTTATAGGATCAGCGTCAGAAATTTCAGACACAGGGATTTGCGGACCGGCAGCGCCTAACAAAGGTTTCTCTACCCCCAGTCAGGCCTCCTGTGATGACCCTACCGCTCTGGAGAAGCTCAAGGATCTTCTTCTATCAGTCGCGACCTCCGCCGCGGGTTCGACACTCAGCCTCATTAATAGCGTTATCGGTTTAATTACGGATTTCATTGGTATCTTAAATTGTTTACACGCTCAGGGGATCGTCGCCGCTCAGGAGTTTATAGCCAACTTAGTTGGCCTCGCAGGGATAGCTGCCCTTGCCAGCGTTGCCTTTGCGTCACCGATTGCTGCCGCCATCCTTGCAGGTATAACTAATCCTGTTACTGCTCCGGCAGTTGCTTTAATCGTTTTGGATGTGGTGTACAGCTACTTGATTGCTAAAGCGGCTGTATATGCGGCCAGGAAAATCACTGGCTGTTAGCAGTGGCGCAAGTCCCTTTATTACTGACTTCGTGCGGATATGAGTCTCGTTCTGTAAGGCCAACAATATGGCATCCGCCAGGAGCATAGGATTGGAGTTTTCAACCGCGAAAATCGCAACCTCAGGGGAAGAGAATTTCCAAAACGTTATGGAGGTGAATGTATGAATAAGCACTTTATTAATATCACGCTTGCTATCTTACTCATCCTCTCAATCTTGTTTGGCTGGCAAGCGGTTCAATCTCAACCATCTCAAATTACAACCGGCCTTAACTATCTCAAATCCAGGCAAAACCCCGACGGCAGTTGGGGAGGCACGGCGACTTCGCTGAATGGCGTCTTTCCGACAACGGCGACGACGCTTGAAGCGCTGAGGGCAGTTGAAGGTTCAACCTCGACGAATCAAACCAGTGCGATTCAGTTTCTCTCTGCTCAAACGGTTGACGTGAATCCTTTCCTGGCGGCGCGCATAGCGGCATTCGCGGGCACGGGGAGCAATACGACAGCCGATCTCAATGCTCTGCTCGCGGCCCAAAACGCGGATGGTGGCTGGGGTACGGCCGATGTCTTTCAGAGCGATAATCTCGATACGAGTTTTGCGATACTCGCGCTGAGCACCGGACGGCCAAACATTTCGGTGATGTACCAGGCGGTTTTCTATCTCATCAATCGCCAGAACGCGGACGGTGGGTGGTCACTCACGCAGGGTGAAGACAGTCAGGTTTACTACACGGCGATGGCGCTGCAAGCGCTGAACAGCGCGCGGCTGCAATACGCGACTTCGTTTAGCCAGAATCGCGCGATCAGCTATCTGCGTAGCAAGCAGAATCCGGATGGCGGTTACGGCAGTCCGGCGAGCACAGCGTTTGAGACGGCTGCGACTTTGATTGCGATCATCGGTACGGGCCAACAGACGACTAATGCCGAAGCGAATGCGACGAACTATCTGAACAACACGCAACAGGCGAACGGAAGTTGGGTTGATGATGCGTACTCAACGGCCCTGGCGTTGCGGGCGCTGACGTTTCAGCCAGCGCCGCCAGTTGATCGCGTTCCAGTGATCAATTCACAGCCGGTAAAGACGGCTAGAGAAGGCCAGCTCTATAGTTACCAGGTGCAGGCGAGCGACCCGGACAATCTGGCTCTGTCCTACTCACTCCTGCGCGCGCCAACTGGGATGAACATTTCCGCAACCGGTCTGATCCAGTGGACGCCGACGGCAGGCCAAGCCGGAAATTCAGTTGTCATCATTCAAGTTGCCAACAGCAACGGCGCAACCGCCATTCAGGAATACAGCGTCACCGTTCTCGCTGTCGGAGTTGATTTAACCGTAGCCAGTGTTGACGCGAGCGCGGTAACAACAGATCCAAACACGCTGGTTGCCACCGGCAACGTTCATGTGCAGATTGGCAATCAAGGCGGCAGTCTGTTTAGCGGCAGCTTCACCGTGCTGCTGTTTGAAGATCGCAACGGTAACGGCACTTACGAAAGTGCGATCGACAACGCGCTCGGCGCCGGAACGTTCAGCGGCAATATCGACAGCCTCGGCTCATCGCCTTTGGATGTGGGTGTGTCGGGCGTGGTCCAATTCCGCGACAATCTCATCTACGCTTTCGCCGACAGCGCGAACCAGATTCCCGAACTCGACGAGACGAACAACTACGGCCACAGCGGACTCGCTTCCACGTACCAACCGCCAGTCGGAGACTTCCAGCCGAAGGTCAAATGGCAGTACGAGTTCGCGGGCGCGTCCGGCGTCGAACATCCGCCGCTGGTTGCGCCGCTCATAGACACAAACGGCGACGGCCTCATCAATGAGCGGGATGTGCCCGCCGTCATTTTCGTCACGGGTTTTCTTGATGGCAACGCAACCACGTTGGACGCGCCGGTCGCGCTGCGCGGCGACACTGGAGCCGTCATTTTCAACGGAACACGCTCGGGCTTCAGACAACTTGATAGCTCTTTCACCACGCCAGCGGTCGGCGACATAGACGGCGACGGCAAGCCGGAGATAATCGTCAACGCTGCGTACTTCGAGAGTCCGCATCACGTCTACTGCTTCAACAACGACGGCACGCTCAAGTGGACCAGCCCGCCGCTTGCTAATCTGGAGTACAGTCCAGTTATCGCCGACCTCGACGGCGATGGCAAGGCTGAGATCGTTGGAGGGGGCTACTGTCTCAACTTCGACGGCACGCTGCGCTGGGACCGTCATGACCAGGTACCGGTCTATCGCGGCGGCTTTTACAGCAATGCCTCGGCCATAGTCGCGGATCTCGATCTCGACGGTAAACAGGAAGTTGTGCTTGGCCCAAAGGCGCTGGACAAAGACGGCAACATCATTTGGTCGTGGACCTCTTCCCTTAATTCAAACAACACAACCTTTACGCTCACAGGCAAGCTCGATCGTGGGGCGACAACGATCTCGCTTCAATCCGACAGCCCTCTCGGCGAGTCATACACGGCGATCGCCAATCTGGATGCCGACCCTTATCCGGAAATCATCTCCGTCCAAAGCAGCGTGGGCAGCAATCCCGTGCATTCCGCCTGGATTCTCGAACACGACGGGCGAATTGAGGCCGGGCCGATTCACCTCTACCAGGGCATCACCAATCAGGTTATTTTCCACCTCGGCCCGCCCACTGTTGCTGACTTCGACGGCGATGGCCAGCCGGAGATTGCTATTCCCTTTTTCCGCCAACCGCAGACTGTCCAGTCTGTGAATGATCACAGGCAATACAGCCTCGCCGTTTACAAGTTCCGCAATGACACGCTGGAGTTGCAATGGCAGAGAGATTTCATCAGCAACAGTAATGACAACTCGCCGGCCACCGTCTCAGCGTTCGACTTCGATGGCGACGGCGCCCAAGAGCCTGTGTATCTTGACAGCCAGAAACTCTACATCCTCGACGGCAGAACAGGCTCGACGCGCTTCGAGATGGGCGTTGAGCGCACGAATGGGGACGATGCGGATCACAGGTATCCGACTGTCGCGGATGTGGACAACGATGGAGTTGCCGAGATCATCGTGCCGACCAGATCCTCGACCAAAGCAGGCTCGCCGACGAGACACGGCGTCTTCGTGCTCGGCGACACGAAAGGCAACTGGCGTAGCGCGCGGCGTACCTGGAACCAATGGGCCTACAACATCACGAACATTAACGAGAATGCCTCCATTTCGCCCGCGCCGAAACCTTCCTGGCAGGTTTTCAACTCATTCCGCGCACAGTCAGCGGCTGATGGCGCCGCCCGCTTCGCTGCGCCCGATCTCACTGTCTCGAAGGTGACGGTTAACGCGCAAGGCTGTCCGGCGAGTGCTGGTCTAACCGCACGCATAGGCAACGGCGGTAGTCTACACGCGGGAGCAGGCCTCCCCGTCAACTTCTATCTGGGTGATCCCTCTTCCGGCGGTGTCTTGATTGGAACCAGGAAGACAACGAAGCTAATCATGCCAGGCGAATTCGAGGACGTAACGCTCGCCTGGAATGCGCCCGCGGCGGGCAGGATCTTCGTGACCGTCAATGATCCGCCTACTTCCAACCTGGTCGGCTCGAGCAATCTTTCTCGACTGCCAAATGCCTGGGCGCAAACCAGTGGCTTCCAGACCAGTGGCTTTGTCGTATTCAACAACGGCGCGTTCTTCGGCATCGACGGGCAGACTAATACGTTCTGGTCCGATCAGGGCACGCTCAGCACGGGCCCGCATTTCTTTGAAGTGCGTTTCCCATTCCCGGTTAACACATCGTCGGTGACGATCCAAAATGCAGGCTCCTCAACGACGGGATTTCTCGCGGGAACACTTTCATTCTCAAACGGCTTTACGCAAGCGATGACGTTGAACGCCAGCGGCGAAGGCACAGTCGCATTCGCCGAACAGCAGAACGTCACCTGGATTCGCTTGACCGCTTCTTCAACAAAGGCGAACGGCGCGAGCCTCTCCGAATTCATCGCCGCAGGCAACTACATCGATCCGCCGTTCCGCATCAATGAAGGAACGGGAAAACTGAATAACAACAAAGCCGCTTCATCATTCAACGTTTCGCCGTGCGACGCCGCCGGCAACAAGCCGCCGCAGATCACTTCCGGGCCGCCCATCACGGCGCAAATCGGCAGCGCCTATAGTTATCAAGTGCAGGCGACCGATCCGAACAGCGACCCGCTCACGTTCTCGCTCGTTACCGCACCTGCCGGCATGACGATGAACCTAAGCGGCCTCGTCAACTGGACGCCAGCAAATACACAAACAGGTGACGCTCAAGTAATAGTCCAAGCCTCCGATGGTCGTGGCGGTGTGGCGCAACAGTCATTCACTATTAATGTGCCCGCGCCACCGAGCGCAAATCGCGACCCGCAGATCACATCGGCCGCGTCGGCCTCAGTGGTTTTGGGCCAAACGTATCAATATAACGTCAATGCGCTCGATCCTGATGGCGATACAGTTATCTTCGCTCTGCTGCAATCGCCCCCAGGCGCTAACATAGGGCAGTTCTCAGGGAGCATTTCGTGGGTTCCGTCCGCGGCTCAATTGGGCATTCAGTTCTTCAGCGTCGAGGCGCAGGATGGCAAAGGCGGCCGAGCGATTCAATCTTTCGCAGTTGACGTTCTCGAACCTTCAGCGCCGACAACGCTGCCCCCGAACACCGTCAACTGTTCCCTCACCACCGACAAGCGGAGCTACGCCGCAAACGATTCAGCCCAAATGTCAGTGACGGCGCAAAACAGGAGCGCGACACTGGATATCTCTGGCTTGCACGCTCAAGTGACGGTGACCGATCCGAACAGCCAGAGCATCTTCAACGCCACGCTGCCAGTCAACCCGCTGGCTCCGAACGCGCTATTCAAGGGCGTCTCGCCTTTTGACGCCGGCACACGACCGCCGGGCGCGTATCGAGCGAGCCTCGATCTGCGTTATGGCCAGCAGTCAGTGTGTACTGCGCAGGCGAACTTCAACATCTTACCGAGTGACGCGCAGGGCGTGGCACTGGCGGGTATGATTACCAGTACTCCTGCGGTTGTTGAGAGGCCGGGCAGCGCGATTATCAACTATCAAGTCAACAACATCGGCAACGTAGATCTGTCGGGACTCGACTTGAAAGTCTTGCTTGTCGATATCGCCACCGGAAACGCCGTACAAAGTTTCAGCGACCAAACTTCGCTGAACAGAGGACAGGCTTTCAGCAACAATAAATCCCTCAGCAGTACGGCTGTAGCGGCGGGTGACTATCTGTTGGTGCTGCAAGGCACTACTGGCGGCACGACGCAAACGATCGGTTCGGCATCGTTGCGCATCAATAAATCGACGTTCCATCTCGACGCGGCCGGCTACACGGTCACGGAAGGATGCAGCGCGGCAATCATTACCGTCACGCGTACAGGTGATGCCAGCGACAGCGCTACTGTTGATTTCAGCAGCAGCGACGGTATCGCCGACCAACGGACCGACTACAGCATCGCTTCGGGGACTCTGAACTTCGGCAGCGGCGAGACGAGCCAGACATTCAAAGTGCTGGTCAACGAAGATGGTTATGCCGAAGGGAACGAGACTCTGACAATCAATCTGACGAACGCGACCAACGGCACAGGAGTGGGAACGGACGGCAGTGCTACTCTGACAATCATCGACAACGATGTCGCGGCTTCGACCACCAATCCGATTGATGATGCAGGAATGTTCGTCTGCCAGCACTATCACGACTTCCTGGCGCGCGAGGCTGATGAGGGTGGCGCGGCTTACTGGACCAGTCAGATCACCCAATGCGGCAACGATCCCATTTGCATTCGCAACAAGCGTATCGACGTGTCGAATGCTTTCTATTACGAGTTGGAGTTTCAGCAAACAGGCTCGTACGTCTACCGACTCTATCGAGCGGCGTTCGGTAATAATCAGCCATTTCCCAATCCAAATCCTGACCCGGCGAATCCGGGCGAGGAAAAGAAGGTGCCGCTGTACTTACCGTTCATGCGCGACCGCGCGCGCGTGCGTGGCGGCTCACAACTGGCGCAACTACAGTTGGACCGCGCCAACGCTTTCGTGCATCGGTCAGAGTTTCTCGCGAAGTATCCGGCGAATTTAGACGGGCCAGCCTTCGTGGATGCAGTCTTGGCAACGATTCAGAACGATATCGGCGTGAACCTGACTTCGCAGCGTGCGGCATTGATTACGCTGTTCAATTCGGACGGACGGGGGGCGGTGATCTTCCGCCTCGCTGACGATAATGGGCAGACGAATCCGATCGACAATCGCGCCTTCATCGATGCCGAATACAACCGCGCTTTTGTGTTTACGCAATACGCAGGTTACTTGCGCCGCAATCCGGACATGGCGGGGTTCCTCTTCTGGCTGGGTCAGGTCAACAGCGTGCCCTTACGGGATGTTCCCAAACAACATGCGATGGTCTGTTCGTTCATCACTTCGGCTGAATACCAACAGCGGTTCAGCTCGATGGTGACCCACTTCAACAGCGAGTGCCCGCAGTAAGCAGGCGGGGATGCCTGCGCTCCGAGGCGAGTGTCCGCGCTAGCGTAAGGCGCAATGGGTCAAGAGGTAAGAGCCGAACGTAAAGGCGTGCCGGAGAATTTCGGATCGAAAGCCGTAGCATCCCACCTGTGCGCGTCGCGCGGCTGATCCTCATATGTCATCACACGTATTGCCCTTGAACACCGTGTCGGGAACATGATAGAGTCCGCGCTCGGTCCAGGAAGCTTTGACTTCGCCTCGCTCGTCTCGTGTGGCTTTCCTCGCATGTAAACGGCCGAGTTAAGGCAACGAAGCGGATTTTTATTGGCTCAGTCAAGCGGACTGAATAGCGATAATCCTCAATCCCACTGGTCGGAAACCCACCCGGAGAACGCACATGAAGCTCCTTACGTTACGCCCGGCTTTGCCCGGATTCTCTCGCTGTGTTCTGGCAACCGCACTGTTGTTGGCTCCTTCGTTGGTTGCCAAAGCACAAGACCTTGACAGTGTAACGATCACCGGCCGCGTTATGGACCAGAATAGCGCAGTCATTCCCGGCGCTTCCGTTTCCGCGGTGCTGACAAAAACGGGCGTGGCCCGAACCACTACTTCGGATGACGAAGGCCGTTACCGGCTGATCCAACTCGAGCCTGGAACTTACACACTGACGGTCTCGTTCACGGGGTTTGCAACCCAAGAAAAGAAAGATCTCACGGTCGACGCCGGGCAAAACGTGCAACTGGACATCACGCTTTTGCCACAAGGCGTCGTTGCAGACCCGGTGGTCGTCACTGTCGCGGATGCCCCGCCGGTCGATACAACGCGAACGGTGGTCGGCGGCACTATCGCTACAAAAGAAGTCGAGTCGCTTCCCGTTTTTAGTCGTTCTCCGCTCGATCTAGTCTTCACACTTCCGGGTGTCACTGAAGAGCCGCTCTCGACCCGCGATCTTGCTGAAGATCGCAAAGCAAACGCGAGCACACCAGAAGAGGTGGGATCATTTTCGCTCTCGGGTGGCGCTGCTTATTCGAACAACCTCACCATCGACGGCCTTGATAATAACGACGACCGTTCCGCACGAGAGCGGTTCCAACCGTCCATCGAAGCGATCGAAGAAGTGCAGATCATTACTAATCAGTTTTCGGCTGAGTATGGCCGGGCCTCGGGTGGCCGGGTGAATCTGCGCACGCGCAGCGGATCAAAACGGTTTCGTGGCCGCGCATTCTACTTTTTCAAAGATGAATCACTGAATGCGAATACCTTCCAGAACAACTCGCTGGGGTTGAAAAGACTGCCGTTGCAGGAACACGATCCTGGTTTCACGCTCAGCGGTCCAGTCATCATTCCCAGGATCTACAACGGTCGTAATCGCACGTTCTTCTTTTCCGCGTACGAGCTTGACAAGATACTCGATACGGCGCTGATAGACACGTTGGTTCCGGTCAATCAAAGTCCGCTTTTTCGTTTGCCTGCACCGACCGATCTCACCGGGCGGCGAACGGAGAATGCGTCTGCGCCGGCACTCAACACTGACATTGCGCCTTTCATTTCTTCAATCAGTACGCCGCAAAGAAACAATATCTTCACCACGCGCGTCGATCACAAATTTACCGAAACTCATAACGCCGCCTTTGTGTATCAACTCGGTCGACTGACTAACTTAAGACAGTTCGGCGGCGGCAATCGACTCGCTGAAGCGCTGCAAGGCAAGACACGAAACAGCGACGCCCTCTCTTACACCGATAGCTACGTCTTCTCCGCGAAGCTGGTCAATCAAGCGCGCGCACAGTTTTCGCGCCTGGCTCCCGCGGTCGAAGCAGTTGGAGGAATAGTTCCCGTCGTTCTCATCACCATTAATGATCCCCTGCCAACGAGTAGTTCATCCAGCCGCTCAGGCACGCTGGTCGCTGGTTCTTCAACTACCGGCGCGACGGACCGACGCGAAGATCGGGTGCAAGTGCAAGACGTCGTTTCCTATCTCGCCGGTCCGCACTCGCTGAAGTTTGGCGGCGACTGGCAGCGAATAAAGTCGACTTTTATCGATCTCTCAGACGCTTCGGGGACATTCACTTTCGCCAGCGCGGGAGATTTCCTGGCGGGATTACCAAGCCGTTTCCGGCAAAACTTTCTGACCAGTTCGACGCAGCGAAACACTTACCTCGGTTTCTTTGCTCAGGACGAATGGCGGCTGCGTCCGAATTTGACGTTCAGTTACGGATTGCGTTTCGAGGACGAGAGCATCCTCCGCGACCTGAATAACTTTGGTCCGCGCATCGCAGCAGCTTACGATCCTTTCAAATCCGGCAAGACTGTAATCCGCATTGGCGCCGGTATCTTTTATAACCGCGCCTTGCTTCGGACCATCGACGACTTCACGCTCGGCACACAGCAACTCTTCTTTGACACGAACACGCTGCGCGATCCGGCTACCGGCAAATTGATGAGCGCCGACCAGCGTCGGGCATTCATCGCCGCCAACCTTCGCTTTCCCCAGAGGCTTGCCGTTGATTCGCCGCTGGTCAAACAGTTTGGTGTGCTCAACACCGGATTCTCGCGCCGCCTCGATCCGCATTTGCGCATTCCGGAAAGCTATCAGGCAAACGTCGGATTCGAGCGCGAACTCGGCAAGAATTTCGTGTTCGAAGCAAACTACACGTGGAATCGCGGCATACACCTCTGGCGCGAGTTCAATGCGAACGCGCCCGTGCTGCCCGTGCGCTTCAAGAACTTTTCTGAGTACCTGGCGTCGCGCGACTTTGCAAACTTTGTCAACAATCAGTCGGGCACGCGACCCCTCTACAATGTTTCAACAGCCGGCGAGTTAGTGCGATTTGTGCCGGCTCCGCCGGATCCTGCAAACCCCAACGCCGTCGGCAAAACCACGGAGTTTGGCGTTCCCATCTCGCTGATAAATCTCAACAGTTTCACTTCGACAACTGCCGTCGAGGTTGCGCTCGCGGCATTGAACGGCTTGAGACCCGACCCCACGCGCGCGGATATCCAGCAGTTGATTCCCGCCGGCAACAGTTTCTATCACGGACTTACCTTCGAACTGCACCATCGTTTTCGCGACAAAGCGAGTGGCTTCGGTTACTCGTTCCGAGCGGCCTACACGCTTTCATTTCTAAGGGACGATGGCATCGTGAATACTTCCGATGCGCTCATCGCGGGAAACTTCCAGGGTGAGCGAGCGCGGAGTCTGCTTGACCGGCGGCATCGATTTGTTTTCTCTGGAACGTTCGATACGCCGCGCTATCTAGGCCGTTTGCGACTGGCACCGATCTGGCGTGTTGCCTCTGGAGCGCCCTTCAACATTTCGATCGGCGGCGTGGATCGAAATCTCGACGACGTAGGAAATGACCGCCCTATTTTCACCGGCGATACCAGGCTGCTTCACTGGCGCCGGCCGGGCGATCCAATCGATCCATCCGTGCTCAGTCTTTTTGCGCTGCCGACCATTGGCCAATCAGGCAATCTACCGCGCAACGCCGGCTCAGGCCCGGGTTTCTTTCTGCTCGACTTGAATGTCACGCGCGAGTTCAAGGTTAGCGAGCGAGTACATCTGCGACCGGTGATCGAATTCGACAATGTGCTCAGCAAGACCGTGTTCAGCTTTGGCAGCGAGTTCATCAACTTCAACTCGTTTGCCCCAACCGCTACAGCGGATCAGCGCCAGGCTTTCATCGATTCCTTTCTGGTGACTACGCGCACCCTGCGCCCACGACAGATTCGAGTGGGAGTCCGTTTGGATTTCTAACCAGTCAGAACCGCCTGCGGTAGCGGGCGGTTGATGGTTCGTTCCGTACTCGCTGAGACGATCAACCGCCCGCTACCGCAGGCGGTTCTGACATTATGATAGACTCGCTCACCTGTGAACGACAGGCAGTCACAATCAGATACAGAACCAGTAGGGGAAGTCGAGACGGCGCTGCTTGACGTCGAGCTGTTCGTCAAGTATCACGCGCCCGAACGCGCCATTAAACGCCTGCGCACAGCGCTGGAGCGCAGCCCGCGATCGATTCAACTGCGCGAGCGTCTGCGCGAAATCGCGGCCGCGCACAAGCATTTGGACGAAGCCGCGCGACAGTGCCTGGCGCTGGCCAGTCTCTACATCGAGCGCGACGATTTCGACGCCGCTTACGATCGGTTGCTGGAAGCAAAGCAGCTTGACCCGCGCATCAACATCGCCGCCGGCCTCGAGGCGATCCGCCGCGCGCGCCGCCCCGATCTTCGTCCCGCTCCACAAACGAGCGAAGCAAAGTCCGAACGCCTCAACGCCACGCTGGCCGGTGACCTCGCGGCCGTCAGCGTCTTTGACGCGATTCAAGTGATCGAAAACGCCAAGCTAACCGGCGCGCTGACGCTGACGAGCGAAGTCGAGACAGGCCGAGTGTTTTTTAACGACGGTACGATCGTCGATGCGGATTGCGGGGGAGAAAGAGGCGAAACGGGATTTCGGCAGATTGTGGAGATCACCAGTGGCGCATTCGAGTTTCAGAAATCCGCGCGAGCATTCCCTATCAATATCCAGGCCGCGAGCAACACGAATCTGATCCTCGATAACCTGCGGCGGCTGGATGAAGCGAAGCAGTGAGCAAGAGTCGCTCATTCGCCGTCCTCTGCGCGTTCTCGGCGTCCTCCGCGTCTCGGCGGTGAACGGATTTGCGAGAAAACTCACCGCAGAGATTGCGCAGAGCTTTCGCCGGCTCGTTGAAAGATACGGGCTAGTCCAACAGGACCCGCGTATCCAACGCCTCCGCCAATTCGATTGCCGCCAGCAAGCGCAGGTACTGTGAATAGTTTCGACTGCGCGCGGTCAGACGCTCGGCTTCCGATTGGTTTAGATCATTGCGCAGGACCAGATCGAGGAAGTCGTAGTAGTCGGCCGTCGCTTCAAACGGCAGCTCGCGTGTATAGCTGGTCCTTTCCAGATCGTCTGAACGAAAGCCGGCTAGCAAATCGAAAAGATTGTCAGTCGTGATGCGCGAGGCTGCGCGTGATAGATTGATCGGTAGACGGAGTTCAAAAAATCGCAAGCCCTCGGCAGTGGTCACGCGCCGCAACTCCTTTGTCGCCTCGCCATCGAAGGGCGATTCCGCGTCGACCAGGATGCGCAACAGTCGCGGCTGATCGGCCTGGTCGACTGTGTCGAGCAGAAGCTGCACCCGGTCGGCGAGAAATTTTTCAAACTGCGCTTCAATCGGATAGGTGATGCGGCCCAGACAACCAACCGCCTCGCCTTCGCCGGCGGCCTCCAACGGCAGACAGGCGGGACAATTCGCGCAGATGGTCGTCTCTGCCTGCATCAACTCGATTTTGTCGCGCGCGTCCTCGACCCACTTGAGTTTGTCTTCGCTCGGCGCGCTCGTATCGCCGGTGGTCAGGCGCGTGTGCAGATTGCTCAAGCGTCCCCACTGGCGCAGATGCTCTTCCGAGTAGCGCGCGCGCAGCGGGCATGAATACTGAATGGCGAATTCCAGCGACAAGCGGTTTACCTTTTCAGAATCACTAGCACGCCGTAACGCTTTCTTGCAACCAGGGACGACAAACTGAAGTTTGTCGGACATTTCAAGGGAATCAAAAAATCAACTTAATCCCAAGC
Source organism: Pyrinomonadaceae bacterium (assembly GCA_041499185.1). Lineage (GTDB taxonomy): Bacteria > Acidobacteriota > Blastocatellia > Pyrinomonadales > Pyrinomonadaceae > JAOAPY01. Next base: position 28,323 of record JBGQJU010000016.1, on the reverse strand, counting down.
TGGACGTTGCGCGGCAAGTTGCCCTGGCTGGTCACTTTGCCGAAGCTCGAGCTGGTGGCATCGAGATTGGGGTTATTGAACTCCGGATGATTGAAAGCATTCAAGAACTCGCCGCGAAGTTGCAGTCTGAAGTTTTCTGTAAACGAAAAGTTTTTGATCATTGAGAGGTCCCAGAGATCGAGTGGTTGTCCACGCATTCCCGGAAGGCGCGACGGAAACGTGCGAATGTTCGACGCGAGTCTGATCCGTGGATCGTTACGCTGTTTCGTCGGGTCGGGCACGCCGGTGGGTTTTCCAGTTATCGGATCGATGAACTGGACTGCCGCGTCGGTGAAATAGAAACCACTTGTATCAAAGACGGCGTCAACAGTGCTCCCTTTGATGTTGGTTTGAAGCTTGTTCGGATCGCCGTTGAAAAAGAGGTTGCCCAAATCGAGCGGCCGGCCGCTTTGCGCCTGCCAGATGCCCTGCAGTTGCCAGCCGCCAAGTATCGTCTCACGCGGTCCTTTCCAGCGATTGCCAAACCTGCGGCCCTTACCGAACGGCAATTCCCAGATCCCGCTCACGACGATTCGGTGAGGTGAATCATTTACAGAAAGTCGTTTTTCATAAGTCGTGTCAGTCGGATTGAGCAACGAAACTCGTTCGAGCAGCCTGGACCAGGTGTAGCTGGCCAGCAGCGTGTAGCCGCGTGTGAAGCGTTTCTCGACCCGCAACTGGGCCGAGTGATAAATGCTGGCGCCGTCGTTTCGTCGCGAGTGAATGTTGCCGAACTGCGGAAAGGCCCGCAAGAGTTGCTGCCGTTGTACGGTCGCGCCATTGAGGCTCGTACCCGGCGCCAGGCCCTGAAACGGATTGACGACATTCGCGGTCAGGAAATCTATCGTCGCCTGATCGCGCACCGGAGCGGTCGAGAGAAACTTGCGCGGCGCCGCGTTCAGAGAATCAACTTCGGTGGTCAGGTCATAGCCGTGATTGCCAACATAGGCTGCCTCGACGAGCCACTGGCCGGGAAGTTCGCGTTCCGCGCTGAACTCCCAACGCTGCGATTGTCCGTTCTTTCGGCTCGTTGGCACGAAATCCAGATCGCGCCCGATCAGGGTCGCCAGTCCCAGACTCGCGCCCGGCGGCGAGGCAACACCATCGGGAAACGGCTCGAAGAGATTTGCGCGAAAGGTCAACCCATTGTCGAGCGTCGGTACGATGTTGGCGGATTGCGAAAAGCCGCTCTGCTGCACGCCATCAATAAAGAAGGGCACGCTGTAGATGGCCCAGCCGCCGCGCAGCACAGTCATTCCATTGATCTGATAGGCCAGACCGAGCCGTGGCTGGAAGTTGCTCCGGTCCGCCTTCCAAAAGCCGCGATGCGCGGCGCTGGCGAAAAGCAGTCCGCCGCGCACGCGAAAATCCGCCGGTGAAACTTCCGGGATCGGATTCGCGGCGTAGGCAGCCCTGGCTGCCGCTTCTATCGGACTCGGCGATGAGTCGTCGAAGCCGCGAATGTTGCGGTTGAAGCGCTCGGTTGGCGCTCCTTCGTACTCGTAGCGCAGGCCAAGGTTTAGAGTCAGTTTGTTCGTTGCGCGCCAGTCATCTTGAAAGAAGACGGCCTGATAGAGCGTTTGATTCGAGCGCGCGGCGTTGCGATCGATCAGGCCACCGGTTGGTTGGCCCAGCAGGAACGCGGCCAGCTCTTGGCCGATGGACGCGGCAGCCGAATTATCAAAAGGTCCGCGGGTGAAGTCTGTGCGAAAGTCGTATCTGCCAGCCGCATTGCCTGGTCCGGAGGCGTTCTCGCGGTACGCGCGAACATCGTAGCCCGCTCGAAACGAGTGGCGGCCGGAGAGCCTGGTTACGGTCGGCTGCAGCGAATAGATAGTGTGCGTAAAGGCGCTGCCGAGAGTGTCGCCGATCGGAGAGAATTGGTCTATCTGGAACAGCGGCAAGTAGGAAGCGCTGCCGAAAAAAGAGACCGTGTGCGCTGAGAAGCCAAGTGAAGCAGGATTGAATTCGCCCTCACTTTCCCGGAGCGTGGGCGAGCTAAAGCGTATGAACCCGGCGCGAAAATTGAACACCAGCGTTGGCGACACTGTGTAAATGTCGTCGTAAGTGGCGCCATTATTCTTGCGAAAGAGAAACGTTCCCGTCGGGTGAATGCCGCCCACCACGCCGGTCCAGTTCCCTCGATCTTCACGTCGATCGTTGCGGGTGAAATGAAAAAAGGAGTTGTGCTTGGTGCTGAACGCGTAATCAATACGCACGGATTCCGAGTTAAATGTGTCGCTGCGCGGACTGGGGCTGATGAAATTGTTTCGTCCCTGCGCATCGCCGGCCGGCTGGTTTGGCAAAGGGTAAAACGAAAGATAATTCAGAGCGATCGAGCTGAGACGAAGCGGCAGGATGATGTTGTTCGTAAATGGCGTGCGCTGAATCCGGTTGCCGACGCGCTGCGCGGTCAAGGGATCGTAAATTTGTATGCCCAGCGGCAAGAGCGCTGACAAGTCTCCTTTACGCTCGGCCAACGTTGGCACTGTAAACAGTCCCGGCTCAGGAAAAGCGTCTCTGAGACCTTCGTAGGAAAAGAAAAAGAAGGCGCGATTTCGACCGTTCAAAACGGCGCGCCCGCCTTCGGCAAAGCGCGGCAGGATTATTGGACCGCCAACGGTGCCGCCATAGCGATTGTAGCGCAGCGCCGCGCGCGGCTGACCAGCGCGATTCAGAAAAAAATCGTTGGCGGAGAGCACATCGTTGCGCACAAAGTCATAAAGCGAGCCGTGGAATTTGTTGGCGCCACTGCGGAGCGTGACGTCAATGTTTGCTCCGGCAGCATGACCTTGTTGCGCGTCAAAGCCCGCGGTGACCACTTTGAATTCCTGCACCGCATCGGCGGGCGGCACGTAAGCGACGCGCGGTTCTCGGCCTTCAGTGTTGGGCGAACCGTCCAGTGAAAATTCGTTGCCTCCAGGCGCTCCGTTCGCCACCACGGAGGATGTGCCGAGGTTATCAAAGAGGCGCGAGAATTTCAGATCGCCGGTGTAAGTGACGCCCGGCGCGAGCCGGGAAAGGACAAACGGATTGCCGTCTGACAGGGGCAGATCCGAGATGCGCCTTCGATCCACGACTTGGCCGGCGGTGGCGGTGGCGGCCTCCAGCAACGGCGCTTCTGTCGCTACTGTAACCGACTCGCTGACTTCGCCAACCTGCAAAACAAAATCGAGCGACAGCTTGTCTCCCACGCGCACTTCGACCGGTTGGCGTAGCACCAGCCCCTTGAACCCTTTCGCTTCGACCGAGACATTGTACTGGCCCGCCGGCACGTAAAGCAGAGAATAGTTTCCCGCTTCGTCCGTTTTCGTCACGGTTGAGATGTTGGTGGCGGGATTTGTGAGCTTGACCTGCGCGCCAGGCACAAGCGCGCCATTAACGTCGCTTACGCGGCCCACGATTGAGCCACGAAACTCCTGCGCTGTAACCCCCTCGGCTAAGATCAGCAGACACAAGAGAACGATAACCAGAGTAAGGCCGGTGCGCTGGCCGAGCCACAGGCCATTAGCCTTTTGGCAGTTCACTCTGACGAAAAGCGCATTCAAATTATTTGTATCGCCTGGGCGCTATCAGTGACGAGATCGAGGTTAATTATTAGTCGCGTGCGCTTAACCGGCAAACCCGCTTGTGGAGCGCTTACTTTATCACTTTGCGACCGACTAATCGAGGCTAATCCGGTGCAGCCGCTCGATAAATTGCGGGTCGGCGCGTAGATCATCGAGGCGTGGGTCAACTCTGAGGTGAATGAACGATTCATCCCGTTCCTGGTAGGCGCGGTCAAGCCACTCAAACGACTGCTGCTTGTCTCCGAGACCGACATAGACCAGCGCAATAGAATACGGCGAGATGTAGTGCTGCTTGTCGGACCCTTCAGTTAAATCGGCCACGATCTTTAACGCCTCCGTTCGCCTGCCTGCCAGCGCGAGAGCGTGTCCGAGAGCCGCCTGCATCTCCGGCTTTCCTTCCGCAAGTTCGGTGGTCCTTGAATACTCTACAGCCTTTTGAAACGAAGCAATGGCTTCCGCATACATCTTCTTCTGCTCATACGCCAGCCCCAGACTCCAGTGCGTGTCCGGATATTTGGGATCTTGCTCAAGCGTCTTCTGTAGGTGGTTTATGGCCTCATCGTAGCGACGGGCCCAGAAGAACGCCCGGCCCAGGCCCGTGCTGATGGAAAGCGACAGCGGGTCAAGCTCCTGCGCCAGCCTCCTCTGGGCCATAGACTCTTCGTGCCGGCCCAACTCTGACAAGTATATGCCGTACCATTGATGAGCCGTCGCGTATCCGGGGTTGAGCTCGATTGCTCGCTTGAACTCGTTCTCAGCGTTGGGCCAGTCCCATTCAAAAGATAGTTTGATTTTAGCGAGCGACGTATGTGCTTCCGCCAGTTTGTCGTCAATCGCCAGCGCCTTCCTGGTCGCGTCCAGCGCGATCGGCATCGCTTCTTTCGGAGGCAGTTGCAAAACGCTGCCTAAGACATAACAGTCCGCCAGGCCCGTATAGGCCAGGGCGTAGCCGGAATCAAGGTTGATTGCCTGCTGAAAGTTCTTGATGGCCTCTTTGATATCTTCAGGCGTTCGCTTGTTCCAGTGATACCGGCCTTTCCAGTAAAGCTGATAGGCGTCGGCGCTTTCGGTGTAACGCTTGCCGAGCTGTTTTTTCTCTTCGCCCGTCAGTGTCAAGCGCAACTTGTTGGATATCTCGCTGGAGATCTCGTCCTCGACGGCGAGAATGTCGGCAACTCTTCGGTTGTACTTTTCTCCCCATAGCTGAGTTTGATTGGTGACGTCAACCAGATCCGTCTGGATAGTTAGCGTGTCGCCGACTCGCACCACTTTACCCGTCAGCACTGCGCGCACTCGCAGCTCGCGCCCGACCGTTTGCGGGTCCACCTGCTTTCCTTTGTAGCGAAAGACCGAACTGCGCGCGATCACTCTCAAATTCGGAATGTGTGAAAGGCTGTTGATGAGACTTTCGGTGATGCCATCGCTGAGATATTCCGTATTCGCGTCGCCGCCGATATTGGCGAAGGGTAGGACCGCCACTGAATCGATGGCCTGACCTGGAGTGCGAAAATAATATGAGTAAGCGATAACCATGAGAGTCGCCAGCGCCACCGTTCCCGTGATGACCGGAATCAGCCATCGTTTCTTGCGCTCGCTTCCGAGAGACGCCGGCGCGCCCGCGCTGGGCTCCTTCGCTGTGATCGTTGTTTGCGCCGCAGTGCTCGCTGCCGACATCGAGCTGGTGTCGGCCTGCAACTGTTCGCTGGGGCCAAGCTGCGCTTCAAATTCCAGCTCGCGTTTGAGTCCCATTACTCTTGCAAGAAACACTGGAGAAGAGGTGCCAAGCTGCGCTTCAAACTCCAGCTCGCGTTTGAGGTTCTTTAAATCCGTGAACAGATCCGTAACCGTTTGATAGCGCCCCTCTAGATCTTTCGCCAGCGCCCGGTTGACAATCCGCTGCAGCTCGGCGGGAGCTTCGGGCGCGTATTGGCCCAGCGGCGGCGGATCCTCTCTGAGAATCGCCGCAATAACGTCAGAATTCGTTGGGCCTTCGAATGGCGCACGGCCTGTGATCATTTCATAAAGCACGGTGCCCAGACTGAAGATGTCGGTCCTGGCATCAAGGTCAAGGCCTCGCGCTTGTTCCGGCGACATGTGACGCGCGGTCCCTAAGATCATTCCCGGGTCTGTGTTTAGCAGAGTGACGGCTTCGGGTGTGGTGTCCGGTCGCAGGGTTAGTTTCGCCAGGCCGAAATCCAGGACCTTAATGTAGCCATCACTCCTGATCATTATGTTCTCAGGCTTGATGTCCCGGTGGACCACTCCGGCTTTGTGGGCGGCGGCCAACGCGCTTGCCGTCTGCACCGTGAAGCCGAGCGCCTGGCCGAAGCTCATCCGCTTGCTGATCATATAGTTGCGCAGCGTCATGCCCTCAATATGCTCCGTGACGATGAAAGGCCGTGGGCCCTCGAGCACGATTTCGTGAATTGTAAGAATATTGGGATGATTCAGCGCCGACGCGGTGCGAGCCTCTTGCGCGAAGCGGTGCATGCGCTGCGGATCGGAAGTGAGGTCGGCAGGGAGGATCTTAAGAGCTATGGTACGTCCGAGCTGTGTATCTTCCGCGAGATAAACCTCACCCATTCCGCCCGAGCCGAGGGGGCCGCGGATCTCGTAGCGACCAAGAAGAGTTCCGGCAGTGAGTGCCATACTTGTCCTTTACCCATCGCGCAAACTCCGGTAACTCTATTACACAGGGGAGAAAAGTCCAAGAGAAGCATAGGACAGAGTGCGGCGGCCAGTCATCGAGCCAGAGTGCGGAGACAATGAGAGGATAATGGACCGCCGAGGAGTGTTTGACGCACGCAGCAATTTCGTTTCAAATCATTAACACAGTGCGAGTACTCGAACGAGCAAAGACAACTGTCATCGGCCGCCCGCCTGGTCCGCGGCGGAAGTTTCCGCTTGCCGGGTTGCTCCAGTATCGGCGCGGGCCGCTGCCCTTTTTTCAGAATCTCGCGCAACAATACGGCGATATCTCGTATTTCAAGCTGGGCCCGCAGGAAGCGTTTTTCCTAAATCATCCCGACTTTATCAAAGACGTTCTGGTAACCAACAACGAGAACTTCATGAAAGGGCTGGCGCTGCAACGCGCGAAGCGTCTGCTCGGTGAAGGATTGCTGACTAGCGAAGGCGAGTTTCATCGCCGCCAACGGCGCCTGGCCCAGCCGGCCTTTCATCGCGCGCGCGTTGCTTCGTACGCCGCGGTGATGACCGACTATGCGGCGCGGATGCGAAATCGCTGGCGCGACGGCGCGATCCTCGACATCTCCGAAGAAATGATGCGGCTGACGCTCGCGATTGTCGGCAAGACTCTGTTTGATGCCGATGTGGAATCTGATTCAAAGGAAGTGGGCGAAGCAATGAGCGTGGTGATGGATCTGTTCAATACCATCACGATTCCGTTTTTTGAGCTGTTGCAGAAACTGCCGCTGCCGCAGTTGCGCCGTTTCGACAGAGCCAAAGCCAAGCTCGATGCAATCATCTTTCGCTTGATCGAAGAACGCCGGCGCAGCGGCAAAGATCGCGGGGACCTGTTGTCGATGCTCCTGTTGGCGCAGGATGAGGAAGGCGATGGCGGCCGGATGACTGACGCGCAGCTTCGCGACGAAGCAATGACGATCTTTTTGGCTGGTCACGAAACAACGGCAAACGCGCTGACGTGGACCTGGTATTTGTTGTCGCAGAACCCGGATGTAGAAAAGAAGCTGCACGCCGAGATCGATGAAGTCCTGGGCGCGCGTCTGCCAACGGTCGAAGACGTGGCGCGTTTGCGCTACACGGAGATGGTGCTCGCGGAATCGATGCGTCTTTATCCGCCGGCGTGGGCCATCGGGCGCATGGCGCTCAGCGACTGCGAAATTGGTGGCTATCTCGTGCCGCGGCGATCATTGGTAATAATGAGCCAGTACGTAATGCATCGCGACGCGCGCTACTTTCCCGACCCAGAGCGCTTCGACCCCGAACGCTGGACCGCGTCAGCGCGCGAAGCACGGCCACAGTTTTCTTACTTCCCATTCGGTGGCGGACCACGTCGCTGCATCGGCGAAAGTTTCGCGTGGATGGAAGGCATACTCTTAATCGCGACTCTGGCCCAGCACTGGCAGATGCGTCTCGTGCCGAATCACGTCGTCGCCTTGCGGCCCGTAATCACGCTGCGACCAAAGTATGGGATGCGGATGACAGTGACGAGGAGGCAGTAGGCAGGAGGCGGACGGCAGGAGCAGAAACCAGGGGACTGCTGCCTGCCTCCCGACTCCTGCCTCCTGCCTCCTGCTTTGTGATAAGCTTTCGTCTTCCCGAAAAGCTTCGCTTGAAAGGTCCTAACTCAAATGGCCATCAGTCAAGATTTGTTGGAGATACTTGCCTGCCCGGCTTGCAAGGCAAAGGTTGAACTGAAACCGGATGGCAGCGGCTTGAAGTGCGTCGAATGCCATCGCGTCTATCCGATTCGCGACAACATTCCGGTGATGTTGATCGACGAAGCAACGGTCGAAGATGAAGAGCCTGCGCGAAATAGTTGAGTCGTCGCCGCAGATGCGCGCCGTCGCGATGCACAGTCTGCGCCGCGAAGACAGCCCGCAACCGCTCGGGCCGCCTCGCTGGAATTGGCAGAACGTGCAGCGTGTTCTGGTAGTGCGCCTGCGATCGATTGGCGATGTTGTTCTGACCACTCCCTCTCTTTTCGCGCTAAAACGTTTTCTTCCCAAAGCACAAATTGACATTCTGCTCGAAGACTGGGTTGCGCCCGTGCTCGATGGCTTTGCGCACGTCGATAATGTGATCACGATGCAGCGTGGCAGCGCCGCGTCGCGCTTGAGCGTGGCGCGCCGTTTACGCGCCACGCGTTATGATGTTGTTTACAACCTGCACGGCGGCACGACGGCGACGCTCCTGACGCGCGCGACGGGCGCCAGGCATCGCGTCGGTTTTGCTCATTATCAGTACAAACAATTGCACAATCATCTGGCGCCGTCGCCCTTGTTGCTTTGGGGAAAAGATAAGGCGCATTCAGTCGAGCAACAGCTTGCGCTGATCGGCTGGACCGGAGTTCCCGTCACTGATCGCCCACCGACGCATCTGGCGGTGACAGGTAGCGCGGCAGCGGCTGTCACGGCGAGACTGTGCGCCGCGGGTTTGGATGAAGTGACACCCTTCGCGCTGATTCATCCGACGGCGTCCTACGCAACGAAGCAATGGGCGACATACAAGTTCGCGCGCGTAGTGGAACATCTCGCCTCGCGGCAACTTGTTTCAGTGGCAATCTCTGCGCCTGCGGAAGCGCAGATGGTTGAAGAGTTGAAGCAGAGTGCGGCTGCGCCAATTGCGAGTCTAACGGATCTCTCGTTGCCGGAAGTGACGGCATTGGCGGCGCGCGCGCGTCTGTTTGTCGGCAACGACAGCGGCATCGCGCATATCGCTTCTGCCGTGGGCGCGCCGTCCGTGGTCATCTTCGGTTCGTCGAATGTTAACCACTGGCGGCCCTGGTCGAACGCGCCGGCGGAAGTCGTGCTCGAAGAGCTGCCTTGCCAGCCGTGTCATGGTTATTTCTGTGAGAAGTTTCCGGAGCCGGAATGCATCCTGCGCGTGCCGGTCGAGCGGGTGACGGCGGCAGTTGAGCGGGTTTTGAGTGAGCCTGTTTGAGGAGAATTAGTTTCCCGCAAAGGCGCAAAGCCGCAAAGATTCATGAAGCAATTAACCAGACAACGCGCTAACGGGATGCTAGAAGCGATACGCGATCGCAAGATCGTCGTGCTCGGCGACGTGATGCTTGACGAATTCGTCTGGGGCGACGTAACGCGAATCTCGCCCGAAGCGCCCGTGCCCGTGGTGGATATTCGTCGCGAGTCGGTGCATCTGGGCGGCGCGGCGAACGTGCTGGCGAATCTCGTTGCGCTTGGCGCGCACGCCTGCGTGGTCGGAGTTATTGGAAAAGACTCAGCGGGAGAACGTTTGCGGGCCGCGTTGCGCGAGACCAATTCGCGTCAATCAGAAGATTATCTCGTCGTCGATGAAAGCCGCCCGTCAACCATCAAGACACGCATCATTGCGCACAATCAACTCGTCGTGCGCGCTGACCGTGAACGCCGCACACCGATTGACGCGCAGACGGAAAGCAGGATCATCAGCGTTTTGAAAGACGCGCTTGCAGACGCCGATGCCCTTGTCGTTTCAGACTATGACAAAGGCGTTGTCACGCCGCGCGTTCTCGCTGAAGTGTTGCCGCTCGCTTACCAGCGCGCGGCCGTGCTCATCGATCCGAAGCTGCGTAACTTTGCCTCGTACCGACCCGCGACGCTGGTGACACCTAATCATCACGAGGCGCTGCGTATGACCAATCTTGAGGAGGATTCGGATGACGGTTTATATCAAGCGGCAAGGTTGATACGCTCGCAGCTAAATTGTGATGCTGTGCTGATCACGCGCGGCGACCGCGGCATGATGTTGCTGGAGCGAGACGGCGATCCCGTTTTTGTCGAGACAGTAGCGCGCGAAGTTTACGATGTGACCGGCGCGGGCGATACGGTGATTGCCACGCTCGCTGCCGCACTCGCCGCCGGCGCATCGATGCTCGAAGCCGCCACGCTGGCGAATCACGCGGCCGGCATCGTCGTTGCCAAGGTCGGAACCGCCACCGCGAGCGCTGACGAGCTGCGATCATCGTTTGAATCGTAGGGGCGGACCTGCGTGTCCGCCCGGTTGCACACCGGCACAAACAGAAAATGACTTACGATCCGCACCTACACCATCGTCGATCAATTCGGCTGAGAGGCTACGACTACTCGCAGGCTAATCCCTATTTCGTGACTCTCTGCACTCAGCAGAAACTGTGCCTGTTTGGTGAAGTCGTGGATGGTGAGATGCACTTGAACGACGCTGGCCTGATGGTGGAGGAATGGTGGAACGAATTAGGCCATAAGTTCCCGAGAACGCTGACCGCCTCCTTTCGGATCATGCTGAATCATCTGCACGCCGTTTTCGTGATCTTGGAAAGTGGCTTGGACATGGCAGCGCTTTTCGGTATTGGGTTTGACGATCTGGACTTTGACAAGACCGAAGAGAATGAAGGCATCGTATCGTCTCTGGCGAGGGTGCGCATCGTCCAGGGCGGACACGCAGGTCCGCCCCTACAAAAGGTGGACGCTGACGCGGTAGCACACGCAGGTCCGCCCGCGCGGTCGCGGCTGGGTCACATGATGCAATGGTTCAAGACAATGACCACGAATGCGTACATTCGCGGGGTGCGCAACTCAGACTGGCAGCCTTTCCCAGGCAAACTGTGGCAGCGTGACTATTACGAACACAACCTACGTGATGAGGAATCACTCAATCGAATTCGCGAGTATATTCGCGATAATCCGGCGCGCTGGCATCTAGATCGCGAAAACCCAGACAGAATCGATGATGACGAGTTCGATGAGTGGTTAGACGCGTTCTCTAATGACGATCGGTTGTAAGGCGGATATTCTGACGCGAATCAGGGCGGACACGCAGGTCCGCCCCTACGAAAGACCATCATGATCGGCAAAACGCTGCACCACTATCGCATCCTGGAAAAGCTCGGCGTGGGCGGGCAGGGCACGGTTTACAAAGCTACCGATACGAAACTCGGCCGCACGGTCGTCATCAAAGTCTTGCCGCCGGAATTGACTGCGAAAGAAGCGAACCTGAAACGCTTTGAACGCGAAGCGCGACTCGCTTCATCTTTGGACCATCCGAACATTTGCACGATCTTTGACATGGACACGGTGGAAGGCGTGCACTTCATCGCGATGCAACACGTCGAAGGAAAGAACGTCAGACAACTGGTCGGCGGCCGCCCGCTCGAATTGAAGAGCGCGCTGCTGATTGCCATCCAGGTTACGGATGCGCTCGCGGTGGCGCACACGCGCGGCATCATCCATCGCGACATCAAATCAGGCAATGTGATGGTGACGCCCGCGGGTCAAGTGAAAGTGCTCGACTTCGGTCTCGCGAAATTGTTGGATACGTCGGAAGCGGGCGCCACGGGTATTCACCGGACTGAACTGACTGAGGTTGGTGTGCCTTATGGCACGGCCACCTACGCCGCCCCCGAACAGGCGCGCGGCGATCGCGTCGACAAGCGCGCGGATATTTTCTCAACCGGCGTTTTGCTCTACGAAATGATCACCGGCACGTGGCCGTTTCGCGGCAAGAGCACTATCGACGTGCGGCACGCCGTGTTGTACGACACGCCCAGGCCGCTCGCCGAGATGCGTCGCGACCCACTGCCGGCACGGCTGCAGCAGATTCTGGATCGCGCGATGGCCAAGGATCCGCGCGATCGTTACCAGAAGATGGAAGAGCTGCGCGATGAGCTGCGCAACGTGCTGCAGGAGATCGCTGCGGCGGAGACTGGTGGCGCGCCGCTGCAAACGATTGCCCCAGAGCCGCCGCGTCATGTTTCTGGCGCGAATCCGGTTTCACGGGCCATGCGTTGGCTGCGCAAGGTAGGGAAGTCAGAGGCGCACACGTCCTCGCCGGCGATGATGAGGCCGACGAAAGGTATTGATGAGACTTCCTTCACGACACTGACCGGTCAGGACAAAAAGAGTCTCGCCATTCTGCCGTTCAGAAATATCAGCAACGATCCGGCTTCCAGCTTTTATGAGTTTTCGCTGGCCGACGCGGTGATCACCGAGCTGGCGCGCGTGCGCTCGCTGGTGGTTCGCCCTTCGTCTGTGATTGCCAGGTATCAGGGCCAGCAAGTCGATCCGCGCGAGGTGGGGCGTGAGCTGAACGTTGACTCCGTACTCGCGGCTGGTTTCATTCATGCGGGCGAGCGTTTTCGCGTAACCGCGCAACTGCTAGACGTGCTTTCGGGAGACATACTCTGGAGTGATCGTGTCGACACGTCCGCTGCTGACATCATCACGGTCCAGGACACGATCGCGCAGCGCATTGTCGAGGGTTTAAGTCTGGAACTGAGTCCCGCCGAACAAGTGGGAATTGCAAAGCCCTCCACGCAGAGCGCTGCTGCTTACGAGGAGTATCTGCGCGGCCGCGATCGTTTTGCGCGCTTCATCTTTCGCACGATCGCGCCGGAAGACTGCGACGCCGCCATCGAACACTTTCAGCGCGCGATTCAGCTCGATCCCAACTTCGCGCTGGCCCATGACGGCCTGGGCGCCGCTTACGTTAATCGCGTCTTCAAAGGTTACGGCGGGGCCGAGGATTACGAACGCGCTGAAGCCGCCTTCAACAAGGCGCTGGCGATCGATCCACACATGGTCGAGGCGCGCATGCTGATGGTATTCGTCCTGCTCTGGCGCGGTGAGAAACAGAAAGCCCGCGAAGAAGTGGCGCACATGCGCCGAGAGGCGCCCAATGAAGCCGTCGTCTATTTCGTGAAGGCCACGCTGCACCGGCTGGATGGAGAATACAAACGAGCGCTGCACAGCTTTGATCGTCTGGTGCGTCTCGATCCAGCGGCGCACGTCGTGGCCAGCTTCAACCGCGCGCTGGTTTACATGTACCTGGGCCGCTTTGAAGATACGACGCGGGAACTCGACAAAGCCGGCGAGCCGGACAATCCGCTGGTGAAAACTTTTCGCGCGCTGGCGCTCTATTACACCGGTCACACGGACGAGGCTGCCGAGTTGATGCAACAGGTTGTGAAGCGCCACCCGAACTTGCACGGCATCCGGCCGTTTCTCGCGATGTTCTTGAGCGCGCAGGGCAAACACGACGACGCGCTGGCCCAGTTGACCGCGGGAGTCAAGAGAAACGCGGAAGTCGATGCGGACATCGCCTATTCAGTCGCTTCGGTTTACGCGCTTGAAGGTTTACGCAACGAAGCTTTTGAATGGTTGGAACGCGCGATCTCGCTGGGCAACGAGAACCGGCCATGCTTCGAGCACGATCCAAACTGGGCCGCGTTGCGCGACGACGCGCGCTTCGGCGCGCTGATGAACAGGATTCGTGAAGCACATAAGGCCTCACGTCAACTGCCCCCTTCTGAACGGATTTGATTCGAGACTCTTATTAATTGGCAATGATGTTCTTGAAACACCGGCTATCGAATTTAGTAAGCCTCAGCCTGATCCTCGTGCTTGGTTGCGCAGCGAGTTTTTCGATCGTCGGTTATCAGAATCCACAGCGTGAACGAAAGGTCACTGCGTCACCGAGCCCAACTGCGGCTCCGGTTCCGAGTCCGAGTTCGTCGCCCGTAGTCGCTCCCACTCCGACTCCGGCCGCGCGGATTGCCAACCCCACAAAGACTCTCGCGGAGCTGCAAACGCGCATCGCCGAGATCTTGCGCAAGCCTGAGCTGTCGTCGGCAATGGTGGGAATCAAGATAGCGTCGCTTGATACAGGCCGCGTGCTCTTTGAAGAGAACGCGAACAAGCTGCTGCGTCCGGCTTCGAACATGAAGCTTTACACGGTGGCCGCGGCGCTCGATCGGCTGACGCCTGACTATCACTTTGTCACCTCGATTTACGCCAAAGAAAAACCGGACCAGAGCGGCACGATCAAAGGCGACTTGATTGTCTATGGCCGCGGAGATCCTTCGATTGCGGCGCGCTTCAACAACGGCGATTACTTCAAAGGCATTGACGATCTGGCGACAAAGATCGCAAGCGCCGGTGTCAAGCGCGTTGAAGGAGATCTCGTAGGCGATGAAACGTATTTCACAGGAGCACAATACGGATCCGGCTGGGAATGGGAAGACCTGCAATGGTATTACGGCGCCGAGGTAAGCGCGTTGACTGTTAACGACAACGCCCTGGATCTCTTCATCAAGCCAGGCGCGCAGGTTGGCGCTCGAGCACTGGTAACAACTGGACCATCCGATCCTTTGCTAACAATCGTGAACCGAGTAACGACCGGACCAAAGGGTACAAAGAGAGAGCTGAGAGTACATCGAGGGCTGCGTGAGAACACGCTCGAAGTCAGCGGAGCTATTCCGTTGGACGATCGGGGCTACACCGGCGGCGTCGGTATCTCTCATCCAGCGCTGCTCTTCGTCTATCTGTTGCGCTCTGCCTTGGCCCAGCACGGAGTGACCGTTACCGGCAAGTCACGCACGGCAGGCCAGGTCAACCAGTCACTGCTGACAACGGGAGCGACTGTAACGATGGCGGCAAACGGGGCTGATGATCCACCAGCCGTCTCTTCGCTAATCGAGATCGCGAACATGCAGTCACCGCCTTTCAGCGTCGTCGCCGCACAGACTTTGAAACCCAGCCAGAATCTCTACACTGAGTTGATCCTGCGCACGCTTGGGAAAGTTGTGCCGGCTGCGACAGCGTCATCGAATCCGGCGCGAACCGCGGAAGCTGCAGGCATCGAAGTCGTCAAGACTTTTTTGAAAGAAGCCAATCTCAACCCGGACGCGCTGGTACTGACTGACGGCTCCGGTCTTTCGCGCAACGACATGGTGACGGCGGAAGCGACCGTGCGATTGCTTACCTACATGAGCAAGCACAAGTATGCCAGCGCGTTGCGCGAGGCTTTGCCGATTGCCGGTGTAGACGGCACGCTGCGAAATCGTTTCAGAGGAACAGTCGCCGAAAACAACGTTCGCGCAAAAACAGGATCGCTTAGCTCGGCCGCAAGCCTTTCTGGTTACGTGACTACGGCGGCTGGAGAGAATTTGGTCTTTTCGATCATGGTTAACAACTTTCCGGCGGACGCCGAGCCGCGCACCGTCTGCATCGATCCGATTGCGGTCTTACTCGCGTCGTTCGCGGGAAAGTCTTAGCGTGTACAGCAGACTATCTAGTCTGCTGCGTTTCAAACCAAGAGGAGGACATATGTCAGTAGAAAGTCTGACCATTACCTGGAAGGAAGTACGAAACGGATTCATCGAGGAGGCGGAGCAGGTTCCCGCCGATCAATTCTCGTTTCGCGCTACGCCCGAGACACGCACCATCACTGAGTTATTGCAACACATCATCGAAACACAAGCCGTGCTCATCGGCGAAGCCTGCCGCTCGGAGCCGAATCTGCTGCGTCAATCGTTCGCGGATCATATCAAGGAATATGCTCCCGAGGTCGCGGCTACCACGGATAAGGATAGCCTGCTGGCGCTGATGCGTAGCAGCATGGACAAAGCGGCGGCAACGATCCGCGCGAACGAAGATAAGCTAAGCCTCTTGATGAAGCGCTTTGATGGCCGTGAGATGACGAAACTCGATCTCCTGCGCTTCGCTGCTTCGCACGAGATGTATCATCGCGGGCAGTTAACGGTGTACGAGCGCTTGCTGAACATCAAACCCGCTTTGACGACGAAGTTCGAAAAGCTGTTCGCACAGCGTGCCAGCGGAGCTGCTGAGTAGTTGACGAATGCCCGTTCAGTTCATCAAGTTTCACGGCTACGGCAACGACTACATCGTGATTGAGTCTGAGCAACTCGCCGAGGTTTCCGATCTCGGCGAGTTTGCCCGGCGAATTTGCGATCGGCATTACGGCGCCGGCGCGGATGGGATCGCGGTCGTTAGTCGTGCGGAAATCAATGAGGCGGACTTTCACGTTCGCATTTTCAATCCCGACGGTAGCGAAGCGGGACTGTCTGGCAATGGGACGCGCTGCTCCGCGGCTTATCTCTACTACAGCGATCTGTGGAGTGCCGACGAATTACGCCTGAACACACGCTCGGGTGTGAAGCGTTATTTCTTGCGCGAGCGTTTGGGCGAGGGAAAGTATCTCTTCGATTCAGAGCTGGGCCAGCCGCAATTCGACAGCGCCCTGATACCGATGCTGGCCCCGATGTTGACCGACGAGCACCGCGAACGCGTTATGAACTATCCGCTCGTCGTCGAGGGTCAATCTTTCAGCGTGACTGCCTTGCAGCTCGGCAATCCAAACTGTTGTATCTTCGTCGAAGATTTCAAAGCGCTCGACTGGCGACGCATCGGCCGCGCGATCGAAAGCCACCAACAGTTTCCTGAGCGAACCAACGTTGTCTTTGTGCGCGTGTTGGATCGCCAACGGATCGAGCTGCGCATCTGGGAGCGGGGCGTCGGCGAAACGACGGCGTCAGGCACGTGCTCGTGCGCGGCAGCCGTGGCGTCGATGATCAACGGCTTCAGCGATCGCGATGTAGACGTTGCGACGCCGGGCGGCCACGTGAGGATTCAGTGGCGCGAAGACGGCGAAGTGGTCCTGACGGGCACCGCGGAAATTGTTTACCACGCTGAGTGGCTGGGCCAATAGAGGTAACTTGGACTGGGCGTCGTCATTTGCGTTATGCTTGCCGTGCCGGAAAGAAATCAAGACATGCCCAACCCCGGACCCTTTTGCCTGGAGTTTGATGATGAGTTCCCCCAACCCGACTAAGCCCGCGTATCTTTTGTATCGCTGGTTCGTGCTGTTCGCCATTTTGCTGACGAGCTTCGTACTAACCGGTTGCGGCAAAGTAACCAAAGGCACTGAGCCAGGCACGCCCAAGCTGACGGAGAAGAAACCCGCGCCCACGGCTGTGCCTATGTGGCTCGGCAATCCGGCGCGAACTTTTTATGGTACAGGCCCATGGTCCGATCGACCGCTCGAAGTCGTCTGGGATTTCAAGACCAGCTCAACTCGCGGACATCTCCATCCAGATCCATGGGGCGGATCGGGTTGGCCCGGCCAGCCTGCGATTGTTGGCGACCGCGTCTATTTCGGCTCCGCCGACAGTTACGTTTATTGCGTCAACCAGAGCGACGGCAGCGTCATCTGGAAATTCAAAACTACCGACAGTGCAAAATCGTCTCCGGCGGTTGTGGGCGATCGTCTGGTCATCGGCAATCTTGACCACGCCGTTTACTGCCTGAATGCAAACGATGGCACGCTCGTCTGGAAATATCAGACTGGTTTCGAGACTGATTCTTCGCCGGCAATCATCGACGGCCGCGTGTACCTTGGCGGCGAGGATCACTTTTACTACTGCTTCGATCTGAAAGACGGGCGCGTGATCTTCAAAACTCAACTCGGCGGATCCGTTGAAGGCGGGACTACGATAGTCGACGGGCGGATCTATGTAGACACTGAAGCCGGTGAGCTTTTCTGTCTCAACGCAGATGATGGGAGCATCATCTGGAAAGCGCGCATCGGCGCCGATTCAAACTCGACGCCCGCAGTTGTCGGTGGCCACGTCTACACGGCCGCCGAAGATGGCATTGTCCGTTGCTACAAACAGGACAGCGGCGAGTTGGTGTGGCAATACAGAGCCGACGGCGGTCTCAGGAATAAAGAGCGGGCGGGTTTCTGGGCCAGTCCGATCTTTTCGAACGGTCGTCTCTACATCGGCTCAAACAATGGCCGGCTGTATTGTTTGAGCGCAGACAAAGGCGAGCTGGTTTGGTATCACCAGACGCGCGCGCCTATCTGGGGCAGTTCGCCCGTGGTTGATGGCCGAGTGATCTTTGGCGACAAGTCTGGCTACGTCTACATGCTCTCGGCTGAAGACGGCAAGCTGATCTCAGAAATCAAGATTGGCGACAATGTTGACGCGACACCGGCAGTGCTTGACGGGCGCATTTACGTCGGCGCGTTCAATGGAAAGATCTATTGTTTGAAGCAGTCGGACAGCTGATGATCTATCTGGTTGACAACACGATCGACGGCCAGGGCGCCAGCCCGCGCGAACTCAAAGCGGCGCTGCAGCGGATGCGGCCTGATCTGGAGATCATCGTCGAGCCATTTCGTGACGTTTCGCTTGCGCGTGTGAACCAGCTCGCGCCTTCATACATCATCCTCAGCGGCCAGAGCCATCCATGGGACCTTTACACATCAGAATCGCTCGCTGGAGTCTTTGACGTGATTCGCAACGCGCGTCAGCCGATTCTTGGTGTGTGTGGTGGGCATCAGCAGATGGCTCTCGCCTTTGGCGCGCCGGTGGGGTTGATGGAGCGCCTCGAACCGGGCGAGGGGTACGAGGGAGCAAAGCGGGAGCGCGGGTTTCTTCCAATCGAAGCGGACGGCGAAGGCATCTTTCGAGACCTGCCTCAACGAATCACGGTCTGGCATTCGCACTGTGAAGAAGTGAAGGAGGTGCCGCCGGGCTTTCGCCGCACCGCCTTCAACGGGACCTGCCCGATTCAGGCCATGCAACACGCGGAACGGCCTCTATTCGGTGTCCAGTTTCATCCGGAGTTGTTCGATGACGAGCATCCGCAGGGTCGGCGCATTGTCGAGAACTTTCTGAACCTTTGAGCGTGAATCCAGTTTTGACCTCAACATGGGCCAATCTCACTCCCCTATCCGACTGAGATCAACAAATCCTTTCAGAAAAGATTCTGTAACTCGTGTTAGAGGAGTGATCACTGGCGATAGCAGCAGTCCCATAATAATTGTCGCAACAGACCCGAAAAGGGCGGAACCGATGGAATCTTGGATTGTGCGGAAGGGACTGCCAATGCCGTAGCTGACAATTTCTGGAATTATTCGGCAGCCACACGTGTTCGCTCATCAAAAACTCTTGATCACCCCGTTTCGGCTCCGACCAATTGAAGCGTTTTCGCTTGAACGGACTCAAGCACTGTGTCCCGAAGAAAGGCACTAGCCTTCAAGATCTCGACACCGATCATCTCGTTCTTATCGTTCAATTCCACCGTTATGTTGGGACTCAGCTCAATACTCCTCGACTCTGGCTCGTCGGAAATGATCAGGTGGAGAACATCCTCCTGCTCGAAATATCTAATGCGGGCTTTATTCATGGGTGAACCTCCCGGTTCGCAGCCGGAACCGAATCTGCTGACGTTTGATGGCGTGGACAGTTACCGGCACGATGGCTTCCCCCCTCGATTTCGCAGGGAATCATGACCAATTGACTCTCGTGCCGTCCCACAATTACGGATCGTCCAGTCTCTGTGTCCAAATAACGTTCGCTCGAATGCCGGATGATATGTTCGAGCGTTGCCACATCGAATCCTCTGAGCGCGGCTCGATACTTCAAATAGTCTGACCAGATTATCACTGGCATTTGCTCTACCGTCGCAATCCGTGCGGCATTCATTATAGCGGAAGACAGCTTCAATAGAACTATCCGGGCTGGGTCGCCCTCGCGAAGCCCCGCTCGGCTGGACACCCTACACCTCGTATGCTAGCCTCTCGATGAATCAAGTTAATGAAACAAGCGAGAGTTATGCTCGCTTGTTTTTGTTTTGTAGGACTTTTAGTTCTTTCAGCGCACCGCGCCAAGGATGCATCCCCCACTCTGGCTGACGTCTTACAGACTCCTTGAGCCGGAGGTCGAGTCCTGAAACCGACCGGACTCGCGCGCAGCGTTGCTGAAAAGATTGACATAAGCTTCGGACAGGAGAACCGAGTAGATGAAATCATTTTTTGGTGGAAGCGCGGTAATTGCCGCAGCGCTTCTCGCAACTTTTTTAATCTTTTCCGCAAGACCTTCAGTAGCAGAGACACCTCTCTCTCAATTCCAGCAGCAAAAGCAGGAAACAACTCAAACCCCGGCGCAGCAACCAAAAGGAATCGCGGGCTCGAATGAAGCTCAAGCTGCGTCTGAAACGAGCTTCTCGACTGGAGCGACATTGAATGGGGTTGTCCGCGAAGCGAGTGCTCCGTCCGGCTCGCTTACCGCAAGCACCGCTTCGCCAGAGGTTCCCGCCGCTCAGCCCTCGACGTATGTAGCCACGGCGTATAGCCTCGGTGGGCGCACCGCGAGCGGCAAACGCGTCGGTCGAGGGCTGATCGCTGCCGACGTTTCTGTGTTGCCGCTCGGAACGCGAGTGCACGTCGCAGCCGGCCAGTACAGTGGTGAGTATCTCGTCGCGGACACGGGCGGATCCGTGCGCGGGAAACGCATCGACATCTGGACTTCCAATCCGCGCGAGGCCATGCGTTTTGGCCGACGGTTGGTGAAGCTGACGGTGTTGAGCTATGGCCCGAAACACTCACGAGTCAGGTGCAAGACCCACAAGTAAAAGAAAAGAACTCCAGACTGGAATCAACGGGCAAAAGGAATCAAGCTTTTGCCTTTTTTGATTTTTAGAACTGGGTCTTTGTTGATTTGCAGGTCGCAGGTTGAGGCCTGATAGTTACGTGTTAAGATGAGCGGTCCCCGCTTACCAATACCTAACGAGGGTTGAATGCAGATTCACGAGCAGGCTGCCTCTGCAAACAAGAAGCAGCAGGATGTTCCAGTTGCCGAACCTTTGGTCCAGGTCACGCGCGGGACGATTACCGAGTCGCGTCATCGTGGCCACGTCGTGGCCGTTGACGGAGATGGAAAAATCGTCGCGTACCTCGGCACGCCTGAGACGGTAACGTATCTTCGTTCGTCGGCAAAACCACATCAAGCCATCCCGCTGATTTCCTCCGGCGCCGCGGATCATTTCGCTTTCACTGAGAAAGAGATTGCACTCGCTTGCGCTTCGCACAGTGGAGAACCGATTCATACGGAAGTCGCGGCATCGATGTTGGAAAAGATCGGGCTCGGACCCGACGCGTTGAAGTGTGGCACGCATGAGCCGTTTAGCGCGGAGGTCACGCGCCAATTACGCGAGCGAGGCGAACAACCCAATGTGCTGCAGAACAACTGCTCAGGCAAACACGCGGGCATGCTGGCGTTGGCGCGTTACCTGGGCGCGCCTACGGAAACCTATGACCAGCCGAACAGTCCCGTTCAGCTCGCCATCCTCCGCGCGGTTTCGCAATTCTCAGAAATCCCGATTGAGGAGATCGCTGTAGGCATCGATGGTTGTGGCGTTCCGGTCTTTGGTCTCTCGGTGCGGGCGATGGCTTTGATGCACGCGCGACTGGTTGCGCCGCCAACGGACTTTCGTGACGCAACGCGTGACGCGTGCCACAGAATCGTTTCCGCGATGACCACGTACCCGGAGATAATCGGCGGCACAACCGATCGCCTGGATACCGAGTTGATGCGCGCCGCCAAGGGACGTTTGATTTCTAAAGTTGGCGCAGAAGGCGTCTACACCGTCGGTGTGTTGCCTTGCTCAGAATGGCCGCGGGGTCTTGGTCTGGCGCTCAAGATTGAAGACGGCGAAGATCACCGCGCCAGGCCGACGGTTGTGATCGAGTCGCTGCGCCAGCTTGGCGTTCTGAAAGAAGATTCACTCGAGGCTGTTGCTCGTTACTCTCTTTTCCCGGTGCGGAACCGTCGGGGTGATCTGGTCGGTGAAGTGCGAGCGTCGTTCGTGCTCAATCAAGGCGGCAACCAGTGACGAAGAAACCAGGTGTCAATCTCTGATCCTAATAACGGCAGCGAACCGCATCTGAACCAGCCGCCACTCGGCCGCGACGCGCAAGGGCGTGTCGATGTCGATTCGGTGCCCGACGTGATTCAGTGGTTTCTGGACTACGACCAGCGTGTAGCGATCATCAAGCATCCCCGGTCTGAAGAAGTTTTTCAGTGGAAACAGGAGCAAAGCAGACAGGCCGGCGAGGAGGTCTTCATTTTTAACCGTGCCGAAGACCGCCTGGCAATCGGCATAATCCAGGCCCTGGCAGAGAATTCGAACGAGCGTGCCTTGCATTCATGGATTGGCCAGTTGCTCAATGCGCTTGATACTGCCTCCAAGGCGAATGAAAGCACGTCGGAAGCGTATGCGCTCGACCTTAGCAACGCCACTTCAACAGTTAGGGAAGCCGAAAAGATTCCTTCTCAACGTGGCCGAACGGAGTTTCTGATGAACTGCTGGGTCGAGACGCTTTGCACCACCGAAGCCCGCGTTCTCGGCTGGCTGTACAAAGAATTTTACGGCCGGCCGTTCGCTCCGTGAACCTCATAGTTATCAAAGCACATGAACAATGATATACGCGCGCTGTTCCCCATTACCGATCGCGCTATCTATTTGAATCACGCGGCCGTGTCTCCGCCGCCCACTACGACCGTCCAGGCCGTTCAGGCGCAACTGCGAGACGTGGCTGAGAATGGATCACTGAACTACCGCCACTGGGTGGCGACAAAAGAGCGTGCACGAAAACTCGCTGCCGACATGATTGGCGCGCGGCCTGAACAGATTGCTTTCATGCGCAATACGTCAGACTGTCTTTCAACGATCGCGAATGGCTTGCGTTGGCGCACGGGCGACAACCTCGTGACCTTTCGCAACGAATTTCCTTCCAACATTTATCCGTGGCTTCGTTTGCGCGAAGCATTCGGCGTCGAAGTGCGCATGTGCGAAGAGCGCGATGGACGAATCGATCTAGATGACATGATCGGGCTCATCGATGAAAGGACCCGCATCGTGGCAATCAGCCAGGTGCAGTACGCATCCGGATTTCGCGCTGACCTCGAGCGCCTTGGGCGCGCGGCCCGAGCCCACGATGCGCTTCTCGTGGTTGATGTTATCCAAGCGATGGGAGTTATTCCGACAAACGTCGCGGTTGAGCTGATCGATGTCGCGGCTGGCGCCGGTCACAAGTGGCTGTTGACGCCCGAAGGTGTCGGCATACTCTATTTGTCAGATCGCGCGCGCGCGCGGGTCGAGCCAACACTGGTCGGTTGGACCAGCGTGCCCCAGCCGGAGGACTACAGCAACTTTGAACAGGGATGGAATCGCGGCGCGCTCGCGTGGGAGACCGGCACTGGACCAACTGCCTTGATTCACGGTCTCGAAGCCAGCTTGAAGCTCTTGACAGAAACGGGAGTCGAACGCATCGCTGCTTATCTTGAGCACCTGACAGACTACCTTTGCGAGCGCCTGAGCAACCGGCCCTATCAGATTGTCAGCGCCCGTCGACCAGGTGAAAAGTCACAGATTGTTTGCGTTCGCCACAACGGCGGCCCGACTCCGATGGCCCTCTACGCGCATCTCAAGCAAAGAAACATCATCACCGCGCCGCGCGGGGATCGTCTGCGCATCGCGCCGCACCTCTACAACACACGCGAAGAGATCGACGCTCTCGTTGATGCTCTGCCGTAAAATAACACAGGGCTTTGGCCTGTCTTTTCTCGTCAGCAGAAACAGACTGAAGGACGCCGGACTTGAGTTTGCGGCGAGCGATTATCGTTCGCACGAGCGCGGGAAATGTACCGAAGGAATACGAGGTTTGGGTATTCCCGTTGGTCCATTGAAAGTCTGGGCAGCGGGCTAGCTGTTAGTCCACGTGCGGCAATCCCCCGAAATCAAGCGGCAATCGGCGAATCCGCTTCAGCGTCCGGCCTCGAGAATACCGATGGCACAGACGTTGCCGATGGATCCAGCGAACAAGAAGGGTAACAAGGGGTAAATCGGGTCAGGCTCTGGGACTGTGGTTGGGCGGATGCTTTGGGGGAGGCGCCGCCCACGATTTGAAAAAGCTGGCGTCGGCTCTTTTGGGGAACGGAGCCACGGTAGCGCGCAGTCGAAGGGCAACAATAGCGGGCTGTTGGTTGTGTCCTGCTGGGTTTGGGGGAGCCCACAGGAATACCAGCGGCCCGCATTCTTATTTACGGTCCGAAGAACTTTACTTGTCGCTGGTGGCGAAAGCCGACGACAAATTAAAGAGTTGTCGGCACATAGGATCTTCTATCCGTTTCCGGGCTCGATCAGTTTTCCCGCATCAGTCGGGGCTGACAATTCATCGATGTTCAGACGCAGCATTCCGCCGGCATCCGAATAAGCTTGCGCCTCGGCCTGTCGAGCGCGCCGCCGGCTGAATAACAATGCGCCGAGAAAGCCCCCGACGGCGACACAGAGCACGATGGCAATTCCCGAAGCCTTAACAACAGATACGAAAACGCCAAGTGTCGTCTCGATGAATTCCCGTTGTCTCTCCGCCAGATTGTCGGGTCGGTTACCGAGCCATTGGACGACTTGCTGATATTTGACCTGATCGATTAACTGGTTGGCCGTCCGCTCATCAGGCGCGTTGAAGACAAAGACTGAATAGTTACCAACGCGACGATAAGCTGTTGGCGCCGACTGGCCTTGCTTGCGCAACTCCTGAATCTTCGCGACGATGCGGACGTCATTGTCACTGGCGAGTTGCGGCGTGTTGAATTCGACAATTACGAGTTGTGATTGTCCGTAGTTGGCCGCGACCGCCTCGGCGCCGCCTTCGAAGCTGACGGCGTCGAGCACTGGCTGATCTAGTGCGATGCCTTTCAATGTCGGGAGGCTGACCGCATACAAAGACCGCGACATAACCTTCTGCCAGTCCGGAAGATGCTTGACGAGCACGGGGATGTCGCCTTCGCCTTTGTCCAGTGTGTCCGAAAAACTTCGAGCAAGATCGATGATCGCTCCCAAGTTCTTCGGCGGCCTCCCTGTCTCTGTTTGAACCACAACATATACTCGGCCCTTAAAGAACGTAACGTCCTCTGGGAAAGTGTAGCTTGCCGTTCCGACATCCCCGGTTTTGGCTGGCGACAGCCTAGCGGCCGGGCCCGGAAAACGCATCACAAAAGTGAGGAGAGCATACGCGTTAGCGTCAGACGTTGTGGTGATAACCGAGATGGACAGCCGTTCGCCTTTTTCTGAAACGTAAGTACGTGTGGCGTTCCCAGTCGTATGGAATTCAATCTGGGTGTCGGTTTCGCCTATTTCGTTTAGTGGATGCGGCGGTCCAGCCGCTCTGAAGTTGCCGAGATGATCTGGCAACAGCTTAGCCGCCGCGTCGTTCTGTAAAGCACTTGTTTTTGCTGTGACGCCCGCAGACAAAAACAGAATGAGTACCACGACCGAAATGAGGCTTGAATTGTGGGCGGAACGCAAAACCACACCTACTAGATGAACAGATAGAACCTTTTAGAAACCACCGTATGTTGAATGTTCCGGCGATTCACAAATTGCGCAGCAAGATCCATGTCAGTGTTAAGTTTAATGCCAGCGCCTCAGCTCGCGCAAAAGCAGGTCGGCGTAGTGGCGGGGATTATTGATGTTCTTGAGCACCGTAGTGCCGCCGACTTCGCTCGCATTGTCGACGATGACGTCGCCGAAACCGAGTATTCGCTGGGGAATGCTTGCTGAGACGGTCACGTCCTGAATCTTGCTCAAAGGAATGTTGCGCGTCTTACGCGCGATGAGACCGGTATCGATCTCAATCTTCGAGTCGGTCACCGTGTAGCGAATCATGTTGCGCTTCACGTGGTAATAGGCCGGAATCAGCAGCAGCGCCAGCGCCAGCGGAATCGAAATCACTGCCGGGACGTCGATCCGGGCCAGCAGGATCACTGCGATTATGGCTCCAATCACCGCCGTCGCGTACCCGAGTTTGACGAACAGCAACGTCGGCCGCACGGTGAAGATTGCGTGCTCGAGATCATCGGATTCGCCGCCCTGCAAAGCCGTCCCTGGTTGCGAACGTGCAATACGAGTCACTTCCGGGTCGCTTGCCGGCGAGCCGCAGCTGGAGCAGAAACGCACGCCGGGAGCGATATAAGAACCGCAATTGGAACAATGCATCGGGTTCGACCTCATTCAGGTTTTTCTGTGACCGCCAGTCTCGCAACTGCGAAGACCGATCTTAAGTCATGACGCCGGATTTAGCCACATACGCATCATACCTAAAGAAGTCCACCGCTTGAAACAGAAAGAGGCGGGCCTTCATTAACGAAGACCCGCCCGCAAATGTTCCGCACCGGAACCGGATCGCTATTGGCTGACCAGTTGCAGTCTTCCATCGGGAAGACGTATAGCCGAGATGCTCCGCTCGTAAATCGTCAGCGGTGCAGACTGCTTCCCCTGAATCGCCGCGAGTTGTTCGCGCGAGGCCCTGTTGGCATACTGCGCGGTCAGCGGATCGCGCATTAACGCGTAGCGTCTGCCGATTCGCCGCACGTACTCCTGAGTCTCGCTGTATGGCGGAATGCGATTGCCGTATTTCATCACGGCGCCTTCGCCGGCGTTGTATCCTGCGAGCGCAAGCTCAACATCGCCGTCAAACAGGTCGAGCAGGAAACGCATATAGCGCGCGCCGCCTTCAATGTTTTGGCGCGGGTCGAAGATATTAGTGACGCCATAACGCGCCGCTGTCCCGGGCATCAACTGCATCAAGCCACGTGCCCCTTTCGGCGAGACTGCGCGCTGCTTGAAAGTCGATTCCTGATGCATGATGGCATAGAGCAAAACCGGGTCGACGCCGTTTCGAGTTCCTGATTCAACAATCAGACCGTCAACGTTCGCGTTGCCCGTGGTGAAACTGTCAAGCGATCGACTGACGGCCATGCTGGCCAGATGCGTCAACGTCTTCGGAGCAGCATCGCCTTTCGTCTCGACAGATTCGTTGTTGGCGCTCAGCCGCGCAGGCCGCTTGTTTCGCTTCACGTGTGCAGTTTGCTGAGGGGTCACAACGCGAATGCCGTTTGCCAAGTCAAAGTTATCGAACTGATAACCGGGAGCGGTCTGGGCCAGCGCCGGAAGCGCGCAACCAAGCGCGAACGTCAGAGCCAATGCGAACTTTTTCATGCAAGAGATCCTTGTGATTTTTAGCGGTGATGTGGGCTGGGACAAGAAGCGAGAAAGCGTCGAACGATAAAACCTAAAGAGCCTGAGCCAAACTCAATGAGAAGCCTCTCCAGCAGAAGCCCAGGAAATAGTACCACGCAGTTGGGCATTTAACAACAGCGTTTAGCTTCCAAAGATCTTGCTATCTTCTCAGGTTTTTCGCGATACTGCTGGCGGAGCCGGCCAATTCCGGGGTTTGCCTTTGCAGATAATCCCCCCGAGCGACTGGAACTTCAGGTCGTCAGCGATGGTGGAGCAAGACGTTCTGTGTACCCGATGACGCCGGGAACGCAAAGCAATTGACACGGGTAGTATCATGGCTCCGCTTTACCGGACCCTGGTTTCTCTAACTTAACTCACGCGCTCCGCGCGTCTCACGAAAGAGGACACAACAATGAAGAAGCTCATCACCGCGCTGCTCTCACTTTTCTTTGCCTGCTCGATTGCAGTCGCAACCCAAAACTCGAACTCCTCCACAACTCAAGGCCAAAACAAGAACGCGAACTCGACTCCGAAGAAACGCCCGCCGATATTTCGCGCCAACAAGGACCAAATCAATCAAGCTCAGGCCATCCTGAAGCAGCGTGGCTTTTACAGTGGCGAGCAGATAGGAAAGCTTGACGCCGACACGCGGGCCGGGTTGAGAAAATATCAGGAAGCCGAAAGACTGAAGGTCACGGGAACACTCAACAAGGCCACGCTGGTAAAGATGGGTATCGCGCTGACTGAGAAGCAGAAGAGTATGTGAGAAGCTTCCCGCGATAGTCCGACAAACTTCAGTTTGTCGCTTGCTTTCCGAAGGTTTCTTCCGCGGGGCACGACAAACTGACGTTTGTCGGACAGGCGGCTCAAGCTGATCCTAGCTCAAGAGTCTTTCGACCACCTTGTAACTGGCTTCGAGGGCGTCGGCTAATTTCTCTGGTTGATTGCCGCCGCCCTCGGCCATGTCAGCCTTGCCGCCACCTTTTCCCCCAATGATCGGGGCCAGTTCCTTAATCACGCGTCCGGCGGGAATCTTGTCTGTTAAATCGGATGAAGTGCGAACGATTAGCGACGCTTTCCCATCGTTACTGCGGCCAAGCACGACTACACCTGATTTGATCCGAGCGAGCAGTGTATCTGAAAGTTGACGCATACCTGCCGCATCCAGCCCGCTGGCTTCGCGCGCCAGGATTTTCACGCCCGCGATCTCGCGAGCTTCATCGCCGTTTGGTGCCGAATCCGGGATTGAGACGGTCGCGATCTTCAAGCGCAACTCTTCCGCTTCGCGACGCGCTTTCTTCAGCTCGTCCTGCAGTCGACCGATGACTGCCGGCAATTCCGTACGCG
The DNA here is from genome assembly GCA_041499185.1 of Pyrinomonadaceae bacterium. Taxonomy (GTDB): domain Bacteria; phylum Acidobacteriota; class Blastocatellia; order Pyrinomonadales; family Pyrinomonadaceae; genus JAOAPY01. The sequence continues at coordinate 29 of JBGQJU010000016.1, read as the reverse complement.
AAGTGCGCAAGCCACTCGCAACCTGATCG
>JBGQJU010000015.1:0-69158 GCA_041499185.1 Pyrinomonadaceae bacterium | reverse complement strand
GGTCTTGATGGATGATGATACTTTCACCACAGAGGTCACAGAGCACACAGAGATTGCTCAAGAGATCTTATTCACCACGATAAAGATTATCGAAGCGCATGCTCGAGGGTACGAAGCGCAGCAGGACTGTACCCGTGGGCCCGTTGCGCTGTTTGGCGAGGATGAGTTCCGCGACATTCTTCTTGTCGTCCGGCATGTTCTGTCGCTCTTCGGGCGATTTGTACATTTCTTCGCGATAGAGGAAAGCAACAAGATCGGCGTCCTGTTCCAGCGCGCCCGACTCGCGCAGGTCGGCAAGCTGCGGCCGATGATCGGAGCGCGACTCCGGGGCGCGCGAGAGCTGCGACAACGCAACCAATGGAACGTTCAGCTCCTTTGCCAGACTCTTCAGCTCGCGCGAGATCAGCGACACTTCCTGCTGCCGGGATTCGAAACGTTTCGCCGAACCAGACATCAACTGCAAATAGTCAACCACGATCAGATCGAGCCCTTTCTGTTCGACCGCAAGGCGCCGCGCTTTTGCGCGCATCTCAAGCACCGTGATGCCCGGCGTGTCGTCAAGAAAAATGCGCGTATCGGCGAGCGTGCCCAGCGATTTGGCAATCTGCGCCCACTCGGCGCGTGAAAGAAAGCCGTTGCGGAAACGTTGCGCGTCGATGTTCCCTTGCGAACAAAGCATGCGCATCACCAGTGCTTCCTTGGACATCTCCAGCGAGAAGATGCCGACCACGGCGCCTGTCTGAATGGCGGCGTTCTGCGCAAGCATCAAGGCGAAGCTGGTCTTTCCGATCGAAGGACGCGCGGCAACGATGACCAGATCCGAACGTTGCAGACCAGACGTCTTTTCGTCCAGCTCCGCAAAACCCGTGGTCAAACCCGTCAGGACGACCTTGCGGCCTTCCATCTCCTGGATCTTGTCGAGCAGCGCTTCGGCGACGGGTTTGACGTGGACGAAGCCCTGGCGGATCCGCTCGTCGGCCAATTCGAAGATCGACTGCTCGGCATGATCGAGAATGACCTCGGGCTCGTCTTCTTCTTCGAGCGCCTCGTTGGTGATCTTGTTTGCCGTTTTTATTAGCCGGCGCAACAACGACTTGCCGCGAACGACCTTGGCGTAATTAGTGATGTTCGTAGCATGCGGCAGACCATAGGTGAGGTTCGTGACAAAGCTGACGCCGCCAACCGTTTCGAGGGCGTTGTCTTTCTTGAGCTCTTCGCCGATCAGGATCGGATTGATCTCGGCGCCGCGCTCAAACAAAGCGGTCATGGCCACGAAAATGCGGCGATGCGAGGGAACGTAGAAGTCTTCGGGTTTCAACAGCTCGATTGCCGGGCTGATCATGCCGTTGTCGAGAATTACGGCGCCCAGGATGGCGCGCTCAGCTTCAGAGCTGTTTGGCAGAGAGCGCTCAAAGGTTTGTTCGCGTATTGGATCAGGAGCTGCCATTAGGAGAAACGTTGGATTAACTCAAGGGTTACAGAACCGGGAGCGGTAGCGACCGGATCCCAAAGTCAATGCATCTTTGAAATAGACTTGCCATAGAAGAGCGAGCGATGTTGCCGGTTGGAGGCTCGCATCCGGTCGCTACCGCTCCCGGTTCTGTAGCGCGAATAAGAAGACGCTGCAAGTTGCGATCTTAAACACAACTTGCAGCGTCGAACTATACAACACGGTACGCGTACTAAAGCAACACGGTACGCGTACTAAAGCACCGCTCGACTGTTTTTTTCTTGAAGTGTGTTTTGTTTCCTGAAGAAAACGCTCATTCAGCAGCGTCGGACGACTCTTCCTGCGCGGCCTCCGCTTGTGCCGAAGCCAGAACTTCGGCTTCCTGTTCCGGCGTCATGTGGCCGACGATGACCTCGCCTTCGGGAGCGACTTTGACTTGCAGGTCCACGGTCACCTCACGATGGAGACGCACCGGCACGGCGAATTCGCCGACTCGCTTGATCGGTTCGCGCAGATGTATGCGATGGCGATCAACTTCGTAACCGCGCTCTTGCAGCGCTTCAGCAATATCCATTGAGGTCACCGAGCCATAGAGCGCTCCTTGTTCTCCGGCCTTGCGCTCAAAGTTCAGGATCACTGCGCCCATCTGTTCGGCCTGCGCCGCGGCTGTGGTGCGCTCTTTGGCTTCGCGTTTCAACAGAGCCGCGCGCTCCTGCTCGATCTGTTTGACGTTGCTCGAGGTCGCTTCCACGGCCAGCTTTCGCGGCAGCAGATAGTTGCGCGCATAGCCCGCGCGGACTCTGACAATTTCGCCGCGGGCGCCAAGGTCGTCGACGTCTTCGCGTAGCAGTATCTTTGTGTGTGCCATAAACTCAGCCAATACCCTTCCCGTTAATTTGTCGTGTACGGCAGCAACGCGATATTGCGCGCGCGCTTGATAGCTTCGGCAAGCATGCGCTGATGTATGGCGCAGTTGCCGGAGATGCGACGCGGCAGAATCTTGCCTCGCTCGGGGGTGTAGTTCTGCAGCAGCCGCAGGTCTTTAAAGTCGATCTGATCAACCTTCTCGATGCAGAAGCGGCAGATGCGCCGCCGGTGCATGCGGCGGCCGCCACGTTGCATGCCACCCCGCCCTCTGTCTTGATCATCGTCGCCGTTGTAACTGCGTCCGCGATCTTCGTAATTGCTGCGGCCACGATCTTCGTAGTTGCCGCGGCCGCGATCTTCGTAATTGCTTGACATAACTTTCCAGAATCCTCTCAATAGGGCAAATGGGTACCAATCATTACGCTTCCTCGCTCTCGTCGACTGGAAACTCCGGTGCGGTTGCGCCGCGCGATGTAGCTGCGACAGCAAACGGCCGCTTGGCAGCTTTGCGCGCGCGCCGGTCCTTGAGTTTGTCGGCGCGGCGACGGTCCTCGTCCAATCGCACCGTCAGATAACGAAGGATGCGATCGCTGACGCGCATGCGCCGTTCAAGCTCGGCTATTTCCCGGCCTGAGCCCTCAATCTCCAGGTCGACAAAGATGCCATCCTTCTTGTGCAGAATCTCGTAGGCCAGTTGACGACGGCCCAAGTTCTCTTCCTTCGTCACGGTGCCCCCCTGATCGGTAACGATCTGCTTCAAGCTCTCCGTAAGCTTTGCAACCTCGTCGTCAGCGGCGTCCGGATCGACGATGAACATTAGTTCGTATTGTCTCAGTGCTTCCAAAATTCAGCCTCCTTAAGACAGTGACGAGTGACGAGTGACAAGTGACGAGCAAATCGGCTTGTCTTAATCACTCATTGTCCATCACTTGTCACTGGTCACTTGTCACTTGTCACTGTTGTATTCCGTCATTGCTTTCAAAACGCCATCTTTGAGGATGGCCCGCAGCGCGTCGGCGCTTCGTTCTATGATCTTTTCCACTTCAGCTCGCACCGATCGCGGAAACGGATCGAGCACAAACCGTTTCGCATCCGCCAGCGGGTGCTCGGGCTGAATTCCGATTCTCAGCCGGACGAACTCGTTCGTGCCAATCGCAGCGATAATCGATTTCAAGCCGTTGTGCCCGCCTGCCGAGCCGCGGGCGCGAATGCGAATCTTCCCAAACGGCATCGCCAGATCGTCGCTTATCACGATCAAGTTCTCACCCGCCTGTTCCAGCTTATGCTTGGCAAAGACACAAGCGACAGTTTCGCCACTCAGGTTCATGAAGGTCTGCGGCTTAACCAGCTTCACTGCGCAACCTTCGATCACAGCGCGCCCCACCAACGAATGACATTCGCGCCGGTTCACCTTCGCATCGGCCTGAAACGCCAGTTTGTCAATCAACATGAATCCAAGGTTATGGCGCGACCACTCATACTCTGCACCGGGATTCCCGAGTCCTACGATCAGACGCATTTCATTGCCGATTGCCAATTGCCGATTGCCGATTTTCCGTTGTCGATTGCCGGTTCTTGCTTTGCGATTGATTCGAAATAGAATTCCAGTGGCGTCAGATCGCAAATCGGCAATCGGCAATTGGCAATCGGCAATGTCCCCTACTCCTTCTTGCCCCTCTCTTCTTTCTTGCCCTTCTCCCTCTCTTGCTTCTCGGGCTTCTCGGGCTCTTCTGCCCCTTCCTCTTCCTTCTTGCCCTTGGTGATCAGCTCAGGCTCGGCCGGCTCTTCGCCCTCAACCACCGGCGCTTCAACTACTTCTTCCTTCACAATGCCGATGGTGGCAATGACCGTGTCCGGCGATTCAAGGATCTCGATACGCTCGTCGGCCGGAATATCGGAAATGTGCAGCACATCGTGAACGCCAAGTTGCGAGACATCAACTTTGATCGCTTCTGGTATCTCGCGCGGCTCACAACGAACTTCGATCTCGCGGACGATCTGTTCGAGAAAGCCCTGCTGCTCGCGCACCCCAATTGGCTCGCCAACCAAATGCAGTGGCACCGTGACCTCGATTTTCTGGCCGCGCACCAGCCGCCTGAAGTCGGCATGAACCAAACGCCCGCGGATGGGATCGATCTGCCGATCGTGAAACATTACTTCACTGGCGCCGACGCCTTCGATGTCGAGTGTGAATATGGTATTGCGGCCCGTGTCGGAGCGCAGAATCGCCGCCAGCTCGTTGAGCGGCACGACTGCGGAAACGGTTCCGCCTTCACCGCCGTAAACCGTCACTGGAACCAGTCCAGTGCGCCGCGTGCGCCGCGCATCGTTTTTGCCGCGGCCTGCGCGCGGCTTCGCCTGAATCGTAATCTCTTTACGCTCTGCCATGATTATGCCCCTCTACAAAACGTTCAGCGATCAGCCTGGTTCAGAGTTCAACCTTCAGGTTGTTCGCGCGTTAGCGGCAAGCTAAAGCTTGAACTCTAAACTTCTCAGGTGATCGCTGATGGTCTTCTTCTAAGCCATCAGTGTTTGCCCTTCGTCATACGAAGAGCGAGGAAACGCTGGTCTCCTCGTGGATCGACTTGATCGCTTTCGCCAGAAGTGGCGCGATACTAAGTACCTTTATTCTGCCCTGCTCGCACGCATGATCGCGGAGCGGGATCGTGTTCGTAACTATTATCTCCTCTATTTCGGACTTTGCCAACTGCTGCACCGCCCCGCCCGACAAAACCGGATGGGTAAAACAGGCGTGAATCCTTTCCGCCCCGGCGCCTCTCAGCGCCTTTGCGACTTTCGTCAACGAGCCGCCGGTGTCGCACATATCGTCGACAATCAAACAGTTGCGACCGCGAACATCGCCGACGACGTTCATCACCTCGGCGACGTTCGCCTTCTCGCGGCGCTTGTCGCAAAGGGCCAGATCCGCGTCCAGGCGTTTCGCGTAAGCCCGCGCTCTTTCCGCGCCGCCAGTATCAGGAGCAACTACCGTCAAGTTTGGCAGCGGATTCTCCTGATAGTAGCCGATCATCACCGGCGCGGAATACAGGTGGTCCACCGGAATATCAAAGAACCCTTGAATCTGCGCCGCGTGCAAATCGATTGTCAACAAGCGATCGGCGCCCGCGACGGTGATCAGGTTCGCGACCAATCTCGCTGAAATCGGAACACGCGGCCGATCTTTCTTATCAGAACGCCCGTAACCGTAGTACGGAATCACGGCCGTGATGCGCTCGGCTGATGATCGGCGAAACGCGTCGAGCATCACCAGCAATTCCATCACATGAGCATCAGTCGGCGGACATGTCGGCTGAACAATGAAGACATCGCCGCCCCGAACGTTCTCGTCGATCTGAAAATTGAACTCGCCATCCGAGAAGCGATCGGCGAACGCGCGGCCCATGTCGCATCCCAGGTGACGACAAATCTCTTCCGCCAGCTTCGGGTTCGCGTTGCCGGTAAAGACCTTGATGCCGCCGGTTGTGCTCATATACCAGTGATGAGTGATGAGTGATGAGTGATGAGTTTCGCGAGCCGCTCGGCCCGCTGATTACTCAGTACTCATCACTCATCACTGCTCTTATTGGCTGGGGCGGAAGGATTCGAACCTACGAATGCCGATTCCAAAGACCGGTGCCTTACCACTTGGCTACGCCCCAGTATCAGATTTTCAATGCCTTAAGATACTCATTGCGCGACACGGTCACAGCAGGAAAGAGGCGCCAGCCGGCTTCCGCCTGGACCTCCTGAAGCGCGCTCTCTTGCGCCTGTTGATTGTCAAAGATACCAAATACGCTTGAGCCGCTGCCTGCGAGCAAAGCACCGCTTGCACCGCATCGAAGCAGCGCATCCTTTGCCCGTCCAATCTCCGGCTCAACCTCAAATATCACTTGCTCGAAATCGTTATGCAACTCACCTTGATCAGTATCACGAAATTCGCTCGCTGAACAAGAACTAGAGAGGATAGAGGCGTCGACCGAGGTTGTCAAGGCAGGCGCGCGCAGGGATTTGTACGCCTCTGCGGTTGAGACCGTCGCATTCGGAGTGACAACCAACAGATGTTTTTCCGGATTGTCAGGTAGAGCCCTTACCTCGGTCCCGGTTCCGGTTGCGAGCGCGCGGCCGCCAACAAAAAAGAAAGGAACATCCGCGCCAAGCATCGCGCCAATTTCAATCAATTCCGCGGCGCTGATGTCGAGCCTCCACAGACGCGTCAGCGCCATCAAAGCAACCGCCGCATTGGACGATGCTCCACCGAGGCCGCCCTTTGCCGGAATGCGCTTCTCAAGATAGATGGTCGCGCCGTCACGATTGTGACAACGATCTCGCAAGGCATTGGCCGCGCGGAGTATCAGATTGTGTTCGTCGGTGGGTATCCGCGGGTCATTGCAGGACAGTTGGATTTCTTCGTTGTCACGCGGCGCAAAGTGCAAGTCGTCGTGCAGGGAAACAGTCTGTAACACGGTCCGAACCTCGTGATAGCCATCCGCGCGCCGGCCGAGAACACGCAGCGACCAGTTGACCTTTGCGAGCGATGGGAGCTTGAAGGCGGGTGTCGACACTTTACACGGCTGACAAATACGAGATCGTCAATCAGTGGCTGGGAGGCTCGCTGGTTTAGGCGCCTCTGGATAATCGGGCGCAAATTTCTGGATAGCGAGCTGCCAGGATGTCCTCGTCGGGTAGCAATAAAGTAGGACCACAAAACCCACCAGTCCCGCGCCGTAGGTATAAAACTGGTTTCCGGTCAGCAACGTAGCGATGAATCCAAACACCACGATAGCGGTGCCGAGCAAGGCCACCTGCAGGGTCGTCTTCTCCAGCGTAACGAGCAAACCGGAAGTTCCTTTCAACGCCGTGATGTCCTGAAGCCGCATTGCCGAAAATCTCGTGCGACGCAAAACGACCGAGCCAAGACCGAAAATCAAAATCGTGATTCTCAAGGCGATGTCAAGAGAAGAATTATCCTGATGACGAAAAAGATTCTTTCCGAGAAATGCGATGAGGGAAAGGACGAGCGTCAAGACGAGCAGTGCGCCAACCGTCTGTGCGGTAGCCTTGTGACGACGAATCAGTTCAGCTTGAACCTCTCTTGAGATCTGATCAGGAGTCTGCACAGCGGCCACCAATGCTAGGGCTTCGTCCCTGGTGGGCGAGAAGTCGGGTTTGTAGGTGGCGTCGATGGATTGATCGGGTTGGGCACGGGACCATTCGGAGTTGCTTGAATCGTTAGCGGAATTTTCTTCTTCTCCGGTGCCGTCTGCTCATCGTTTGCAGGCGTCATTGGTTGTTTCGGGGTGCTGCGCTGCACCTGCGGCTTGGGCATCGTGTTTGAAGGCAGTTGTCCGTTGTACTTGAGCGCCTGATCAATCAGATCGCTACCTTCCTTGCTGCTCCTGCTGATCAGGATGCCATCCTTGCCGACAGTCACATCCGCTGAGCCGGCCACCTGCTGCATTAGATTACCGATGAAGGAAGGTCGTTCACGCTTGGGGCAGGTATTCGGGGTTCCCTTCTCGGGAATCGGCACGCCAATGATGCTTAACTGCTCTTTCGCCTTCTCGGCATATTCGCTGTCCGGGTAGTTTTGCAGCAGTTGCACATAATACTTCGCCGCCTCGTCCGGCTCCTCTTCCTGCGTGTAAGTGTAGGCGAGATTGAAAAGAACTTTGTCCGTCTGAGAAAAGCACGGATACTTATCGACAATCTCTTTGTAGCGGGACTGAGCGCCTTTCAAACCACCCTTGCGGTTAATGTAGTGCTCTCTATAGAAGTCGCCTATCGCCATGTTATGCATCCCGAGACTCTCCTGGACCTCCCATAGACGATCTTGAACTGTTGGCCGCAGCCTGGTTTGTGGATACTGCTGCAACAGCGCCTTCAAACGCTGTTCGGCCTTGCGCGCATGCGTGATGTCGCGATCTGACAGACCCATCTGTCGCATTTCGGCTTCCGCAACCTTCAGCATCGCGGCGTCAGCGAGCGGGTCCGTGGGGAAGAAGGCCAGCCAGTCTTGATATGAATTGGCCGCTTGAATTAAGGAGCTAGTGCCGCCTTCGAGATAGAACGAGTCAGCGATCGCGAGCTTTGCCATTGGCAGAAAGGGCGAGTCGGGATACGTAGTGATGATCGTGGTGAAAAGCAGGCGACCAGTGTCATAGTTTCCCTTTCGTACTTCCTTTGCTGCTTCTTCAAACAGAACCCGGTCGCGGCCTGGCGCTGGGCCGCCAAGGATCTCTTCATACTTATTGTTCCCGCCACCGCCGCCGATCAGTCCGAACAAGTGTCCATTCTTTTTCTTCTGGTGCGGCGCAGAAGTCGAAGCGACAGCGGAATCATTACCCTTTCTGGCGCCGGCGGTTTCCGTCAACGCCACCTGCACTCGCGTTTCAATCTCTTTTACCGAGGTTTCCAATCCATCCAATCTTGTCGCGTCGTAACGCTCCGAACGGTCCGCTTTCGCATGGAGATCATTCACTTCAGAAAGAATCGAACTGACTTCCTTATCGAGTCCCTGCAAACGGACGCGCGGATCGTCTGCGTTCGCTCTATTCTTTCCCTTATCGGCAGCCGGTTTTTGCGGTATTCCGGCGATCCCGCTACTGAGCGAGCGCCGCAGAGCCTCGAGCTGGGATCGCATTACGTCGAGACGCTGCACCGCCGACAGGTCGCTCTGAGTGCGGCCGCCGCCCTGTGCCGGCACGTAGCCGAACAAACCAAGTACAAGAACGGCAGCGAGGAGCGGCAAAGTGAAAAAGCGAAAACGCATAACTAAAACCTCCAGGAAAATCCCGCTAACTGGTTGCGCGCAAATTGGGGAGCAGCTTTATCCAGAGTCCAGTAGAGACTCGCTTTCCGGTTCACCAGTCTCAAGTCTTACCTTCTGAATGTCAAATCGAACTCTGCGTGTTTGCTAACGAACAGCAAATCGCGAATTAAAAACAACAAAGCGAAATCTTTAAACCCACTGGACCGTCGCTTCGCGCAGCTCGCGAACCGCGGCGCCAGCGTCGTCAGCGCCGAAGATTGCCGAACCCGACACGATCATTTCGGCTCCCGCGGCTACGACCTGTTGGATGTTACCGAGATCGATGCCCCCATCGATCTCGATTCTAACTTTCAGCCCGCGTTCGTCAATCATCCGTCGCAAGCGGCGTACTTTGTCGATTGATGTCGGAATAAACTTCTGCCCCCCAAATCCCGGATTGACGGACATCACCAGAACATAGTCGGCGAAGTCCAGAATCTCTTCCAACGCTCCGACCGGCGTCGCAGGGTTGATGACCACGCCGGCTTGCGCACCCGCGGTCTTAATGGCCATCACGGTCCGCTGCAGATGAGCGTCCGCTTCAAAATGCACTGAGACCATCTGCGCGCCGGCTGCTACAAATTGTTCGGCATACCTGCCTGGCTCACTGATCATCAGATGCGCGTCCACCGGCAGACGCGTCGAACGCGACACCGCCTTCACGACTGGCAGGCCGATCGTAATATTCGGCACAAAATGACCGTCCATCACATCGACGTGTATCAACCCTGCCCCACCGCGTTCGACGGCCTCGATCTCCTCGCCTAACCGCGAAAAGTCGGCGGACAAAATGGAAGGGGCGATATCGATTGTTCTACCGTTCACCATGCAGATTCAAGCATTTCAGATTCTCGGCGGCGCCCCGGGCGGAGGCGGCTTGTTTGTATTCGAGCCAGCGGGCGTTGGAGCGGGTCTGTTCGCATTCCGATTCGAGCGATTCGAGTTTGCGTTATCCGGTTCGCCGCTTCGGTTTGAGTTGGCTCCGGCATTGGTATTGCGATCTGAGCCGGCGTTCCTATTCCTTGCGTTAGCATTTGCTCCAGCCCGATTGGCATTCGCGTTACGATTACCGTTGTTGGCGTTCCCGTTGCCGTTATCGTTCTTGTTCGTATTTTTGTTCCGCTTTGGCTTGTTCTCATTCGCGTTGGCGGACGAAGAATCATTCGCGTTCCCGTTTTCGTTTGCCTTACCAGCTTTGCTATCGCTCGTCGCGGTCTCTGAGCCTTCGCCCTCTTTCGCGGCGCGGCTGACATCGACGGCGACGGTCTGGCCCCCTTTCACCTCTTCGCCGGCACGCGGCAATTGAAAGAGAACGGTGTCCGGCTTCACCTGATTACTCGGCCTGGTGGCACGCTGGCGAAACTTCAATCCCGCGCTCTCAAGTTCGCGCTCCGCTTCAAAGCGATCCTTGCCCACGACTTCCGGTACCCTGACTACCGGGCTGCGCAAAGACAGAATCACCGTGGTGGCCAGACCAAAAAGAAACGTGATCGCGATCACGATCACGATCACTATGCGGCGCAGCGCAGACAGCGTTTCCTTAATAACACTCACGTTCTTGCAGCCTTCTAGCGCTCATCTCAAATCAAGTCACACTAAGATGCGAAGTCTAACATCCGGTATGAGCGCTCGCAAGCAACCACATCTAGTTGCGGCGCTCGAACGCGGCGATAAAGAAACCGTCAGCGCCGTCGCGGTGCGGCCAGGTACGCGCAGCGCCCGCAGTGGTCATAAGCGAAGGACTCAACGGCAATGCCACCTGTATGAAATCGTCGGTTTGCTCAAGGAACTCGGCCGCAACTTGTTCGTTCTCTTCCGGCTCGACGGAACAAGTGGAATAAACGAGCCGGCCACCTGCTTTCACCATCCGCGAAGCGTTCTGCAAGATGCAACCTTGCCGCGCCGAGAGATCTTCAATGTCGCCGGTTGAGATGCGCCAGCGTATTTCGGGGTTGCGCCGCAGCGTGCCCGTTCCCGAGCAGGGAGCATCAACGAGCACGCGGGCAAAAGTGAAATCGTGGAACGGTAAATCTCGCAGCCCATCGAATATTGCACAGCGAATACTGTTGAGACCGTGCGTCGCCGATATTTTCTTCAGCGTACGCAAGCGGTGCTCGTGAAGATCGCCGGCCACAACCAGCGCTTGATCGCCCGCCAGGTCAGCGAGTTGCGTCGTCTTGCTTCCCGGCGCCGCGCAAACATCCAGCACACGATCGCCGGCTCGCGCGTCGACAATGCGCGCCGCTAGCTGAGACGCTTCGTCCTGGATGTAGATACAACCCGTGCGTGTAAACTCTCGCAGCAAATCAACGGCGCCCGTGACGCGCCACGCTCCCGGCGTGATTTGCGAAGGAGACAACGATGCCCCCGCGGATCGCAACGCGGCAATGATCTCGTTCGCGTCGCCTCGTTGGTTCACTACTCGGAACGCGACGGGCGGAGCTTCATTGTTGGCGCGCGCAAATGCCGTTGCTTCGTCAATACCAAACGCTTTGGTCCAGCGTTCGATCAACCACGATGGATGCGAAGTCTCGACGGCGACTTTCTCGATAGGATCAGCGATGCCGGTAACCGGATCGTATTCCGGCTCGCGCGTCGCCCGTCTCAGAACCGCGTTCACCAACGGCTCCGCGGAACGAAGCCGTGCAACGCGCGCGAGATTGACTGACTCGTTGACGGCAGCCCCGGCTGGAACACGCGACAGGAAACGCAATTGATAGAGGCCCAGGCGGAGCGCCAGCCGTACCGGAAGATCGAGACGCTCGACTGGGCGGTTCGCATAGTGAGCAATCAGATAGTCCAGCCATAACTGGCGACGCAAGACACCCATCACCAATTCATGGCAGAGCGAGCGGTCGTTTGGCTGCAGCCCTTCTTCCTTTGCAGTCAACAAGACTGAAGCGAAGGCGCTCTCCTCCTCAACCCGGCGGAGGATGTCGAACGCGGCGAGACGAGCGGGCGAGGCAGACGCGTCCCCTCGCATTTTCGTCTTTCAAGGCGGAGTGATCTCTGCTCGCTGAGACATTCAAGTTCTCACGGTCTCATTCGTCTGATTCATCGTCTAAGGCTGCATTGATGCGATCTTCGACCTTCTCAATTCTTTCGTCGAGTTCGGTAACATCACGTCGAATGTTGCTCGATATCTTTTCAACTTCTGGCCCAAGGTCCTTCCACTCTGCCGTCTTGTTATCCAAATCCGTTAACTCGCCTTGAAGATCATCTACACTCGAACTCGCAGCAGAGATTCTCTCCCGTAAGATTGCCAGTTCTTCAGAGCCCTGCCTGACCAGCGTGACGTGCTGGTTTCTGTCGATCAGAAGGTAAACCAGCCAGATCGCCAGCACGCCAATCAAACACACCATGAGGTAATACTTACGCTTCAATTCTTTTACTTGACGATCCGCCTGTTGCAGCTGACTTGTGAGTGTTTCCGCGTCAGGGAGTTGTTCTTCTTTCAATGACACCTCCATCTCCTAACCAAAATTGCAAGCGACTTTGCGAATTGAGTCGCCGGCGTGCCGAGACTCTCAAGTCAGCAACTTCGTCCATCGTCATCCCAGCTTGTCGCCAATTCGCAAGTGCGTGCCATTTAAGAAGTCGCGCACGCTCATGCGCCGCTTCCCTGCCGGCTGGACTTCAAGCAGGCGCAACTCAGTTTGTTCACCACACTTCACAATCAGATCGTCACCATGCGCAGCTACGACCTCGCCAGCTACCACCCTCCTTTGCTCGGCTTTCTCGGCAATCGCGCGCCAAATGATTAGATGGCGCGACCGGCAGTGAGTGTAGGCATTGGGCCACGGTTGGAACCCGCGCACGCAACGCTCAATCACAAAAGCATCATTGGACCAATCAATCAAGCCATCTTCCTTCTTAAGCATCGGCGCGAACGTCACATCGCGATCGCGTTGCGGACGGGGCGTGATCGCGGAGAGATTGGCAAGCGTCTCGCTAAGCAACTCGGCCCCCATTGACGAAAGCCTTGCCGTCAGTTCGGGCGCAGTTTCGTCTGCTTTGATTTCCGTGTCTCTTTGCAAAAGTATTGGCCCCGCATCAAGCTTCTCTGCGATGAACATCGTCGTTACACCCGTCTTCGTTTCGCCGTTGACGATGGCCCAGTTGACCGGCGCCGCGCCGCGGTACAGCGGTAACAAAGAGAAGTGCACGTTGATGCAACCTCGACGCGGTGCGTGCAAAAACGCCGCCGGCAATATCCGTCCGTACGCAACCACCACGGCCACTTCTGCATTGTGCGAGGCAAACAATTCTCGCGCCTCAGCGGTCTTGATTTTCTCCGGTTGATAAATAGTTAGGCCGTGCGCGAGCGCAAACTCTTTCACCGGCGACATCGCAACTCTGTTTCCCCGTCCCGCTGGCTTATCTGGCCGCGTCCACACCGCGACGACCTCGTGCTCATCCTCAAGGGACCGGTGCAATGTCGGAACCGCCGCTGCGGGCGTGCCCATGAAAACTATTCGCATTTCTGGCGGCTTTGCCGCTACTCCGTGCGGCAAGGCTTTGCCTTACCGCGTCAAAAGGGAAACGAAAGGAGGCTACGCCTCCAAATTCAAGGCGTAGCCTCTCTATGAATATCTTACGACTGGCGGAAAGGCAAAGCCTTTCCGCACTGTGCGGCGGCAGAGCCGCGAGCCAACTCAAGAGCTTAAACTGCCGTGCCCGCTTCGGCTCTCCTACTGGTGGTCGCGCCGATCTTCGCCGACGAAACTTTCGCCTGCATGAACAGCAAGAGATAATCGCGACCGCCTGACTTTGAATCAGTGCCCGACATGTTGAAGCCCCCGAAAGGATGCACGCCTACCAGCGCGCCCGTGCACTTGCGATTAAGATAGAGATTGCCGACGTGAAACTCGCGCCGTGCTCGTTCGATTTTTTCTTCGTCAGTTGAATAAACGGCGCCCGTCAAACCAAATTGCGTGTCGTTCGCAATGCGAAGAGCGTCGTCGTAGTCTTGCGCCTTAACCACCGCCAGCACCGGGCCAAAGATCTCTTCCTGCTCGATCGTATCGCCCGGTTTCACGTCCGCGATCACCGTCGGTTCAATGAAAAATCCCTGCTCTCCATCGGAACCACCGCCCGCGATCAGCCGTCCGCCGTCCGCCTTCCCCTTCTCGATGTACTCGTTGATCGTCTTGAATGCTTTCTCGTTGATGACCGCGCTCATTGTCGTAGAAGGATCAGTTGGATCACCAACTTTGATCTTCTCGGTCCGCTCCAAGATCCTCTCGAGCAGCGGCTCGTAGACGCGCGCGTCGACGATCGCACGCGAGCAGGCCGAACATTTCTCGCCCTGAAATCCGAAGGCGGATTGCACCACACCCAGCGCGGCGTCGTCCAGATTCGCGTCATCGGCAACGATGATTGCGTCCTTGCCACCCATCTCGGCAATCACACGCTTGATCCAGATCTGGCCTTCACGCGTCTTCGCTGCTCGTTCGTTGATGCGCAAGCCAACCTCTTTCGAACCGGTAAAGGCGATGATGCGTGTCTTCGGGTGATCCACAATCACGTCGCCAACTTCCGCGCCAGAACCCGTCATCAAGTTGACCACACCGGCCGGCATGCCCGCCTCTTCCAACAACTCAAGAAACTTATGCGCGATCGTCGGCGCATCAGACGAAGGCTTCAGCACGACCGTGTTGCCGGTAACGATAGAAGCAACTGTCATCCCCGCCGCGATCGCGAGCGGAAAGTTCCACGGCGGAATCACTACCGCGACGCCCAGCGGAATGTAATCCAGACCGTTGTCTTCGCCGTCGATTTGTGACAACGGCTGCGGCCCGGCGTAGCGCAGCATCTCGTGCGCATAGAACTCGCAGAAATCGATCGCTTCCGCAGTATCGCCGTCGGCCTCGGCCCAGGTCTTGCCCACTTCGTGAATCATCCAGGCTGACAGTTCGTGCTTTCGCTGCCGCATGATCGAGGCGACGGAAAACAACAGACCAGCCCGTTGCTCAGCCGGAGTGTTGCTCCAGATCTTGAACGTCTCATAAGCGGTTTCCACTGCGCGATTGGCAAGTTCTCTAGTCGCTTTGTGAAAGCGGCCAACAACCTGCGTGCGATTCGCCGGATTGATGCTCTCAAAGATATTTCCCGTCGCGATTCGCTCACCGCCGATCACCAGCGGATACTCGCGGCCCAGTTCGCGCTTAACTTTCTCAATCGCCGCGCGCATCGCTACGGCGTTTGCTTCTTTGCTGAAATCGGTCAGTGGCTCGTTACGAAATTCGTTTGACATGTCAGACTCCAGGCAATCAGTTTTTCAAATACTATCACGACCAATAGACGATAAAAGAGCGGGGACGCGCCCCGCTTCGTTCTTTGCCCTTGGCGCTTTGCTCTTAGCCCTTCGCTCTTTAACCCCACTGCCCGGCCTTCTGCAACTTCCTGATCTTGCGCTTGACCAGTTCGCGTTTGATGGGACTCATTTTGTCGAGGAATACAATGCCGTCACAGTGGTCAGTCTCATGCAACATGCAACGCGCCGTCAGCTCCGTGCCGTCAATCTCAAACTCATTTCCGTCTGTATCCTGGGCCCGCACGACTGCTCGCAGACTGCGCTCGACCGGCGTGAAGATTCCGGGAAAAGACAGACAGCCCTCTTCGCCATTCTGATCGCCTTCAGCCGCCAGCACCACTGGATTAATCAACGCGATGCGCTGTTCGGGATCCTTGCCGCCCGAACAATCCATCACGAACAGTCGCTTGAGGATGCCAACTTGCGCCGCGGCCAGGCCTACGCCCGGCGCCGCGTACATCGTCTCGAACATGTTGCTGATGAGCTTGTTCAGATCGTCGTCAAACACCGTCACCGGATCGCCCGGCGCGTCCAGTATCGGGTTCGGCCACTTAACTACTTCCAGCAATGCCATCGCTCACTTCCAATTCACTCAAGAACATTACTTCGGATTGCTTTCGATGTTGATTTTACGATGAATGATGCTTGACGCGCTACTTCGCGCATCGGAGTCTGTCGGGAAAAAGCTTCACACGGAGAGATTCGATTTTTACGACAAACTCCATCGGCAGGAAATGCCGCTATTCAGTACCCACGCAACTGTTCGCGATAGCCTTCGAAGTTGCGCTTCATCTCGCCGAGACTGTCGCCGCCAAACTTTTCACGCATAGCGTCAGCGAGAATCAAGGCGACCATCGCTTCGCCAATCACGCCCGCGGCGGGCACAGCCGTGATATCGGAACGTTCAAACGCGGCTGATTCTTCTTGCTTGGTATCAATATCAACGGAACGGAGTGCGCGGCGCAGCGTCGAAAGAGGTTTCAGGTGTCCGCGAATGCGCACCTCTTCACCGTTGGTGATGCCGCCTTCCAGACCGCCCGCGCGATTTGTTCCTCGAATAAACTCCTTCGTCTTATTGTTGTAGGCGATCTCGTCGTGGACTTCGGAACCGGGCAAACTGCTCGCTTGCGCACCCGCGCCAATTGCTACTGCCTTCACGGCAGGAATAGACATGACGGCTTGGGCCAAACGACCATCGAGTTTCAAGTCCCATGACGTATGCGAGCCTAAACCGGGAACGATGCCGCGCGCGCCAACTTCAAAGATACCGCCCAACGTGTCACCTGCTTCGCGCTTCTCATCAATCAACGCAATCATTTGTTTCTGCGCTTCTTCGTCGCCACAGCGCAGCGGCGCATCTTCAGAAATCGCGGCGATCTCTTTCCAAGAGAGTTCAAGCGGTTGATCGGGTATGCCGCCGAGTTGAATTACATGGCTGCGAATCTCAGCGCCAAAACTGCCGAGCAATTGTTTCGCGAGCGCGCCGCAGGCAACGCGCGCCGCCGTCTCGCGGGCCGAAGCTCGCTCAAGAATGTTGCGCAGATCGCGCGCGCCAAATTTCAAACCACCAGCAAGATCTGCATGGCCCGGACGTGGCCGCTTGAGTCGTCGCGATTTCTCCGGCGCGGCGTCGCGCGGTTCGACAGCCATTACGTCGGTCCAGTGCGCCCAGTCCTTGTTTTCGATCATCAAGGCCAGCGGCGAACCCAGGGTCAATCCATGACGCACGCCGCTGAGAATCTCGACGCGGTCCTGCTCGATCTTCATCCGGCCGCCACGGCCATAGCCCCACTGACGCCGCTTGAGTTCGTGATCGATCTGTTCGACGTTTACCGGCATGCCCGCAGGCAGACCTTCAACGATCGCGACCAGCGCGCGACCGTGTGATTCTCCGGCGGTGGTGAATCTGAGCATGTCTTTGCGAAGTACAAAGTACGACAAAAACGTTCGCTTGTCTTAGTATCACAAAAACGCTTCCGAAAAGATATTGCCGCGCCCAAGAATGCCTGCCGGATCGAAGGCGCGTTTCAGCGCGGCCATCTCACGCAGATGCGCTTCACCGTAAAGCAAACGCAAATAGTCGCGCTTTAGTTTTCCGATGCCATGCTCGGCCGAAAGGGTCCCGCCGACGGCAATAGCGCGCTTGACGAATTGCAGATAGATCTCCCGGGCCTTTGTTGCCTCTGTGTCGTCGCGCGGCAGGATGTTTACGTGAACGTGATTGTCACCGATGTGACCAAAGATGGTGTAGCGGAGACCGCTGGGGTGAAGCGTCTCTTGATAAAACCGCAGGAGGCCGGCAAACGCTTCATCGGGCACGGACATGTCCGTCGAAACTTTGCGTTGCTCATGACGCGCGAACCATTCATTCATCAGCACCGGCAGCGCGTGCCGAAACTCGCGCAGCTTCGCCTGGTCCTGTTCGTTCGTTGCGAACCATGAATCATCCGTCAGAGCATGATGACGCTCAAGCAATGACAGCCACTGGTTCATCAGCGCGTCTTCTGTCGACGCGGTTGTCTCTTGCTCGAAGAAGATCGCGCCGGCCGCCGCGTCGGGAATCGTTTCATATTTTTGACGCAAAAACCCGAGCGACTCGCTATCAAAATATTCGAGCGCGCGAGCATCAATCCCGGGAGCGCGGGTGCGCGGGGTCCCCGGCGGGGCAGCCCCGCTGGGGTGCTTGTCCTGCCCGCCTTCACGCTCGCAAAGAGACCTCTCGCGTGCCTCCCGTACGAAACTCAGCACGTCGCCTTCTGATTTGAAGAAGACAATTCCACTCAAGAGCCCTTCCGGTTTTGGCAGCAGTCTCACCTCTACTTCCACGACCACTCCCAGCGTGCCTTCGCTGCCGATGAACAGATCGAGCACGTCCATTCCCGGCGCCACGTAATAGCCGGACGCGTGCTTGCGAACTTCAGGCATTCGATAGGAAGGCAGTTGAGCTTCAATCACGCGACCGGATGAAAGCTGAATCTTGATCTGCCCATTCGCATCTGCAAACAGCTCTCCGCGACTAAGATCGAGCACTTCGCCGGTCCCCAGGGCAATCTTCAATCGCTCCACATATTTTCGTGTCGGGCCGTATTTGAAAGTGCGCGCACCTGAAGCATTAGTCGCGACTGTCCCGCCGAGAAAGCAACCGCGTTCGGTGGGATCGGGTGGATAGAGAAGACCTTCGGCATCAACAGCGCGCTGTAAATCGCGAAGAATTACGCCGGCTTCAGCGACTGCGCGACCGCCAGCGTCGTCATGAGCGATGGTCTTAATGCGATTCAGTTTGTCGGTAGCAATAACAATCCCGCCAAATGGAACTCGACCAGCAACAGTGCCCGTACCTGCACCGGAAATCGTCACAGGGGTTTTCTCGCACGTCGCGCTCGCGAGAATCTCCGCAACCTCTTCCGCGTTTTCCGGAAAGACCACACGCTCCGCGTAACCACCCTGCACGTAGCTGGCGTCGGAAAGGAAAGATTGAATCTCGTCTGGTTGCGATTTGGTCAGCATATGTGTCGGAACCACCTGCGGTAGCGGGTGGTTAGCGGGTTAAGCGCTGATCGTGTTGCGATGTGACTAATAGCCCACCCGCTACCGCGAGCGGTTCTGACTTAGGTCAATTGCAGTTCGCGCTCGCGCAGATACTTGATCCGGTCACGCAGCTCGGCAGCCCGCTCAAACTCGAATCGTTTCGCGTGTTCGCGCATCTGGCGCTCGAGCTGATTTATGGTCTCGTCAATCTTCTCGACCGAATACTCTTCATATTCTTCGAGATCGAGCGGCACTTTGAAGTAGTCCGCTTCATAAGCCGTGACCAGCGTTGCTTCGATCGGTTTGACAATCGTCATGGGCGTAATGCCCTGCTCTTGATTGTACTCCTGCTGAAGCGAGCGACGGCGGCGTGTCTCGTCAATCGCGCGCTTCATCGAATCGGTAACCCGATCAGCATACAGGATCGCTTTCCCGCGCGAGTTGCGCGCAGCGCGGCCGATGGTTTGAATCAAAGACGATTCAGAGCGTAAAAAACCTTCCTTGTCCGCATCGAGAATGGCCACGAGCGAAACTTCCGGCAGGTCCAAACCTTCGCGCAGAAGATTGATGCCGACCAGCACATCGAATTCACCACGGCGCAAATCACGAAGAATCTTTATGCGTTCAAGCGTCTCGATGTCTGAATGAAGATAACGAACGCGCACGCCAACCTCGGTGAAGTATTCGGTCAAGTCCTCGGACATTCGTTTGGTTAGCGTGGTTACAAGCACGCGCTCGTTTCGCTCGGCCCGTTGCCGGCACTCTTCGAGCAGATGATCGATCTGGCCCTGGACCGGGCGCACCTCAACTTCCGGGTCCATCAAGCCCGTGGGCCGAATGATCTGCTCGACGACTTCGCCGCTGACCTTCGTCAATTCGTACGGCCCCGGCGTGGCTGAAACATAGATTGTCTGCCCGATGCGCGACTCAAACTCCTGGAAGTTCAGCGGACGATTATCCATTGCTGACGGCAGCCGAAAGCCGTATTCGACCAGGGTTCGTTTGCGCGACTGGTCTCCTTCGAACATCCCGCGCACCTGCGGGATCGACTGGTGCGATTCGTCGATGACCATGATCGTGTCGCGCGGCAAATAGTCGAGCAATGTCGGCGGCGGCTCGCCTGGTTGTTTGCCTGTCAGATGACGCGAATAGTTTTCGATGCCGCGACAAAAGCCCATCTCTTTGATCATCTCGAGATCAAACATTGTCCGCTGGTGCAAACGCTGCCCTTCGACCAGCTTGCCTTCGGAAATCAATTTCGGTTCCCACCATTCCAGTTCTTCGCGAATCGATTTCAATGCGCGCTTCACCGTGCTCTTTGACATGACGTAGTGCGTCTTCGGATAGATTGGAATGCGCGAAGTGTGTTTATGAATAACTTCTCCGAGCAGCGGATCGATGGTCGAGATCGAATCGATCTCGTCGCCCCACAGCTCGATGCGGTAGGCCTGATCCTGATAGCTTGGAAAAATCTCGACCACGTCGCCGCGCACGCGAAAAGAGCCACGCGCAAACTCGATATCCGAACGCTCGTATTGCAGCTCGACCAAACGCTGCAACAGCACCTCGCGTGTCATGCGCGCCCCCGGCTCGAGAAAGAGCAACATGCCATAGTAAGCATCCGGATCGCCGAGGCCATAGATGCACGAGACGCTGGCGACCACGATTACGTCGCGCCGCTCGAATAGCGCGCGCGTCGCGGACATGCGCAAGCGATCGATATCCTCGTTGACGATCGCCTCTTTCTCGATGTAGACGTCCGCAGCCGGCATGTAGGCCTCAGGCTGGTAGTAATCGTAGTAGGAAACAAAATATTCGACCGCGTTCTCGGGGAAAAGCGTCTTGAATTCCTGATACAACTGCGCCGCGAGCGTCTTGTTGTGCGCGAGCACGAGCGTCGGGCGCTGTGTGTGTTGGATGACGCTGGCAATGGTGAAGGTTTTGCCGCTGCCGGTTATGCCGAGTAGCACTTGATCTTTGGCGCCGTCATCAAGGCCGCGAACCAGAGCCTCGATTGCTTGTGGCTGATCACCCTTGGGTTGATATTCCGAGCGAAGCTGGAAAGGCATGATATTCGTGAATAGTAAATCGTGGATAGCGAAACGTGCATAATAGACCGTAAAACGTGAATAGTGAAAAGCTGGGGGGACAACTCTCCGACGATAGACTACAAGAACGAAGAAACCGTGAATGGAACCGATAGGGTCCATTCACGGTGAAAGTGAAATCCAATTGTCGATTTAGGATTCTCTATTCACTATTTCCGATCTACGATTCACGAGTTAAGCGGCCGACGGCGCTATTTCGCGTGCCTGGCTGCTGATCTGATAGATGGCTTCCATCACAGCAGAACGCACTTCAGAAGGCAACGATCCGCGCACGGCGAGACGGCGGAACGCAGGCACTACCTCAGGCTGTCCGCTCAGAGCGAGCAGCTTGATGACTGCGAGGCGAACTTCGATGTTCGGATGATCTTCAATCGCTCGCATTAGTGGCTGGACCTCTCCGGCTTTGGCCATTAGGAACAGCAGTGAAAATGCGTCGTAGGTCCGCTCGCGACTTTCGCCGGTAAGGTTGTTGATGGCCTCCGTGGCCAGTCCCGAGCTGGCTAGCGCGGCGCCGATCTTTCGGCGGCGTTCGGGCGAGCCTTCACGTAGCGCGCGAGTGAATGAAGCGGCCCGGTCAGACTGAAGATCGTGGAGCGCTCGCGCTGCGGCGTTGCGGACATCAGGCGATGGATCGTCGAAGGCTTTCGTAATCAGCCGGAACGAATCGTCGCCTCCCATACGAGCAAGATCGATCAGCGCCGATCCACGTTCGCTCCAATCCTCGCTGTTGAGGCGGCTGAGAATCACCGAAGGAACCGCTGTCGAGTCGTCATCAACCTGCGCGATTCCCTTTTCAGATCGAACGACTTCGATTCCCTTTGCCAGTTCTTCATCCGGCGTTATTTCAACGAGACCAACGGCAGCGGACTGGTCGGCGAGCGGCAGAATTTCGAACATGTCTTTTTTGTGCGTGCCCAAATCCACCCACGGCGCTTCCATTGTCGACTCGTCCTCAATTGACGGCGGCTCTGTTATCGGTTCGGCTATCAAGTGAGGCACTTCTTCAGCAACACTCTGGGATTGCCCTTCTTCTGCCCTAAGCCGAGCTTCTTCCTCAACTTGTCTTTCGGCTTCGGCTACCGCAATGCGCAGGCTGTGTTCTTCCTGGGCTTGGCGAAGTGCTTCTATTTCGGCACGAAGCTGTTGCTCGCGTTCAGCGCGCTGGCGCGCCTCTTCTTCAGCTTGTTGGCGAATAACCTCTAGTTCGGCGAGCCGTCGCTCTTCCGCTTCGGCATGACGGCGCGCCTCCTCCTCGACCAGCAGACGTTCTTCTTCAGCCCGACGACGCGCTTGCTCAAGGCGTTGCCGCTCCTCTTCAGCACGACGACCCGCCTCTTCCTCCGCCCTTAGCCGCGCTTCCTCTTCTGCCAGGCGACGAGTTTCTTCCTCAACTTTCAGCCGGGCTTCCTCTGCCTGCCGGCGTGCTTCCGCTTCGGCCTGGCGAAGACGGGCTTCGGCCTCTTCGATGCGCTGGCGCTGGTTTGCCTCCGCTTTGCGCAATACCTCAATTCCAGCTTTGAGTTGTTGTTCTGTCTCGGCTCGCCGCTGTGCCTCCGTTTCGGCTTGGCTGCGAATGCTCTCTAACTCAGCCAGTCCTTGTTCTTCTTCTTCAGTCAGCCGACACACTTCCTCAAGGCGTTGCCGCTCCTCTTCAGCGCGACGACCCGCCTCTTCCTCCGCCCTCAGCCGCGCTTCCTCTTCTGCCAGGCGACGAACTTCTTCTTCAGCTTTCAGCCGGGCTTCCGCGGCAGACTGGCGATGCGCTTCCTCTTCAACTCGTCTTTGGGCCTCGGCTTCCTCGATGCGCTGGCGGTGCTCTGCTTCGGCTTGACGCAGTGCTTCGATTTCGGCGCGAAGCTGTTGCTCGCGTTCAGCGCGCTGGCGCGCCTCTGCCTCAGCTTGTTGGCGAATAACCTCTAGTTCGGCGAGCCGTCGCTCTTCCGCTTCGGCATGACGGCGCGCCTCCTCCTCGACCAGCAGACGTTCTTCTTCAGCCCGACGACGCACTTCCTCAAGGCGTCGACGCTCCTCTTCAGCGCGACGACCCGCCTCTTCCTCCGCCTTCAGCCGCGCTTCCTCTTCTGCCAGGCGACGAGCTTCTTCTTCAGCTTTCAGCCGGGCTTCCGCTTCAACCAGCCGGCGCGCTCCTTCTTCCACTTTGAGTCGCGCCTGTTCCTCGGCACTACGTCGTTCTTCTTCCTGCTTGAGACGGGCTTCGGCCTCCACACGCAGTTGTGCCTCAGCCTCAAAGCGTCGGCGTTGTTCGTCTTCAGCTCTCCGGAGTTCTTCGATTTCCGCCCTGATGCGTCGTTCTTTCTCGGCCCTGGCTCGCGCCTCTTCTTCAACTTTTCGGCGAAGGGCCTCCAACTCGGCAAGTCTCCGCTCGTCCTCAGCGGCGAGGCGCCGAGCTTCCTCTTCGATTCTGCTTTCCTCCTCTTCCGTGCGGCGGCGCGACTCTTCAAGTCGCATTTGCTCTTGTTCAATAGCTTGACGGCGCGCCTCTGCTTCAAGTTGGCGTCGCTCTTCCTCAGCCTTCAGTCGAGCTTCCTGCTCAGCTTCTAGACGAGCTTCCTCTTCCGCCTGGCGACGCGCCTCTGCTTCAGCTTCGCGCAGAGCTTCTGCTTCGGCCTTGCGCCGGGCCTCCTCTTCCGCGCGACGACGCGTTTCTACTTCCGCGCGGCGGCGGGCCTCGACTTCTTCAATGCGCTTGCGCTGTTCTTCTTCAGCGTGACGCAGTGCTTCTATTTCAGTGCGAATTCGTTGTTCTTGTTCCGCTCGCTGCAGGGCTTCTTCCGCGGTCCTCCGGCGGAGGTTTTCCAGTTCCGCCAGCCGGTGCTCTTCTTCTTCAGTACGACGGCGCGCTTCTGCTTCAATACGTTGATGCTCGTCCTCAACGCGACGACGCACCTCTTCAAGGCGTTGACGCTCTTCATCGGCGCGCTGACGAACTTCAGTCTCGAGGCGCAAACGCTCCACTTCAGCGAGACGGCGAGCTTCTTCTTCGGCTTGCAGGCGTGCTTGTTCTTCCAGCAATCGCCGCGCGTCTTCCTCAGCCTTTCGGCGCGCGGCTTCAACTTCCGCCCGATGACGCGCAACTTCCTCGGCGGCGCGGCGCAGCGCTTCCTCCTCGGCACGCAGCCGCTCTTCCTCCGCACGGCGGTGCTCTTCCGCTTCCACGCGGAGTCGCTCTTCAGCCATACGACGGAGCGCTTCTTCCTCAACGACGCGACGCAGTGCTTCTTCTTCCGCTCGCTTGCGTGCCTCTTCCTCGACAGCGCGACGGAGCGCCTCTGCTTCCACTCTTTTGCGCGTTTCTTCCTCGGCGCGAAGACGTGCTTCTTCTTCCGCTTGCTGGCGAGCCTCTTCCTCGATGGCGCGACGACGCGCCTCTTCTTCTTCTTTGCGTGCGGCTTCTGCTAAAGCTCGTTTGCGCGCGAGTTCTTCTGCGGCTCGCCTCAAGGTATCAGCCTCAAGCCGGAAGCGTGCTTCTTCTTCAGCACGGCTGCGCGCTTCTTCCTCAGCTCTGGCGCGCGCCTCTTGCTCCGCCCGGACCTGGGCCTCTGCTTCAGCCTTCCGAAGCGCGGCTTCCTCTTCGGCTCGTTTGCGTGCTTCCTCTTCGGCGCGCAGACGGGCTTCTGCCTCGACCCTGTAGCGGGCTTCCTGCTCGGCCTTTGAACGTGCCTCCTCTTGGGCTTTCCTGCGCGCAGCCTGTGCTTCGAGTCGCCGTCGCTCCAACGCTTCGGCGGCCTTCCTGAGCGCCTCTTCTTCCCGCAGCAGCCGCGCCTCTTCACCGGCAAGACTATCCGCGACAGCGCTTGACTGTTGTTGAGCGGGCACGTCCACTGCGGGAAGTGCTTCAGGCTTCACAGGTTCGGTTTCCGGGCTGCGCGGCGGTTCGGACTCTGCTGCAGTCACATCTGTTTGCGCCTCAGGTTTGACCGCTTTGACGGTGGAGATCGAATGGATCGCATGGCGGATCGTGCTCTCTGGTACCTGCCGGCTGGTCTCGCGCACCAGCAGTTCATTCAGTGGAACAATTGCCGCGGGATCGCCTGTTTGACCGAGCGCCTCCACGGCGGCCCGGCGAACTTCAGGCGCGCTGTCAAAGAGAGCCGCGATCAGATGCGCTGTCGACAACCGACTGCCAACTGTTCCCAACTTGCGGGCGGCTGCGGCCCGCTCCGCCGCAGAATCCGCGGTTCGCAGATCGCGTGTCGTCTCGTCAAAATAGCCGTGATCCAGGAATGCCTGTCGAGCACGCTCATGCTGATCAAGATTCCTGCCGGACAAGGCGGCAAGAAGTTCAGCCGCGATGATCTGGCGTGTCGTCGTGTCTGAGGCGTCAACGACCTTTGCATCATAGGTGCGTCCCGCGATCAGGTTCTTGACCTCGAGTTCTGCTCGCTCGACGGGCACATCCAGGGAAGATACTTGTTGTTCCAAAATCACTTTCCTGGCTTCCGGTGAGACGCTGCTGGCTAAAGACGTCTTCTCCAGAGTTTGAGGTGGAGTCTGAGTTTGAACTTCACTTGGCGTTTGCGCTTGAGTCTTTAGAACGGCAATCACGTCCAGTTTGTTCGCGATCAAAGCGTCGCGCAGGAATGGCGTTATTGCCCCTTTCGGCGCGTCGACTTGAAGCCGATCGCTATCATGGCCCGCGAGCGTCAACTTAATACCAAGCCCCGCACAAATCTGAATCAGTTCATCGACAGTCATAGTTCAAAAACCTCGCGCTCTTGATCATTGGCAGCAGGTTCCTTGTCTTTGGCAGGCAACGAAACTAAGGAACTTCTTGTCTGGGCCTCGGACGCAGTTGCAACCGGAACGGGCGGCTTCGTGGCTTGCTGTTTTGCGGGTGTCACCCTAACGACGCCCTTGCGTTTCGCGCGCCGCGAGGACAAAAGCAAAACCAGCAAACACAAGACAACTAGTCCGCCAATGAGCAAAGGCAACCAGTTCAGTCTCGCCCACAGCTTGTAGTATCTGATTCTGCTTGCCCAATCCGTCGACGCGCTGCCAGGTGAAGCACTAGCCGGTGTCTGAGTCGACACGGAAGACGCCTTTTGACCGGTAGGCGTAGGTGACGAAGCTGGGGTGTTGTACGGTGAAGCGGAAGAAGCCGAAGCAACCGACGACGCGGAGGCGCTTGGCGATGCTCCGGCAACCGGGCTTGCGGAGGAGAAGGATGACGGGCCCGCTGGTGACGCCGCGCTGCTTGCGCCAGGCTGTGTTGTCGTTGTGGATGAAGGCGTCAGGCCAGGCGATGTCGAGGGGGCCGCGGTTTCGCTTGTGGGCCGAACGGCCTTTGCAAAGGTTGACGGCGTGTTGGAGGATGACGCAGTGCGTTTTGTACGATTCGCACTCGCGTAGTTTCTTGACTTTGCTTTTGACGCACTGCGTTTCGATCCATTGCCTCGCCGGTATCTTGCCGCATTGCTCGATCCGCTTTCACGCGCCGAATAGCGCTCGCCAGCTCCGTAGGCCGGCGCTTTGACGCCCGTCGAAGACGGCGGCGTTGGTCCCGAAGAGTCTCCCGTTCTTCTGGCCCGGGTGCGATTGGCAACTTCGCCGCGATCCGCCGACGCCGCGCCGGCATTCTGCGATCTTCCGGGCGTTGAAAAGATCACATCGAGACGATTGGAGGCCTGAGCCACATGCGCCGTCGTTCCCGGTTGCAACCGAAATGAAAAGATGATGCCGTCGCCATACCTCTGAATCTGGACGTCATCAAATCCACGACCGAGCAAGCTGCCTCGCGCCGAAGGCAGATCCGCCAACGGAATTCTTACGTAAAACCGATCACCGCGTCGGTAGGCTTCGTAATCGTTAAGCGGAGAATCGGAAGCGACCGTAACGCGAGAACCTTCAGCGGTGGTAGTAGTAAAAACGGACGTGATGCGCTTCTGCTTCAACTGCGCGGCGGCAGGTAGTAAACCAAAAGAAACCAGCACTGAAAGCGTCAGCGCGACGGCGAGTCTGCGCCAATAGTTTCGCAACGCTACATACTTGATGAGTTTGAGCTTCATTGGGGCAAAAAGGGGAAAGAGATCGCCGCGCTAATTATGCAACCCCGGGCGCCGGCAGTCCAGAGCTTTAACTTCCTGTTCGTGCAGCTCACTTTCGATTTTGGTGGATTGACTTGCTGCGTTCTGCGCCTCCTCCGCTTTGTGCAGCGCTTCGAGAAGCGCGACTTTGACGGCTTCGGGCATTCCTTCACGCACCGCGAGTTGACCTAGCTGCTCCAAAACAACAGGCTGGCCGGTTGTTCTCAGTAGGCGTACGGCAGTTAGGCGCAGGTCAAGATTCGGATGATTTTCGATGGCCTCCACAATCGGCTCGATCATGTTCGCCTTCGCAAGCAAAGAGACAATCGAGAATGCCTCATAAACCTGTCGGCGATCACTGCTTGCGAGCCGGTCTATCCCCTGGGAAACAATCCCAGCTTTGATGCATGCTTGCGCAATGTCACGCAGTGATTCCGCGTCGTGTGTTTCCATGACGCGGACGTAGGCATCGGCTCGATCAAAGCTCAATCGAGACAAAGAGCGCGCCGCCGCAGCCCTCACTTCGCGCGACTCGTCCGCCATTCCGATCAAGACGGATGGGAAGACGGACTCGTGATTGATTGAAGCAAGACTCGATATTGCCTGCGCTCGAATGCTCGCTTTCGGATCCAGTCGAGCTACTTTGCCTAATGCCGTGATTGAACTCTGCACCGCAAACTGAGCCAGGCTCTTGATTGCCTCGGAGCGCTCGCTGAGGTCTTCGGTCTCAACTTTGGAAAGCGCTTCTGTCAGCGTTTGATCATCCGCGGATTCAGGCAGGTCTTCGACGACCGCTGCCGGCTCCAGTTCAGTGAACTCGTAAGCGAGAGCTTCGGTGTAGCCGGCGGATAGCAGTCCGGGTTCCGGAATCGGGCTGTCGAAGAAATCCAATCCTTCGACTGAGCAGGCGCTTAGTGCTCGGCTCAAAAGCGCGCCGGGAACGTCCGTCTGTTTGCGCGCGATATCCAGCAGCGCACCGATGGCTGACGGCAGCTTGAGTTCGCCAATGCTAAGCACTGCCTGATTGCGTACGATTGATTCGTGATCGTAAAGCGCCTCGAGCAGGAAAGGCAGCGAGGCGGGCGATTTGATGTCCCCAAGCATCTTCGCCGCCGACGTTCGCTCGTAAGGATCGGACGCTAGTAACAGCAGAGCGCTCTGTTGGGCGACGAAGCCATATTCTTCAAGCGCCTCGCCTGCTCGGCGGCGTTCGTCATCTTCGGCATACGGTGACATTAACACTTTGAGCAGAGACGCTGCGATTGCACGGCGATCATCCGGCGCCCGCGAGGCGAGCACATCCATCCTGTGCGGTTGGCCCAGAACTAACTTTCCTACTTCCTGATCGACTCGATAGGCGCCAAAAAGCTCAGTCGGCGCCACCGTTGGTACAGGCACCAGCGATTTCCTTTGCGGTGACGCACCATTAGATCCACCTGGACCGTTTTGCTTCACTAGCACTCCCTGATGGTCCGATGGTTGCCAGCGGCTCGTTGCTTGATTTCTTCCGTCTTCCAAATCGTCAACCTTATCGAGTTTTTTGTCACTGACTTCAATCCAGCCTTTGTCCGCATCCCGTTTTGCGCGCAGTAGCCGGGCAGCCAGCAGCAAAATCAAACCAAGACCAATGACTGTCAGGATCCAACCATCCGAAAAAACGGCAGAAAGCCAATCACCGTTCTGCTCGGGCTCGTCAGTCGTCGCGATGTTAGGCGAAGTTGCAACGTCTCCCGGCAACCGCGTTGCAGAATCCGGCGCAGCAGTCACATTTCCCGCTGTCGATGTTTCGCTCGTTCCGGCCGCTGCCGCTTGACGCGCCAGTTGAGCGTGCTGAGAGTCTCCCTGGCTGAGCGCTAACTCCTCCGCCGAACTGCTTGGGTCGTCAACGTATTTTGGAACGGCGCGTGGCTCCAGCTTGCCGTCCACGGTAAGACTCAGCCGGTTGGAGAGCGACTGCGCTGTCACGTTGGCCCCGGATCTAGTTTGGACGAGAATCTCGATCGCGCTACCTAGCTGCCTGACCTTCACTCCTGGCCCAGCTTTGACGTTGTTCAACGCAACCGCGGACGGCACGACCACATGATAGCCCTCGCTATCAGCCCAGGTTTGCGCGCGGCCGATAGATCCGTCGGCCCTGATCGAAACTACTGTTCCGTTTGAGAACGAGCGGGTGGAAATGCTCTGGACTGTTACGCGTCCATCCTGGGCTTGCTGGGCGCGAGCAGCCGGCGGCGGAAAGCCCGCCACGATAAGCAACAGGCACATCGCAATTACTTTCAAACTTACCTTAGACAAAACGGCTTTCTGCATAAGACTAAACTGCGTTCTCAAACAAGGGATCCTATTGATTCATTGAATCTGCGGGGTCGGTTGCGTGGCCTCGCTCGAAGCTCGCGCTCGCCACGGAGTGAATGGAACTACCTAATTTGTCAATCGATGAACTGCCAAGTTGGCGTCTTTACGGAGAGATGACGAGCATTGATTAGTGCTCGTCGCTGAATTTGTAGCCGATGCCCCAAACAGTCAGAACCATCTGAGGGTTCTCTGGGTTCTCCTCGATCTTCGCTCGCAGTCGATTAATGTGTGAATCAATCGTGCGGTCGTAGCCTTCATAAGAATAGTCCCAGATCTTTTCGAGCAGGTACTTGCGGGGAAACACCCGACCCGGGTTCAAAGCAAAGAGTTTCAGCAAATCAAACTCTTTGGGAGTCAATTCCACCTGGCGATCGCCGATGGTCACCTCCCGTCTTACTCCATCGATGCGTAGTTTGCCACGAACTATTGGCGCTTCATTCTTCGAATCGTCGGGTCGTGCGGCGTTTCGCGTGCGTCGCAACACCGCCTTGATCCGCGCCTCAAGCTCCCGCAGACTGAACGGCTTCGTGATATAGTCGTCTGCGCCCATTTCAAGCCCAAGCACCTTATCAACCACATCGTCTTTTGCCGTGAGCATCAATATCGGAAGGTAGTTGACCTTTTCTCGAAGTTCTTTGCACACTGCGAGTCCGTCCATTTTGGGAAGCATGAGGTCGAGTACGACGGCATCCGGTCGATCGTCCAAAGCCGCCTTGACGCCTGCTAAACCATCTTCGACAGTCTTCACGATGTAACCTGCGCGGGAGAAGTATTCGCTGATCGCGGTCGAAATGTTTTCGTCGTCCTCAACCACAAGCAGCGAGATTTTCCGCTCGCCCGAATCGAGTACTGTAAGACTTTCCTTGTTTGCTTTTGTCTGTTTGTCAGTGGCTATTGGCATCAGTGGTCTAATCCAAAACTGACAAGCAGGAGGCTCGGAGGGTACGCGCCGTTGGGATTGGCGCCACTCGGGCACTTGGAATACTACAGGACAAAAGTTCTAAACTCAAGTGTTAAGTTGCGCAGGTTCAACAGCAAAAGCCCTACAAATTCTCAACCGCTGCGAGATTCGCCAGCCTAGCCACGCCCGCAAGAGGGACGGAAGAATCGGGAGGGCGGAACCAGGAAGTGTCGGACTCGGCCCAAAGAATGAACGCCTTTCGCACTGGATTTCTCTTTTACTGCCAAAAGTTTACAGTTAGGCTTCGCCCTCAAAGAACGCGGCAAGAGTTGGTATTATGGCCGAGGAGTAGTGTTTGCCGGACCCTGAGCACTGCGGCGCAAACGCTCCTGATACTGACTGATCGCAGCTCGAAGCTGCGGGACGTCACCAGCTTTCTTTAGAACATCGTCGAAAACCGCCATCCCTCGGGGATCTCCCAACGCCACCAACGCCTCCGCGGCCGCACCCATAAGCGCAAAGTCACTCTTGTCAAAAGCCTGACCGAGGGTTGCTGAGAGCAACGAGAACACGCGAGGATCGTCCTTGCCGGCTGCGCCCAAAAGTCGTAACGCTGCGGTTTTTACCGGCGGCCGATTGCCGGCAGCAGAATAGCGAAATCCGAGATCGACAGCCCGTTTGTCTCCGAGCGCCGCCAACCCACCAAGCGCGGAAGCCTCTATCGTGTCTCGCCATGACGGGACATCAAGCAGTTTCACTAAAGCCTCATAAGCGCCCGCGTCTCTTGTTTGACCCAGGGCGAGCGTGGCCGCACGTATCACTGCGTAACTCTGATCGTTCAGAAACTGTTGATAAACGCTTGCCAGTGCTGGATCCTTCGACGCCGCGAGCGACGTAATGGCCCTGGCGCGCACCCTCACATTCTGGTCCTTTGTGGCTGAAATCAATGCCGTCCGCCCTTTATCGCCTCCTCGCGCGAGGCTGCCGGCTGACTCGAGACGCATGCCCCAAAACTTGTCGTGAATCAAAGTGTCGGCGAGCTGCGTTGTGATTTGCTCGCGTTCCGATGCCGGCGTTGTCTCGTTTTGCATTCGGCCGTTAAGCTGACTGAGCGCCCACATCCGTCCCATCACATCTTGATCGTGCGCCAGTTGATAGATCAACTCATCGGTCGTCTTATTGA
Organism: Pyrinomonadaceae bacterium; assembly: GCA_041499185.1. Classification (GTDB taxonomy): domain Bacteria; phylum Acidobacteriota; class Blastocatellia; order Pyrinomonadales; family Pyrinomonadaceae; genus JAOAPY01. Next base: position 37,598 of record JBGQJU010000015.1, on the reverse strand, counting down.
ATTCAACCTCTTTGATTAGCGTGTCCTGATAATCAAAGTTCACGAGCAACGGCTGAGAATCGGCTGTGAAGGTAAACGCTTGCTCTTCTTTTGGTTCGATTTGCGAACGTTCGACGCGAGCACCGCTGGCGGTAACAATCTCGATGTCAACAGGAGTCTGGAAGAGTTTGACCTGCGGATATTGCGAGTTGGGATCGAGCTTCTGCACTTGTTTCACTGTAAGCGTCAACTGCTTTGTCGCTGGGTCGTATCCCTTCGTAATCTGAAATACCGGGTGGCCCATTCGATACAACCATTCGTCGAAGAACCAATCCATCGACTGGCCGGTGGCCTCTTCGATCGCAATGCGAAATTGTTCGGTCTCTACCGGTTGGTTCGCATACTTTCGCAGGTAATGGTTAATCGCATGCCACCAGTTATCTTCACCCAGGTACGTGCGTAGCATGTGCAGGACCGCACCCCCACGCGGATAGGCGTAGGTGTCGAAGACAGCGTCGGGGTTGGCGTAGTTCTTAGTAACAATTGGACGGCGGTTTCCCTGTTTCCAAGCGTTGTAGTACTGATCCTGATTTCCCTTCACATCCAGGTAGAGGAAATCGTCGTGTCCCAAGTGGTGTTCATCCCACATCGCCTGGAAATAGGTCGCAAAGCTTTCGTTGAGCCAAATGTCGGACCACGAGCGGCAAGTAACGTAATCGCCAAACCACTGGTGCGCCAGCTCGTGCGACTGAAGGCCATCGCTGGTTTGATCCAGTTCAGTCCGCGCGTCATGGATCATGTTGTCGGTTTGCGTGGTGGCACTGATGTTTTCCATGCCGCCACCGAAATCGCGCACAGTCGTCTGAGCGTATTTTGCGTATGGATATTTCACGCCAGTCTTCTCGGAAAAGAACTTCACCATTTCCGCCAAACGCGCAACGGTAACCCTTCCTTCCGCGACTTCGTTTGGGTAAACATTGGTGATGACTGGAATGCCAGCATAGTCCTGCACAATTGGCGTGAATTCGCCAACAATAATGGACGAAAGATAACTGGCATGTGGCTGATCAATCTTCCAGTGAAATGTTTTTGTGCCATCGCCGTTATCTTTGGTTTGAATCAGTTTACCGTTCGAGACCACCGAGAGCGGCTTTTCAACAGTGGCGTACAATTCCGAAGTGAAGAAATCGTTGGGGTGGTCATAACACGGGAACCAGTAGTGGTTGTACTCGCTCTCTCCCTGCGACCAGACCTGTCGCGGGCGCGTGGGATCGTCGGCGGTGGGCTTAATGAATCTCAAACCACCGCCGGCGAGACCTAATCGCCTACGCTGAGGACCATTAGTGTGGTAATCGATAATCAGCGTCAGTTGTTCCGAGGGCTGATAGGCGCGATCCAGCTTGACGCGAAGTTTTTCCTGATCGGCGTCTGTTTCGTACGTGAGCACCGTTCCGGAAGATAATTTGACCGCGATGAAGGTTATGTTTGCTGCATCAAACTCGACCCGGCGCAAATCGCTAACGAGCGGGGCAAGGGTAATTACCGCCGACCCAATCGCCTGTTCGTGCTCCCAGTCAAAACGCAGGTTGAGGGTTATGTTGCCGGTATCATAATCATGACTTGGAGTGTATCGCGCCGACGGAAAAGGGCGCGCTAGCCCCTGCTGAGGCGTTTGAACGCGCTCCGGAATTGGACGTGCAAATGACGCAGGGGAAGCACTGAGCGAGATTACCAGTAACAGACATAGCGTTTTCAATTGACGAAACGAACACGACTTTGATCGCATGTTATTGTCCACATAAAACAGTCGCGCCATTTCTCATTAGACGAGACTGTGTGATATGCATAACTAGAAACGGTACACGAAGCTCGGCTCTTACGTTTTGGGAGCTGCACATTGTTGCACGAAAAGGCCGAAAGCTGAAAGGAAGAACACCGCAATGACCCGGGAAGAAAGAGACAAGCTGATCGAGCAGTACAAAGCGGGCTACGACGAAGTCATCAACAACCTCCAAGATTTTCCCGCCGATTCCCTAACGGCTCATCCGATTGGCGGGAAATGGAGTGCACGCGAGATCGTGCACCATCTTGCCGACAGCGAGACTGCGAGCGCCATTCGCCTGCGAAAACTGCTGACCGAAGAGCATCCGATTATTCAGGGTTACGACCAGGACGAATATGCCGTTCGTCTGCGATATAATGAGCGGGATATTGCTCCGGCTCTCGAAGCCTTTCACGCCGCCCGAGCCAATACCGCGCAACTGCTCGAGCGAATGACTGATGATGATTGGCAACGCACCGGCGAGCATACAGAAAGCGGCCCTTACTCCGCCGAAGACTGGCTAAACATCTATGCTGTTCACGCACACAATCACGCGGCGCAGATTGGGCGATTGCGCGCCGCTCTTAATATTTAATCGCTCAGTTGCTTGACAAAGATTTGAGGCGCGAGCAAAATCTCGCTCGCTTCTGAATTCTGCCGCATGGGCAAGTCCCAATGACGAGTGCCGCCACGCTTTTGCAAACATCCATTCCCGATCTGCAGCTGGTAAAACGGGGAAAGGTGCGCGATGTTTACGCGGTGGGCGACCAGCACCTTTTGATTGTTGCAACTGATCGGATCTCTGCCTTCGATTGCGTCTTGCCGACCCCGATCGAGCGCAAGGGCGCGGTGTTAATCGCGCTTTCGAGATTCTGGTTTGAGAAACTCGCCCACATCGTTCCCAACCATCTGTTAACAACTGACATTGACAGAATGCCTGAAATCATCCGCCGGCATTCTCATGAACTAGCGGGACGCTCGATGCTCGTACGGCCCGCGGATGTGTTTCCTGTTGAGTGTGTGGTCCGCGGATATCTTGCCGGTTCGGGCTGGAAAGATTATCAGCGCACGGGCGAGGTGTGCAGCCATCGATTGCCTGCGGGTTTGCGCGAATCGGAAGAATTGCCGGAGCCGATCTTCACTCCGTCAACTAAAGCTGAACAGGGTCACGACGAGAATATCAGCGAGACAAGGGTGCGAGAGATTCTCGGCGAAGAGACTACGAAGGTCTTGCGTGACACGTCTCTTCGCCTCTATAGCGAGGCCCGCGATTATGCGCGCGGCAGAGGCATCCTAATCGCGGATACGAAGTTTGAGTTCGGCCGTGACGACAGCGGCCAGATAATCCTGGTTGACGAGGCATTGACGCCCGACTCGTCTCGTTTCTGGCCATGCCAGGGTTATCAGCCGGGCAAATCTCAGCCTTCGTTCGATAAACAATTTGTGCGCGACTATCTCGAAACCCTGAATTGGGACAAGCGACCGCCAGCCCCTTCAATTCCCTCCCAGGTTGCGGAAGCAACGACGGCTCGCTATCTCGAGGCACACAGGCTCTTAACGGGGAGTGATTTGTAACCGACGGGCGATCATTTGCCGTGTCTTGAAAGACGCTGGTCTCTGATCGCGAAACTTTTGCGCGCACCTTCTGGAAACCGAGATGCAAATGCGTGCCCGCCTTGAAGCCCTAATCGACGACATGCTGGACGGCCACATTCTGCTCGAAGAAGCCGTCGGCGAGTTTGAGAATCTCTACATTCAAAAGGCTCTGCGACGACACAAGCAGCACCTCTCGAATACCGCAAAGGTGCTGGGAATTCACCGCAATACGCTGTCAAAGCGAGTCGCCACCTACCAGCAAGAGGAACGCGGCGCTGGCCGAGCCACCAAACGCGCAGCACGTTGAAACCTGAAACCAAGCAACGCCAACCCAACTACCCCGGTTGACAATCCCCTCGGACAAGTTTTATGCTTAGCACTCGCCCACAGTGAGTGCTAGCGGATAGGCGGGCGATAGCTTCAAGCTCTAATAATACGTAACTTCCCAAGGAAAATCGAAAGGAGTAGTTGGCATATGGCAACAAAAATCAGACCTCTTCACGACCGCGTGATCATCCGACGGATTGAAGAAGGCGAGCAGGTACGCGGTGGCATCATCATTCCAGACACCGCAAAGGAAAAGCCCCAGGAGGGCGAGGTGGTCGCGTCTGGAGAAGGGAAATACAAAGAGGACGGTACCAGACAGCCCCTGGACGTGAAGAAAGGAGACCGCGTCCTTTTCGGCAAGTACAGCGGCTCCGAAATCAAGATCGACGGCGAAGAGCTCCTGATCATGCGCGAGGACGAGATTCTCGGAGTCATCGAGCGGGCCGGCGCAGCGAGCGGGACCAGCAAGAAGAGCGGCAAGTAGTCTTCCGGACTCAGCCGCTTTTTCAGTAAAAAGACATTCAACATTTCAGCAGGAGAAAAAGAGAAATGGCAAAACAAGTAATTCACGGCGAAGAGTCGCGCGCGGCGATCTTGCGCGGAATCAATCAGCTCGCCGAAGCGGTCAAGATTACGCTAGGGCCAAAGGGTCGCAATGTGGTCATTGACAAGAAGTTTGGCTCGCCGACGATCACGAAAGACGGTGTCACAGTCGCCAAGGAGATTGAACTGAAGGACGCACTCGAAAACATGGGCGCACAGATGGTTCGCGAAGTTGCTTCCAAGACTTCTGACGTGGCCGGCGATGGCACTACAACCGCGACCGTCCTGGCGCAAGCCATCTTTCGCGAGGGCGTAAAGACAGTTGCCGCGGGCGCGAATCCGATGGCGCTCAAGCGCGGCATTGATAAGGCCGTCGTGCGCGCCACGGAAGAGATCAAACGGATGAAGAAGGATGTCAAGGGCGACATGATCGCGCAGGTCGGAACGATCTCGGCAAATGGTGATTCGACGATCGGAAACATCATCGCCGAAGCAATGAACAAGGTCGGTAAAGACGGCGTCATCACGGTAGAGGAATCCAAGACGATGGAGACGTCACTCGAAGTCGTCGAAGGTATGCAATTCGATCGCGGATATTTGAGCCCCTACTTCGTAACTGATCCCGAGCGCATGGAAGCGACGCTCGAGAATCCACTGATTCTTATTCACGAGAAAAAGATCAGCTCAATGAAAGACCTGCTGCCGCTACTTGAGCAAATCGCCAAGATGGGCAAGCCCATGCTAATTATCGCCGAGGACGTGGAAGGTGAAGCGCTCGCGACGCTGGTCGTAAACAAACTTCGCGGCACGTTGAACATTGCGGCTGTTAAGGCGCCGGGTTTCGGTGATCGCCGTAAGGCGATGCTCGAAGACATTGCGATCCTTACCGGCGGCAAGGTGATCAGTGAAGACCTCGGCATCAAGCTGGAAAATGTGAAGCTTGATGATCTGGGACGCGCCAAGAAGATCACGATCGACAAGGACAACACGACTATTGTCGAAGGCGCCGGCAAGCACGCCGACATCGAAGGCCGCGTAAAGACGCTGCGCGCTCAGATCGAAGACACTTCATCCGACTATGATCGCGAGAAGCTGCAAGAGCGTCTGGCGAAACTGGTTGGCGGTGTCGCGGTCATCAAGGTTGGCGCGGCCACTGAGACCGAGATGAAGGAGAAGAAGGCGCGGGTTGAGGATGCCATGCACGCTACACGCGCGGCCGTCGAGGAAGGCATTGTTCCGGGCGGCGGCGTCGCGTTGGTTCGTGCGGCCAAGGCGCTCGAGAAGTTCCTGACCAACAAGGCTGGCGAAGGCGACCCCGACGAGCAGATCGGCGTCAACATTGTACGTCGCGCTCTCGAAGAGCCGCTGCGCCAAATCGTACAGAACGCTGGTAAAGAAGGCGCGGTTGTTGTCGAGCGTGTTCGTTCCGAAAAGAACGAGAACTTTGGCTTCAACGCGCAGACCGAAAAGTACGAGGATCTTGTCAAAGCGGGTGTTATCGATCCTGCAATGGTGACGCGCATTGCGCTGCAGAACGCCGCCTCGATCGCGGGCTTGATGCTGACGACGGAAGCGATGGTTGCTGAGGTTCCCGAGGACGACAAGTCCACGCCGATGCCCGGTGGCATGGGCGGGATGAGTGGCATGGGAATGTAGTCACGTTCCGCAATTAACCTCCGCAAAACAAAGCGGTTCCGCTCGTGGAGAGCGAAGCCGCTTTTTTTGCTGCCCGATTCTGGGCAGCCTCGGTGCTTTCCTCAAAAGCGTGCTTCGATCACGGCACCGTGCCGCTTACCGTGTCGCTGCGTTAGTTGGGGGTAGGTAGCGTGCTCGGCTCGCAGACCTTTAATTGCCAGCCGACGTTCAATCTCTCGGATATCGGCTTCTGTTCCTTCGATCTCCATGAAAAGTCCGAACGGAAGTTCGTCAAGGACAATTTCTGTTTCGCCCAGTTTCCACGTCGCGCGGCGCTTCTCGTAAACCAGCGCTGGCGCAAAGCCGAGCGCGTCGAGAATGTCGTCAATCGCGTCCGCGTCTGAAACGCGAGTCTCAACTTCGCGTTGTTGCTTGATCGATGAAGAGGACGGTAAGCGCTCTTTGTAGGTTAGGATCGCGCTGTCGCCAACCCGACGCAGTCGCAGCACACATCTCCCGACATCGAGCACATCGCCACCATACAGCGTGTTCTCTTCAAACTCCTCGCCCTGAGAAATTGCGGCGATCTCCGGCAAACGGCGCAGCACCTCTGCACGCTGTTTCTTTGTGAGGCGATATTTCTTTTCGATCTCAATGGGCATGGTATACCGGCAAAGAGCAAAGGGCTAAGGGCAAAGAGCAAAAAGGAAAAAGCCCTGATCCTGACTTCATACTTCTCACCCGCGATTTCTGATTGATCTCTGACTTCCGACTTCTGACCTCTTGCTTGCTCGTGCTCCTTGCTGGGACCTCTTTGCTCTTAGCCCTTTGCCCTTCACGCCTGTCTCACCCAGCGCATCACTTCCGGAATCGACGCCTTCTTGCCATACATCAACATGCCTACCCGATAGATACGAGCCGCGAGCCAGATTAGCAGCAACACTGTCACGGCTCCGATTCCCAGCGACAATAAGATCTGCCAGACGGGCGGCGTCTGTGTGACGATGCGTACAAGCATGACAATCGGTGAGAAGAATGGGAACATCGAAACCCAAAATGCGAATGATGAATCCGGACTTTGAATCACCGGAAAGGCAAGACAGAACCCAATGACCGGCATCAATATGATCGGCATCGCCAACTGGCCACCTTCTTCAGTGGTAGTCACCATCGATCCCACCGACACATAGATCGTGGCGTAGATAAAGTAGCCCAGCAAAAAGAAGAGAGCGAAATAGAAATAGATGATCGGGGCGATGTGGGGAATATGGACGGGCAGGCCTTTGGACGCGAGCAGGCCGACACCACCAAGTGTGAACGCCAGGAACGCCAATCCCCAAACGGCAAGCTGTGTCAGGGCTACAAGAGAGACACCAATTAGTTTGCCCATCATCAAGGGAAATGGCCTGACTGACGAGAACAGGATCTCGGCAATGCGCGTCTCTTTTTCCTCAATGACTGCTCCTAGGATCAGTTGTCCATACATCAGGATCGTAAGATAAATGATAAATCCTGTAGCGAAGACCAGAATGAAACCTTCGCCTGAATCGTGTTCGGCGCCCTTTTCGCCAATCTTATAGGATTGCAAGGTTACGGGCTTTGAGAGGTTGTGCACCACATCCGATTTTATTCCCGCTTCAGTGAATCGCTGTTCTCGCACCGCCCGGCTCAAGCCACTTTTGAGCCGCTCCGCGGTTTGAAAATCTCCAGTATTGCGACCAAAAAATTCGGGCTGACCGTCCTGTAACAAATTAGCCGGCAAAATCAGGTAACCGTCGATCTGTTTCCTGCGGACCCTCTCGCTCAAGTCCATCTTGACCTGCTCGATCGAACGACCGGCGAGACGCACCTCCTCCAATTCGAAGCTCTCTTGCTGGCGTTTTCCTGCTTGCTGGAATCGCCGGCTGCTATTTGCATTCAGCGTGTTTCCGTTCATCGGAGTCGAAGTCGGCTCGTTAGTCTCCTTAACTTCGCTTAATAACGACTGACTAACCCTCCTGTACATCTTTCCAGTCTGGTCGACTATCGCAATCCTCACCGGCCCGCCGGCCTGGATACTGAAGATCAGAGCCGGTATCACTCCAAACAGGGACATGACGAGCGGGCCAAGGATAGTAGCAACGACAAACATCTTCGTGCGCACGCGCTGGACGTATTCGCGCTTTACCACGGCAAGGGATTTATTCATTAAGCCTCGGTCACCTGGGCAATAAAAATGTCGTTAAGGCTGGGTTCGATCATCTCAAACTTACTAACGGTGGCGCCTGACGCGACCAGTCGCCCCAGGAGATCCTGCGCGTTCGCGCCCGGCGCCAGCAGTGCCTCAATCTCATCCGGGTGACGTTCGACCTTGCTCACTAGCGCGGGATCGTTCAGAACTCCGTCCTCACCTTCCAAACGCAACGCTACCGAATTGCGTCCAAAACTCCGCTTCACTTCTCGTATGCTGCCCTCCAACACCTTGCGCGAGCGATTGATCAAGCAGATGTCGTCACAGATCCTTTCGGCCAGCTCCATTTGGTGGGTTGAAAAAATGATCGTCTTGCCGGCAGACTTCAGTTCCAAAACGATCTCTTTCAACAATGCGACGTTTACGGGATCGAGACCGGAAAACGGCTCGTCCAAAATCAAAAGATCCGGTTCGTGCAACACGGCGGTGATGAACTGAATTTTCTGCTGCATTCCTTTCGACAGTTCCATGCTCTTCTTGTTTTTCCACTCAGCCAGTTTCAGGCGGGTTAACCAGCGATCGACGCGCTGATCTGCTTCCTTGCCAACGACATTCTTGAGCGCGGCGAAAAACTTCAGTTGCTCGCCGATCTTCATTTTTTTGTACAGCCCGCGCTCTTCCGGCAAGTACCAGATGCGGTCCTGCAGCTCCGGATTGATCTGCCGGCCAAACAATTCAATCCGGCCCGAGTCTGGCGCGGTGATGTTTACGATCATCCGAATGGTGGTTGTTTTCCCTGCGCCATTTGGGCCAAGCAGGCCGTAGATTCTACCGGCACGGACCTTGAGACTCAGTTCGCTGACCGCCGCAAAATCACCGAAGCTCTTGGTCACTCCGTCCAGGGCAACCGTGCAGGTTTCGTTTTTCATTCGCAATCAAACCTTATCAGCCAGACATGACCAAACAGACTAACGCGTAATTGCTGACTTATACAAAGGTTCTTGCGGTCACGCTGTTGCGCGTAGGTGTCTACTTGGTACATAGTATCCTTCTCCCCGTCCAATCAGGTTTGTGAATCAGGTTAGGGACACTACAAGACGACCGACGTTGGTGCCAACTTCACTTTGCAAGCGGATTGTTTTGTCCGCCGGTCATCTCAAGCGAATCATGATTGCGCCCCGGAGCAACATAAAGAAAACGTCCATGATCGTCGTCGCGCTTCTGCTCGCGCTGACTGCGACAACTTTCGCACAGGATAACCAGAACCCGAAACCGCCCCAACAAGAGGACGTGGTCCGCGTCTACACCGACCTGGTGCAAACGGACGTGATGGTATTTAACAAAGAGGGCCGGTTTGTAAATGGGCTGAAGCGAGAAGATTTCGACCTGAAGATCGATGGCAAGGTGCGCCCCATTGAATTCTTCGAGCGGGTGACCGCGGGCAGCGGTAACGAAGAAGCCCAACTGTCCGCCGCGCGAGGTTCCTCATCTTCACCCAACAAAGCTAATCCAATCGGCCCGTCGCCTCTGGATCGAGGCCGAACAGTCTTCTTCTACGTAGACGATTTTCATCTGGGCCCCGGCAGTCTGGCGGCAACGCGAACACTGATCGCACACTTCATTGAAGAGGATATGGGCCAGAACGATGAAGCGGCAATCACCTCGGCAAGTGGGCAGATCGGGTTTCTGCAACAACTTACCGACAACAAGGCCGTGCTTCGCGCTGCGCTGCGACGACTCGCGTTTCGTTCGTACTCCGTCCGCGATGTTGAACGCCCGCCGATGACGGAATACCAGGCGCTACTGATTGATCAGCGTAATCGTGATGTGATTGATTATTTTGTCCAGGAGATCCTTAGGAATTATCCAGGAATAAGTCGCGAGGTGGCGGAGAGCATGGTCAGAGGTCGAGCCTCGGCGATTTTGAACCAAGCCTCATCCGTAACGACAAACACCCTAATCGGCCTCGAAAGCCTGATTCGTTCCTCAAGCAAACTACCCGGGCGCAAGCTCGTGTTTTTTATTTCGGATGGTTTTTTGCTGAACAATGGAAATTCAGACTCGCTGGGGAAGCTGCAAAGGATCACCAGCGCAGCCGCGCGAAGCGGCGTAGTAATTTATTCGATGGACGCGCGAGGCCTCGTAGCGAGTTTGACCGATGCGAGTACCGAGATTGCATTCGATCCAACAGGCCGCCTCCAGAGCGCCAGTCACGGTGAGTTGTTTGCTTCGCAGGACGCGCTCAATGCCCTGGCGAGAGACACAGGAGGAAAGCCCATCCTCAATACAAATGCGCTCGAACCAGGAATGGCGCGCGCGCTGCAGGAAACTTCCGTTTATTATCTGCTCGCGTGGAAGCCCGAGCGCGCAGTGCTGGACCAAGGCAGATTTCGCCGCATTGAAGTTCGAGTGATCGGAAAACCGGAACTAGTCATTCCAGTACGTCGCGGTTTCTTCGACGTGCAACCGGCGCCCGTTGCCGGCAAAGATAAGGAAGCCAAAAACCAGAAGCCCGAACAAGAGACACCGGAGGCGAAGCTCCGTGAGGCAATCCTGGCTCCTTATCCAGATCATGGAATTCCGACCTCTTTGAATCTCAACTACATCTTTGTGCCTGATAAAGGATTCATGCTTTCGGTTTCAATGCAGCTCGCCACCGAGTTTGTTTCGTTCAGCCCGCAGGATGGAAAACAACAGGCTGTGGTTAACGTAGCCGGATCAATCTATAACGATGCAGGTCAACCCGGCGGGCACTTTAGCGATCAGTTGAAAGTTACCGCGCCATCAACCGATGCCAGTAAGGACGGCGCCCACGACTTCGTATACACCTATCCCATATTCCTCAAACCAGGACTCTATCAGGTCCGCGTGGGCGCACAGGATGAAAAGAGCGGTCACGTGGGCAGTACCCAGTCATGGGTCGAGATTCCCGATCTTACTTCGCACCAACTCGCTTTAAGCAGTCTCATTGCCGGCGAGCGCACGCAGCCGACTTTGGACAATGCGTCGGCAACCAACATAACCCTTTCGGACCAGGTCAGGTTGAGTATTAGCCGGCACTTTCGGCGCAACTCTTACCTTCGTTTCCTGGTCTTTGTGTACAACGCTGCGCGGGCTTCTGATTCGAAGCCGGACGTTGCGCTACAGATACAAATGCTGCGAGACGGTCAGCCGGTGATCACGACCGCGCTGAGGAAGGTTTCAACTGAAGGGGCTCGGGCTTTGGAACGTCTTCCTTACGCAGCCGACGTGTCGCTTGAAGGGCTTCCGGCGGGCCTCTACCTGCTTCAGGTCACCGCCATCGATCGTGTTTCAAGGACCAGCGCGTCACAACAAATGCGTTTTGAAATTGAATGAGGACGCGAGTGGTTGTTCGTGAGCGAAGTATGTTTGTGAGCAAGCGTCTTATCAAGAACATCATCGTAGCCCTCCTTGTCTGTTTGGTAGGGCTCGCGTCGAAAACTTTCGGACAAGAGAGCCAGAAGCCGAAACAACAACCTGAAGACGTCGTCCGCGTCTACACCGATCTGGTGCAAACGGACGTCATGGTCTTTGATAGGCAGGGCCGCTTTGTGAACGGGCTCAAACGGGAAGACTTCGAGCTGCGCATTGATGGCAAGCCGCAGCCTATCGAATTCTTCGAACGCATAGCTGCCGGCAGCGCCGACGAGGAAACGCAACTGTCGGCCGCTCGCGGAAGCTCCCCGGCAAACCAGAGGAAGGTAGCTGGTCCCGTGCCTCTGGATCGCGGAAGAACAATCTTTTTCTACGTTGACGACTTTCACCTCGCTCCAGGCGACCTGATTTTCCTTCGGAAAGCGCTCTTGCGTTTCATCGATCAAGACATGGGGCAAAACGACGAAGCGGTAATCACGTCGGCCAGTGGCCAGATAGGTTTTCTGCAACAGCTCACTGATAACAGGGCAGTGTTGCGCGCGGCTGTCGGCCGGCTAAACGCTCGACCGTATTTCGTGCGCGACGTCGAACGTCCGCCGATGACTGAATACCAGGCACTGGAGATAGATGGTAACCAAACGTTGACGGGCCAGGCAGGTCGCAGTTACCACGACGTGACTGGTTTTTTCGTCAATGAGTATCTTAAGGAACATCCGCCCACGAGTAGTGAAGATTACGAAGCTGCAGAGCTCTACGTGCGCAACCGCGCGCGACAAATTCTGCAACAGGCGGCCGCTATCACGACAGACACTCTCGCCGTCTTCGAGAATCTCGTTCGCTCGGCGACTCAATTGCCGGGTCGCAAACTTGTTTTCTTCGTCTCAGGCGGATTCTTTCTCGACAAGCGAAACTCCGATGCGCCCGAAAGACTGCAGCTTATTACCAACTCGGCGGCGCGCAATGGCGTGGTGATCTATTCGCTGGACGCTAAAGGGTTGACGTCGGGCCTTCCCAATGCCGGCGAGGACGTCGCAGTTGATCCGTCAAGCACGCTCGATCGTGAATCGCGGGGGGAACTTTTGGCCTCGCGAGAAGGAATGGAGACGCTCGCCAGAGATACCGGTGGCCGCCCGATCTTCGATACGAACGCGCTGGATACCGGTCTTGCCAAGGCCGTGAAGGAGACGTCCGTCTATTATCTGCTCGCGTGGCGGCCCAACCACGAAGTGCAGAGCAGCGGCAAGTCTCGACGCATCGAGGTGAGTTTGGTAGGCCACAGGGATCTGACGGTACGCATTCGCCGGGGCTTTCTCGACGCGCCGGCGGAGAATTCCAAGCAAGCGACAATCAAGGAACAGAAAGTGAAAGACAAACCGCCCGAAGTGAAGCTGCGGGAAGCGATCGGCGGTGTGTACCCCAGCAAAGAACTTCCCGTCGCTCTCAGTCTTAATTATCTGAACACGCCGAAGAAAGGACTGCTGCTAACTGCCTCGATGCAGCTCATGATCGATTCGCTTTCATTCACGACTGAGGACGGAAAAGAGAAAGCGATGGTCGACATTGCCGGTTCGGTCTACAACGACCAGGGCAAAATGGGCGCGACTTTCAAGGAACAAGCGACGATCGCGCCGGCGCCGAACCAGACTCGCCAATCCGGTCAAGCATTCGTTTATAACTACCACGTGTCGCTCTCTCCCGGACTGTATCAGGTTCGCGTGGGAGTGCGGGACGAGAAGAGCGGGAAAGTCGGAACGGTCAACGAATGGATTGAGATACCCAACCTCTCTTCGCACCATCTAACGCTGAGCAGCGTGATCGCTCGCGAGCAGCCGCAACTTACCGCGAGTCCGGCGAGAACCGATCAAAACTTGCCACCCCGGTCGCTCTTGCGAGTGGATCATCGCTTTCACCGCCACTCTTCTCTTCGATTCCTGGTCTACATCTACAATGCAGCGCGCGCGCCGGCGGATTCAAAGCCGGACGTGGCGCTGCAGGTGCAAGTCCTGCGCGATCAGCAACCAGTTATCACAACACCCTTGAAGGAGGTTTCTACAGCGGGCATTGAAGCGTTGGACCAACTTCCCTGTGGCGCCGATCTTTCGCTCGAGAGCCTGGCTCCAGGCCACTACCTGCTCCTGGTCACCGTCATCGATCGCGTCTCTAAGACAAGCGCCTCGCAAGAAATGCGTTTTGACGTTGAGTAAGGCCCGACTGCATGTTCCGAAATCCCCTGCGTAATGCCAAACGAGTTCGCCACGAATGACTCAGCCCTGGAAGCCCACACGCGAGCAGATCCTGGCAGCCGAGGGAAAGACGGTCCGCGACGTGATCGCTCCCAACCTTCGCGTGTTGTTCTGTGGTATCAATCCGGGGTTGTACACGGCAGCCGTCGGTCATCACTTCGCACGACCCGGCAACAGATTCTGGCCCACGCTCTACGCCGCCGGCTTTACTGACCGTTTGTTGTCACCATTCGAAGAGCGTGAATTACTGAAGAGCGGATATGGCATCACGAATGTGGTCAGGCGCGCTACGGCGACGGCAGATCATTTGACTCGCGAAGAGTTGGTGGCGGGTGGAAGGAAATTGATCGACAAGGTGCGACGCTATCGCCCGCAGTTTCTCGCGGTGGTGGGACTGGGCGCTTATCGCACTGCTTTCAATCGTAGGAAAGCAACCGTGGGACGGCAGGAAGAAAAGATCGATGACACTGTCCTCTGGGTGTTGCCCAATCCCAGCGGCTTGAATGCAAATTACCAACAGAAGGAGCTGGCTCGGCTGTTCAAGGAACTCAGGATCGCCAGCGACCCAAGCAACCTGCGATTGGTTTGAGTTGTGCACATGATCAAAAAACTACTGCTTTCGCCTGGCTTCCTCCTGGTCTTGTGCCTGCTGTCTCAGCCTTCGCTTGTTTTGGCGCAGACGGTTTCAGAAGCGGAAGCCACAAAAAAGGAAATTACGCGCCTCGTAATCGAAGCCGCCAAACCTGAAGCAAACAGCGACTATGCGACCGCTCTACCAATGTTGCAGCAGGCGCTGGCCCTTGCGGAGAAGGTGTTTGGCGCTGATGCCCTCATGGTGTACATCTGCCTGAAACCAATCGGTACCCTCTACACCGACAAAGGCGATTTTGAACTCGCTGAGCCGATCCTGAGACGGGCACTGCGAATAATTGAAAAGCACCCGGACTTGTCAAAGACTGAGACTGCCCAGGCGCTACATAACCTCGCCGTTGTTTATGATGACCTCGGTGACTATGGCCGCGCCGAGCCGCTCTATGAGCGAGCGCTGGCGCTTCGCGAAGAAGCGCTGGGACCGAATAGTTTGAAGGCGGCCGAATCGACAAATTTCCTCGCCAACCTTTATCAAGAAAAAGGCGACTATCTTCGCGCCGCGGCACTCTTTCAAAGAGCGATGGAGATAAACGAGAAGCTGCCCAATCCGGATCAAATGCTAATCGCCACTCTCTTGAATAATCTGGCCTATGTCTACGAGGCTCAAAAGGAGCACACAAAGGCCGAGCCGCTCTACCTCCAGGCCATCGCCATCACTGAGAAGACCAAGCCGGACAGCGTGGATCTGGCCACGTTTCTGAATAATCTAGGCGTGATGTATACCGGAACCGATTACAAAAAAGCGCGCTCGGTTTTGGAGCGCGCGCTTGCTCTCAGAGAAAAGCTGTTGGGTACGAATGACGCTCAAGTTGGTAACTCCGTCAACAATCTTGCCATGCTCAGTTGGCGTGAGGGTGATCTGCGCCAGACCGAACAGTCCTTGCTGCGAGCGCTGGCCATTGCTGAAAAGAGCCATGGTCCAACTCATCCTCAGGTAGGTGAGGTGCTCAACAACGTGGCCTTCTTATATCAGGCCAAAGGCGACATCGCGCGGGCGGTCAGTTTCTTCACTCGCGCAAACGAAGTTCGCGAGCGCAACGTCGCTCTGATTTTGTCCAAAGGAACGGAAGAGCAGAAGCGCCTCTACATGGCCACGTTGACCAACGGGACCAGTGCAACAATCTCGTTACACGTCAACGGAGCACCCGGAAGTGTGGCTGCGGCGCGGCTAGCTCTGACTACGATATTCCAGCGGAAGGGCCGCATCCTGGACGAGTCGAGCAATCAGTTAGCCTCCCTGAGACGCCATTTGAGCCCGCCCGATCAGTTACTCCTGGATCAACTCTCATCCTCGCGTGCGCGAATCGCCACTTTGGTGCTCAAGGGCCCGAACAGCGATGACCAGGCTCACTATGCCGCCGCGATCAAGAAGCTCGAAAGCGAAACTCAGGCGCTCGAAAAGAAAGTAGCCGCGCGTGCTGGAGAATTCCGTCTGCAAACTGAGCCCATCACGATTGAACTCATCCAGGCAGGCATCCCTCAGAATTTCACCCTGGTCGAGATTGCGCGCTATCGACCAGTAACCGTCAAGATCGGGCAAGACGCGGTATGGAACGCCGATCGTTACGTAGCTTACGTTCTGCAACGTAGCGGCGAGCCATCATGGGTTGAGCTTGGCGACGCTGCGCAGATTGACCGTAATGCCGCCCGTCTGCGGGCCGCATTGCGCAACCCGCGCCGCGCGGATGTTCGGGAGTTGGCGCGCGTGGTGGATGAAGAAGTGATGCAACCCGTGCGAAAACGCCTGGGCGGCTCGCGGCAGATATTGATTTCTCCGGATAGCGCTCTGAATCTTGTTCCGCTGGCCGCGCTCGTCGATGAACAGCAACATTATCTCGTCGAGAATTACACGTTCACTTATCTCACCAGCGGCCGCGATCTGTTGCGTTTGCAAAGCCCATTGCCCAGCAAGCAGGGACCCGTAGTAATCGCCGATCCGCAATTTGATGAGTCCGACAAGAATATCGCGGCGATCACGCCTCTACCGCAAAGCTCAGGTACGCGCTCGAGAGACTTTCAGGAACGTTTCCTGCCGCTGGAGGCTACGGCTGAAGAAGCGCGCGCCGTGTCTTCGCTTCTGAGTGGCGCGAGGGTGTTGCTTGGCGGGCAAGCAACGGAGACCGCACTGAAACAGGTGAGTGGACCAAGCATTCTCCACGTTGCGACTCACGGATTCTTTTTGCCCGGGCCACAGGCCGACAAGACTGTCGCGCGCGGCCGGCCTACGCTCAGCGGCCTTTCCGGTTCTTTGCCAACACTGAGCGAGAATCCATTGCTTCGTTCCGGGTTAGCGCTCGCGGGTGCGAACCAGCGGCAAGGGGGCAATGGCGAAGACGGTATTCTGACCGCGCTCGAAGCGTCCGGTCTGGACCTGTGGGGCACAAAGCTCGTGGTCCTGTCGGCGTGCGAAACGGGAATCGGCGACGTGCAAAACGGCGAAGGTGTGTACGGGTTGCGCCGCGCTTTGGTTCTTGCCGGCGCGGAAAGTGAGTTGATGAGTCTTTGGAAGGTGGATGACGAAGCAACGCGCGATCTGATGAGCGGGTTTTACAAGAATCTCGAGTCCGGGATGGGCAGAACCGCAGCGCTGCGCCAGATCCAACTCTCCCTGCTTAAGAGTGAAGATCACAACCACCCTTTCTTCTGGGCCGCGTTCATCCTTTCCGGTGACTGGCGTTCATTGAAAACCCATTAACTGCAAAGAACTGTCTTTGGTTTCTTGGTGGCTTGATGGCTACAAACGAACAACGCACCAGTTGGTATTATCGCCTTCACGCGTGGGCACTCGCGCGCGGCAGCGCCACGTATGAGGACGCGGTGGCCGAGCGCAAGCGCAGACTGTTCGGCGACCTGCACGGCACTGTGCTGGAGCTTGGGCCGGGCGGAGGCGTGAATCTTTCTTACTACCCAAAGGAAATTCACTGGATTGGGATCGAGCCGAATCCTTACAACCATCCCAACATCAGAAAAGCGGCTGAGCATGCTGGCCTTAACAACATCGAATTTCGCAGTCTCGCCGGGAACCGATTGGAAGCCGACGGCAACAGCATCGACGCAGTCGTCAGCACGCTCGTCCTCTGCACCGTCCCCAATCCTGACGCGACGCTCGGTGAGATCTTGCGCGTGCTCAAACCCGGCGGTCGCTTCGCATTCATCGAGCACGTCGCGGCGCCACGAGGCAGGTTCTTGCGCAGCGTACAGAGTTTCCTGAAGCCGATGTGGCAGTTTGTTGCCGACGGTTGCTGTCCGAACCGGGAGACGGCTCAGGCAATCAGGCAAGCTGGCTTTTCAACGGTTAACATTGAATGCTTTCGGGCTCCGCTTCCGATCGTTAGCCCGCATATTGCCGGTATGGCGACTAAGTGAGCCCAGATCACAAATACGACAGCCACCAATCGCGTCGTCGCTGCTTCACGCCAGCGAACCATTTGCATAGCGGGTAAAGCAAAAGCACGCCGGCGATCCAACTGAGGTAGACGACAACGAGATTGAAACCATTGCCGTTTGGCGGATTTGTAAACCAGTCAACGGGTGTCTGGAACAACCAGCGCACGGGCTTACCGAAAACAGCATTGAGCACGACGGCGATGGTATGAGACGTGATCCATTGCAGGATGTAGAAGAACAGAGGCACACGCCCGAAGGTCACAAAGAAGTTTCGCACCATCGGGCCGACCGAGCGCGAGACAGTTCCTACCATCTCCCTGCCTGATTCAAAGAAAGCGAGCGCCACGATCGCCGGACCGAGCGTCATCAACAGATAATCGAGCGACGGTGGGTACTTCGTCGTGTTGATGAACGACAATATCGTGAAAACAACATTCTTCTGCCGCGACCACTGCAACGCCTCACCGTATTTGTCTACCGCTCTGAGTAGAATAAATAGCGACGTTGCTATGCCGCCGATAATCAACAGCCAACGCCTGCGGAACGTGGGATCCTTTGTATAGAGCGCTCCGAACGCGTAGCCGGCGGCCATGACACCGATCCACGGAACCAGGGGATACAGAACGAAGAAAAGCGGACTCGGAAACCGCGGCCCGATTGGGAACAAGCCCGGCTGGTGAAGCAGCAACCACAACTTGGCGCCCCAACTCGGAACCGGGCTCCCCGGTCCTCGCCAGGGCGTGGCCGGATAGCGATCGAGCAAATTATGAAGTGCGATCATCGCGAGTCCAAAGCCGGCGATAACCTTCACGGGCAGATGAATCAGCGCCGCGAGCACGATCATTGAGAAGCCGATTACAAATATCACCTGCACGAACGCCAAGAAGCGTAAATCCATATTGAAAAAGGCGACGAGCCTGACCACGGTGAATTCCAGCACGATGAGCCACAGGCCGCGCGTAACCAGAAACCGAGAAAGCTCGCGCTTGCTCTTGCCACGCGCACCTTGCAGGAATGCTCCCGTGCCAGCGAGAAAAACGAACACCGGCGCGCAGAAGTGCGTGATCCAGCGCGTTAGGAAAAGCGCCGTGTTTGTCTGAGTAAGGTCAAGGGGATCGAACCGCAACGCGCCGTAGTGCACAAAGTCGCGCGTGTGGTCCAGCATCATGATTACCATCACAATGCCGCGCAGCAGATCGATCGAGTCGATTCGGGCGCGAGACGGCTTGATCGGCTCTTGCTGGACACCAGGTGACACCGGCGGAATAAATTGCGAAGTGGTTGTCTGCGGAGCAATGCTACCTGCCATCACAACTCCTCGGCGCTGGATTTTTGGGATTGTGCCGATTACTACGGTTTAGCGCAAGCTAAAGTTCAGCGAAGTCCGACAAACTTCAGTTTGTCGCTCATTGCGAGGCAGAAGCCCGACCGTTAGGGACGGCTCGTCATTCGCGTTAAGAGTCCTTGCTTACGCGCGGGCTTCCCGCCTCTGAAATAACTTGTTCAGAGCTTCCTTCAGTTTGTCGCGGTCTTGAGTTAGAAGCTCAATTAATGGAACAACCACAGACAAGTTTGCGGGACTTTCGGCGCAGATTGAAGTTTCAACTCTAAACTAACCCGACACCTACAGCTACAGCTTGTTCACGTCGACATAGTAGAGATCCGTCGCCGCCGCGAATTCGTCTTTCTTGATCGGCGTCTTCATCGTCTGCCAGTCAGTCGTGGGAGAAATGATCTGCCAGTGGTCTTTCGTGCCAATACGCACGGGCATCGCGAAGCCCGGCTCGTCTACCTTCCAACGATAAGAAACCGCGCCACCAGTATCGTCAAACTTCAACTCGAGCGTTGGGATTGCGGTGTGGCGCAAATACTGATTGAAGATGGGAGTCAGATTCATTCCAGTCTTCCGGTTGAAGTACGCCACGATGTCTTCGGTCATGATGTTCTGATATTTGAAGTGCTGGTAGAACTCTCGGAGCAGCGCCCACCAACGCTTGTCGTCGTCCACGACGCTGCGCAGCGTGTTAAGAAACAGCGCGCCCTTGAAATACATATCCTGCGGCGGCGTAGCGTTGATGCCGCGCTTCGGGATGATGGGCTGCTGGTTCCTGACTTTCGACTTGTACGCGTTCGTGTATTTCAGATAGTCGTCGTGACCGTACATGTATTCCACGTAGAGGCATTCGAGATACGTGGTCCAGCCTTCGTGAATCCACATGTCCGATCGATCAGCCGCGGTAATGCTGTTGCCGAACCATTCGTGCCCGCTCTCGTGGATGATGATGAAGTCGAACCGCGTTGAAATGCCGACGCCGGTCCAGTCGCGCTCAAGATAACCATTCGCGAAGTGGTTGCCGTAGGTGACAGCAGACTGGTGCTCCATGCCCGAGTAGGGCGCCTCGATCAACTTGTAGCCGTCTTTCTTGAATGGATACTCGCCGAAGTAATGCTGGAAAGCTTCGAGCATTCCCCTGGCCTGCGCGAACTGCTTCTTCGCTTTGTCCTGGTCTTCGGGCAGCGCGTAGAAGTCGAGCGGGAGATCGCCGAGCCGCTCGGACCAATGCTCGTACTTGCCTATGTTCAGCGAGACGTCATAGTTATTAATCGGATACTGCACCAGCCAATCCCAACGCGTGTAGCCGTCGCCTAGGTCGGTCTTACCCAGAAACTTTCCGTTCGACACATCGACGAGGTTGTTTGGAATCGCCACGCTGATTCGCATCGACTCAACCTCGTCCTTCCACTGGTCCTTGTTCGGCCACCAGATGCTCGCGCCCTCTCCCTCGCACGCCGTGTTAATCCACGGCCGACCAACCGGATCCTTCCGAAATGCGACGCCTCCAAACCTGCCCGTCTCAACCGGATTCCCCGAGTAGTAAAACTCAATCTCATAAACACGTCCCGCCTTCAGGGTCTCCGGAAAATCCACAAACACCGCCCCCGAGTCGCGCTCATACTTGAGTTCGGTCCCTTTATTCCCCGACACCCGGCCCCCGACACCCGACACCCGAAAAAGAATCTTATCGACCTTCAGATTGTCGTAAAGGTCGAGCTGGATCCGCTTGTCGTCCTTGAGCATCTTGAACCGGATCGTGTTCTTCCCGCTTAGAAACTTCTTCTCCGAATCGACGCGAATGTCGAGATAATAGAAGAGCAAATCGTTGTTCGCCCGATACCGTCCATACTCACCACGCAGGATATCGGCGTGTGTTGGAGCAGTCGCGGCTGGCGGCGTGGTGCGTTGCGGCGTTTGCGCGAGAAGCGACGTCGCAGCAACGGCCAGCACCAAGAGGGTTCCGATTACACACTTGTGGAAAACGCTTTCGAACATAGCACTACCTCATTAAGATTCGAACCAGAGATTCGCCTTTGATATCCGACTAGTAGCTTAAGGCAACGGTTGACGCAAGAGCTTGTCCCGCCAGCCGCGTACACTCATCACGTCGAGGCGCTCGCCCTTGAAGACGATTTGCTTCACGGGTTTCCTGCTGGCTCTCTCGCGTTTTAGGTAAGCGCTCACGTCCATCCAGCGGATTTCACCATCTGAAGTGCGGATGACCAGCATGACGCGGTAAGCCTGCTGCTGCCAGTAGTCGGCCCAGCGCAGGTTCTTGATCTGGAAGACCTCCGCAGCATCGCGCCGCCGTTTCTTCAAGTAAGAGTCGCCCGATTTGAGCTGCACATACAACCGCTTCCCGGAAGCACGCCCTTTGTCATCCTTGAACTCGATCTCTCCATCAATACCGTGGTCGCTGTTCGTGTAGCCGCGATAGATTTGCCCGGCCTCAGCGACAATGAAACCCGTGTGATGCACCGCCAGCAATTCGCGGCTCTCGTTGTCGATCACCGCCTGCCCTTCCAGTTGGAGCCCGCGCACCTGCTCCTTCACTGCGGGTGAGTCGAACTTTTCCTCAATCGTGTCGCGCAGGGAGATCGGTTTGCCGCAATCAGAACAGAAAACCCTCCCCTTGCCGTTGGGAGTCAGCGCCTTATCGATTTTGGCTTGGTCGGCAAACGGCTGGCTGAAGGCATCACATTTCTTGTTCCCGCAGGCATAGTGACGCAGACGCACCACGTTCTGTGCATGCTGCGTGAGGTGATCATGCACGTAACGCAGAAAGAGCACGCGGGAGTTCGCGTCCACGTCGGGTTCAAAGTAAACCTCCACGCGCGATGTGCCCTCGGTTCCCCGCGTCAGCGTGAATCCCAACGCCGCGCCGGTCTGGGTCTGGAAATCAGCCGCCGACTTCCATAGGTCCGTGCTCTGAAACGCCACCGTGTGATGCAGCCGCACCACCAGCGTCGCATAGATATCTTCCGTCGGACCGGCGAAACGGTAGGTCACCAACACGCTGGGATGATTGGGCTGCTCCTTTCGCTCGCGTCTGAAATAACTCGGAAAAGTGAGCAGCGCCGTACCATTGCAGGGCTGACGCAAACACCACGCCCGGCTGATGAATGTATCAAGCAGCGTTCGCAGCACGACCGCCTCGTCCTCCCGCGGTAGCCGTTTGAAGTCCTGATAATCCAGATCCCCAGCGAGCATCTCGTCCTCGCGAATGCAGCCCATCTCTTGCGGATGCTTCCGCACCTTCCTCACCACGGCGGCGGCGTAGCGGCTGAGCACTTCAGGCCGCAACAAGATGAAGCCGCCGAAATCCAGGCGCTGGATCATGCCGGGTCCGGCCAGCAAGCTTACCGCCGCCTCCAGCTCCTCCAACTTGAAATCCTCCCCACCTAGTGTCATCTCCATGCGCTGTTTCAGTTCGGCCCGGCGAATCAGGACCAGGCCCCTGTCGCGCAGACGCAGGATCTCCTGCTTCATCCGATGGTAAAGCGCAGGCGAAGTTGTTTCCGGGATGCTTTTCCAATCGATGGCCTTCACGATGGCCTCGCGCAATCCGTCACAACCTTCCCCGGTTTTCGCGCTGGTCAGGTGCAGCGGCAGCCCGAAGCCGCGTTCGGCCATGAACTTCTTAATGCTGGCAGCGCTGACCACCAGTCCGCCGCGGTCAATGCGTCCAGCGGCGAGCACCTTTGCGAAGGGTTTCCGCGCCGCCTTCTGGAGGTCGCGATCCCAGTGGCCGAGCCCATCGAAAGGGTTTTCGCTTTGCGGATTGAAAACCAACACCGCCGCCGCCGTGTCGTCCATGAAGAGCTGATGGACGAGCCCGTAGTCCACCTGCCCGGCGAAATCCCAAAGCCAGATTTCGCGATCCACACCGTGTTTCTTCCCGGGATGTGGCAGCGGCCAATGCGTGGCCCACGCGCCGTCGGTGGACGAAAGCGGTTTGTCGTCCTCAACTTTGATACCGTGAGCGAGGAAATTAGAAAGCCCGCTCTTGCCCACGCCGGAGTCGCCGACGAGGAGGACTTTGGCGTTCGTGTATTGAACCTGATCCGGTGCGGGGGGAAATGCGGCATTAGCGATGCGGCGTGATCGTGATTCAGAGACAAATTCAGACATGTCCCACACCCGGATACCACCATTCTCGTCGCCTGAGAAGGTCCGAAGTCCATCTGCACTCCACGCCACGCTCCGAACTGGATTCGTGTGGCCTTTGAGTATCGAAAGGCAGCGCCCCGTGTCAACATCCCATAATCGCATTGTCCTGTCAGCAGATCCCGAGAGGGCGTAGCGCTGATTGGCACTCCACGCGATGCTCGAAACTAAATCCGTGTGGCCTTCAAGCACCCGCAAGCAGCTCCCCGTTTTCACATCCCACAACCGTACGGTGTTATCATTTGCTCCGGCAAAGACGCGGCTCTGATCAGTACTCCATGCCAAGCGCCAAACGTTTAGATTGTGCTTTTGATTCGCACCAATCCAATCTTCTCCACACCTTGAACAGAAACGAATCGTGTGCTTGTACTCGTCTGAAAAGGCGCGGTCTCGTTCAATGTCCCACGCTAGAGCTGAGGCCCAGCTGATGTGCGCTTCGAGGAGATTGAGCTTCCTTGCTCTGTCACTTAGATAAAATTGCGCCACCACTTTTCGCAACTCATTTCTTGTGGCTAAACCGAACTTATTCTTAGCTGCTTGTAAGTGAAACCCAATAGTAATCGGATTCAGCCTAAGAATCTGCGACATCTCGTTGGCCGATATTCCCCGTGCCAAGAGCCGAAATACATCCATCTCACGATTGGTGAGAGAGCCTTTTCCGAAGCCGACAAACTCATTCGTTTGCATGTCCCAGAGCCGGACGCTACCATTCTCAGAACATGTGAGGGCACGGCGTTCGTCATGGCTCCAAAGAATCTCTCGAACGGATGACGTGTGCTCTTTGAACAAGCGCAGGCAGTGCCCTGACTCCACATCCCAAAGTCTCATGGTTTGGTCACTGGCTCCGGTAAGGGCAAGCTTTCCATTCGGACTAAACGCATAGGCCAAGATTTTGGCTTTGTAGTCGAGCTGGATGGTCTTAACTGCGATCTGGTCCCGTGCGGTTTCGACTTCGCTTACGAGCAGCTTCGCTGCCGGTCGGCAAGCTTCGAGGAGTTTTGCATATTCCTGCTCGCGATCGTCCGGCAGCCAGTTGATGTGAAGGAATTGCGCCAGGGAGCCTTTGACGGGTGCGTTATCGAAGCGGAGGGGAATGAAGCGGAGCTCCTTGTTCAGCGGGTCGCGAAACCGGAACGTGCCGGCCTCCAGTTGCGCCCAGTCCGAGGCGAATGCATTTGCCGACATGCACAGCACGAGCACGCGCGAGCGCTCCAGCCCTTCCTCAATCTTCGCCGGGATGCTGTCGCCGGGCTTGATTTCCCATTCATCGAACCACACCCGCAGACCATCCGCCCGCAGCCGCTCCGCGACGGCGCGCACAACCGCTTTGTCCTTCCAGCTGTGGCTAAGAAAGACGTCGTATTTGAATTGCTCAGGCATGATCAATCTGTCGGCGACTTCAGTTTGGCCTGCAACGCTTGGTCAGAAGCACAACCAATTCCGGAATTGAGCGCTTCCAGAGATCAAATCGAATTCGTGTTTCTGGAAGCCAAGGCGGCTGATAGTCTTCAATCGGAACCGGAATGAGAATGCCCCTCTCTCCGCGAAGCTCGCGAGCCTGAACGGCCTCACGTTCCAAGTTTGTCCAATCACGCTGATCGTAGTCCCGCGAAATCAGGACAATGCAAAAGCGGCATTCCCTAGAATAGACGTTTCTCAGATAGATTGACCCGTCATGGCCGATCATCTCGTGTTCATAGTCCTCGTCAAAGAACACCTGGAACTCTGCGTTCCTCAAGCCATCCCGAAGCTGCCGGGCCAAATCTCGATCACTACCCGCGAAAGACAAGCCGAAATCAAAGCGGAAACCTTGGGGGACTGGAAGTGTTTTGCCGCTGGTGCTGCCCGACGGGGAATCATATTCGCCTGCCAAGGCAGTCCGCCCATCCGCGTTTAGCTGTTGGGTAATAGTAGACGATCTCGGGAACGTTACACCTTTCAATCGGGCAATCCAGCCTACGACTTCGTCACGCTGCGCCTGCGTCCGAAGCTCCGAAGAACCTACGGGAAATCTGTTCAGGATTCCGTCCAGTATTCGAGCCTGAACAGCAGATGTGCTCTTGCTGAGAATCTTGATAAACCTCTCACGCGTCGTTCCATCATAGTTGTATGGGTCGATGTCCAGATCAAGTTCAACATAGAAGTCATGGTGTGTGCGATAGCTGAAGTCACCGAGATAGCCACCACTCACCCCAATATAACGGTTCACGAGTTTGTTGATTTCCAACCCCGTCAGACCAGTCACATTAGTTGCTGGCTCGCTCTCCAACTGCAGATTTGCTGCGATGAACCGGATGTGAAACCCCAGCTCTCCGAATGCTTCCGCGACTTGTTGAAATGAAGTGCGAAGCTCATCCGTTTCTTGTTCGACTCGTAGTCTCTCGTACGCGACCAAGGGTATCGAGGCATGCAGGATAGAGAATACATCGCCGAAGTGGTTGGTTGCTTCCAAAGGCTCGAACGGGATCGATTCCAGCATTTTCACAGCAGCATGCTGCGCCCGTGAGCGTAACAATCGGAGCACATTGTATTTCAGCGTCGCGAAAGTGTCGGGTGAATCCCCTAATCCAACGATCCTGAAGTCACTTGCTCCTCCTGAATGGTGCAACACAATCATCTTGTTCTGCGGGTCTGTTCAGCCCGAACACCCATTTCTGTTCTCGAAGCGGGAGGAGAGCTGGACTTTATTTCTTACGCCTCCGGCTGATTCGTGAGCGATGACTTTGTAATTCATTCTGAACTTCCGCGCAGATTATACTTCGGGAAGAATTCAAGAGCCACACAACGTTAGAGTTCGGACGGGCGCGCAACGGAGCGCAACGTGCATTGTATCGTTCAATCAAGCCCGCGAGCGGGCGGCAGCATAGAGCCTGGGGTGGAGCGGAGTGGAACCCCAGGATCCCGAAGAGCGCAGAAACCCAGCCCGCGAGCGGGCGACAGCAGACTGGGTGTGCTAGAGATTTTTTTCGGGAGCGCCAGCCGCTAGGAACGCGGTGGCCGTCCCTCAAGCAGCCCGCCCGGGCGTTAGCAAGGGCTCTGTTTCTTCAGCTAGCGAGCGCTAGCCGACACCTGGGAGCCCTTGCTAACGCGCGGGCTTCTGCTTGGATGCGAACTTACTCTGCTCACTCAACCGAAACGGCGCGGCACGATCTGCCGGCTTATGCCACTGTCAGCGAAGATCACCTATCGAACTCTCCGGTGCGGTGGCGGAATGGGTGTCAGCACAACGTCGCGCGTCAAACCTGAAACGTATTTCTCCCACTTCTGTTTGAAGGCCTCCATATCACTCTCGCCTAATATCTTTTGCAGACTCTTATAACCCGTCGGATCTTCCTTCTGGCGACTATGAAACTCCTGGTAGAACTTTATCAGCAGGCCGTGCTCCTGGAGGTAATAACAAAGGTAACGCGACTGGCCATAGTTTGTGCCTTTGTCTTCATTATAGAAAGCGTTCGTGTCGAGCGCGGTGAGACTCTGAAATGATGGCACGCGATCCGCCTTGATCGTTGCTTGCAATCCGGGCAGTCGCCAGTTTGTGTAACCGTGAATATGGCCGTTGACTTCGCCGCATTGTTCATACAGCGAACCTAAGCCCTCGTTGAGCCAGGGCGGGCACGCGGGAAAGTTGGCCTCCATAAAAGGATGCACGATCTCATGGACCAGCGTGCCGCCACCGGTGGCGATATTCATGATCAGCGCCATGTGCGTGCTTGAATAATAGCCGTAGGGCGTGGTTGGCTTCTCGCCAAATAGCGCGAGCGCGTTCTTCTCATAAGAGGCGGCATCTTTGAATAACCAAATGTCGAGAATCTCTTTCGGGTCCTCGGTGAAAAAGTCCTGCTTGAGTTTGTCGACCGCCCACTTGACCGTCTGCTCCGAATGTTCCTTCACGGA
Source organism: Pyrinomonadaceae bacterium (assembly GCA_041499185.1). Lineage (GTDB taxonomy): Bacteria > Acidobacteriota > Blastocatellia > Pyrinomonadales > Pyrinomonadaceae > JAOAPY01. The sequence goes on along the minus strand of JBGQJU010000015.1, from coordinate 10,452 downwards.
TGCTGGAGGTTCATCACCAATAACGACGAACGGCCGTTGAATAATCACTGAGAACTCGCTGGACGGCAGTGTCTTCTTGAGCTGCTCAACGTGGCGCGCAAAATCCGCGTCGGTGAACTTCGCCGGTTGCGTGGAGGAGGTGGGCTGAGGACTTGCCGCGAGCTTCGGCGTCGATTCCCTATTGGTACTGCTGGCGGACGGATTCAAACAGTTGACCAGCAGCAACACGACAACGGCCAGCGGGGCGACCAGTGAGACGCTCAGGACTTGATGTTTCTTGATCATCGCAAGCCGGCTCGAAACTACTGAGATGCCGCGCCGGTCGTGAAGGAACGCTGCAGGCCTTGCCTCAAGCAGAAGCCCGCGCGTTAGCAAGGGCTCCCAGGTGTCAGGCAGATCCTCGTTAGCTAAAGAAACAGAGCCCTTGCTAACGCGCGGGCTTCTGCTTGGGCGGGGCTCCTTGCCGAGCTAGCGCGGATCATACGTCGGGAAGAATTCAAGAGTCATCGAAGCTGCGCTTTAGCTGTGGTCGACCAAGACGTTACGGACCGATACCACAACCCGCTCGCTACCGCTTGCGGTTCTGTATTGCTGTGCTGCCCAACTTCGCTTCGAGTTTCTGAAGATGCCGCGCTTAAAGCTCAATCTCACGAGTTGAGATGACCTGAGTGAGCGAGCGAAGCAAGCTAAGAGTTTCTTGATCCAGGGCAGCGTCGACTTCGATCACGGCCATCGCTTCCCCGCCCCGCTCGCGGCGGCCAAGATGAAAGTGACTGATGTTGACGCCGCGTTCGCCCAGGATTGTGCCGACGCGGCCGATTACTCCGGGCACGTCGCGATTGCGCATCACCAGCATGTGGCCGTGCGGAATGGCTTCGATGTGGAAACCGTTGATCTCGGTGATGCGGCCTTCGCGCGCCCCTCCGCTGTAACCGAAGATCGTCCCGGCTAAAGCTTGCTCGCCAGTATTGGTGATGACACGGGTGCGAATGGCCGGCGCGGCATCAGTAGCGGCCCGCATGTAAGTGGTCGTCACGTTGATGCCACGCTCTTCGGCGATCAAGAACGCGTTGACAAGATTCACACGCGCGCTCACGTCGCGCAGCAGACCGGCGAGAAATGATCGCGTGACGGGCGCGGCATCCAGATCGACGATTTCGCCGGCGTATTCGAGTCGTACCTCGCGCACGCCACTATCAACAAGCTGCGCCTGAAATCTTCCCAGACTTTCCGCCAGCGCGATGTATGGCTGCAGCGCATTCAATTCCTTTGCCCCCAGCGCCGGCACATTCACCGCGCCGCGCAGTGCGCCAGTCAAAAGATAATCGCGCATCTGTTCTGCTACGGTGAACGCAACGCCCTCCTGCGCCTCCGTCGTTGAAGCGCCCAGGTGCGGAGTCACAATTACCTTTTCAAGCGCAAGCAACGGATGATCGACCGGCGGGGGCTCTTGTTCGAAAACATCCAGCGCGGCGCCAGCGACGATGTCTGACTGGATCGCCTCGAAAAGGGCGTCTTCGTCAACCAGTCCGCCGCGCGCACAGTTGATGATGAGCACGCCCCGCTTCATTTTAGAAAAAGCTTCTCGCCCAACTATTCCTCTCGTCTCCGCTGTCAGAGGCGTGTGCACCGTCAGGAAATCGGCGCGGGCAAATACATCATCCAACGGCGCCAGTTCAATTTCGAGATCGCGGGCTTGCTCCGGCGACGTGAATGGATCGTAAGCGACGATATTCATCCCAAAGGCGCGCGCTCGACTAGCAACGACGCGGCCGATGCGGCCCAGACCGACGACGCCGAGTGTCTTGCCCTGCAACTCAACTCCGATAAAGCTTTTTCTTTCCCAACGTCCTGACTTCAAACTGCTGTTGGCCTGCGGCACGCGCCGCGCCAGCGCGATCAGCAGCGCGATAGTGTGTTCGGCGGTAGTGATCGTGTTTCCATCCGGCGCGTTCATCACGACAATACCGCGCGCCGTCGCCGCCGGCACATCGATGTTGTCCACGCCTACACCCGCGCGGCCAATGACGCGAAGATTCGGCGCATGGTCCATGAGATCCGCGGTGACTTTCGTTTCGCTGCGAACGACGAGACCTTCGCAGCCGCGCAGCACTTCGCGCAAAGCATCCGGCGCGAGGCCGGTTCTCTTCTCAACCACGAAGCTCGCATCGCGCAGCGGCTGTAGGCCGCTGTCGCTAACGTCATCGGAGACGAGGATATTCACTCTTAACGAGGCCATGGCAACGCGTAAAGGAGGCTGAGCATTGAAATCACCGCCAGGGCTGTTCCTGCATACAGGCCAGCAACTATGTCATCAGCGACAATACCAAGGCCAGACTGAAGACTCTCAAGTCGTCGGATTGGATAAGGCTTGATGATGTCGAATGCGCGGAAGAGAACGAACCCTGTCACAATTCCGATTGGCCCGAGGAAATGAGGCACAAAGGCGAAAGTTATCAACTGACCAACCACTTCATCGATGACAACTGCTCCGGGATCCTTCCGCCCCAACAACCGCTCAGCTCGTGAAGCAGCCCAAATGCCGACCATCGACAAACCGATAACGACGAGGAGTAGAACGCAGATAAAAAGAAAGCTGAGACCCAAGTCAGCCCACGCGATTTGAAAGTTACTACCTTCCAATGCGACTAGGGATGCTTTAATAGTCCCACGCCTTAGTAGTAGGTAAATGCCAATTCCCACCAGCGAACCCCACGTGCCCGGCGCAATTGGCATGTAGCCGACGCCGCAGGTCGCGATTGCCAGGGCCAGGTAATCGCCGACAGTCTTGCGTCTTGGCGCGGGTGCCACTGCGGCGCTTGTGACGACATCCGATTTCAATTCGTCGTTGGATTCTTTGATTACCATTTCTCCGACAAACTTTAGTTGGCAGGACCTACTGAACGATTTGTCCCACTAGGTCGTATTCCTGTGCCTCGGTAATCAACACGTTCACAAATTCCCCCGGCTGCGGCGTGAAGCCCTCCGGCGCATCATTAATCAACACACAACCGTCGATGTCGGGCGCCTGGGTTTCCATTCGTCCCTGCCAGAGGAGATCACTCTCGTTCGATGCGCCTTCGAAGAGCACGCGCACTATTTCGCCGATTCGTGCTTTGTTACGACGACGCGAAATGCGGGACTGCTCTTTCATCAAGCGCGATCGTCGTTGTTTCGCAATCTTCGAATCAACTTTATTCGGCAATTCGTAAGCCGGCGTGCCTTCTTCGTCGGAGTAAATAAACACACCCACGCGATCGAATTCGATGTTCTTAACAAAGGTCAGTAGCTCTTCGAAGTCTTCCTCAGTCTCTCCGGGAAAGCCCGTGATGAAGGTCGTGCGCACGGCAATGCCCGGCACGCGATCGCGAACGCGATTGATAAGTTTTTCAAGCGAGGCGCGACTGCCGCCGCGCTTCATCAATTTGAGCACGTGCTGCGAAGCGTGCTGCAAAGGCATGTCGAGATATCTCACTGCCTTCGGTTCTTCGGCAAGCACATCCAGGAATGCGTCACTGATATGCGTCGGGTAGGTGTACATCACGCGCACCCACTCAATCCCGTCAGTATGGGAAAGTTCCCGCAGCAAACCAGACAACGCATCCTGCTTACCGAGGTCTTCGCCGTAGCGGGATGAATCCTGCGCCACAAGTATCAATTCTTTGACGCCTTCTTCGGCGAGTTGCTGTGCTTCAGCGATGATCGAGCCAAAGCGCCGGCTGCGAAAATGACCGCGCATCTGCGGAATGAAACAAAATGCGCAGGGGCGATCGCAGCCTTCGGCAATCTTGATGAAGGCATAGTGGCTGGGCGTGGCCAGGACGCGCGGTGTCGATTCGTCATAAAGATAAGTGGCGCTCTGATTGCCGAGCGGAATTGCCGGCAGCGAGCGCGTGTTTGTCTTCGGATCGCAAACGCTCAGGATGTCGTTGATTTGACTCGTGCCGATGAAAGCATCGACTTCCGGCATCTCAGCTTTCAGCTCGTCTCGATAACGCTCAACCAAACATCCCGCAACAACCAGTCGCTTTGCCTTGCCTTCAGTTTTTAAACGCGCGGCCTCGAGAATCGCTTCTACAGACTCTTTCTTGGCCGCATCAATGAAGCCACAAGTGTTTACTACTAGTGTGTCGGCCTCACTTGCATCACTCGTAATCTGAAAACCGTTTTGCTTGAGTTGGCCCATCATCACCTCGCTATCGACGAGGTTCTTGGGACAACCGAGACTGATGAATCCGACTTTCATAGAAATGATTACGTTATCATTGCCTTTCTCCCTCTCCCTTTGGGAGAGGGCCGGGGAGAGGGTCTCTAGCGAACCGTACGCTTCGCGCCCTCTTCCCCCGCCTTCTCCCACAGGGAGAAGGAAGCAACTACCTCTGCTTCCGCTGCGAAACCTCAGCGGTCCTCTGCGTTTCAATTTGACGTCGGCCTTCGCTCAAGGCCCGATAACAAATCCTCAATCTGCGTCCGCTCTGATGCCGACAAATTCTCTTCTCCGTAGCGCACGCGATTGTAGGCCTGAGTGATCGCCCAGGCTTCTTTCAACCCCACCGCCGACGCAAACTCCAGCGGCGTTTCGTTTGGCTCGCGCTTGATGCCGCGATCGGCGAGCAACTTTGTCAGCCGCTCATAGAATTCGATTGCCGAAGTTCCTGCTTCATCCTCCTGACGCTTGATTCTCAACCTCCGCTGCCAGCCAAGGCGCCTGGTTGACCAAAGCAGCAGGCTGGCGGCGAAAACGACGAAGGCGACAAACAGAACTTTGCGCCATTGGGCCAGCGGCGCCTGCTGCAGATGGGCGATCCCCTGGGCCAGCGAGCGCCGGAAACTGAACAAGCGATTATTCATCGAGGTGGCGAGCGAGCGCTGCTCCTGCTTGTCGTAGCCAACGACATATTGGAACCACAACAGTTCAAATGCTTCGGTGTACTTTCCCAGGTAAGCGGCCAGGCCGGTGCGTTCTGGCGCAGCGCGTCCGGCTGCGGGCGTGGGGTCAAACGTCACCCAAGAATTCGTTTCCGGAAAATACACTTCAACCCACGAATGCGCGTCGCTCTGGCGAACGGTATAAGCGCCCGCTGCGTCGTTGTATTCGCCGCTCAAGAAGCCATTCACGACGCGCGTGGCGATGCCCCTGGTCCGCAGCATGACGGCCATCGCTGATGAAAAATACTCGCAATGCCCGGCGCGCACATTGAAGAGAAAGTCGGCAAGCGGATCAGGACCGCCGGCCTTCATCTCCAAAGTGTAGCCGTAACTGGTTTGCAGTTGCCTTTCGATGGCCCTGGCGGCATCGTAGCGATTGCGCGCGTCTGAGTTGATGACGATCGCGCGCGCCAAATCACTAATTCGCGGATCAAGCGGTGCGGGAACTTGCAGGTAACGAGCGAACGACGCTGGATACGGACGCATATCGCGGCGCAGCGGAGCCGGATTTGGCTCGGCCGTGTCTGAAACAGCTCTGTAGATGACGCGATCCAGCTCGTGATGACGCGACTGGATGGAGCCTTCGCTGTCGACGCGAATGAACGGAAACGGTCCCTGCAGCGCGACGGGGCGCGGGGCAGCAAAGAGTACGGCGGTATCGATCGGCTCAAGGAAGATCGTCTGCGTTGTCAGCCGATGCAGAGCTTCGGTGGTGCCGAGTTGATAGAAGCCGCGTTCATTGCCTATTTGTGCCGAGCGCCGCGCTTCGAGAGATTTTTTCCAGCCTCGTCCGGTGAATTCATCCAGCGCCACGCCACGCCATTTCAGTTCGTGAAGGCCTGTGGGTGACGCGTCTTCCAAACGAACGCGCATCACCACGTCGTTATTCTGCTTGAGAGTGCCGATCTCTCCGAGCGTAACGCTTTCGGAAAAGCCGATAAGGTTCGTTAGACCGGCTCCGCCGCGAGTGAACGATGCCGAACTGGCACGAGGGGCAATTAGAAACAGCGGCAGCGCCAGCATGAAGATCAATACCAGCAAGACAACAGCGGTAATCGGCAAGTGCTTTACTTCAATGTTTGCGCGGCGCGCTCCGTGTTGTGCTAACCGCTTGAAGATTACGGAATCCGGGGCAACCAGCAAACGCGTCTCCGCAGGCTTCAGGTTGCGACGCGCTTTGTGAATCTCGAAAGCGATCACGGTTGAGAGACTGCAAACCAGGTAGACGCTAAGCGACGCCAGAAACACCGGACTCAGGCTGAGCCCGGCGGCAAGCAGCACCTCGAAAAAAGAGATGAGGTAAAGAAATACCCAATCGCGATCCGCTTTTACCTGCAGCAACTTGATCGCCGACAGAAACAGAATGAGATGCGCCAGCGCGCTGACTCCCGCGGTCTTGTGCGGGCCGCCTGGTTGCAGAGGATTCAGATCGGGATACAACCCAAGAAACTTCCAGTCGAGATAGAAAAGCGGCAGCGAAAGCAGCACGACGATCAATCCGACCCGTTCTGACAGTTGCCACTTCGTGCCTTCGAACTGCCAGGCGCTGATCATCACCAGGGCGAAAGCCACCGCCAGAGCGAGATTCATCCCGCCCGCCAACCACAGCGCCAGCATCGCAACCGCGATCATTGCGTAGGAGGACGCGCGAAAGTAAGTGTTGAACGACATTGGCTGTCGTCAAGTGTAACCGACCCGCAATCATTCACGAAGTTATGGCGAATAAATCCGCGGAGCGGGGCAGTAGCCCGACCGTGAGGGAGGGCTTCGGTACAGAACCCCGAGCGGTGGCGAGGGGATGCCAGCATTCAACTCGCATGGCATTGACTCTCTATTTTGTGGATCTTCCCAAGTCGAGCGTCGGGATCCGGTCGCTACTGCTCCCGGTTCTGTAATCTCTGTCACCCGTTTCACGGGCTTTGATTGTTATTAACGGACGCTTAGAATTTGCGTGTGACAACGATGGCGGTAGAATTTGTAGTGGACATGCAAAATCAATCGTCACCAGGAATAATAAGCGAAGGCATTCCAAGCACCGCTCCCTTGATTCATTACCGAAGACTAATGCGACGCAAGACAGTAAAGCGACTTGCAATTGAGAAAGCTCTCAACCATCTCGCGGATTTGATAGACACTGCTCTTGATTCAAGACAGCGCGACGGGCTAACACATGCTTTGAAGCTTGGAGACGAACTGCGCAACCGAAAACTTACCGGCAGGCAGTCAATAATGCTTCACTATTTTTTAGGAAATGCTTGGTCGAACTTAAGGGCGGTAGAGAGAGCCGGTACGGTCGCATCGTGGAATTGGGAGCAAAACGAGATTGAACAGGAAGTCACAAATTTTCGCATAGCCCTTAACAATCCAGAATTTGGTAAGACCGTGAAATATCGAAGGTGTCAATTATTGACGAATCTTGGCAACCTAATGAATCACGTTGGTCGTTTTGTTGAGGCACAAGAGTATTGGAATAGGGCATTGCAGATTATGCCAGACTTCGGCATGTGTTTAGGTAATCGAGGGTCAGGCCTATATGATTATGCTCGTTCGATTCCGCGACGACATGATTCAATACTTATGATAGATGAAGCCCAGCGAATGCTATCCGAGGCTCTTCGCTCACCGATGATTCGCAGGATGGCACGAGAATATTTTGCGCAACGGCAATTCGGGGTGGAAGCGCTTCAAGAGCGAAATCGAAAAGGAAAGCACAAGTTCAATTGGTATAGGTCTCTGGGTGCGGGTAAGAACGAGCGTCATTATCGACGCTGGTGCCTGGAGAAACGCCTATTCTTAAATTACCTAAACGATATGACAGAGCAGCCTTGTGCTGGGGGAGACAATGTAATACTCCCATCTCTTACCAGACCCGTTGGAGAAGGGCTTCACTTTGAGGGGCTATATAACCAGTTGAAGCAGGAATTCATCTCTTCCAGATATCTCTATTTTCAGGCAACTACGTCAACCGAAGTGCACTTCTCCGATAAGCGGGTTGTGCTTTACAACACGTTGGATCATCCGTCCTACTCCCTCGCAGTGGAGAAAGTAAAAGCGGCTTATCGTGTCTCCTATTCCATTTTTGATAAAGTGGCGTTCTTCTTAAACAGTTATCTTGAACTTGGGATTGACGAAAAGCTAGTAACGTTTAGGACGTTTTGGTATCGGGACCGCCAAAAGAAGAGAGGCCTTCGACCTGAATTTGAAACTCGTAGGAACTGGCCGCTGAGGGGCCTGTTTTGGCTGAGCAAAGATCTTTTTGAAGATACTGCCGGTTTTAGAGAAGCAATTGAGCCTGACGGTCAGGAGTTGAAGAGCATCCGTGATCACATTGAACACAAATACTTGAAGGTTCTGGAATTTGGGCTCCCACCATTTATGAGAGAGCCATTTCGGGATCGGTTAGCATTCGCTATCCCTCGGCAAGAGCTGTACAACAAGACGATCCGGCTTCTTCAGATGGCGCGTTCTGCGTTGATCTATTTATCCGTCGCAGTTCATTGGGAAGAAAGACAAAGAGACACGGAGCGACCAGCGCATAGCAAGATCGCGGAATTACACTTGAAAACATTTGAGGAGGAGTGGAAGTTCTGATCTTCCCACTTAACTCAGATAGCCTTCGTTGTTCAACTAACCTCTGTCGCCCGTTTCACGGTCTCTAATTGTTATCGACGTACGCTTACCCGACGTTAAATCGCCGGCCTATTTCCGACCGTCCACTGCGCGGACGCTTGAAGATACGGCCAGCGGTTTTCTGCTGGCCTTCGTTCGCAATTTCGCGACGAAGGTGAAGCGAATTTCCAAGTTACTCAGGTTGTATGGCCGCACACGCATTTAGGTTCACCCAAGCTACAGTGCCGATTCACCGTCGCGGTCTATCGCATCGTAGTGACCGTATTCCGAAATCGAATTCAGCCCGCAAGTCACTTGGATAAAACCATGATCATCGAGACGTAGATTTTGTGATTTGGTTAGAATAGCCGAAGACAAGACGAGCAAAACAGCAACAAAAATAAGTCTCAGTCGGTGGTTCACTACTTTTCCTACCTGCCTTATCCTAAGCGAGATTTGGTACAGGCGTCCACGCGCTTTGCATGGTTGCTAATATCGTTGCTTCGCGCTGGAAAGGCGCGACCGTTCGGTTCGGATTGAACATAACGAAAAAAGCCCGCTCAAGTTTACCCTGAGCGGGCTTCATTTAATAATCCCGGCGCCTTCCTACTCTCCCACGCAACCGACAGAGATCAGAGATCAGGGGTCGGAGGTCAGGTGAAGCAGCCACATGCGCCCTCCCTCACGGTCGGGCTACCGCCCCGTACAACCGTCACCTACTACCTGCGCCCCTCGAAGCGACTGATGCGCTGCTGGATCTCTTTTACGATTTGCTTTACTTGCGACAAATCACTCTCACTCAAGTAGGAAGCTAGTTCGTCAAGCATTGGCTCGATTGGCGGGTTATGGACGTGGAGCAGTGTGGCCACGTCGTTTTCGTAAAGACCCACGCGCGTAAAGTTCCCCTGGCGATACAACGAAGGAAGCGCGTAGAGCTTCAACAGGATCAAGCCTTCGACTGTGGCGCAGGGGATGTCCTGCTCGACAAAACGTTGAGTCGTCGTGTAGCGGCGACGCACTTGATCAAACAGCGGGTTGCTGGTGAGAAGGACGTCTACCTTCAAGTCGCCAAACCGGCCGCGAGCGAAATCCTCATCTTGAGTCTCGACGACAAGCTCAGGTATTAGATCCAGCGAGGACAAGGCCATAATGAGATCGATGTCTTCGGTATTGCGGCCTTCGATGTACTGAAGCAAAGCTATGCCACCAACCAGGACGTATTCGATTTGTCGCTCGCGAAGGAGCGAAAAGAAACGGGCGACCGTCTCGATAAGCAGGTCTGAGTTCACAAAGCGTTCCTGCGAGTTTCCCGGCTTGAATACGACAGCATTGCGAACGACTTCGCCTATATGCACTCTTTGTAATGCTGAACTCATGTTTCGCTTGTAATTTTAGCTTAGAAACCACCCAATTACTACGACAAATGATTGAGTGAGAACGCGAAGAAGCCCGCTCAGCTTAACACCGAGCGGGCTTCTGGTGATAATCCCGGCGACTTCCTACTCTCCCACGCAGTTACCCGCGCAGTACCATCGGCTCCAACAGGCTTAACTTCCGTGTTCGGGATGGGAACGGGTGTGACCCTGCCGACAAAATCACCGGAAAACTTTTTCGAGATCTCAGATTCGAGATCTCAGATTTCAGATTTCAAAGAAGAGCTTTGAAAATCGAATAGTGACCAAGGCAAGTCTAAACTCTGAAATCTACAAATTCCAGATTCCAAAAGCCGCGCAAGCGCGAAGCATGTTGCTTGAGTAAATTTTATGGTCAAGCCAAGGGACTGATTAGTACTGGTCAACTGAGCACATTACTGCACTTACATTTCCAGCCTATCAACCTCGTGGTCTACGAGGAGTCTCACTGGCAGGATTAATCTTGGGTCTGGCTTCACGCTTAGATGCATTCAGCGTTTAT